>CAVOSE010000059.1:0-34943 GCA_963698775.1 uncultured Gammaproteobacteria bacterium
GGAAATGTTCAGCTGCACATTTGCGGTATCTTGGAATCGAGGTCGACGACGCCCTGGAGATGGCTGAGCGCACGGAGTGCTGACCGAACGAAAACAGCGCCCGCTCTCGACGGGCGCTTACGGCCATCACCGGCCGGTCATGGAGTCTCGAGGAACGGCTAGCTGGATGCCGTCGATGGTGACCGCGCCCGCCGCACGGAAGCTCATGCGAGCGTAACCGGTCAGCAGGCGTGCGACCTGTTGCATCGCTTGCGGGTTCGGCTGGCGCGCTTGAGGCGACCGATCTGGCTGCAGCGGCCGCGCAGTTAGAGTCGGCCCTAGCCGACAAGCACCCCATCGACACCGGACGGCATGACCGCTTTTTCGCCGCTGCAGAGGCGACGGCGGCGGTGCTCACGAAGCTCCAGCTGCCGCCAGCGAAAGCCGAGCCTATGGAAGGCTTGGAGACCGATCGCGGGGAAAGAAGCCGCCGCATGGGCGAGTTTGAGGGGCTGCTGGGGGCCGGAAACACCCGCGCCCTGGACCACCTGCCCTGGCTGCAGGCCTGGGTCGACCGCGAAGCGCCCGAGGACGGACGCGAGCTGTTGCGGCAGATCGAGTCTCTGGACTTCCCCGCCGCACTGAAGACCCTGTGCGGGCCAAACCCAGATCGTCTCGCCGCCGCTTATTAATCAGGCAGGTCAGGCATCGAAACGACGCAGCACAGGCACGTCGCCCCGTTCCACTGCGTATGAGATTGCTTGCTCCGAGATGCCCAGTCCCCGCCTTGATTGCTCCGTTGTAACGAACGGTTCGAGTTCTCCATTCCGTGCAGGCGGCACGAAACGCTTCTTGGCGCGCACGGCGGGCGCCTGGCCCCTGTGATGCGGCTCATGCCGCCCTGTCGCGCCTGCGTGACGGACCTCCGGTCTGCCCAGCCCTGCCGCGAGCAGCGTCCCGCCGAGCCCTAGGGTCAAAACTGCGCGCCGTAGTTGAAACCATGCTTGTAGGTGCGCGCGCGCAGTGTTATTAGACTGCGCGCGCATGTCGCGTAACCTTTGGCGTAACGCATGATTTGAGGGTATCCGGCCGCGTTCAGCGTGATGTTGCTCTCGAGGCGCCGACGGGCCATCCAGCTTGTCGCCGTTCTCTCCAAGTAGATCTCGCTCAGGCTTCGAAGCTCTAGCAAGGCGAATAGGCCGCGATCGGTTACCTCGGTTCCTTCCAGGCGCAGCACCCGCAAGCTCGGCATGCCGCATAGTCGCGAGACACCGCGATCTCCGGCGCTTGTGTTGTCGAGATTCAAAACCTCGAGACTGCCCGGCAGCTCATCGAACGGCGCCGAGTCGGTGATGGACGAGCCGTTCAGGAACAGGCGTGTCAGGTTTGGCAAGGCGTTCAGGTGCTTGATGCCAGTTCCCTGAAGGTTGGTGCGCGAGAGCACGACCGTTGTGATCTTGCACCGCAGTTGATCGCCGAGCTCTCCGAGTTGCTCGAGGTCCGCGTCGGTCACGTCCAGATTGCCGTCCAAGACAAGTGCGGTGCCCGAACCGTTTAGGTTGTTGCTCAGATAGACGTTCATTTCGACTCTACCAGTGTTGGAGGCTTTGGCCAGCGCAGATGCGCCCTGATCGGAACGAAGGTCTGTTTTCGGCCCGACGCGGTTTACCCGACCTAGTCGCCGGCTTCGCTATAGAGTGCATAATTGCATCGGTGTTGTCAAAAATCAACAGCCCCTGAAAATGGCAACGATTGTGCCGAACCTTGGTTCTCTGCACCGCGTCAATCTGTACCGCTTCCTGCCGCGGGTCGCGGCAACGCCGTTGCTTTCTCGGATTTCATAAAGGATTAATTTTACTAGTTATATAACTGTTTTTTATTGACTTATTGCCACTATCCCGGAGGCACGCTGATGGACGAACGCCTCAGTGACCTCCTGCATTAACGTGACGGCCGGCATGCGTGGATTTTTTTCGGCGCTAACCCACATAGAGTCGCAAAATGGCAAAATGTTCGAAACACGCAACAATTTGGGTCACCCCAGCCCCCGGGCGAGTTCCCTGTTTGGTTTCTTCGCGACGACGGGAGTTCCGGTGCGGGTACCGCAGTGACGACGGAGCCCCATCCCAGGTCGGCCAGTGAGCAGCGCTCGAGCTGCAACCGCCCACCCCGGAATGGCGTGAGCATCACCGTTATCGCAGCCACGTTCTGGGCGAAACCGACGAGGCAATTTCGTCGGCCCCACCTCGGAGAGAATTCATCGGCGTCGTGGCGGCGTAGGAGCCTGACCCCACAGCGATCGCGCAACCTGGTGTGCTGGGGAAAAGCGGGATCGCGGGATCGTACGCGCGACCGAGCGAGCAGACTGCGTATAGCGCTGGCTCAGGAAGCAAGTCGCTCAACATCCAAGCGCAGCGGGTTGTCGGCGAAGCGTTGCTTCCAGTTGCGCGGGATGAGCTGCTCAACATCCTTGGCCGGGTGAGTGTCGATGCGCTGCAGGACATCGACCAGATAGGCGTGGGGATCAATCTCATGCATCCTGCAGGAGACGATCAGACTCTGGATCGTCGCCGCCGTCCAATCGCCGCCTCACAACGCGCTGGAGAGTGACGGTATAACTGAAGCTTCCTTTCGCTACCGCTCTAGTCAGCTTCAGTAAACCGCACCTCAGTTTTATCGTTATGTCGGCTAAGCGTCGGAAGCGGTCCGTCGCAGCCATAAGCTCCAGCGTCAGCTGCGGGTCGGTTGCTGTCACTGGGGAGGCAACTTTGGGGCGACGGGTCCGGGTCCGGGTCAGGTGCGGACCTTTCCGCCAGGTCTTATGCAGTGGCGCAGCGCGGATTACATAGCCTGTCTCACGATGAGCGAGCGTCAGAAGGTCCTGGCGAAAGCGTCTTGAAAACAGCGGAGAGGGTCGTCGCGTGAAAGGACGCAGGGAGGAAATGGCCGGCAAGCAATCAGACAGCGGACTGCGGCCGCGGTTGCTCGGGCGGAACAAACGTCACAAGAAGGGTCAGAGGGACGGGGTGGCACATCCTTGTGCGAATACTGCTCCTGGACAATCAGCACAGCGTGTCAGCAAAAAAGGATCCCCTCGTCGGGGATCACGGCTCGCCAAACTGATTATTTGGCTTCGGGCTGAGCCGGCGCAGCAGGAGCCATCGGCGCAACAGGAGCGGCGTAAGGGTAGCCGTAACCACCGTAAGGAGCGCCGTAACCGTAGGGGGCACCGTAACCGTAGCCACCGGGGTAGCCGTAGCCGTTGCCATAGCCACGACCGTAACCGTAGCCGCGACCGCGACCGTAACCACGACCACCGCCGGACATGCTCATGTTGAAGTCGCCGTAACCGTCGCCGAACATATCGCTAAACATGTCGCCCATGCCGTCGCCCCAACCGTTACCGTAACCGGGGCCGCCATAACCAGGACCCCACCAGGCGTTGGCGGAAGCAGACACACCGAGGAGGGCGGCAACGGCCGCAGCAGTAGCAAGCTTTTTCATCTATGTTCTCCGATTGAATCTCGTCTGGGTTAGCAAGCGCCGGCGGTCTGTGCCGCCGACGGGAAAGATAATATTAGAATTTCATTAAATTCACAATTACTTTTTTCTATCTGCAAGGACATTTCGATGGGATTTGTCTACCCTGCCCCCAGAACACCCGCGCTAAGCCGTTGAGAAGCTTGCTCGCAACGGCGTCATTTCGCCGCGACGCCGCGCGAACTTAGACGCCTTCCGTCGAACGCACGCGCATCGAGAGATCGACGGCATCGACGTCCTTGGTTAGGTCGCCGATGGAGATATCGTCGACACCCGTCTCAGCGACCGCACGCAAGCCCGCGAGTGTGATGCCGCCGGACGCCTCCAGCCGCGCCCTGCCAGCATTGACCGTGACCGCGCTGCGCAGTGCGTCGAGCGAAAAGTTGTCGAGGAGGACGCGATCGGCCGCCGCCGCCAATGCCTGATCCAACTCGACGATGGATTCCACCTCGACCTCAACCGGCAAGCTCGCATGCCGTGCGCGCGCAGCGGCGACGGCCGCACCAATGGAGCCTGCGGCGAGGATGTGGTTTTCCTTGATCAGAATCGCGTCGAACAAGCCGATGCGATGGTTATGGCATCCGCCACAGGCCACGGCATATTTCTGCTCCCGTCGCAGTCCGGGCAGCGTCTTTCGCGTATCGAGTAGACGCACTGGCAGATCGGCGACGGCCTCCGCATAACGGCGCGCACGCGTCGCGGTGCCCGATAGTGTCTGTAGATAGTTCAAGGCAGTGCGCTCACCAGTAAGTAGTGAACGCAATCGCCCAGAACAGCGACACAAGACCTGCCCAGGACCGACCCGTTCGCCGTCCGCCGCCTGCCATTCAACGCGGACATCGGCGTCGAGTAGCCGAAATACGGTCTCAAACCAGGCAGTCCCGCTGAGGACCGCTGCCTCGCGTGTGATCACGTCGGCTTGCGCCTGCTGCTCAGCAGGCAACAATGCCGCCGTGACGTCGCCGCTGCCGAGATCCTCTTCAAGGGCCACACGTACATGCGACTCGATCAGAGCCTGGGCAGGCAGGCGCTCCTTCAGCGCGGCGGCATCGACAAAAAAAAGGGGCATGTCGGTCATAGTCAATTCACAATCGGCGCGGTACTCGGCGCCATGGCTCGAAGGCTGCGTCGGGTCGCGGCCACCTGGTGTCGATAGTCTAGTACGATACCAGCCGGCGATGCCTTACTCACTTCAACCCTGCGCCATGAGCGGAGCACGCATCAAGACGATGACCAGACACCCCAGACCCGGACACCTCAGACCCGAGCGGCGGGGGCTTGGCGGGGCAGACCGCAGACAATGCTAGGCGCGTTCCTCTGGCAGACGCTACGCTCCCTCGCGGAAAGCCTGCGCGACCTCGCGCCCATCGTGGCGGTGATCGCCTTTTTTCAGCTGATCGTCTTGCGCGAGCCCATTCCCAACCTGGTCGACCTCGCCGTCGGTACCCTGATGGTCGTGATCGGGCTCACGCTGTTCGTTCAGGGCCTCAAGCTTGGGCTGTTTCCCATCGGTGAGACCATGGCCTGGGACTTCGCGCGCAAGGGGAGTCTGTTCTGGTTGCTGGCGTTTGCGTTCTGTCTCGGCTTCGGTACCACGGTTGCCGAGCCGGCGCTGATCGCCGTCGCCGAGGAGGCCGCCGAGGTCGCGGCTAACGGCGGTATGATCGCCACCTCCGAGGCCGCGCGTGGGGATTATGCGCAGGGGCTGCGCTACACCGTCGCGTTCGCCGTCGGGCTGGCGATCGTCATCGGCGTGCTACGCATCCTGCGTGGCTGGCCAATCCAGTACCTGATCATCGGCGGCTATCTGGGCGTGGTCGTCATGACCGCTTTCGCACCGCGGGAGATCATCGGCATCGCCTACGACTCCGGCGGCGTGACCACCTCCACCATCACGGTTCCTCTGGTCACCGCGCTGGGCGTCGGTCTGGCCTCGAGTATCGAGGGCCGCAACCCGATGATCGACGGCTTCGGGCTGATCGCGTTCGCGTCGCTGACGCCGATGATCTTCGTTATGGGTTACGGCATCCTGATCTGAACGCTCCAACACCGGACACGCAACGCGGTTCGCCGGGCGACTTCGGTATGGCGATGTCATGAACAACCTCGGAACGGCGATGTAATGGACAACTTCTGTTTCTTCGATCACATCGTGCCGATCTGTGCCACGGTCGACGATGTGTTGCCCATCCTCACGATCCTGATCGGGTTTCAGGTGCTGGTGCTGCGTCGCCCCATCCCCAACCTGGGTCGCATCCTGACCGGCTTCGTGCTCGTGCTGCTGGGCCTGGCCTTCTTCATCCAGGGGCTGGAGACGGCGCTGTTCCCGCTGGGCAAGCTGATGGCGGCGCAATTGACGGCGCCGGAGTTCCTCGGCCTGGTCGGTGACGAGGCCGGACAACGCCAGCACTGGCAGGCCTATTTGTGGGTCTACGCCTTCGCCTTCGCGATCGGCTTTGCCACCACCATCGCCGAGCCGTCGCTGATCGCGGTCGCGATCAAGGCCAATCAGGTCTCCGCCGGCGCCATCGGCACCTGGGGGCTGCGCATCGCGGTCGCCCTCGGCGTCGCCATCGGCATCGCGCTGGGCGCCTATCGCATCGTCACCGGTACGCCGTTGCACTATTACATCATCACCGGGTACGTCCTGGTGCTGATCCAGACCGCCTTCGCGCCGCGCACCATCATCGCGCTGGCCTATGATTCCGGCGGCGTGACAACCTCGACCGTCACGGTGCCATTGGTGGCGGCGCTGGGGCTTGGCCTGTCGAGCAACATTCCGGGGCGCAACCCGCTGCTCGACGGCTTTGGGCTCATTGCCTTCGCCAGTCTGTTTCCGATCATGTCCGTGATGGGCTACGCGCAGCTCAGCGAGCTGTACGCGCGCTTCAATCATCGCCGCAGGGCCAAACCCGAGGAGACCTGAGGATGCATTTCAAACTCATCATCGCGCTCGTCGAGCGCACGGAGACACCGGAGGTGCTGGAGGCGGCGCGGGCGGCGGGTGCTACCGGCTCCACCGTCATCAGCCAGGCGCGCGGCGAGGGAGCGGAGAAGCAAAAGACCTTCTTCGGCCTCAACCTGGAGACTCAACGTGATGTGGTGCTGCTGCTGGTGGAGGAGCACCTGGCACGCAGCATTCTCGAAAGCATCTCCAACGTGGGGCGCTTCGAAGACAAACCCGGCAGCGGCATCGCCTTCCAAGTGGATGTGGAGGATGCCGTCGGTATCAGTCATCAGATCCGGATGCTTTCAGACAAAGTGCGGGAGGAACTCTAGACATGCGCGAACACAAGACAATCCGCGTCCGCGACGTGATGAAGCGGCATTTCGACATGGTCGACGGGATGGATACCGTCGCTCAGGCGCTGGAACAGATGCAGCACGTCGACACCAAGTCGCTGGTGGTACGTAAACGCCACGACGACGATGAGCTCGGCATGGTGGTGATTGCCGACATCGCGCGCCTGGTGCTGGCCAAGGACCGCGCGCCGGAGCGCGTCAACATCTACGAAATCATGTCCAAACCGCTGATCAGCGTGGCGCCGGACATGGATATTCGCTATTGCGCGCGGCTATTCACGCGCTTCGACCTGTCGCGCGCGCCGGTGCTCGATAACGGTGAGGTCATCGGCATCGTCAGCCTGACCGATCTGGTCATCAAGGGCATGATGCCGGGGCGTTGATGCCGCAACATTACGAGGGGGGTGACAGCGCGCTCGGCCTGTTGCCGGAGGCGCGTCAGGTGGCGTCGCCGAATTGGGACGAGCGACCCGATGGCGCCCGCATCGATCTGCTCGTGATCCACAACATCAGCCTGCCGCCGAAGCAATTTGGCGGCCCCTGGATCGAGGCCCTATTTTTGAATCGGTTGGACCCGGAGGCCGACCCCTACTTTGCGCTCGTCGCCGGGGTGCGTGTCTCCGCGCACCTCTTGATCCGCCGCGACGGCGAGCTGATCCAATTCGTCGACCTGCGCCGGCGCGCCTGGCACGCCGGCCGCTCCTGCTTCGCCGGCCGCGACGAGTGCAACGATTATTCCATCGGCATCGAGCTGGAAGGCGCGGACGATGTCCCGTTCCGCGACGCCCAGTACCACTGTCTGGCGGACGTCACGCGCGCAATCATGGCGCGATTTCCCGCCATCACCCCGGAGCGCATCACCGGCCACAGCGACGTCGCCCCAGGACGCAAGACCGATCCCGGACCGGCCTTCGACTGGGTGCGCTATCGAGCAATGTTGCATCGAGCCGACCAGGTTTGATCGCGCGGACTTGATCATCGTTCCGGCCGGTCGGTGTTGAGCCGTGCGTAGTCAGGGCTTCCAGCCCTGATGTCGTCAGGCCAAGATGGCCTGACTACGCAGTCGGTCAGCCGAAGTGGCCGGAACGAAGACAAAGGCCGATCGCGCGACCTGTCGCGATCGTCATCCCGCCTGCGCCATCGCCGCCGCCGGCTGGGGCTGGGGCCGAGGTTCGGGCTGCGGCTGAGATGGCGCCCATGCGCTGCCCAGCACCTGCCGCGCCTCGGTCCAACGCATCAGCGCCATGCTGCCGTCGTGATGTTCCACTAGCGCGGTGCAGCTCTCCACCCAGTCGCCGCAGTTGTAGTACATGACGCCATCAATGTCGCGGACCTCGGCGTGGTGGATATGGCCGCAGATCATGCCGTCCACGGCGCGCCGTCTGGCCTCGTCGGCGACGGCCTGCTCGAAGTCGCCAATGGAGTTGACGGCGTTTTTGACCCGATGCTTCAGGAACGCCGCCAGCGACCAACGTGGCTCATGGTTTGGCCGCCCCTCGCATGGAATGCGGCCTATGGTCTTCGCGCGCTGTTGCAGGGGCATTGAGGAAACATGAAGATCCGGTGAAAATCACTGAATTGGGGAGAAATTCCTACCGACTCATGACGGTTTGACGGCAGGCGACGCGATGCTAGACGAAAACACGGCAACGCTCCGGTTACAGCTGCGTCGCTACGGCGGCCCGGCGGCGACACCGTTGTTGCTGCTGCACGGCCTGTTCGGCTCCGGCGTCAACTGGCATAGCATCGCTCGGCGCCTGGCGGAGCGGCGGCCGGTGTTGGTGCCGGACCTGCGCAATCACGGCGATTCGCCGCACGCCTCGGCCATGAGCTACGCCGCGATGGCCAACGACTTAGCGGCCCTGCTCGAGCGCGAGGGCATCGAGCGAGCGGCCGTCGTCGGCCACAGCATGGGCGGCAAGGCGGCGATGTGGCTGGCGTTGCACCACCCAGCGCGCATCGCGGCGATCGGCGTGGTCGACATCGCACCGCTGAACTATCCGCCCGGCTTCGAGACGCTGGTCGACGCCATGCTGGCCCTGCCCCTGCAAGCCCTGAGCAGTCGCAGCGACGCCGATCGCCGGCTCGCGGTCGCGATTCCGGATGCCGCCATCCGCGGCTATGTACTGCAAAACCTGCGACGCGACGGCGCGCATTGGCGCTGGCGGCTGAACCTGCCAGACATTGCCGCAGCCCTGCCGGCGATCCGTGCCTTTCCTGACGCGCCGCGTGAACAGTTCACAGGGCCGGCGCTGTTCCTGTATGGCACCCGCTCCGACTACGTCGATGCCCGTGCGCTGGCGGCCATTCGCCAACGCTTTCCGCTGGCTCGGCTGCGCGCGGTCGCCAATGCCGGACATTGGGTCTATGCCGATCAGCCGGATGCCTTCGTCGGCGCTTTGGAGGGGTTTCTGAACGGGCTCTGACGGCCGGCCTCCTGGCGAACTCAGACTTGCGCAGTCTCGGGGCGTGGGAGCGATTTGCAATCGCGACGGCGCTTTGGCGGACGTCTCCGCGGTCCGATCGCGGCTGCAAGCCGCTCCCACCGGAGTGAGACTGTGAAAGAATTCGGCGCCATGCTGATTCGGCGTCATGTTGTAGGCTGGGTTGAGCTTGCGAAACCCAGCTTTCAACGGGTTACAGAGCGGTCGACGCTGGGTTTCGTTCCTCAACCCAGCCTACAGAGAATACTTTCACAATCTCGAGTGCCGGCGATGCCCAATCGCGGCAGCACTCCCAGCGCGGCCCGCCGACGGCTTATACTGGCGGATTGATTTTTCCATCGGAGTGACGACATGGCGCGCAATCTAATCAACAAAGTGGTCCTGGCCTACTCGGGCGGGCTCGATACCTCGGTGATCCTGCGCTGGCTGAAGCAGGAATATGGCTGCGAGGTGGTCACCTTCACCGCCGACATCGGCCAGGGCGAGGAGGTCGAGCCGGCCCGCGCCAAGGCCGAGGCGGCGGGCATCAAAGAGATCTACATTGAGGACCTGCGCGAGGAGTTCGTGCGCGACTTCGTCTACCCGATGTTCCGCGCCAATGCCATCTACGAGGGCGAGTACCTGCTCGGCACCTCCATCGCCCGGCCGCTGATCGCTAAGCGCCTGGTGGAGATCGCCGCCGAGACCGGCGCGGATGCGGTCTCCCACGGCGCCACCGGCAAGGGCAACGATCAGGTCCGCTTCGAGCTCGGCGCCTACGGATTGAATCCGGACATCAAGATCATCGCACCGTGGCGGGAATGGGATCTGCTCTCGCGCGAGAAGCTGATGAACTACGCCGCCGAGCACGGCATCGCCGTCGAACAAAAGCGCGACGGCACCAAGTCGCCGTACTCGATGGACGCCAACCTGCTGCACATCTCCTACGAGGGCTACGACCTGGAAGACCCCTGGGTGGAGCCCGGCAAGGACATGTGGCGCTGGACCGTCGCCCCCGAGGACGCGCCGAACCAGCCGACCGAGATCGAACTGAGCTTCACGGCCGGCGACATCACCGCCATCGACGGCAAGACCATGACGCCGGCGGAGGTGCTGGCGGAGCTGAATCGCATCGGCGGCGCCAACGGCATCGGTCGCGCCGACATCGTCGAGAACCGCTATGTCGGCATGAAGTCGCGCGGCTGCTACGAGACCCCCGGCGGCACCATCATGCTCAAGGCGCACCGAGCCATGGAATCGCTGACCCTCGACCGCGAGGCCGCGCACCTGAAGGACGAGCTGATGCCGCGCTACGCCGAGCTCATCTACAACGGCTACTGGTTCAGCCCAGAGCGGGAGATGCTGCAGGCGGCCATCGATCAGACGCAGACGGTGGTAAATGGCATCGTGCGACTGAAGCTATACAAGGGCAACGTGCTCGTCGTGGGACGCAAGTCCGAGACCAACAGCCTGTTCGATGAGTCCATTGCCACCTTCGAAGAGGACGCGGGCGCCTACGACCAGGGCGACGCCACCGGCTTCATCCGTCTCAATGCATTGCGGCTACGGGTCGCTGGGCGTCGCAAGGCCAAGAGCTGAATGCAGACCCGGTAGTTAGCGTTGATAGTCGATGCAGATCAATAGGCTGCGTCTGCTCTGCAGGTGCCCTTTGGGTGCGCTGTAGGTGCGACTTCAGTCGCTCGGCAGGCATTAACTGTGCGACTGAAGTGGCACCTACAACTGGAAAATTTGCCGCTCCCAGGTTGAGCCGTTATTGAGCCGGCCCTGACATAGACCGGCCTACTCGCACGGACTTGGGGCCGCTGCATGCGTCGTCGGCCCGGACCGCGTTGTCGGTCAGGCGACGGCTGGCAGCCGCGAGGGCTCCTCGCCGCGTTCGCGCAGTTCCTCGAAGGGATCAACCCCGTTGCGCTTCCGCCCGGCGGCCTTGAGCCGATCGAGGTAATCAAGCCAAAGCGGTTGCCAGGCGCGCCCGAGCTTGTACAGGTATTGCCAGTCGTACAGACCGGACTTGTGGCCATCGTCGAAGACGATCTTGACCGCATAGCTGCCGATCTGCTGTAGGTCGCTGATGTTCACGTGCTCCTTGCCGATCTGCAGCTTGGCCTGTTCCGGGCTATGGCCGCGCACCTCGGCGGACGGCGAATAGACCCGCAGATACTCGCAGGGCAGCAGGAACCGCGCGCCGTCGTCATAGGCGATCTCCAGCACGCGCGACTTCTGGTGGAGGCTGATCTCGGTGGGGAGGGGGTTCTTGTCCATGGGCTGAAGCGCCTGACCGCAGCAGAGTTGTTTCGGGATGGGGCGGAGATGCGGTCGCCGCGCTCGTTTGCAAAAACCGACCGCCGCCGGATGGCGGCGATGGTCGCGCTACCAGTTATCCGGCACGCCGGTCATCTCCGGCCAACCCGCGGTGTGCTGCTCGACCAGTCCCATCATCATGTCGATGTGGGCCGGGTCGTCGT
Source organism: uncultured Gammaproteobacteria bacterium (assembly GCA_963698775.1). GTDB lineage: Bacteria > Pseudomonadota > Gammaproteobacteria > Chromatiales > Chromatiaceae > Thiohalocapsa. The sequence continues at coordinate 11,732 of CAVOSE010000059.1, forward strand.
TCAGGCATGGGATAAAGTGATAGTTCTCGCCGCCGGCCTCGAGGAAGTAGCCGCGATTCTCGACATCGATCTCCTCCAAGGTCTCCAGACAGTCGGCGGAAAAGCCGGGGGAGATCACGTCCACGCTCTTGACGCCGTCGCTGCCCCAGAGCTTGAGCGTCTCGTCGGTGTAGGGCTGCAGCCATTCATCGCGCCCGACCCGGGACTGGAACGACACCATCCAGCGGTCCTCTGGCAGACCGAGCTGATCGACGACCATACGTGCGGTCTTGTGGCAGTGGCAGTGGTAGGGGTCACCGGCCATAAAATAGCGCTTGGGGATGCCGTGGAACGAAAACAGCAGCCGTTCCGGCTCGCCGCGTTCCGCCCAGGCCCGGCGAATACTGCCGGTGATGGCGTTGATGTAGTCGAGATTGTCGTGATAGTGATTGATGAAGCGCAGTTCCGGAAGCCAGCGCCAGGTACTGAGCTCGTCGGTCACTGCATCGAATACCGACGCGGTGGTGGTGCCCGAGTATTGCGGATACAGCGGTAGCACGAGCAACCGGCGCACATTGGCCTCTTTCATCCTACCCAGAGACTCGGCCACCGACGGATTGCCGTAGCGCATGCCCAGTTCCACACGCGCGCTCTTGCCGAAACGTTGCGCCATGCGTTCCTGCAGGCCGGCGGCCTGGCGCCGGGCAACGTCGAGCAGCGGCGAGCCGCGCTCGGTCCAGACCGCCTGGTAGGCGCGCGCCGAACGGCTCGGCCGCACGCGCAAGATCACGCCGTGCAGGATCAGCCACCAGAGCGGCCGTGAAATCTCGACCACACGTGGATCTTGCAGGAACTCGGCCAGATACCGACGCACGGCGGTCGGCGTCGGCGCATCGGGTGTTCCAAGGTTGAGCAACAAGACGCCGAGCGACTCTGGCGTTCCATGCTCGAAGCCGGGCACACTCTTGTATTTCATTGTTAGCACGCTTCGGGTTTCCCCTGAATTCTGTGTTGAATTGCTGACTGTGGCTGATGCGAACGCGTTGTTCAAGCAATCAATCCGTCAATTTTCATCAGTCGCGCCCGACGACAGTGGCGCGAGTCTGTTAGGCCTAACCGTGCCCTCATATCCGCCGCGGTGGCGCCTTGGCTCGCGCGCGGCGCACGAATTCGGCCTCGGGCAAGCGCGGATACGGATGCCACAGCTGTGACAGCACGAGCGCATGCCTGTTCGCGCCATGCCCGAATTCCGCGCACAGGTCGTGGTCCAGCATTGCGGGGCGTCGATGAATATGGGGACAATCAGCGGAAATAGTCGTCGACTGGTCGACGAATTGTTGTATCCGACCAATTTCGACAACGATGGACGGCTGGATCAGGCGGTTGTGCCGCCACCTGCAACCGCGAATGATGCCCGTCGAAGCTCAACGCCGGCCCGCGTTGGCAACCACCGTGACCAGGCTCGGTAACGGATCGACCAGATGCGGACTGCTAAAGCGCGGCAGATCCTTGCCGGTCGACTTCGAGCCGGCGCCGACACTTATCCCTCCAGTTCGTCCTTGAGCTGAGTGTAGAGGGCACGGAACCGCTCCGGGTCGGCGTGGCCGAAGACCGGGTCCTGCGCTTTCGGAGCGCGTGCCTCGATGTCCGCCCAGTCCTCGCTGCTCAAGGTGTCGGCCGCGATGGGGAAGGCCTCGCTGTCCTCCAGCCGCATGTGCTCGCGCAGGGTGGAGAGTAATTCACGGCCTTGCTGTTCGACCTCTTCTCGGCTCAATACCGCCTCATGCACGATCCCCTCCAATGACTCGCGAAAGCGCCGATTCAGCTGCGCCAAGGCCTCGTGCTGGTGCATCAGGCGGCGTAGGACATCGTGACCCTGATCGGGCGCCTCCAGCAGCCGCTCGAAAATCAGATCCTCGCTCGGATGATGCACCTGATCCGCATAATCCGTCATGTATTCCATCAACTCCGCCATCAACTCGTAGTCCGGTTCTTCACCGGCATGGAAGCGGTCGAGCAGCCCTTCCAACAGCCGCATCACCTGCGCCAAGCGGCGGTGATCTTCCCCGAGACGGTTCAGCAAAGCAGTCATTCGGTCACCTCTTCGGGCCCTGGGGGACGCGCAGGAATGCGCGCACTCCGTTATACCTTCGTCGCAGCAGCCCGACCATAGGGCAGCGTTGGCGCTGTTTCAAACCTTGTCGCATCCGGCACTGTGGCGCTGGCCCTTGCCGGCACGGCGCCGATGCGCGTCCAATAGTCGCATCAGCCAGCACCAGACCAGGCCACGCGGGGGGCTGCTTCCGTACAGCACATAGTTCAGCGCATGCACATTTTGCAGCGTCCAGAGCATGCTGGAGTGCGCGCCCGACGGACCGCAGAACAACAGGCGATCACCATCGCGCAGGCGCTCCTCCGGCGACGGCAGCAGCGTGCGCCCGTTCTCGCGCCGACGCATCAGCGCAATGGCCGGCAACTGACGCCCGCGGTCGCGCGCATCGCGCAACAGATCACCGAGCGTCGGTGCCGCGCCCTGTCGCCGCGATTGCACCAGCGCATAGGCGTCTTCCGCGTCGATCCGCACCTCCCAGACCTCCGGAACCCGGTCGTGGACCAGCGCGGCGATGCGGCTAACCAACTGACAGGCCCAACCGTCGTCTTCATAGCGCGCGTAGTTGCTGAACTCCGTTAGCAGCGGTGTGCTGAGTAGCACGCGGATACGGTTGGCGACGATGGAGCTCGGATGCATCCGAATGTCCGCCCCCACCGCATCGAACAGCTCCCTGTTCATCAGGTGATTCTCTCGCAACACCGTGAATAGGCGCGGATTCAAGTGCAGCGCGGTCATGATGATCGACAAGTTATTGACATCGTTGTCGGTACCGGCAACGAGGCCGACGGCGCGATGGATATCGGCCTGTTCGAGGGTTTCCGCCTCAGTGCCGCGCCCCTTGATCCAAGGACTTGGGGGCTTACCGGTGCGCTCAGGACGCGCCTCGATCACCAGCAACTCAAGGCCCTGATCCACCAAGTGCTCGTACAGTGCCTTGCCGAAGCGACCAAAGCCACAGATGATCCAGAGCCCCTGTGTGGGCGGATAGATGGGTTCGGTCAGTGCGCTGCCGTGCATGCCGCCGAGCCAGTCGTAGAGCAAGGTCAGGCAGGGTGCCTGCAGCGCGGTTGCAAGATAGAGCGCGAAGATGTCAAAAGGGTCGTAAATGTGGTCCGTTCCGAAGGAGGCCATGTTGGCCTCGACGTCGTGGGAGTCCGCACGGCAGATCACCGTGGCGTCCGGCTGCATCAATTTCGCCGCCAGCGAGACCTTGAGATTCACCTCGTTGGACGAGGTCAGCGCCAGCACGCCAGCGCACTTGGGGTTGCGCAGACCCGCCAGCAGCAAGTTGTCCGGGCGCGCGACGTCGGCTCGCAGCGTCGGCACGAACTCACGCAGATTTTCCAGCTTGAGCAGGTTGACGCGCTCCGGGTTGTTATCCAACACCACCGCCCGCTGACCGCGGTCAGTCAGCGCCCGCACCAGCCCGCTACCGGTCTGGCCGTAGCCGCAGACCAGATAAAACGGCTCCCGAATGGCGGCGACGCGGCCGGCAAAACGCCCCTCCTCGATCGCCCGCTGCAAGGTCTTGTCCTGCAGCAGCGCGATCAGCGAGCCGATCGAGTAAAGCCAGACAATGACCGTCGCATAGACGCAGACCGTGACCCAGATGCGCTGAGCGTCGCTGAACTCGAACGGAATCTCGCCAAAGCCGATGGTGGTCGACATATAACTGACGAAGTAGAAGGCATGGAAGATATCCATGCGCCAGGGATTGCCGTCGGCATCGGTGCCAGGAATCGACACCATGCCCAGTATCGCGACCGCGTAAGTCACCACCAGCACCAGCAGCGGCGCGCGCATGCGCCGGAACACCAGGAAAAAGATACTGTCCATGCGGGATTTCTGGCCTGCAATGGGTGGCGCGTGGGGGCGGCGGCCGTCAGCGCCGCAGCATCACGGTTTCGATGATCAGCAGCACCACCGAGACCACGTTGGCCACCACCGCACCAGCGGCAAGCGAGACGACGCTCGCCATGACGCCGGGAACCATGCCAACCTGGGTTCCATGTACCGCAATGGTCCAGACCAACGCCCCGGCAATCAGCTGCAGCATGGCCACCAGACTGGTGGCAAGCAACACCGCGCCCATCTGGGTGCGGTCGCCGAGCTTCAGCACCGTGGCAACGGCGTTGACCAGGAACACCGCAAAGAACTCCCAGACATGATGATGCGCCGGGTCATCGATGTCGCCGAACACGAAACCAAAGTTCAGCGTCAAGGCCAACAGGATGAAAAAACCAAAGACGACCTTTTCGGGATTCACGGCGGGGTTCCTCGGCTGACTGGGGTTGCCAATTCGCTCGTTTGGGATCAAATCTCACGCCAGCGGCGCACCTGTGAGGCCGCCGACCAGACGACAGGTTGCGCGTCGCCAGGCGCCGGATAGGCGCATAATCCACGCATGAAATCCAAGTTGCAACCGCGCCGGGCGCGGCACTTCCCTGATCCCCTCTGGCCGCGGATGACCAGAGCTTAACGGAGTCGAACATGCAAACCGTTCAAACTCAGCTGACGTCGAAACCGGCCAAGGGGGCTGCGAAGGCCGCGGTCCTGCCGGAAGCCCTGGATGCGCCGCGCCACGAACTGCGCGATCAGGCGCTCGGGCGCATCGCCTACTACGCGAGCGTGCCGGAGCAAGCGCCGCAAGCGCGCCCACTGCTGCTGATCCACAGCATCAACGCGGCGCCGAGCAGCTACGAGGTCCGGCCGATCTTTGGCCAGTTCAAAGGGCAGCGGTCCATCTACAGCCCGGACCTACCCGGCTTCGGGCATTCCGAGCGCGGCGATCGACACTACAGCCCGCAGCTGTACGCAGACACCATCAGCGCGCTGCTGGAGCGCGTCATCGGCGAGCCCGCCGACGTGGTGGCGTTGTCCCTGAGCGGCGAGTTCGCGGCGCGCGCAGCCCTCGCCAACCCCGGCCTGTTTGCCTCCCTGACGCTGATCTCGCCGACGGGTTTCATGCATCGTTCAATGCCCTCGCCACGGATCGGCCGTCTTGCCCACGGCGCGATCACCTTCCCGCTCTGGGGGCAGGGACTGTTCGACCTGGTGGCGTCCAGGGCCAGCATCCGCTATTTCCTGAACCAGTCCTTCACCGACGCGGCGCCGGACGATCTCATCGACTACGCCTATGCCACGGCGCATCAGCCCGGTGCTCGGCACGCACCGCTCACCTTCCTGTCGACGCGCTTGTTCACCGCCGACGCCCGCGATCAGTTGTTCGCCCGCCTGACGACGCTGCCGGTGCTCGCCATCGCCGATCGCGACCCCTACGTCACCTTCGAGCAGCTGCCGGCCTGCGCCGCCGCCTGGCCGAACTGGCGTTACGAGACCCTGGCACCGCATCAGGGGCTGCCGCATTGGGAGCACCCGACGGCGACCCGCGACGCCTTGGAGCGGTTTTGGGCCGAGGTCTAGGGCCAGGCGTATCCGTCGCTTCGAGACTGCGAAGGAAATACCGCCGCCTGTGCATCCGACGCCGCGAAGCGGCGCCTCGGAGCGAATCCTCGCACATTCTCTCGGCTTAAGCCTCGAGCAGTCGCCGCTCCAGCACCCCCTGCAGGCTTCTGCGGCCGTCGGCGATCAAGAAGACACGAACAACATCGTCGTCATCGAAAACACGGTAGACGATCCGGTACGGCTTGAAGAAGACCTCGCGGAAGTCACGGATGCCGAGCGCTGTCAGCTCGCGGGGATGAGTCCCGCGGTTCGGCGTCGTCTCCAGAGCGTTGATGCGTACCTCAATGGCGTCGAGCACGTGTCGCGCGCGTTCCGGCAGGCCATGCTCGGCGATATAGTCAACGATCCGTTGCAAATCCCGTTCCGCCGCCGCGGTCAGCTCGACCTGGTAAGACATGCGCTGCCGCTCAGATTGACTCAGACTGGCTCCTAACCCTCTTTGTTGCGCTCGCTCAACCGCGCGCGCAAGTCGGCAAAGACCGCCTTCGCCGGGCGCGTTTCGCCCCGCGCGATCTGATCGTTGCCGAGGGCAAGGATCTTCAGCAGCGCCAGTGTCTCGCGGTCGTCCTCATAGCTTGCGATGTCTTGCAACACGGCCTTGGCCTCGCCGTTCTGCGTCACGATCACCGGCTCGCGAACCTCCTGCACATGCCGGATCACCTCCGCCGCATGCGCCTTCAAATAGCTGACGGACTTGACCTGCTCGGTTGGTCGCATTGGGATTCACCTGAGTGGGTTTATATTCAGTCCGAGTATAGGTCATTCGGCCCAGTTGCGGGCAGCCCTGTGCTGAATCGGGGGACGTGTCGATCGGCCGCGGTTGGGCTCATCGCGAAACAACCGCTTGGCTTTGCCGGGACGCGTCAGCGGATAGCAATTTCAAATTCCGGCGATTGATCCCAGGAGTACGGAGCTTCAGCTCCGTCAGAACGGCTGCGCCCGTTGCGACTTCGGCCCGGATCATGTCAACTGTCGCCGACGCAAGGCTACCCGGTCAGTCACATCAAGGCACAACTGTCCGTCCTTACTCCTGCAACCGTCCAACGCGCCCCACTGTGACTCCTATGCATCGAATTCTCGTCGTCCTTTGCACCGTTTTCGCCTTGTCGTCCGCGTCTTGTGCCGATCAGGGGGCGGAACCAGGGGCAGACACAGGGGGAGCAATTCCCGCCTGCCCCGGACTTTCCCGCCGGCCTGACATGGCTCAATGTCGAGCGCCCGCTCAGCATGCAGGACCTGCGCGGCAAGGTGGTGATCCTGGACTTTTGGACCTACGGCTGCATCAACTGCATCCACGTCATGGCCGAGTTGGAGGGGCTGCGCAAGCGCTTCGGCAATAAATTGGCGGTGATCGGGGTGCACTCCCCGAAGTTCGAGAACGAGGCGGATATCGAGCGCGTTAAGGATGTGCTGGTTCGCTACCAGCGCGCCGAACCTGTCGTCAACGACCCCGGTCACCAGATGATGCGCGCCTACGGCGTGCGGGCCTGGCCGACCTTGGCGGTGATCGATCCCCTCGGCGGCTACGTGGGCGATGTGGCGGGAGAGGGCAACGAGGAACGCCTGGCCCGCGCCATCGACAAGCTGTTGGCGATGTACCCGGACGCCATCGACGAGACGCCGATTGCACTGACGCTCGGGGACATTGTCGTCGGCAACGGCTGGTTTGCCGCGCCCGAGAAGATCGCCGTGGGTCAGGATCGGATCGCGGTCAGCGACAGTCTGCTCAATCGCGTCCTGGTGACCGATCTCGAAGGCAAGCTGCTGTTCAAGATCGGCAACGATGAGGCGGGATTTCGCGACGGCGCACTGGCCGAGGCCCGCTTCCGCGCCCCCCGTGGCCTCGTGTTTGCCCCGGACGGCAGTCTCTACCTGGCCGATACCGGCAATCATGCCATTCGCCGGCTGGACCTGACCGCCGGCACGGTGACGACCATCGCCGGCACCGGCACCAAGGGCCTGCTGGAGAGCAATGAAAGCGACCCGCTCGCGATCGACCTGCGCTCGCCCTGGGACCTCGTCCTGGATGGCGACTCCCTCTACATCGCCATGGCCGGCGAGCACCAGATCTGGCGCATGGATCTGGCGCAGGGCAAAATTGCGTCCTTCGCCGGCTCGGGGCGTGAGGGCATCGCGGACGGTGGCCTCAAGGGCGCCACCTTCAGCCAACCGAGCGGCCTGGCCCTAAAGGACGGCAAGCTCTACGTCGCCGACGCGGAGGCATCCGCCATCCGCGCGATCGATCTCGCCAAGGGCAAGGTGCGCACCCTGGTCGGCCAAGGGCTATTCGACTTCGGCGACCGCGACGGCGATCTCGCCGATGCGCAGCTGCAACACGCCCAAGGCGTTGCCGCCACGGCCGATGGGCGGGTCCTGGTCGCCGATACCTACAACGACAAGCTGAAACTGCTCGATCTGGAGCGCAAACAGGTCATCACGCTCCTCGGCGACGGCAAGCCGGGCGGCGGAGCCGTCACGTCGAATCTCCGATTGAACGAACCGGGCGGCCTGGCGGTCGCCGGCAATCGGGTGCTGATCGCCGATACGAACAACGGCCGGGTCTTGGTCTACGACATGGAGGACCAGACAACGACCGAGTGGATGCCGCAGTAAGCCGGCGATTTGCGCGATCGCGGTTTTTGGTTGCCGCTTCCCTGCGGCGGGTGCCTAGAGAAATGGCTCGCACGGAGAAAACTCGGCCCTCAGTAACGATTCAACAACAATCGGTACATCTTCTCTCAACTACGAAACACGCGGAAAGCGCGAAAATTCTCGGAACACAGACTAGCTACTTCTTACTTTCGCGTATTTCGCGCTTTTCGTAGTTTTTTTCGTCCGCGGCGATGTTCATGTTGTTTCTGAAGATTCCCTCAGAGCCGGACGTTGACGGGCACGGCATGAAAATCGAGCTTCATCTCGTCCGGACTCATGCCGCAGGCCAGTCCCACCAGCTCGGGTAGGTAGAGCACCGGGAGTTGGAAGTCCTTGCCGGTTGCTGCCAGGGCCTTGGGCTGGACGCCGTCGAGGTTCTTGAAACAGAGCGGGCAGGAGGTGACCATCAGGTCGACGTCCTGCTTTTGGGCACCCTGCAGGATGTCGCCGGTCATGGTCTTGGACAGGTCCGGGTTGGGCCAGGTGACGTGATAGCCGCAGCAGTTGTTGCGGGTCTCGTAGTCGACGACCTCGGCACCCAGGACCCGCAGCACGTCTTCCAGCGAGGTGGGGTTGTCCGACGACTCATAGCCCTGGATGTCGGCGGGATTGCGGGTGTGGCATCCGTAGAACGAGCCGACCCGCAGCCCGTGCAACGGATGGGTGACGCGGTCGGCGAGCTCTTGCAGGCCGACGTCCTGGGCCAGGATGTAGAGGGTGTGGGTGAGCTTGGCCTCGCCCTTGTACTCGACGTTGTCCACCGCCAGCACCTCGTTGACCTGGTCCAGCAGCCGGGCGTCCTCGTGCAGCCGCTTCTGCACGTTGGAGATGACGTTGAAGCAGGTGGAGCAGGGCGTGAAGAACGGCAGCCCCATGCGCTCGGCGGCGGCCATGTTGCGGGCGTTGATGGCCAACGACGCGAGTTCGGAGCGTTCTTCGATGACGCCAGCGCCGCAGCATACCGCATCCGGGATCAGGTGCAGATCGACGTCCACCTTGTCGAAGACCTGGCGCAGGATGTCGAAAAATCGGGCATCGGCGCCTTGGAAGCAACAGCCGGAATAGAAGGCGTAATGCAGTCGACCGTCGTCGGATGGGTGGGCGATAGGGCCGGTTGGCACGTTGTCACCGGACAGATCACCGATCAGATTGCGTGCATCGACGATGGGATTCGACGTGTTCATTATTTGCCCTCCTGCCCTTCGATCTCACGGACCTTTGCAAGCACCTTGGCGGCGCCGTCCTGGCCGTCCAGGGTGCAGACGCGTCGGGTCGGCTCGAGGCCGTGCTTCTCCAGTCCCGCCTCGGCCGCCTCGATGGCGTCCCAGCCGCGGGTGCCGAATACCACTACCGGCAGCATCGGCTTGTTGACCTGACCAAAACGTTCGATATCGGCCACGTAGGCCTTGGCTCGACGTGAGCCGGGGGTGTCCTGTATGCCGTCGTCGATGGTCAGCTTGCGGGCACGGCGCACGCTGTCGGCGGGGCGCGTGTCCTTGGGGCAGACGCGGATGCACTTGCGGCACTGCACGCAGGACCAGAGGCCCTGGTCCACGGCCGCCTGGTCGCGGGTGCCGCGAAAGTCGTCGCGGGCGTCCACCGAGAACCGGTAGGCCTTGGCGATGGCCAGCGGGCCGGCATAGTTGTCGTCGGCCTTGACCGAGGAGCAGGCGGAATAGCAGGCGCCGCAGAGGATGCAGTCGGTCATGTAGTCGAACTGGTTCAGCTCGTCCTGGCTCATCAGCGACTCGCGCTCCAGCGCCTCGGGGACCCGTCCCGGGTCCTCGATCAGGTACGGGTGCATCTTGGCGAGCTTGTCGATGATGGGGTCGATGTCCACCACCAGATCGCGCAGCACCGGCAGGTTCGCCATCGGCGTGATGGTCACCGAGCCCTTGCGGAAGTCCTTCAGGATCGGCAACAGTTGCGTGGAGCAGGCCAGCACCGAGCGGCCGTTGACCCGCACCGTGCAGGAGCCGCAGATGGCCGAGCGGCAAAAGGCGCGAAAGGTCAGGCTGCTGTCCTGATCGTCCTTGATGCGGCGCAGCGCGGCGAGCACCGTCATGCCGGTGTCGACCTCGAGCTTGAAGTTGTCGAAATAGGGCGAGCGGTCCCTGCCCGGGGTGAACCGCTGGACGCGGATATTGGCCAGCATGGTCTCCCTGACGGGCGTGATCTTCGCATTCACCATGTCATGTCCTCCGGGGGTAACGGCATCGTGGGCTGGTTTGCACGTCGAACGTGCCCGCCTCTTATGGCCTGATTCAATGCGGACGAGGGTGGCTCAATAGGTCCTCGCCTCGGGCTCGAACTCGGTGATGACGACCGGCTCGAAGCGCATGCATGGGCGGCCGTCGGCACCGGGGCTGACGACGGAGTGCTTCAACCAGGCCTGATCGTCTCGCGCCGGAAAGTCCTCACGCGAGTGGGCGCCGCGCGACTCGGTACGCTGCAAGGCGCCGACCGCGACCAATTCGGCCAGGGTGAGTAGGTTGCGCAGCTCCAGCGCGGCGACCATCTCGGTGTTGAAGATGCCGTTGCGGTCCTTGACGACCAGTTTCCGATAACGATGCTGCAACTTCTCCAGCCCCTCCACCGCCTGCTCTAGGCCGGGCCCGTCGCGATAGATGCCGGCCTTTTCCGACATCAGCCGACCGAGATCGCGGCGGATCTGCGCAACGCTCTCCTTGCCGTCGCCGTCCATCAGCTCTTTGATGCAGGTCTCGGCCTCGGTCAGGGCCGAACGGGGCGGCTCGCCGAAACCGGTGCGGCGCGCATACTCCATCGCGTGGCGACCGGCACGGCGCCCGAACACCAGAATATCCAGCAACGAGTTGCCGCCCAGGCGGTTGGCGCCGTGCACTGAGACGCAGCCGGTCTCCCCGGCGGCATAGACGCCTTCGATCGGCGTCAGACCGTTGATGTCGGAATGCACGCCGCCCATGGAATAGTGCGCGGTGGGCTTGATCGGGATCGGCTCCTCGGTCGGGTCCACGCCCTCGAAGTCGATGCAGAGTTGACGGATCTGCGGCAAGCGCTCGCGGATGCGCTCCGCGCCCAGATGGGTCAGGTCCAGGAAAATCTCGTCGTCCGGGCCGCCGCGGCCCTCGCGCACCTCGGTCTCGATGGCGCGGGAGACCAGGTCGCGCGGTCCAAGCTCCATCTTGTCCGGGGCGTAGCGCGTCATGAAGCGCTCGCCCTCGACGTTGCGCAGATAGCCGCCCTCGCCGCGGGCGCCTTCGGTGACCAGGATGCCGCTGCGGCGCAGGCCGGTGGGGTGGAACTGGATGAACTCCATGTCCTTCAGCGGCAAGCCGGCACGGTAGGCGATCGCGGAGCCGTCGCCGGTGTTGCCGTAGGCGTTGGAGGTGCGGGTCCAGTACAGCCGTCCGTGGCCGCCGGTGGCCAGAATCACCGCCTTCGCCTGGATGGTGTAAATGCGCCCGGTGCGGATGCTGAAGGCATTGACGCCCAGGCAGCGCTGGCCGTCGTGGATCAGGTTCAGCGCGAACCACTCGTTGAAGTAGTCGACGCCATGCCGCAGACCCTGCTCGTAGAGGGTATGCAGCATGATGTGGCCGACCTTGTCGGCGGCATAGCAGGCGCGGGGCTTGGAGGCGCCGCCGAACGGGCGTTGCGCGATCAGGCCCGCGTCGGTGCGATAAAACGGCGCTCCCCAGTGCTCCATTTCGCGGACCACGGTGGGTGCCTCGCGGCACATCAGCTCGGCGGCATCCTGATCGGCCAGATAGTCCGAGCCCTTGACGGTGTCGAACCAGTGCTGCTCCCAGCTGTCGGTCGGGTCGCGATTGCCCAGGGCCGCGTTCACGCCGCCCTGGGCCGCGCCGGTGTGGGAACGGGTCGGGTAGACCTTGGTCAGCACCGCGACCTGCAAGTCTTGCTCCAGCCGCGACTCCAACGCCGCGTACAGGCCGGCGCCGCCGGAGCCGACGATGAGAATATCGTAGGTCAACATGGTTGCGCGGTTCCTCCGTTGGCCAGATGTGCCGAGTCGGTCTCGTCCACTGGTGCCGATCCGGTTCCTGGAATCCGACTGCGCCGAGCCATCGACGCCGGGTCGTTACCCGACGGCAGGACGGGGCTTCAGTTCGGTTCGTGCGGGGTAGGGTGGCCTTCGGTCCCCAATTCCAGCGCGTGAGTCCTTCTCCGATGACTCTTGAGTCGAAGAATTGCGCAAATTGCTCGAATAAGCAATACAGATTATTGACAAGCGGCGTCGGCTCGCCTGCTTGAGGGCAGTCAATGTTTGCGGGCGAGTCAAGCCCCGGCGGGGTATGAGACCGGCGAGACTCAACAAGATCGAAATCGAATCGGTATCGGTATCGGTATCGGTATCGAGTCACGCGCCACGATTTCGATTCCGATGATCACGCCCCATCGGTCTGAGGCGAAGCCTCGCGAGAAGGTCGCCGCTAACCGCCGCGATCAGGGCGGCGCAACAAACGCAGGGTGCCGAAGTAGAGTGCGCCACCGATGAGCATGATGGTTTCGGCAGCGACGAACCAGGCAAGGAACAGAAAACCGACGTCGGACCATTGCACGCGGCCGGTCGCGGCGTCGTTGAGTTCGCCCTGAAAGTTGTGCAGGAAGCTGATGGCGGTCATCAATAGCGCGATGATCAGCGACCAGGAGAACGACAGCATCAGCAGGGATGGTTTCTGTTTCATTGGGGCGGAATCTAGTTGTGGTGGCGGGCGGCGCGCGTCATGCGACCGTCGGTCGACGTTAGGCCACGTGCTTTGCCTGCGTCGGTTCCCCCAATGTCGGCGCTGTCTCGGCCTGCTTCAACGACCAATGTACGACCAGGTTGAGCATGCGCATGGTGGCGCCGATGGCGGCAAACACCTGATTGGCATGCACGCCGCGGGTCTTGAAGCTACCGCGCTCGCCGAATTGCGCCCGCGACCATGTGATGGTGCACTCCACCAGCGCGTCGCTGCGCCCGCCCTTGGGGATGCGTACCTCGTAGTCAGCCAGTTGCGGCAACGCCAGGCCTTGGCGCTTGGTGATGCGGGCTAGCGCGTTGTTGAAGGCGTCGAAACCGCCGTTGCCGCTGCCGACGGCGGTGAGTTGATCGCCGTGCAGGCGAATCTTGATGCTGGCGGTGGATTCCAACCCGAGGCTGCTGGAAACGTTGCATGCCAGCAGTTCGGCGTGGTCGTAGTCGCTGCTTTCCAGCACCTCGGCGATAATGAACGGCAGGTCCTCCACCGTGATGCTCTTCTTGGAATCGCCCAGCTCGACGATGCGCGCAAGCACCTTGCGCTGGTTGTCGTCGGACAACGTGATGCCGAGCCGCTCCAGGTTCTTGGCTAGCGACGCCTTGCCGCTGAGCTTACCCAATGCGTAGGTACGGCGGCGGCTGAAGCGCTCCGGCGACAGTCGGGTCACGTACAGACTGCCCTTGTTGTCGCCGTCGGCGTGGATGCCGGCGGTCTGGGTGAAGACGTCCTCGCCGATGATGGGTGCGTTGTCGGCCACCCGCTTGCCGGAAAAGTATTGCACCAGGTCGCTGACGCTGGCGAGATGACCCTCGTCGATGCCGATCTGCAGCCCGAGCTGGTCGCGTAGGTTCACGGCCACCTCGGCCAGCGAGGCATTGCCGGCGCGCTCGCCCAGGCAGTTGACGGTGCAGTGCACGGCGGCGGCGCCGGCCTGGGCCGCGGCGACCACGTTGGCGGTGGCGAGGCCGTAGTCGTTATGGGGGTGAAAATCGAACCGGCAGTCGGGAAAGCGCCGGCTCATGTCCATGATGGCGGTAAAGACCCTCTCCGGTGTCATCACGCCGAGCGTATCGGGCAGCATGAAGTGATCAATGCCGACGCCCTGGAGACGCTCCATCAGGCCGTAGACATAGTCGCGTTTGTCGGCATAGCCGTTGGACCAGTCCTCAAGGTACAAATTGACCCGAAGCCCCTGCTCGCGGGCGATGTCGACGTTGCGGCAGACGTCCTCGGCGTGTTCGTCGAGGCTCTTGCGCAGCTGCGTGGTGCAATGCTTTTCGCTGCCCTTGGCAAGCAGGTTCATGACGCTGCCGCCGGCGCTCTTGATCCAGTCGACGCTCTTGCCGTCGTCGACGAAACCGAGCACCTCCACGCGCCCGTCTAGGCCCTTTCCTCGCGCCCAGTCGACAATCCCGGCAAGCGCCGCCTGTTCCCCGCGGGAAACGCGCGCGGAGGCCACCTCGATGCGGTCGACGCACACCAGTTCCAGCAGCGCCTTGGCGATGTTGGTCTTCTCGTCCGGCGAGAACGACACACCTTGGGTCTGCTCGCCGTCGCGCAGGGTGGTATCGAGGATCAGGATCGAGCGCTGGTCGTTGCTCATGCGGATGGGATCATACCGGGGGTGTCATCGGGCTAGCGTCATGAGGCCGGCGTTGCTGGATCGGGGGCTATCCCATGACCGGTTGCTCGCGCCAAGGTCTCGCGAATCTGGGCGCGCACCGCCGCTGGGTCGGCGTCGATTTCGATGCAACGGCTCGGTCTGTCCATCAGGCCCTGCAACGATGGCGGTGGCGGCGCCTCGATGCCGATGGCCTCTCGCACGGCCTCGTTGAATTTGGCGGGATGGGCCGTGGCGAGCACGACCGCATCGGGCTGATCAACCGCCGCGCGCGCGCCAACCGCGGTGTGCGGACAGAGGATGTAGTCGCTCGCGTCGTAGGTTTCGCGAATCTGCGTCAGGGTCTCCGGGTCGCTGACGGCGCGTGCGCTGAAATCCGTCTGCACGCGCTGCAGTCGCTCGCCGTCCACCTGCATGCATCCGCTCTGGTCCATCTCCGCCAGCAATGTGCGCACCGCGCCCGCGTCCTCGTCGAGCAGATAGTAGAGATAGCGTTCGAAATTCGACGCGATCTGGATATCCATGGCCGGGCTCAGGGTATGGTAGACATCGCTCTTGGCGTAGAGGCCGGTCGCGACAAAACGGGTCAGGATGTCATTGCGGTTGGTCGCGATGATCAGTCGCTCGATCGGCAGCCCCATGCGGCGGGCGAGGAAGCCCGCGAAGACGTCGCCAAAGTTGCCGGTAGGCACTGCAAAACTAACCTTGCGGCCGGGATCGCCACCGCTCAACCGGCCCCAGGCGTAGAAGTAGTACACCGTCTGGGCCAGGATGCGCAGCCAGTTGATGGAATTGACGGCACCGAGCTGGTAGCCCGCCTTGAAGTCCAGATCGTTGAATAGAGTCTTAACGATGCGCTGGGCGTCGTCGAAGGTGCCGCGAACGGCCAGGTTGTGCACATTGGCGTCCAACACCGTCGTCATCTGACGCTCTTGCACGGGCGACACGCGGCCCTTGGGGTGCAGGATGAAAATGTTGATGCGCGCTTTGCCGCGCACGCCGAAGATGGCCGCCGAGCCGGTATCTCCGGACGTGGCACCGAGGATGTTCAGCTCGCCGCCGTCGCGCCGCAGCAGATACTCGAAGACGTTACCGAGCAGTTGCAGCGCCACGTCTTTGAACGCCGCCGTGGGGCCGTGGAACAGTTCCAGATACCGGCGGCCACCGGCCTCACGCAGCGGCGTCACGTCCGGATGGGAAAAAGAGGCATAGGAGCGCTCGACTAGGTCCACCAGGTCGACACGTGGCACCTCGTCGCCGACGAACGGCGCGATCACCTCGACCGCGAGATCCTGGAAGCGCAATTGCGACCATTGCCGCAGCGTCTCAGGCGCCAGCGACGGTAGGCGTTCGGGCACCAGCAAACCACCGTCGGTGCCGAGGCCCATCATAACGGCCTCGGCAAAGCCAACGGGCTCAACCCCGCCTCGCGTACTGAGATACTTCATCGTTGTGCTCGCCAGAAGTGGCGCGGGCCGAAGTCTCATCACCGCGGCCCGCTGTCGAATCAGCCAAGTTAGTCAAAACGCGCACTGTTCGCAACTGTCGGACAGACGATAGACCCCACTATCGAGCGCGTTCAGCCACCCCCACCGCCAGATTCGGCTCCGCGAAACGCCCGTTGGGCGGTCTTCGACGTCCAGCTGAGACAGCCCGGATCGCCGCGGCCTTTTCGACGGTCTGATACAAAAGATTGCCCTACACCGGCGCTACAGCCGCGGCACCAACGTTGACAGCAAGTTACCGCGCACAACACAATGCGCCACCGTCCAGTAGCAAGCTGCACGCGACTGCTTGGGCGTCGAAGAAGAAATGCTGAGGGGGTTTATCAGAAATTTCCCTGCGCGCCCGCGGCGTGCCGCCATGATAATTCTGACCACCCTGCCAACCCGACATCCCCATCAACTGTCTCAGAGGGAGGGACAAAACCGGTGACACCCGAAAACCGTTCAGCTTATTGGAAGTCGAATTTAAGACTTCTGACCGTTCTCTTGATCATTTGGTTTGCTGTGTCCTACGGACTCGGCATCATCTTGGTCGAGCCGCTCAACACAATCCATATCGGCGGGTATCCGCTCGGCTTCTGGTTCGCCCAGCAGGGTTCCATTTACGTCTTCCTGGTGCTGATCTTTACCTACGCGTTCGGCATGAACATCCTCGACAAGAAGTACGAAGTGGACGAGGAATAAGGGCTCAAGACTATGACTAATCTCGATCTTTGGACCTATTCGGTCGTCGGCGCGACCTTCGCGCTCTACATTGGCATCGCGATCTACGCGCGTGCCGGCACCACCGGCGAGTTCTACGTCGCCGGCAAGGGCGTCAATCCCGTTTTGAACGGCATGGCCACCGGTGCGGACTGGATGTCAGCCGCGTCGTTCATCTCCATGGCGGGTCTGATCGCCTTCGAAGGTTACGGTGCCTCGGTGTTCCTGATGGGCTGGACCGGCGGTTACGTGCTGCTGGCGCTGCTGCTCGCCCCATACCTGCGCAAGTTCGGCAAGTTCACGGTGCCGGAGTTCATCGGCGACCGGTACTACTCGCAAACGGCGCGCATCGTTGCGGTCATCTGCCTGATCCTGGCCTCCATCACCTACGTCATCGGCCAGATGAAGGGAATCGGCGTCGCGTTCTCCCGCTTCCTCGAAGTCTCCTACGACATGGGCCTCTACATCGGCATGGGTATCGTCGCGGTCTACGCGGTGCTCGGCGGCATGAAGGGCATCACCTACACACAGATCGCGCAGTATGTGGTGCTGATCCTGGCCTACACCATCCCGGCTATCTTCATCTCCCTGGCGCTGACAGGCAATCCTGTGCCTCAGATCGGACTCGGCGGTAGTTATGCACCGAGCGACGGCGGTATGACGCTGCTGGCCAAGCTTGACTCGGTGGTGACGGATCTCGGCTTCAAGGAGTACACCACCCAGGTCATGGGCAGTTCACTGAACATGTTCGTCTACACCCTGACCCTGATGATTGGTACCGCCGGTCTACCCCATGTCATCATCCGGTTCTTCACCGTACCTACGGTCCGAGACGCACGCTTCTCGGCCGGCTGGGCGCTGGTATTCATCGCACTGCTCTACACCACCGCCCCCGCCGTTGGCGCCATGGCGCGACTGAACCTGATGGACACCATACAGACCGGTCCGGTCGGTGCCGAGGACGGCAACCTGCTCTATGCCGATCGTCCGGAGTGGTTCAAGAAGTGGGAGACCACCGGTCTGCTCCAGTTCGAGGACAAGAACGACGACGGCCGTATCCAGTACTACGACGACAAGAATCCGGAATTCGCCGCCAAGGCCGAGTCCTTCGGCTGGAAAGGCAACGAGATGGTCAAGGTTGACCGCGACATCATGGTGCTCGCCAACCCGGAGATCGCCGGCCTGCCGAATTGGGTCATCGCACTCGTGGTCGCTGGTGGTCTCGCTGCCGCGCTGTCCACCGCCGCCGGCCTGCTGCTAGCCATTTCGTCGTCGATCTCCCATGACTTGCTGAAAGGCGTCTTCATGAAGGGGATCTCGGAGAAGGCCGAACTGAACGCTGGACGCGTGTCCATGATCGGCGCGATCTTGGTGGCCGGCTACCTCGGGCTCAATCCACCAGGGTTCGCGGCCGGCACCGTGGCCATCGCCTTTGGTCTGGCGGCCTCGTCGATCTTCCCGGTGTTGATGATGGGCATCTTCAACAAGAAGATGAACAACTCGGGCGCCATCGCCGGCATGTTGTCCGGCATCACGGTGACCCTGCTCTACGTGTTCCAACACAAGGGCATCTTCTTCATCCCCGGCACGGAGTTCCTGGCGCCCGAGATGGGCATGGGCCCCGACTGGTTCTTCGGCATTTCGCCAAATGCCTTCGGTGCCGTCGGTGCGCTGGTGAACTTCACCGTCGCCTTCGCCGTCGCCAAGGTCACCGCGCCACCGCCGGAGCATATCCAGCATCTGGTGGAGGACGTCCGCGTACCACGCGGCTCCGGTGAAGCCACTGGCCATTGATTCAGTAACAGCCTTGTAGACCTTGAAAGCCCCGCGTTTGCGGGGCTTTTTTTGTTCCCATCTGCTTCGCGGAACCCGTTTTTAGGCGTGCCGACAACTGAACCACGGCTGTCAGCCCGCCGCGTTTCGGGTATCGTTAGCGACACAAAAAGACCCCGACCACAAAGTGAGAATTGGATGGACGTCGAACTGATCGAGATACGCGACTTCCTGGCCGGCCATGCACCGTTCGATCGACTGCCAGACGAGACACTGGAAGCGCTGCCCAAACGACTGCAGGTCCGTTATCTGCGCCGGGGCTCGGCGTTTCCTCCCGAGGACGACACGCAACCCGCTCTCTACATTATGCGACGCGGCGCGGTCGAGATGCGCGATGCGGACGGCAACCTAGTCAGCAAGCTTGCCGAGGGCGACCTATGCCCCTCACCCTGCCACCCGACCAATCCGCCGATGCCGCTGCCAGGCCAGACATCGGAGGATACGCTTGCGTACCTGTTGCCATGCAGCGACCTGGAACAGTTGCGGCAAAAGCACCCAGAGTTTGCCGAGCACTTCGACCAGTCGGTCTCACGACGTCTTCGCAAGGCGCTCGAAAATATTAAGCACCAGAGCGAGGGCAGTACGGCGCTGATGACGGTGCAGGTGCGTCAACTGCTTAGCCGCGCGCTGGTCAGCGCAACCCCAGACGCGAGCATCGCCGACGCGGCGCGCATCATGAGCGAGGCACGCTGCTCGTCATTGGTCATCACCGATGCCGGACGTCTCGCCGGCATCGTGACCGACCGCGATTTGCGCAATCGCTGTCTGGCCGCGGACATTCCGGCCACGCGCCCCGTCAAAGAGATCATGACGGAGCGATTGCAGACGGTAAACGCGGATACGCTCGGCTTCGAGGCGCTGGTCACCATGTCACGACTCAATGTCCACCACCTGCCGGTGATGGACGAAGGCAAGGTGCTCGGCGTGCTGTCGACGTCGGATCTGGTCAGGGTGCAGAGCGCCAACGCCGTCTACCTGGTCGGCGATATCCGCAAGGCGAACAGTGTCGATACGCTGGTGGCCATCAGTGGCAAGCTCTCCGAGCTGCAGATTCAGCTTGTCGCATCCGGCGCCACGTCCGATCAGATCGGCCAGGCGGTCAGCGCCGTCACCGACAGCATCACGCTGCGCTTGTTGGAGCTGGCCGAGGCGGAGTTCGGGAGCCCGCCGGTGCCCTACTGCTGGATCGCCGGCGGCTCGCAGGCAAGGCGCGAGCAGTCGTCCCATTCCGACCAAGACAATGCGCTGATCATCGCGGATCACATGAAACCGGAAGACGACGCCTACTTCGCCGCGCTGGCCAAGTTCGTCAACGACGGACTCGATGCCTGCGGCTATATCTACTGCCCCGGCGAGGTCATGGCCAGCAACCCGAAGTGGCGCCAACCGCTGAATATCTGGACCAAGTATTTCAACACCTGGATCAAGCGCCCGGAACCGATGGCGCTGATGCTCTCGAGCGTGTTCTTCGACCTACGCCCGATCCACGATCCAGAGGGGCTGTTCGGCGAACTGCATGAGCGCGTGCTCAACCTGTCCAAAGCGGATCGGATCTTCATCGCCTACATGGCCGCCAATGCGCTGAAGCATCGTCCACCGTTGGGGTTTTTCCGCAACTTCGTGCTGATCCACGGCGGCGATCACGATCACACCTTCGACATCAAACACCGAGGCGTCGTCCCGATCGTGGATCTGGCCCGGGTCTATGCGTTATCCGCGGGCCTGGACGAGATCAACACGCTGGAACGGCTCAAGGCCGCTGCTGCCGCTGGCGCACTCAGCAAGGACGGCGCCGCCAATTTGGTGGATGCGATCGAATTCATCGGCACCCTGCGCATGCGACACCAAGCGCAACAACTCAAGCGCGGCGACAAGGCAGACAATTTCCTCTCGCCGGATGAACTCTCGCCACTGGAGCGAGGCCACCTCAAAGACGCCTTCGCCCTGATCAATACCATGCAGGAATCCCTCGGACAGCGCCACCAGGCAGGCCGCTTCGCGTGACATGGCTGCATTCGCCCTGGAATGGCGCCGGCGTTGGCGGCTACACCGAACCCCGCTGGGGCCCCTACACGACTACCTGTCGGCACCGCTGCCCAGTCCGTCACAAGACTACCGCCATGTGGAGTACGTGGCGGTGGATCTGGAGACGACGGGCCTCGACGCCCGCCGCGATCAGATCCTGAGCATCGGCTGGGTCTTGCTCACGGGTACCCGAATCGATCTGGCGACCGCCCGCCACCGATTGGTCCGCGTGCAGGGGGACATTCCAGCGCACACCGCCGTCATCCATCAGATCACTGACGACTTGGCTGCCACGGGCCAGGAACTGGCATCCGCGCTGCCCGAGTTCCTGCAAGATCTCAGCGGCCGGGTCATGATCGCCCACCATGCGCGCATCGAGCAGACCTTCCTCGGGGCCGCATGCAAAAAACTGTGGGGCTACGACCTGCTGGTCCGCACGGTCGATACCCAAACCATTGCGCGGCGTCTCTTCGAGCGCCGCCAAGTCTCCTTCAAAGGCTCCGACCTGCGCCTACATGCCCTAGGCGAACGTTACAACCTGCCGCGCTACGGCGCCCACAATGCCCTCAGCGACGCCCTCGCCGCCGCCGAGCTATTTCTGGCAGAGGCCGCCCACCGCGACAACGGACGCGGCATGTCACTGGCCGAGTTTCTATAGCCTAGGAGGCGTCTACATCACGCGGCACAGATAGGCGCCTAAAGCCATATCCGCGCCGTAGATATGCCCGGTCAACCAATGCTCTAGGCGCTCAATCTCCGCGCTTGAAACGGCCCCGGCCTCCTGCGTAAAGCTTTGCTGGAGCGCCTTTGCGGTCTCGATCAAATCCTCATGTTCCGACCTGTGTTCGGAAAACCCCTGATAACCATGCTTCAGCATCAACCGCTCCTCGTGCCTGAAATGCCAGACGGTGCAGCTGACGAGTTCTTCCATCACCGCATCGACATAGGCCTTCGGTTCTTCCTCGACCACAGCGTGATTGAGCATATTGAACAGATCAACCAGCTTGCGGTGATCATCATCGATCTCCGCAACCTCGACACTGAGGGTGTTGTCCCAAATCAACTCTTTCATGGATTCTGGTCCCGGTGCATTTGGATGGGGGTTTTGGGCCTGGATGGCCGCTCAATCAGCATGTACCTAGGCTCGGCAAGGACACGTCGGGTTGCAGGCCGGCACCACGCCAAGCCTTCCCTCGACGATCGCACCTCCGTCCGACCCATGCGCCGAAGTGACACGCGATTGCTTGGAAATCGCCTTGGTCCGCGCGAGTGACCCAACCGCAGGCCTGTGGCGGGAGTTCCGCCGTGGCGGCGGAGTTCCGCGAACCCGGAGCGGGTCGACACCGGTTGCCGGCGCGTCAGATCGTCTGTCCGAAGCCTACACCATGGCGGCTCGTCCGACATCCGCGACGACAGCACCAACATAGAAGATTGTGTTAGAAAATTAGAAACACTTCCTTTGACGAGAACCGGGCGAGGACTCATACTTGGCGTGCTAGCTTCTTAGAGCAGTGAATTTAGAGTGAAGCGCTCGCAAGCCAACTCATAGCCTTTGACGGAGACGAGGCTAAGGGTCACACTCTCTCCCATGCGCCTGTAGCTCAGCTGGATAGAGTACTGCCCTCCGAAGGCAGGGGTCACAGGTTCGAATCCTGTCAGGCGCGCCAAATTAAATTTAGATCAGTGGCTTACGCTTCTCGTTGGCTACGCTTCGGCCGAGCATTCCAGCTTTGGCCCACTTGGTGATCACGCACGTCATCTGTGCTGCCTTTGCGGCGCCACAATCCGGCGCCAAAATCTCGTAGGCCATATTGAGACTGCCGGTAGACGGCGCTGGAGCTTCTGGGGACTCGCTAGGACTCCTGCATTTTCGCGCGCGGAGATTTCGATGGCTGCTGGGGCAACGCCACCAATGCACGCGCAGACTGCTCCCGGTAGTGCCGGTTGCGCGTGCCTGGGCTAAGTCTCTTGCATTCCGCAAGGCCTGCATGGACCATTCGAGGCGCATAACGACATCGCAGCCAAGCACGACGGAGTGCCGACATGCTCGAACCCAACCATACCCTCGTAAAGCCCCTGGGAACCTGTTCTCTGGAGGCGTTCAAGGCGAGCTGCCTGCTGCGGGTGGTGTCGCGCACGACCCTCGAGCGGGCGCTTGTCATCTGTGCTCTAGCAGGACTGAGACTTGACAAGGTGGAGTTCTGCTGATGTTGGTCTTCATGCCGCAAGGTGTGTTGCAGCGAGGCTTTCAGTTAGCGCTCTGGGGCTGCGTGCTGCTGGTGGCCTGGCTTGCGTTCGCGCCGTTCGCTGAGCCCCCGGGCTTCGCGTGGGACAAGGCCAACCATGTACTGGCCTTCTGCGTCATGGCTGGACTGGCGGACGCCGGCTATCCGGGTCGCAAGTGGGAACTCCTGCGCTGGGGGCTGCTGCTGGGCTATGGGGTCGTCATCGAGTTGGTGCAGTGGCAACTGCCATATCGCGAGCCCTCCTGGCTCGACCTGGTCGCGAACCTTGTCGGCGTCCTGCTATACCTAGGCCTTCGGGCGTGGGTCGGCTGGCGCCTCCTGCGCCC
>CAVOSE010000060.1:0-41628 GCA_963698775.1 uncultured Gammaproteobacteria bacterium
ATGAGGCCGGCGTTGCTCGAATAGGGGGCTATCCCATGACCGGTTGCTCGCGCCAAGGTCTCGCGAATCTGGGCGCGCACCGCCGCTGGGTCGGCGTCGATTTCGATGCAACGGCTCGGTCTGTCCATCAGGCCCTGCAACGATGGCGGTGGCGGCGCCTCGATGCCGATGGCCTCTCGCACGGCCTCGTTGAATTTGGCGGGATGGGCCGTGGCGAGCACGACCGCATCGGGCTGATCAACCGCCGCGCGCGCGCCAACCGCGGTGTGCGACGAGGATGTAGTCGCTCGCGTCGTAGGTTTCGCGAATCTGCGTCGAGTTCCGGGTCGCTGACGGCGCGTGCGCTGAAATCCGTCTGCACGCGCTGCAGTCGCTCGCCGTCCACCTGCATGCATCCGCTCTGGTCCATCTCCGCCAGCAATGTGCGCACCGCGCCCGCGTCCTCGTCGAGCAGATAGTAGAGATAGCGTTCGAAATTCGACGCGACCTGGATATCCATGGCCGGGCTCAGGGTATGGTAGACATCGCTCTTGGCGTAGAGGCCGGTCGCGACAAAACGGGTCAGGATGTCATTGCGGTTGGTCGCGATGATCAGTCGCTCGATCGGGCGGCCCCATGCGGCGGGCGAGGAAGCCCGCGAAGACGTCGCCGAAGTTGCCGGTAGGCACTGCAAAACTAACCTTGCGGCCGGGATCGCCACCGCTCAACCGGCCCCAGGCGTAGAAGTAGTACACCGTCTGGGCCAGGATGCGCAGCCAGTTGATGGAATTGACGGCACCGAGCTGGTAGCCCGCCTTGAAGTCCAGATCGTTGAATAGAGTCTTAACGATGCGCTGGGCGTCGTCGAAGGTGCCGCGAACGGCCAGGTTGTGCACATTGGCGTCCAACACCGTCGTCATCTGACGCTCTTGCACGGGCGACACGCGGCCCTTAGGGTGCAGAATGAAAATGTTGATGCGCGCTTTGCCGCGCACGCCGAAGATGGCCGCCGAGCCGGTATCTCCGGACGTGGCGCGATCAGCTCGCCGCCGTCGCGCCGCAGCAGATACTCGAAGACGTTACCGAGCAGTTGCAGCGCCACGTCTTTGAACGCCGCCGTGGGACCGTGGAACAGTTCCAGATACCGGCGGCCACCGGCCTCACGCAGCGGCGTCACGTCCGGATGGGAAAAAGAGGCATGGAGCGCTCGACTAGGTCCACCAGGTCGACACGTGGCACCTCGTCGCCGACGAACGGCGCGATCACCTCGACCGCGAGATCCTGGAAGCGCAATTGCGACCATTGCCGCAGCGTCTCAGGCGCCAGCGACGGTAGGCGTTCGGGCACCAGCAGACCACCATCGGTGCCAAGGCCCATCATAACGGCCGCGGCAAAGCCAACGGGCTCAACCCCGCCTCGCGTACTGAGATACTTCATCGTTGTGCTCGCCAGAAGTGGCGCGGGCCGAAGTCTCATCACCGCAGCCCGCTGTCGAATCAGCCAAGTTAGTCAAAACGCGCACTGTTCGCAACTGTCGGACAGACGATAGACCCCACTATCGAGCGCGTTCGGCCACCCCCACCGCCAGGTTCGGCTCCGCGAAACGCCCGTTGGGCGGTCTTCGACGTCCAGACAGCCCGGATCGCCGCGGCCTTTTCGACGGTCTGATACAAAAGATTGCCCTACACCGGCGCTACAGCCGCGGCACCAACGTTGACAGCAAGTTACCGCGCACAACACAATGCGCCACCGTCCACGCTGCACGCGACTGCTTGGGCGTCGAAGAAGAAATGCTGAGGGGGTTTATCAGAAATGTCCCTGCGCGCCCGCGGCGTGCCGCCATGATAATTCTGACCACCCTGCCAACCCGACAACCCCATCAACTGTCTCAGAGGGAGGGACAAAACCGGTGACACCCGAAAACCGTTCAGCTTATTGGAAGTCGAATTTAAGACTTCTGACCGTTCTCTTGATCATTTGGTTTGCCGTGTCCTACGGACTCGGCATCATCTTGGTGCGAGCCGCTCAACACAATCCATATCGGCGGGTATCCGCTCGGCTTCTGGTTCGCCCAGCAGGGTTCCATTTACGTCTTCCTGGTGCTGATCTTTACCTACGCGTTCGGCATGAACATCCTCGACAAGAAGTACGAAGTGGACGAGGAATAAGGGCTCAAGACTATGACTAATCTCGATCTTTGGACCTATTCGGTCGTCGGCGCGACCTTCGCGCTCTACATTGGCATCGCGATCTACGCGCGTGCCGGCACCACCGGCGAGTTCTACGTCGCCGGCAAGGGCGTCAATCCCGTTTTGAACGGCATGGCCACCGGTGCGGACTCGAGTCAGCCGCGTCGTTCATCTCCATGGCGGGTCTGATCGCCTTCGAAGGTTACGGCGCCTCGGTGTTCCTGATGGGCTGGACCGGCGGTTACGTGCTGCTGGCGCTGCTGCTCGCCCATACCTGCGCAAATTTGGCAAGTTCACGGTGCCGGAGTTCATCGGCGACCGGTACTACTCGCAAACGGCGCGCATCGTTGCGGTCATCTGCCTGATCCTGGCCTCCATCACCTACGTCATCGGCCAGATGAAGGGAATCGGCGTCGCGTTCTCCCGCTTCCTCGAAGTCTCCTACGACATGGGCCTCTACATCGGCATGGGTATCGTCGCGGTCTACGCGGTGCTCGGCGGCATGAAGGGCATCACCTACACACAGATCGCGCAGTATGTGGTGCTGATCCTGGCCTACACCATCCCGGCTATCTTCATCTCCCTGGCGCTGACAGGCAATCCTGTGCCTCAGATCGGACTCGGCGGTAGTTATGCACCGAGCGACGGCGGTATGACGCTGCTGGCCAAGCTTGACTCGGTGGTGACGGATCTCGGCTTCAAGGAGTACACCACCCAGGTCATGGGCAGTTCACTGAACATGTTCGTCTACACCCTGACCCTGATGATTGGTACCGCCGGTCTACCCCATGTCATCATCCGGTTCTTCACCGTACCTACGGTCCGAGACGCACGCTTCTCGGCCGGCTGGGCGCTGGTATTCATCGCACTGCTCTACACCACCGCCCCCGCCGTTGGCGCCATGGCGCGACTGAACCTGATGGACACCATACAGACCGGTCCGGTCGGTGCCGAGGACGGCAACCTGCTCTATGCCGATCGTCCGGAGTGGTTCAAGAAGTGGGAGACCACCGGTCTGCTCCAGTTCGAGGACAAGAACGACGACGGCCGTATCCAGTACTACGACGACAAGAATCCGGAATTCGCCGCCAAGGCCGAGTCCTTCGGCTGGAAAGGCAACGAGATGGTCAAGGTCGACCGCGACATCATGGTGCTCGCCAACCCGGAGATCGCCGGCCTGCCGAATTGGGTCATCGCACTCGTGGTCGCTGGTGGTCTCGCTGCCGCGCTGTCCACCGCCGCCGGCCTGCTGCTAGCCATTTCGTCGTCGATCTCCCATGACTTGCTGAAAGGCGTCTTCATGAAGGGGATCTCGGAGAAGGCCGAACTGAACGCTGGACGCGTGTCCATGATCGGCGCGATCTTGGTGGCCGGCTACCTCGGGCTCAATCCACCAGGGTTCGCGGCCGGCACCGTGGCCATCGCCTTTGGTCTGGCGGCCTCGTCGATCTTCCCGGTGTTGATGATGGGCATCTTCAACAAGAAGATGAACAACTCGGGCGCCATCGCCGGCATGTTGTCCGGCATCACGGTGACCCTGCTCTACGTGTTCCAACACAAGGGCATCTTCTTCATCCCCGGCACGGAGTTCCTGGCGCCCGAGATGGGCATGGGCCCCGACTGGTTCTTCGGCATTTCGCCAAATGCCTTCGGTGCCGTCGGTGCGCTGGTGAACTTCACCGTCGCCTTCGCCGTCGCCAAGGTCACCGCGCCACCGCCGGAGCATATCCAGCATCTGGTGGAGGACGTCCGCGTACCACGCGGCTCCGGTGAAGCCACTGGCCATTGATTCAGTAACAGCCTTGTAGACCTTGAAAGCCCCGCGTTTGCGGGGCTTTTTTTGTTCCCATCTGCTTCGCGGAACCCGTTTTTAGGCGTGCCGACAACTGAACCACGGCTGTCAGCCCGCCGCGTTTCGGGTATCGTTAGCGACACAAAAAGACCCCGACCACAAAGTGAGAATTGGATGGACGTCGAACTGATCGAGATACGCGACTTCCTGGCCGGCCATGCACCGTTCGATCGACTGCCAGACGAGACACTGGAAGCGCTGCCCAAACGACTGCAGGTCCGTTATCTGCGCCGGGGCTCGGCGTTTCCTCCCGAAGACGACACGCAACCCGCTCTCTACATTATGCGACGCGGCGCGGTCGAGATGCGCGATGCGGACGGCAACCTAGTCAGCAAGCTTGCCGAGGGCGACCTATGCCCCTCACCCTGCCACCCGACCAATCCGCCGATGCCGCTGCCAGGCCAGACATCGGAGGATACGCTTGCGTACCTGTTGCCATGCAGCGACCTGGAACAGTTGCGGCAAAAGCACCCAGAGTTTGCCGAGCACTTCGACCAGTCGGTCTCACGACGTCTTCGCAAGGCGCTCGAAAATATTAAGCACCAGAGCGAGGGCAGTACGGCGCTGATGACGGTGCAGGTGCGTCAACTGCTTAGCCGCGCGCTGGTCAGCGCAACCCCAGACGCGAGCATCGCCGACGCGGCGCGCATCATGAGCGAGGCACGCTGCTCGTCATTGGTCATCACCGATGCCGGACGTCTCGCCGGCATCGTGACCGACCGCGATTTGCGCAATCGCTGTCTGGCCGCGGACATTCCGGCCACGCGCCCCGTCAAAGAGATCATGACGGAGCGATTGCAGACGGTAAACGCGGATACGCTCGGCTTCGAGGCGCTGGTCACCATGTCACGACTCAATGTCCACCACCTGCCGGTGATGGACGAAGGCAAGGTGCTCGGCGTGCTGTCGACGTCGGATCTGGTCAGGGTGCAGAGCGCCAACGCCGTCTACCTGGTCGGCGATATCCGCAAGGCGAACAGTGTCGATACGCTGGTGGCCATCAGTGGCAAGCTCTCCGAGCTGCAGATTCAGCTTGTCGCATCCGGCGCCACGTCCGATCAGATCGGCCAGGCGGTCAGCGCCGTCACCGACAGCATCACGCTGCGCTTGTTGGAGCTGGCCGAGGCGGAGTTCGGGAGCCCGCCGGTGCCCTACTGCTGGATCGCCGGCGGCTCGCAGGCAAGGCGCGAGCAGTCGTCCCATTCCGACCAAGACAATGCGCTGATCATCGCGGATCACATGAAACCGGAAGACGACGCCTACTTCGCCGCGCTGGCCAAGTTCGTCAACGACGGACTCGATGCCTGCGGCTATATCTACTGCCCCGGCGAGGTCATGGCCAGCAACCCGAAGTGGCGCCAACCGCTGAATATCTGGACCAAGTATTTCAACACCTGGATCAAGCGCCCGGAACCGATGGCGCTGATGCTCTCGAGCGTGTTCTTCGACCTACGCCCGATCCACGATCCAGAGGGGCTGTTCGGCGAACTGCATGAGCGCGTGCTCAACCTGTCCAAAGCGGATCGGATCTTCATCGCCTACATGGCCGCCAATGCGCTGAAGCATCGTCCACCGTTGGGGTTTTTCCGCAACTTCGTGCTGATCCACGGCGGCGATCACGATCACACCTTCGACATCAAACACCGAGGCGTCGTCCCGATCGTGGATCTGGCCCGGGTCTATGCGTTATCCGCGGGCCTGGACGAGATCAACACGCTGGAACGGCTCAAGGCCGCTGCTGCCGCTGGCGCACTCAGCAAGGACGGCGCCGCCAATTTGGTGGATGCGATCGAATTCATCGGCACCCTGCGCATGCGACACCAAGCGCAACAACTCAAGCGCGGCGACAAGGCAGACAATTTCCTCTCGCCGGATGAACTCTCGCCACTGGAGCGAGGCCACCTCAAAGACGCCTTCGCGCTGATCAATACCATGCAGGAATCCCTCGGACAGCGCCACCAGGCAGGCCGCTTCGCGTGACATGGCTGCATTCGCCCTGGAATGGCGCCGGCGTTGGCGGCTACACCGAACCCCGCTGGGCCCCCTACACGACTACCTGTCGGTACCGCTGCCCAGTCCGTCACAAGACTACCGCCATGTGGAGTACGTGGCGGTGGATCTGGAGACGACGGGCCTCGACGCCCGCCGCGATCAGATCCTGAGCATCGGCTGGGTCTTGCTCACGGGTACCCGAATCGATCTGGCGACCGCCCGCCACCGATTGGTCCGCGTGCAGGGGGACATTCCAGCGCACACCGCCGTCATCCATCAGATCACTGACGACTTGGCTGCCACGGGCCAGGAACTGGCATCCGCGCTGCCCGAGTTCCTGCAAGATCTCAGCGGCCGGGTCATGATCGCCCACCATGCGCGCATCGAGCAGACCTTTCTCGGCGCAGCATGCAAACAACTGTGGGGCTACGACCTGCTGGTCCGCACGGTCGATACCCAAACCATTGCGCGGCGTCTCTTCGAGCGCCGCCAAGTCGCCTTCAAAGGCTCCGACCTGCGCCTACATGCCCTAGGCGAACGTTACAACCTGCCGCGCTACGGCGCCCACAATGCCCTCAGCGACGCCCTCGCCGCCGCCGAGCTATTTCTGGCAGAGGCCGCCCACCGCGACAACGGACGCGGCATGTCACTGGCCGAGTTTCTATAGCCTAGGAGGCGTCTACATCACGCGGCACAGATAGGCGCCTAAAGCCATATCCGCGCCGTAGATATGCCCGGTCAACCAATGCTCTAGGCGCTCAATCTCCGCGCTTGAAACGGCCCCGGCCTCCTGCGTAAAGCTTTGCTGGAGCGCCTTTGCGGTCTCGATCAAATCCTCATGTTCCGACCTGTGTTCGGAAAACCCCTGATAACCATGCTTCAGCATCAACCGCTCCTCGTGCCTGAAATGCCAGACGGTGCAGCTGACGAGTTCTTCCATCACCGCATCGACATAGGCCTTCGGTTCTTCCTCGACCACAGCGTGATTGAGCATATTGAACAGATCAACCAGCTTGCGGTGATCATCATCGATCTCCGCAACCTCGACACTGAGGGTGTTGTCCCAAATCAACTCTTTCATGGATTCTGGTCCCGGTGCATTTGGATGGGGGTTTTGGGCCTGGATGGCCGCTCAATCAGCATGTACCTAGGCTCGGCAAGGACACGTCGGGTTGCAGGCCGGCACCACGCCAAGCCTTCCCTCGACGATCGCACCTCCGTCCGACCCATGCGCCGAAGTGACACGCGATTGCTTGGAAATCGCCTTGGTCCGCGCGAGTGACCCAACCGCAGGCCTGTGGCGGGAGTTCCGCCGTGGCGGCGGAGTTCCGCGAACCCGGAGCGGGTCGACACCGGTTGCCGGCGCGTCAGATCGTCTGTCCGAAGCCTACACCATGGCGGCTCGTCCGACATCCGCGACGACAGCACCAACATAGAAGATTGTGTTAGAAAATTAGAAACACTTCCTTTGACGAGAACCGGGCGAGGACTCATACTTGGCGTGCTAGCTTCTTAGAGCAGTGAATTTAGAGTGAAGCGCTCGCAAGCCAACTCATAGCCTTTGACGGAGACAAGGCTAAGGGTCACACTCTCTCCCATGCGCCTGTAGCTCAGCTGGATAGAGTACTGCCCTCCGAAGGCAGGGGTCACAGGTTCGAATCCTGTCAGGCGCGCCAAATTAAATTTAGATCAGTGGCTTACGCTTCTCGTTGGCTAAGCTTCGGCCGAGCATTCCAGCTTTGGCCCACTTGGTGATCACGCACGTCATCTGTGCTGCCTTTCGGCGCCACAATCCGGCGCCAAAATCTCGTAGGCCATATTGAGACTGCCGGTAGACGGCGCTGGAGCTTCTGGGGACTCGCTCGGACTCCTGCATTTTCGCGCGCGGAGATTTCGATGGCTGCTGGGGCAACGCCACCAATGCACGCGCAAACTGCTCCCGGTAGTGCTGGTTGCGCGTGCCTGGGCTAAGTCTCTTGCATTCCGCAAGGCCTGCATGGACCATTCGAGGCGCATAACGACATCGCAGCCAAGCACGACGGAGTGCCGACATGCGCGAACCAAACCATACCCTCGTAAAGCCCCTGGGAACCTGTTCTCTGGAGGCGTTCAAGGCGAGCTGCCTGCTGCGGGTGGTGTCGCGCACGACCCTCGAGCGGGCGCTTGTCATCTGTGCTCTAGCAGGACTGAGACTTGACAAGGTGGAGTTCTGCTGATGTTGGTCTTCATGCCGCAAGGTGTGTTGCAGCGAGGCTTTCAGTTAGCGCTCTGGGGCTGCGTGCTGCTGGTGGCCTGGCTTGCGTTCGCGCCGTTCGCTGAGCCCCCGGGCTTCACGTGGGACAAGGCCAACCATGTACTGGCCTTCTGCGTCATGGCTGGACTGGCGGACGCCGGCTATCCGGGTCGCAAGTGGGAACTCCTGCGCTGGGGGCTGCTGCTGGGCTATGGGGTCGTCATCGAGTTGGTGCAGTGGCAACTGCCATATCGCGAGCCCTCCTGGCTCGACCTGGTCGCGAACCTTGTCGGCGTCCTGCTATACCTAGGCCTTCGGGCGTGGGTCGGCTGGCGCCTCCTGCGCCCGCGCAAGCCGAGCCACGGCCAGCCGTGATGCCACGGCTCGGCGCCGGTCATCACCAGCAGGGTAGTCAGAAACGCGCGGGCGAGGATATAGATCCGCACCGAACTGCGCCTGCGGCGCCGGCCAGCATAGCGCGTGCCGGAGTTCGTAGACGTGGCTGATACCTTATGGTGCTCATGAGGCGAAGGCGCCTTCGATGCGATGACGACGGTGTGCGGAATCTCGGTCTCTTCAAGACCAGAACGCCTATCGTGCGCTAGGCTAAAGGAGTAAGCAAAACGCGCCTGATCGAAGGTCCTGCCTCATGCTAGTGCTCTACTCTGATTCCCGTTCTGCGCTGGCCAGATTTTTTCCGCTTGTCCTGATCCTGCTGGTCGTTGGTCTTATGCTTGGTCGAAGTGAGGCCGCGCCGGAAGTCACCACGCTCACACCGCTCGATGCCTGCGCGTTGCTGACCAACGCTGATGTCGAGCTGGTCTACGGGACCAATGTTGGCAACGCACAGGGGGAGCAGCTCGGCAGCGGCCAGTTCTGGGTGTCGATGTGCAACTACGACAACGCCGGATTCGATGCGCCGATGCTCAGCGTGGGTCTGTTGGTGAAAGCCCACGGGGTCTCCGAAGGTCCGACGCAAGCCTATGAAGCCCATGTGGCTGAGCTGCGCCAGCAACTCGGAGAGGCGGCGGTCCCTGTGCCGGTCGCGGGCACCGGCGCAAGAGCTGGCTGGAACGCGGACGTCGGTCAGCTCACGGTGTTCGCGGGGCCGTATCAGCTCATCCTGACTACCAACGGGCGCTTCGAAGGCGACAGGCTTGCCCTTGCAAAACAGCTCGCGGGTAGAGCATTACCGCGATTGCCGGCGCAGTAGCGGCCGGGTGTCAGTTCGTCGCCCCAATCTAACCGAGGTCACAATACGTGGTTTGTGCCTTAGGCTACGCTCTAACCCACCCTGCGGAGAGGCGTCGGAGTATAGGTAGATTCAGGGCGTGATCGACTACCGCATTGCTCTCATGTCGTCGGTCCGCGACGACGCCTACGATCGCATCCGCGAGCCTGACATCGTCGGCCTCGACGCGCATCGACGACTGCAGCATTGCCTTGAGCACGACCGACGCAGGGAGGCAGTGCGCAAGCGAAGACCCTTCCTCGTACTTTGTCTAATCATCGTTTCGATCCTCGGCGCTGCTCGATTCGCCTATATCGAGGTAGACGCATCGGCGCTCCAGTGGCGCCTGTTCACCAGCCTAACCGACGGCTTTGGCTATGAACTTGCGGAGGGCCCCGATCCCTGGGCGCGTTTCCCCGAGCCGGGACCCTACGACCAGCGTCTCGGATACAGCAAAATTCCCATTATCGCCGATTCGCTTCGGGCACATGGCTTTGTCATCACGCATCAGGCGCGAATGTCCGAAGACATGCAACGCTTCGTCGATGCGGGGGGCTTTGCGATTTTCCCGGAGAAGAGTCGCGCCGGCCTGACCGTCGTCGACGGTGCGGGCCGCACCGTCTACCGCTCGGAGCATCCGAGCAGCGTGTTTGCATCGTATGACCAGATTCCGCCGCTGGTCGTTCGCACCTTGGCCTACATCGAGAACCGCGAGTTGCTGGATTTCTCTTCTCCGACGCGTAACCCGGCGATCGAGTGGGACCGCTCCGCGGCTGCCTTGCTGCGGGCGGTGTCCGAGCCCTTTGTCGACACCGGGCGCCGGTTCGGCGGATCGACCCTCGCGACACAATTGGAGAAGCTCCGTCACTCCCCAGGCGGGCAAACAGCCTCGATCGCGGATAAGGCACGGCAGATTGTGTCCGCCAGTGCGCGCGCTTACGCACGAGGTCCCGATACACGGCCAGCGCGCCGGCGGATCATGTTGGACTACCTCAATTCGACGCCACTTGCAGGACGCTCCGGGTTCGGTGAAGTCATCGGCTTGGGCGATGGGCTTCGCGTGTGGTATGGCAGCACTATGGAGGAGGTCAGGACTTCGCTGACGGAGGAGGGCTTGACCCAACCGTCGCCGCGGGCGGCCGAGCTCTACAAGCAGATTCTAAGCTTGCTGTTGTCACAGCGGCGGCCGTCCCACTATCTGCTTTCCGGTCGAAAGGAATTGGGCGCCCTCACCAATGACTACCTGGCGCTGCTCTGCGACGCGGGATTGATCTCCGAGGACCTTGAAACACAGGCGGTCGCAAGACCACTCGCATTCGCGAAGGCGCCATTGCTCGATGATCCAGATGCTACGCCTCAGCGCAAATCGATCACTCACCTGCGAGCCTATTTGCTCAGGCTCCTGAACCTCGGCGACCTGTACGAACTCGACCGCATGGATCTGGTGGCCTACGTGACGCTGGACACGGTGGCACAGGACAATGTGAATCGCCTGCTACGTGCATTCGATGATGCCGATATGGCACGCGCGGCCGGTTTGATCGGGCGCCATCTGCTGCGCCCGGATGCCCTGCACGTTGTCTATAGCATGCTGCTGTACGAGCGCCGTGGAGCGTTTAATCTGGTGCGGGTACAAGCGGACAATCTCGACCGCCCCTTCGACATCAGCGACAACGGCAAACTCGATCTCGGCTCGACCGCCAAGCTCCGCACGCTTGCAACCTACCTCGACATCATCGCGACGCTCTATGATCGCCTCGCTGTCGATGACTACGGCACCGCGGATGCCATTGCAGCCGATGATCCACTGACGGCCTGGGTCGGCGACTACCTGCGGGAGCACCAGACGCATTCGTTACAGTCGGTCCTTCAAGCAGCGATGCAGCGCCGGTATTCCGGACGGCCGAGCGCCTTTTTTACCGGCCGCATTCACCACGAGTTCGCGAATGGCCATCGCTCGCACAATGTGTCCTTGGCAGTCAGCGATGCATTCCGGGTTTCCGCGAATCTAGTGTTCGTTCGCATCATGCGCGACATCATCCGGCACTACCAGGCCAATTGGCCGATACCGTTGGCGGAGGTCCTAGCCGACGCGGAGCACCCACAACGACACCGTTTTCTGGAACAGTTTGTCGAAGAGGAAAGCCGCGTTTTCATGCAACGGTTTTTCCGCCGTCACAGCGGCGTGGATCCGAACCAGGCACTGATCAACCTGGCAGCGCGGCTGCAGCCGGTGCCGGCGCACTTCGCCACCGTCTTTCGCGCCGTTCGCCCAGACGGCTCGCTCGAGGAATTTAACGCCTTCCTTGACGCACAACTCCCCACCCGCGCGGGCAAGGTGACCGAATCAGAGCGCGAGCGGGTGTATTGGGGCAATGGGCCGGAGCGCCTTTCGCTATCGGACCAGGGTTACGTCGCGGGCGTCCATCCGCTGGAGCTTTGGCTGCTGCGTTATCTCACAGACCATCCGGAGGCCGAGCTGGAACAGGTGCTGGCCGCCAGCGCGAGCGTGCGCAAGGAGGTCTACGCGTGGCTGTTCAAGCCACGCAAGAAGGCCGCGCAGGATCAACGCATCCGCATCATCGCCGAAGAAGACGCGTTCGACGAACTGCATACCGCGTGGCAACGTCAGGGCTATCCCTTCTCCTCGCTAGTGCCATCGCTGGCCACCGCCCTCGGCACCTCGGCGGACCGGCCGTCAGCGCTCGCCGAGCTGATGGGCATCGTCGTAAATGACGGCGTGCGCCTGCCGACACTGCGTATCGAGCGATTGATCTTCGCCGAGGGCACACCCTACGAAACCCATTTCGCGGCGGCCGCTGGACAGGCGCAGCGGGTTTTTCAGCCCGAAGTCGCCGCGACCCTGCGCGAGGCCCTTGAGTCCGTCGTCGCCAACGGCACGGCTCAGGCCGTATCGGGTGTGTACGCGAGGGTAGCTGACGAGCCGCTGAGCATCGGCGCCAAGACGGGCACCGGCGACGAGCTATCTGAGCGTTTCGGTCCCGGTACAGCGGAAGGCGGGGAGAAGGAAGTCAGCCGAAGCGCAGCGCTAGCGTTCTTCTTAGGACCACGACATTTCGGGGTCGTCACGTCCCACGTTCCCGGACCTAACGTGGATGCTCACCGCTTTACCAGCGCGCTGCCCACCCGTGTGCTGCGTGCGATGAAGCCCGTGATCGGGCCCATGCTGCACGGCAAGGAATCACTTCCGATCCGAGACCTGAAAGAGGCTGT
This sequence comes from uncultured Gammaproteobacteria bacterium, assembly GCA_963698775.1. Classification (GTDB taxonomy): domain Bacteria; phylum Pseudomonadota; class Gammaproteobacteria; order Chromatiales; family Chromatiaceae; genus Thiohalocapsa. The sequence goes on from CAVOSE010000060.1 coordinate 12,711, forward strand.
AGCAGAGAACACGGCCACCGCCGCCCCAGCCGCCGCGGCTCCTGAAAGGCATCGACAAGCCCTGACACCGAAGCGATCCCGGTCCGCGAAACGGCACACCGGAAGTGCAAACAGCCGCAGTCCGCGGCGTGCCGCACCCCGGATCATCGACGACCTCTTCTGACGCTCCGCACCACGCCGACGGCCGACGCGCGCTTGGACGGGCGTTCCAACTCGCTCGGCGCCAGCCCCACCGGTGGCGCGGAGTCAGGTGATGGATGCCTCGTAGATACTCTGGATGGACGCATCCAACGTGGCGTCGAATTCAGCATCCGACTGCTGCGCGGTCAACCCCTGAACCAACGCCCGTGAAAAGCTTGCCACGACACCGTGATTTCGGCGCAGGCGTTCGTTTGCCTCGTCCCTGGAATAGCCGCCCGACAGGGCAACCACCCGTACCACACGGGAATGGCTGACGAACTCGGCGTAATGGTCGTCTTGCTCCGGCGGCGTCAGCTTGAGCATGACATGCTGATCCGGTGGGAGTCGGTCGAGTCGCTCCAGGATCGCAGGCTTTAGCAGCCCTTCCGCCTTGGCCTTTTCCGGGCAGTGAATATCCACCTCCGGCTCGATGATCGGCACGAGTCCCGCGGCGATGATCTGCCCAGCGACATCGAACTGCTGGTCAACGATCCGCCCGATACCTGTCGCCTGCGCTTGTTTTATCACCGAGCGCATCTTGGTACCGAAGATCCTCTTGTCCTTCGCCTTCTGCAGCAGCGCGCCCAAGTCGGGCATCGGCTTCATCAGTTGCACACCGTCCCTCTCCTCCGCGAGTCCCTTGTCCACCTTCAAAAAGGGCACGACCCGCTTCACTTCCCACAGATAGTCGGCGCTCGGCTGGCCCTCGATCGTCCGGTCGATAGTGTTCTCGAACAAGATGGCGCCAAGAATCCGGTCACCCGTGAAGCTAGGACTGGTGACGATGCGCGTGCGCATCTGATGGACGAGCGCAAACATCTCGGCGTCGTTGGACCAGGCACCGGACTCGATGCCATAGAGACCCAGCGCCTTTGGCGTGCTTCCGCCACTCTGATCCAACGCTGCGATGAAGCCGGCCTTGCTCTGCATCTCCAGGAATTGTTGTTCGAAGCTGGTCATATTGATCACCATTATGTATGCAGCCCCGATCGGCTGCGGATCATCCGATCTTCCGTTGAGGCTGCACTCCGATCGTCCTGCCCGGAGATCTCCACAACCCCGCGCAGCGGTGAGTCCGAGCCTCGTAGGGCAAATATTGGTAGCACGGATAGCACATCACAGCGAATTTTGGTCTACCCGCAGCCGGGGTCGGCAGCCGGACCGAGCGCCGCGACCATATCCCTGTGCCCGACCTCAATCCGCGATTCTGCACGGGCGATCAGCGCGATGCGTGCTCCATACCATGCATCGATCCGGTCCTCTAGGGTCGGCGCGAGTTGCCGCGCGGCTTGGCGCCAGCCATCGATCAGTGCCCGCTGGAGATCAGGCTCGTCTGGACCGATGCGCCAGTCGCTGTCGGCCGCCGCGACCTGGTAACCGAGCCTGGAACAACGGGCCTGAATGGCCCCGGCCGCGGTCGGCCCCAGCGCCGGGCCAAAGCCTTTGTCGGTTAGCTGATGGCGATTGACGAGGTCGATCACTAGTGCATCGTCGGCCTGCGCCGGTTGCAGCACACAGCGCCCATTGTAGCTGAGCGTGAACAGGAGTTGGCAGCGGGCAGCATGGCAGCGTTGGAGCAGTCCGTCGAGCCAGCGCGCCGAAACCAGGTCTAGCAGCGCGGACGCGGTCACCAGTGCACCGACCGGCCAGTCCAGGTCCGCCAGGGACGCAGCGAGGTCGACGTGCCGGGTTTGTACCCGGCAGTGCCAATGGTCCGCATCGATGTGCACGGCTTGCTGATCCAGGCGAACCGGCCAGCTTGAATCGGTGGCCCAGGCAGCGGTGCGCTGGCGCAGCCGTTGCAGCAGTTCGGCGTCGTGATCGATGCAGGTCCAGTGCTGGTCGCTGGCACCAGCGGCGGCGAGCAAGGGTGCCAGATGACGCAGGTTGGCACCGGTACCGCAGCCGAGATCGATCACCCGCAGGCAGGTTCCGGGGGCGAGCGGTAGCCGGCGGAGCAGCACATCGGCTCTTGCGCGGCTGTCCGCGGACGCACGCAACGCGAGCCAGTGGTCGTTGAAGTCAGACACGACACAACGCCTTGGCGAAGCGGCCGGCGCTATCGGCCCAGGTGGGCAGGCGAGCGCGGGCACGCCGGGCGCCGGTGGCGAGTTCGCGACGCAACCGCGAGTCGCTGATCAGGCGCGCCAACGCCTGCCTCAGCGCAGGCACCGAACCCGGCTCCACCAGTAGGCCGGCATCCTCCGGCACGGTCCCGGGGATGGCGCCGGCCCGGGTACCGAGCACCGGCAGGCCGCGGGCCAGGGCCTCGGCGAAGGCCATGCCGTAACCCTCGAACAGACTCGGCAGTACGAATAGGTCGGCGCGCGCATACAACGCCGGCATATCCGCGGGCGGCAGCTCGCCGAGTAAGTGCACGCGCGACCCCAGGCCGAGGGCTGCGATTTGCTGTTGCAGGGCCGCGGCGGTGTCGGGGCTTCGCGCCAGGCTGCCAGCGCAGGTCAGCACCCACTCCAGATGCCTGAGTCCAGCCAGCGCGTCGATCAAGTTCAAATGGCCCTTGCGCGGCGTAACGGTGCCGACGCAGAGCAGCTGCAACGGCCCTGAGCCTGAGCCGGTCGCCAGCGCAGCCGGGTCAGTACCGGGCTCGATCACGTCGATGTCGCCGGCGGCCACGCCGAATCCGTCCAACAGGCGGGCGGTGGCTTGGCTGGTGACCATGACCCGGCGCACCTGCCGCAGCGCTTCCGTCTCCGAGCGGCGCAACGCCTCGGCCTGACGGGCATCGAGACCGGTCTCCAGCGCCAGCGGATGGTGCACCAGCGCGATCAGCCGCAGACGCTCGCGATGTTTGGCCGCGATGTCGGGCATCGCGCCGAGGGCAAGGCCATCGATCAGCACGCGTGCGTCGTCGTCGATCTCGGTTAGGATACGATCGGCCTCCGCAAGCGCGGCCGGAGTCGGCATTGGAAAGCTCGCGTGCAAACCGCACACCCGTACCGTCCAGCCCAACTCACAAAGGCCGGCGGCGATGTGGCGGTCGTAGAGGGTACCGCCGGTTGCGGTGTCGAGATCGCCGGGCAGTAGCAGGTGCAGCTGACGCGCTGAGTACGCCATCAGGTCCCGAGGGGACCCTCATAGGCCGCCCAAGCCACATGCGACTCCGACAGCATCACGCGCAGCCCGTTGAGGCCCAGGGCGCCGGCACCGAGTTCGCCGGCGGCAATACGTGCGGCCATGCGATCGAAGATCACGCGTGCCAGGAACTCGGTAGTGGTGTTTTGGCCAGCGAAGGCCGGCTCGTCGTCCAGATTGCGGTAGTCCAGCTCGGCAAGCAACTCGCGCAGCACCATCGATGCCTTACCGATGTCGACCACCAGGCCGTCCGCGTCGAGATCGTCGCGGCGAAATTCGCAGTCGACGACGAACGTGGCCCCGTGCAGGCGCTGGGCCGGGCCAAAGATCTCGCCGCGGAAGCTGTGGGCAACCATGATGTGGTCGCGGACGCAGAGGCTGTACATGGGGACTCCTTGGGATACCTGGACGAACCGCGGCCAGTAGGCTTGTTCGGGTTCTGGGTCAGATGCTGGCGGTGATTGTGGGCCATCAATCGTAGCGGATGCGATGCAGCAGGGTGTCGCCGGGATCGGCGGCTAAGCGGGCCTGGACTTGCGGCAGGTCGTCGAAATGGTCCTCGCCGGTGATCAGCAGATCCAGAACGTCGTCCGCCAGCAGCGACAGCGCGAGGCCCATGCGCCGGCGATAGTCCCACCGGGCGCGCTGAGACGTGGCGATGCTGCCCACTTGGGACGAGCGCAGCGTCAGCCGGCGCTGGTGAAACCCCTGCCCTAACGGCAGCGTCACCTGCCGATTCCCAAACCAGCTCAGCTCCAGCACCGTTGCCTCAAAGCCCGCAAGTTCCAGCGCCGTGGCGAGCCCCGCCGGCGCACCACTTGCGTGTAAGACAAGATCGGCGTCTGGGGTTGCCGCGCCAGGCGCTCGGAACGCCACACCAAGCGCCTCGGCGAGCCCGGCGCGGGCCGGATTGGTGTCGATCAGTTCGACCCGACAGCCGGGCATGCGCCCGGCGAGCCAGGCCACCAGGCAACCCAGAGTACCCCCACCGACCACGCTGATGCGGTCGCCGATACGCGGCGCAGCATCCCAGAGTCCGTTGACCGCCGTCTCCAGGTTCGCGGCCAGCACCGCCCTCCCGGGCGGGATCGAGTCCGGCAATGGCGTGACGGCATCCGCCGGCAGCTGATAGCAGGTCTGATGCGGATAGAGGGCGTAGACCATACGGCCCAGCAGCGCGCTCGGCCCCTGCTCGACCTCGCCGACATTGATGTAGCCATACTTGACCGGTGCCGGAAAATCACCGTCCTGGAACGGAGCGCGCATGCGCTGATACTCGCTGACCGGCACCTCGCCGCGGAACACCAGCGCCTCGGTGCCGCGGCTGATGCCGCTGAAGCGCGTGCGCACGCGCACCCACCCCTCAGGTAGTGCCGGTAGTACCGCACCGCGTATCTCGCCCTGGCTTGGAGCGGTGACCCAGAAGGCACGGCTGTCGGTGCGGAGCCTGGTCTCGTTCAGCATCGCCTCAGATCATCTTGGATTCGGCAGTTCACTCCGCGGGCTCGACCGCAGCCTCGCCCAGCGGCAGGCGGCGCCGACTGCGTGTCGCAATGCTCAGCGCCGGTAGATTCAGCGCCCGCACCAATTGGTGTGGCTCAACCTCGTCGGGAATACGCCACAGGCCGATGCGAGCCAATAGTAATCCGAGCATCGGCAGCGATGTGGCAACGGCAATGGGCACCGCCAGCAACGCGCCAATGAAGAAGGGCGAGAACAGCAGCACCCCATCCGGGCTGTAAGCCGCAAACCAGAGGCCTGCGGCACTGCCGATCAGCGCTTGAGGCCAGAATCGGCGCAGCGCAGACATCGGACTGACCCAGTGCGGCACCCGCCGCTGTGCACCCCAGACCACGGCTCGGCCGAAGAAAAGACCGCCGATGAATACGCTATGGGCGATGGCCATGATCGGCGCCATCAGCATCGAGAACAGCACCTCGGCGACGCTGCCCACCAACAATCGCGGCGTACCGCCGAAGCGCCGGCGGCCGTCCGGCGTGGTCAGCGCGTCGGCAATGCTGGCGAGCTTGGGCGCAAAGACCATGGTCATGATCGACCAGAACAGGATTGCACCGGGCACGGGGTCATAGACCGGTCCAGTGTCATAGGCCATACGCACGGCGCCTAGCACCATGAGCGCCACCCAGGCCGGGGACGAGACGAACATCAATATCGCGAGCAGCAATTGCACACGACTGACGGGGTGCAAATCCTTGAGCCCGAGCAGCTTCAGGTACTGCAAGTTGCCCTGACACCAGCGCAGGTCGCGTCGAACGAACTCGGGCAGCGTGGTCGGGTTCTCCTCCCAACTGCCGCCCTCGGTCGGCATGACGCGCACCTCGTAACCGGCTCGACGCATCAACACCGCCTCCACCTGATCATGGCTCAATACCCAACCTCCCAGGGGGCCGTCGCCGGGCAGCCTAGGCAGTTCACAATGGGCCATGAAGGGCGCGGTGCGGATCAGCGCGTTGTGCCCCCAGTAAGGGCCGGCATCAGCCTGCCACCAGGCACTGCCGATGCTGTAACTCCTCATGCCGAGACGCATGCCGAACTGGAAGGGGCGCGCGAAGGCGCTCGCCGACGGCAGCCCGACCACCAGCGTCTGCAGGATGCCGAGGTTTGGCGACGCCTGCATGCTGCGCACCATGCGCAATACGGTTTCGGGCGCCATGAGGCTGTCGGCGTCGAGCACCAACATGAAATCGAAGTCCGCCCCCCAGCGCTCGCAGAAGTCGCGGATATTGCCGGCCTTGAAACCAGGGTTTTGTTCCCGGCGACGATAATTCACACGCAAGTGGCCATGCCAGCGGTCCGTCAGGTCGGCGACTCGCGCTTCCTCGGCGGCGATGACCTCGGGCCAGTCCGAGTCGCTGAGGACGAAGACCTCGAACCGATCGCCGACGCCGGCACCTACCAAGCCGTCAATCATCAGATCGAGGTTGCGGCCCACGGTCCGCGGGTCTTCGTTGCGGACGCAGCTGAGCAGTGCGGTCCGCGTGGTGATGCGGTCTTGATTGGCCGCATCCAGCAGCGGAGGACAGACGGCCCTCGCGGGATCACCGGTCTTGCGCATGATGACAAAGCCGATGACGGCGTTCCAAAAGCCGATCGCGGTCCAGGGCAGTGTAATCGTAAACAATGCGGTGATGGCGAGATCGGTGGCGCTGAGGCCCCCGATCGATAGCGTCCGAAGCATGAGCGTGGCCGCGACGAGCACCGTGGATGCCACGAGCAGGGCAAAGAGGCGACGGCGGCGGCGGATGGGGCGAGTGCGCGATTGGTCGGCACGATGGCCGACCGCACCGGCGATCACGCGCTGGGGCGGAGATGCATGGGTCATCGATCAGTATCCACGTCAGCAGCGCCGAAATTGTCGGTACTGCACGGGTTTTGACAGGAAAGTCTTTCGTCAGCGCTTGTGCGCTAGCCGAGATATCAGGGAGTTTCTCCAGAGGTCAAGCCAGGCACACCCTATGGCAACGATCGCCTCAGTGCCGAACGCCGGCGTCGCGTAACCGAGCCAAGGCCGCGTCGAGTCGTGACAATGCACCCTCGACGACCGCCAGATCCAGTCCGACATCGGCCAGCCGGGCGCGCAGGGCGGAGGCTTCGTCGACGATGACAGCGAGTTGCGTGGCATCGAAGATTTCGCAGGCCGCGTCAATCTCCGCCGGTGTCGCACTTAGCAGCGCCGGGGTCAGCTCCTGGGGTTGGATCGGACTTTCCGGCTGCAGTAAATCAGCCACCAGGGGTTGCTCCAGCAGGCGAAAATGGATTTCGCGCGCAAACTGTTCGTCGTCGAGCTCCTGCTCCGCCAGCGGGTCGGCGCCGGCATGGCGCCGCACCGTGCGCATGATGACGTCGATCAGGCGCCGGATAGCTACGCGCTCGCGCTCGTGATCCTCGGGCAGACCGCAGCATTGCTCGTAGTGTTGCTCCAGCTCTTGCTTTAGCCCGAGCACGCGCTCGCTGCCCGCATCGGGCGGCAACTCTGCGGTACGGCGCACCAGGTCGGCAAAGGACGCGCGAAATGCCTCCATCTCGTCGTGGTCGGCCTTCTGCGCCGCCAGCAACTGCTCCGGCGGCACCTCCTGCGGCGGCCAGGCAAACAACGGATTCTCATGACGACGGCGCAGATGCCGCTCGCGGCGGCCAGGTCGATGGGTGAAGGGCAGTTCCATTTAACCCTTGACCTCCGGGCCGCGGGCTTCCACCAGCGTCTCGTAAACAGCCGAGTAGTCGGCATCCGCCAGTCCAGCCGCCATGGCGCGCAGGAATGCGGCTTCCAGCGCAACCAGCGGCGCGGTGTCCAGATCCTTGCCCTCGGCGACGCGGCGAAACAGCGACAGGTCCTTGAGCAAGTGCTTGAGGGGGAAATTGGCCTTACCGTAGTCACCGCTCAGGTAATTGCCGAGCTTCTTGTCGAAGGTGGGAGCGTAGAGGGCGCTTTGGCGCAGCAAGGCCATGAATTGCTCCACGTCCAGACCCTCATTGCGCACCAGCCCGAGGCTGTAGGAAAAGCTCGCCGTCAGGCCTGCGATGAGTTGGTTCATGGCCAGCTTCAGCGCGGCGCCCTGCCCGATGTTGCCCACCCGCTGGGGTGTGGCGGACAGGGCCTCGAACAGCGGCAGGCAGCGACGGTACAGCAGTTCATCGCCGCCGGCCATGATGATCAGCCGACCCTCCCGCGCCTCGGGCAGGCTGCCGAGCACCGGCGCCTCCAAGTAGCTGCCGCCGGCTTGTGCGACGCCAGCAGCGATGGCGCGGCTCTCGTCCGGCGCGATGGTGCCCATCTGGACCATGATGCGCCCGGCCAACGCCGGCTCGTTGGCCGCGGAAAACAGGGTCTCGCGGATGGCGGCGGCATCGCTGAGCAACAACAGCGTGCATTCGGACCCGGCGATGGCAGAGGCAGCGCTATCGGCGACGCTGATACCGACAGCGGCGAGGGGGTTGGCCTTGTCCAGACTGCGGTTCCAGGCGGTGACCCTGAAGCCCTGCGCCACCAAGCGGATGGCAATCTCGCGGCCGAGGAGACCGGTTCCAAGCACGGCTGCTTGCATCGCTAACTCCGGGTTATGTCAAATAAAAGATCTGTCGGCGAGCCGCCGGCTCGGGGCGCGTCGGCGGAGGCGGCGATCACCGATTACTAGAGGGGCTTCGCCTCAGGCCGACGAGTCGTGATCGCCGCTGTGGCAACTCTGGCAGCGATCATCGTTGTCGTTGTCGTTGTCGTAATCGACTATCCGACAACGACAACGATGAAGGCAAACTTGACTCATCTGCAAGCATTCAGCGCCCCCAAGCAATCTAGCGATCCAACGCTCCGCCACGCAACAGGTCGATGACCGGTGCCGCCAGTGGGCGCACGCCGCGCCAGAGCGCAAACGACTCGGCTGCCTGCTCCACCAGCATGCCGAGCCCGTCCAGCGCTCGCGCCGCACCATGGTCCGCCGCCCAACGGCAAAACGGCGTCGGCTCGTCGCCGTAGAGCATGTCGTAGGTCCAGCCACCGTCCGCCAGGCAGTCGTTCGGAATGGCCGGCGTGCTGCCGGCAAGGCCGATGGAGGTGGCGTTGATGATCAGGTCGAAGCGTTGACCGGACAGTTCATCCAAGGCGCAACCGTTAACCCGGTCGTCGGCGGCGGTCGTGGCCAACTCCAACGCCTTGGCCGCGGTGCGGTTGGCGATGACCAACGCTGCGGGGCCGGCCTCGACCAACGGGCCGACCACGCCACGAGCAGCACCGCCGGCGCCCAACAACAGCAGCCGTTTGCCGTCGAAGTCGAAGCCCTGGTTGTTCGCCAGGTCGCGGACCAGGCCAACCCCATCGGTGTTGTCGCCGCGCAGCAGGCCGCCGTCGAGAACGATGATGGTGTTGACGGCGCCAGCGGCCTCGGCCCGTGGGCTGCGGTCGCCCAACAGGTCCCAGGCCTGCCGCTTGAACGGCACCGTGACATTGAGGCCACGCCCCCCCGCCGCGACGAAGCCGCGCACGTCGCCGGCAAAGTCGTCGAGATTCCCCAGGATGCGCCCATATTGCAGGTGCTGCCCGGTCTGGTGGGCGAATGCGGCATGGATGGCCGGCGACTTGCTATGGGCGATGGGGTTGCCGATAACGGCGTAGTGGTCGGTCATGGGGGAACTTCCAGGTTCGCGTCACTCGCTCATCCAGCGAGCGGCATCCTTGGCATAGTAAGTCAGGATGCCATCGGCGCCGGCGCGTTTGATGCTGGTCAGGGCCTCTAAGACCACTGCCCTCTCGTCCAGCCAGCCGTTCTGACTAGCGGCCTTGAGCATGGCGTACTCTCCGCTGACCTGATAGACGAAGGTGGGCGCGCCGAAGCGGTCCTTCACCCTGCGCACGATGTCCAGGTAAGGCATGCCGGGTTTGACCATGACCATATCGGCGCCTTCTTGCAGGTCCAGGGCGACCTCATGCAGGGCCTCGTCGGAGTTGGCCGGGTCCATCTGGTAGGTGTACTTGTCTCCACCGCCGAGGTTGGCGGCGGAACCCACCGCGTCGCGGAAGGGGCCGTAGAAGCTCGATGCGTACTTGGCCGAGTAGGCCATGATGCGGGTATGAATCCGACCGGCCTGCTCCAGGGCCGCGCGCACTGCTCCGATGCGCCCATCCATCATGTCCGACGGCGCGACGATGTCGGCGCCGGCCTCGGCATGCGACACGGCCTGCTTCACCAGCACCTCGACGGTCTCGTCGTTCATCACGTAGCCGGCATCGTCGATCAGACCATCTTGACCATGGGTGGTGAAGGGGTCGAGCGCGACGTCGGTCATGACGCCGAGCCCCGGTACCGCGTCTTTGAGCGCCCGCACAGCGCGCTGGGCCAGACCGTCCGGGTTGAACGCCTCACGCGCGTCCAGCGACTTGGCGCTCATCGGCGTCACCGGGAAGATGGCCATGGCCGGCACGCCGAGGGCCGCAATGGTCTGCGCCTCTTCGACCAGCAGGTCGATGCTCATGCGCTCGACGCCGGGCATCGACGGTACCGGTTCGCGTTCGCCACTGCCCTCGAGTACGAACACCGGGTAGATGAAGTCATCCGGGGTCAGGATGGTCTCGCGCATCATGCGCCGCGAAAAGGCATCGCGACGCATCCGGCGCATGCGGGTGGTGGGGTACGCGGAACGGTTGGGCAGGACGTCGGACATGGTGAAACCCCGGTGAAGCTGGCCAAGTTAAACTGATTAGCGAACCAAACCCGATAGGTTAACCGAAGGGCGAGGTCCGCGCTATCCACGCTGGACTACTGGTGATGCCGGCACACCGGCTGCTAGACTGCGAAACCATCGATTTCATCCTTAGTGGATACGTAGTTTCACGATGCAGTTCGACACACACCAAGCCCCCAGTCCCCATGCTTTCGACATTGACCATAAGCAGTTTCCGGCCAGAGTCATCGACGCCTCTCATGAGCGTCCCGTCCTCGTCGATTTTTGGGCGGACTGGTGCGCGCCCTGCCGGCAACTCTCGCCACACCTGAATCGCGTCGTCGACGAGTACGCGGGCGCTATCGCGCTGGCCAAGGTCGAGGTAGACGAGGGCGAGAACATGAAGCTCGCCGGCCACTACCGGCTACGCGGGTTCCCGACCGTGATCCTGTTCCAGAACGGTGAGGAGCGTGGGCGCTTTAGCGGCTCCCGGTCCAGCCATCAACTGCGCGAATGGATCGAGCAGCACCTCGACAAGGACACCGCCGCGCATCGCGCTGCATAATCCCCCTCCGTCAGTCGGCCGAAGGGTCCGCTGCGCGCAGCATCGGCTCCCGGACATGACCTCATTCCCGCATGGATGACCCTACCGCTGCCGGTTGAGCACGAAAGGTTTCGATCAACAGCAGCCCGACGCCGATGGTAATAGCACTGTCGGCGACGTTGAAGGCCGGCCAGGGATTGAACATCGCTAGCGGGATGATCGGCAGATAGACCTGCACGAAGTCGATCACGTGGCCGAGTAACACGCGGTCGATCAGGTTGCCGATGGCGCCGCCGACGACCAACGCCAGGGCCGCCGCAAGCAGCCGCTCGCCGGCCTTGAGCCGCAACAGCCAGGCCACCAGCACCGCGGTCACGAGCGCTGCAAAGCCCGCGAACAGCCAGCGCTGCCAGCCACCGGCGTCGGACAGGAAGCTGAACGCGGCGCCCTCGTTGAACATCAGGGTGAGGTTCAGGTTCGGTACCAACTCGATCACCTGATACGGCGACAGGTTGAACATCACCAGCCATTTGCTGGCCTGATCGAGCAGGATGATGGCGACGGAGAGCCAGAGCCAATTCTTCATAAGGGCGCGTTGAGCCATTGAGCCATTGGAAAATAAGTGTGTATGCGTGTGAGGTCAGAGCCGCCAAAGGTTGACATCGTAGCGGGCGACCAGCGGATCATCGGTCAGGAGAATCAGTGGCTCGATTTGGGCTTGTGCGACCAACAGACGATCGAACGGATCGCGGTGCAGCGGCGGCAGCTGCCGTACCCGAATCGCGTGCAAACCGTTAATGGGGAGTTCCACGAAGCCGGTGCCGAGGGCGGCGGTGCGAATGAGATCAGGCTCCACCTGAAAGTCGGGTCGCTCCAACGCGCGCTTGATCGCGACCTCCCAGATGTTTGCCGCGCTGAAGTAGATTCCATTCTCCGGCGCTTTGAGCGCCTCCGCCGCGTCCGTACTCAGGCGCCCAGGCTCGATCAATGCCCACAGCAGGACGTGGGTATCCAGCAGCAGGCGCATCGCGATCAGCGCCCTTCGAAGTCCGCGAGCACAGCGTCCGGCAGCGGTGCGTTGCAGTCGCTCGGTAGTTGCACGCGTCCGGCGAGCGTGCCCAGAACGCGCGGCGATTGTTCTGCAACACCGATGGCGATCAAGCGCGCGACCGGCGCCCCGGCGCGGGCGATAATGATTTCCTCACCCGCCTCGACCTGCTCGATGAGCTGGGAGAGGTGGGTCTTGGCCTCATGGATGTTGACTTGGTTGTGCATACCTCGCCGTCGCCGGCCTCCAGTTCCGGGCGCCCGAGCGCCCGATCTTATTAGCTAACGCTAGACTAACTGTCATCGCTTGGCCGCGCAATCCGACCAACTCGGCGAAAACGTGCGCCGATGGTCAACCAAAGTCCGGCAGTTGCTGCGGCAAGGGGCGAATTCAGTCGCCCCGTTAGTGCCTCCCGTGCGACTGAAGTCGCACCTACCCTGGGGGCACAATCCATTGATCTGCTTGCGTGATCAATGCGAACTGCCGGATCTAGGGTCAAGCGAACCGCCGCACCTCACCGTCACCGGCAACGTTCTCGACGCAACGACCGCACAACTCCGGATGCTCGGCGCTAGAACCGATGTCGTCGCGATGGTGCCAGCAGCGTACGCACTTGGCGTGGGGGCTGGCGCCGACGCGCACGGCCAGGCCGGCCAGTTCGGTATCGACGGCATCGCCGGGGCGCGCATCGAGGGCGTGCACGCGTGCCTCGGATGTGATCAACACAAAGCGCAGCTCGTCACCGAGACGCTCCAAGACCGTCTTCAATTCCGGTGCGCAGTAGAGGTCGAGTTCGGCATCCAGCGCCGCCCCGATCAGGCCCTGGCTGCGGGCGGCCTCGATCTGCTTGCCGACCGCGGTGCGCGCGGCCAGCACTTGCGCCCATGCCGCGCGATTGAAGGGATCGCCTGCGTCCACTGCGAACAGGCCGTCGTACCAATTGGCGGTGAAGACCGACGCATCGCGGCTGCCGGGGATGTGCTGCCAGATTTCGTCGGCGGTGAAGCTCAGGATCGGCGCCAACCAGCGGCTCATGGCCTCGACGATATGGTACATGGCCGTTTGACAGGAGCGCCGCGCGAGGCTGTCCGCCTGGGTGGTGTATTGGCGGTCCTTGATCACGTCCAGATAGAAGCCACCCATGTCGACGACGCAGAAGTTGTGGATGCGGTGATAGATCAGGTGGAACTGATAGTCCTTGTAGGCGCCGACGATCTCCTGCTGCAATTGCAGCGCACGGTCGACCGCCCAGCGATCGAGTTCGATCATGTCTGCGGCCGCCACTTGATGCGTGGCGGGATCGAAGCCGTTGAGATTCGAGAGCAGGAAGCGGGCGGTATTGCGGATGCGCCGATAGGCGTCGGCGGTACGCTTCAGGATCTCGTCGGACACGGCCATTTCGCCGCGATAGTCCGTCGCCGCGACCCAGAGCCGGATGATGTCGGCGCCGAGGGTCTTCATTACGTCCTGCGGGCGCACCACGTTGCCCAGGGACTTGGACATCTTGCGGCCGGACTGATCGACCGTAAAGCCGTGGGTCAAGACCTGCTTGTATGGGGCGCGATCGTGCATCGCCACCGAGGTGAGCAGGCTCGACTGGAACCAGCCGCGATGCTGATCGGAGCCTTCGAGATAGAGGTCCGCCGGCACGTGCAGGCCGTCGCGCTGCTCCAGCACGCAGGCATGGGTGACGCCGGAGTCGAACCAGACATCCAGCGTGTCGCGGACCTTCACATACTGGTTGCCCTCGTCCTCACCGAGCAGGTCTTCGGGCTTGAGCTCGAACCAGGCATCAATACCCTTTTGCTCGATGCGCGCGGCGACCTCTTCGATCAGCTCCGCGGTGCGCGGGTGCAGCGCGCCGCTGTCCTTGTGCACCAGCAGTGCGATGGGCACGCCCCAGGTGCGTTGCCGCGAGATGCACCAGTCCGGACGGTTGCGGACCATGCCGTCGATGCGTGATTCGCCCCAGTCGGGCATCCAGTGCACGTGACCGATCTCGCGCAGCGCCGATGCCCTGAGCCCCTGTTGGTCCATGCTGATGAACCATTGCGGCGTGGCGCGGAAGATGATCGGCGTCTTGTGCCGCCAGCAGTGCGGATAGCTGTGGCGGAAGCGCGAGCCCAGCAGCAGCGCGCCGCGCGCCTTCAACGTCTCGACCACCTCTTCGTTGGCGTGGAAGACATTTTGGCCCTCGAACAGCGGCGTGCCCGTGACGAAACGCCCGTCGCCGCCCACCGGATTGTCCACCGGCAGGTGATAGCGACTGCCAACTACATAGTCCTCCAGGCCATGGCCGGGCGCCGTATGCACGGCGCCGGTGCCGGCGTCGAGCGTGACGTGCTCGCCGACGATGACGGGCACCTCACGGTCGTAGAAGGGGTGCTGGACTTTGAGTCCCTCGAAGGCGTCGCCGCGGCCATAGGCGATGACGCGATGATCGGCGATGTCCCAGCGGTCCATGGTGTCGCGCAGCAGGCCTTCCGCAACCAGCAGACGCTCGCGACCGTGCGCGCCGTCGGTCTGCACCAGTGCGTATTCCAGCTCCGGGTTCAGCGCGACCGCCTGGTTGGCAGGAAGGGTCCAGGGCGTGGTGGTCCAGATGACCACCGACATCGGGCCGTCGCCGTGACCGTCGGGGACGGAATGACAGCGGGCGAACAGCGACTCCTCGTCCAGCACCGCGAAGCGCACGTCGATCGCCATCGACTCTTTGTCGGCGTATTCAACCTCCGCCTCCGCCAGCGCCGAACCGCAGTCGATGCACCAGTGCACCGGCTTGGAACCCTTGTGCACGTGGCCCTGTTCGATGATAAGGCCCAGGGCACGGACGATGTTGGCCTCGAAGCCGAAGTCCATGGTCAGGTAGGGCTGCTCCCAATCGCCGAACACGCCCAGGCGCTTGAAATCGCGGCGCTGGCCGTCCACTTGCCGGCCGGCGTACTCACGACAGGCCTGACGGAATTGCGCAGCGGTGATCTTCTGACCAGGCTTACCCTTCTTCTTCTCCACCTGCAGCTCGATCGGCAACCCGTGGCAGTCCCATCCCGGCACGTAGGGCGCGTCGAAGCCATCCAGGGTCCGGGACTTGACGATGATGTCCTTCAGCACCTTGTTCACGGCATGGCCAATGTGGATGTCCCCGTTCGCATAGGGCGGGCCGTCGTGGAGGATGAAGGGCTCGGCACCGGCGCGGGCGGCACGGATCTGGCCGTAGACGTCGGCCGCTTCCCAGCGCTTGAGCATCTCTGGCTCGCGCTGAGCCAGGTTGGCCTTCATCGGAAAACCGGTCTTCGGGAGGTTCAGGGTGTGCTTGTAATCGGTCACTGCTTGGATTCCTGGGAATGCTTTCGAGGCGCGGTCCGCCAACGGCCTGCGCGGCGCCAAGGCAAGTCGCGAGTGTGCGTGAAGCTGATGATGCGCGCGCCGACGCCTATCCAGCGAACTCGGGATCTGCAAGGTTTCGCACCAAGCCGGGTAGGGCTCCGGGCGACGGTCCGAGCGTAAACCGGCAGGTTACCAAAGTCTGCGGCGGCGGGGTTGAATTACGGAGACTTTTCCGCTGCGGCTGTGCGCGTTGTAGGGCCTGGGCTGGCGGTCTGGGAGACGGTGTATTCAGAAAACCAATACAAACCACAGATAATATTACCTTCCACACGGTCGGCCGCTGCATTAATGTCGAGCAAAATGCTGCGGTGCACAATGGCGCTTACCCATCGTTCTTAGGGTTATTACCTCTGGTCAGTAGTGATCTTACCCGGGAGCGACAAGCTGGCACCGCCGCTTTGGCAAATTCACGGGCATTGGCCTGAGGAGAAGTACCATCATGACAGCCTCGACCCGTTATGATTGCATCGTCGTCGGCGGCGGTGTCAGCGGCACCGCGCTGCTCTACGAACTGGCTCGCTATACGGACCTCAAACGTCTGCTGCTGGTGGAGAAATACGACCGCCCAGCGCAGGTAAACTCCCACGCCCACAACAACAGCCAGACCATCCACTGCGGCGACATCGAGACCAACTACACGCTGGACAAGGCGCTAAAGGTCAAGCGGACCGCGTCGATGGTGGTCAACTACGCCACCAAGCTACCGCCGCGGGAGCGCGACCAAATCGTGCATCGCATGCCCAAGATGGTGCTCGGTGTTGGCCCGCGCGAGTGTGGCTACATCCGTCAGCGCTACCAGACATTCAAGGATGCCTACCCGCGCATGCAACTGTGGGAGCGCGCGGACATCGCCGACCTTGAGCCCAATGTGGCCTTGGTGGACGGCACCTGGCGCAAGGACGAAATCGTTGCGACCGGCACGCCGGACGACTACTGCGCGGTAGACTTCCAGGCCCTATCGGAGTCGTTCTCCGCGCAGTGCGTGCGCATGGATCGCGACAAGGAGCGCTTCGGCGACAAGCACATCAGCCAGCTCTACGGCACCGAGGTCAGCGACATTCGCAAGGAAGGCACAGACTACGTCGTGACCACCAGCCGCGGCCCGATGCTGGCGCGTTCGGTAGTGGTCTGCGCCGGCGGTCATTCGCTGCTGATGGCACAGCGGATGGGCTTCGGACTGGAATACTCGTGCCTGCCGGTGGCCGGGTCGTTCTACTTCGCCCCGGAGGCATTGAACGGCAAGGTCTACACGGTGCAGAACCCAAACCTGCCTTTCGCCGCCGTGCATGGCGATCACGACGTCAAGGAGCGCGGCAAGACCCGCTTCGGTCCCACCGCCCTGATGTTGCCGATGCTGGAGCGCTACAACCGCGCCACGATGCGCGACTTCTTCCAGGTGCTGCGGATGGACCACAACGTCGCCGCCACGCTGTGGGATCTGCTCAAGGTCGGCGACATCCGCAACTACATCCTGCGCAACTTCCTCTACGAGGTGCCCGGCCTGAACCGGCGCCTGTTCGTGAAGGAGATCCGCAAGATCGTGCCCGATATCGACGCCCGCGACATCGAATACGCCGAGGGCTTCGGCGGCATCCGTCCGCAGCTCATCGACCGCACTACCCGCGAGTTGAAGGATGGGCGAGGTCAAGATCATCGACGGCCACGGCATCGTCTTCAACATGACCCCGTCGCCCGGAGGCACCAGTTGCCTCGGCAACGCCGAGCAGGACATGCGCCTGGTGACCGAGCACCTAGGCGCCCGCGTAGACTGGAACGCCTTCGAGCGCGAGCTGCTGACGGGGCACGAGGACATGCACGAGGAGCCAGCCCCGGTGCTGGCGGAGGCGAGTTGAGCAAACCGGGCCGCGTTGGGGCTGCGCGCGCCGAGTTGCTACACTTCGACCGAGTCACTCAAGTTCGGTCACCGCCATGCACGCCATCGTTCGCCCGACCCTCTACCAGCAGTTGGAAGCGCTGCCCCAAGGGCTAACAGGAGAGATTCTTGACGGTCAGCTGTATACCCAGCCGCGGCCGAGTGGGCCGCACGCGCTGGCCGCTTCCCTGCTAGGGAGCGAACTCATTGGCCCCTTTCATCGCGGTCGCGGAGGGCCGGGTGGATGGTGGATCATCGATGAGCCCGAGGTTCACTTTCGTCCCGACATTGAGGTCTGCGTGCCGGATTTAGGTGGTTGGCGTCGTGACCGCATGCCGCGCATCCCGCAGGGGCATCGCTTCGAGGTCGTGCCGGACTGGGTCTGCGAAATCCTATCGAACTCCACAGAGAGCAAAGATCGCGGGATCAAGATGCCGCTCTATGCCAGCTACGGTGTCACGAACGCCTGGTTGCTCGATCCGCGATCGCGGTCGTTGGAAGTCTATGTGCTGGAGAAGGGTGCTTGGCGACAGCATGGGGGCTACGGGGAGCGTGATCAGGTCTCGGCCCCGCCGTTCCAGGCCGCGGTGATCGATCTGTCGGTGCTCTGGGACGACGGCCGCGACTGATTCACGTCTACCACAGTCAGGTCGAGCAGCCGACCTCCGCGTAGTGAGGGCAGAACGCCCTGATCAAGTGAGGCCAGGATGCGGTGACCGCACACACGCGCCAGGTTGCCGGCGAAGGTGTAGGAGTTCTATCGCCGGATCGCGTTTTCGGGTCACCGTCCTAAACGCCCGCAGAATACCAAAAAGATTGTTATTGAAAAAATTAGACTTCTTTAGTCTATTTCTATCGAATCAACCAGAGAGGCATACCGGCGCCTGGAGTGACGACGTCCTATCTCGCCATCATCGGCGATGTCATAGCCTCTCGGGCTATTGCGGATCGGCCCGCGTTCCAACGTCGTCTACGCCTCACGCTCGAAGCACGTAATGCCGAGCGCAGGTCCGACGACAAGTCGGCAGCAGCGAAGGCTGGGGTAAGGGACATGGCCGCAGGGGCCTGGGAGACGGCGCTGGTCTCGCCCTACACACTCACCCTCGGCGACGAATTTCAAGTGCTGCTGCAGCGTGCCAGCGGCTGCTTTCTGGACTTGCTGCGGATCTCCGCGGATCTGTACCCCGAACAAATGCGCTTTGCACTCGCGCTCGGCGAGGTCGATACCGCCATCAACCCGGAGCAAGCCATCGGCATGGACGGCAGCGCCTTTCACCGTGCCCGCGCCGGTATCGACCAGCTCAAGGCGGATCAGGGTCGGTGCCGCGTCGATGGCCTGACGCCGCAACAGGGCAGACTAATCAACAACGGGCTGACGCTTGCATTCGGTCGGCTCGACGGCGCGCGCGGCAGCCGGCTGCCCCTCGCGGCCGGGCTCCTGGCTGGCGAACCCGTCGCGGAAATCGCACGCCGCCTCGGCAAGAGCGAGCAAACCCTTTATTAAACCGTGCGCACCGTGGATCTACACGCCACGGTGGGTTTTCTGAGCGCTGTCGAAGACGACCTGGATCGGTCATTATAGGATCAGTCCCTGGGGATGAGGGGCGCGGATTGACCATGGCCGCATTCACCGCGTTCCTCGTGTTTTTGCTCACAAGCTGCGTCGTTCTGGTGGTGCGCGATGAACCTCTGACCAAGTGCTGATCGGTGCGCTGCTGGTCCTCAACGAGGCCAACCTGCTCATCCGGCTGATCCTGCAAGTCATTCGCGTCGTGCCCCGCTGGAACACCGACACCGGTTCCGAAACCCGGTACAAAGCAGGCGATGACGCCTCGCAACCCGTTATTCTTCTGCCGCCCAGCCATCCGGGCAGCCTCCCTCAGCGCCTCGATCAGCGCGAATACAACGCTGGCCGTTTCATCGGCATGATGTAACGGTTATTGGTCTACGGCTTTGTGCTGCAAGGCCGGTACGCCGCCATCGGTCTGATGCTGGCAGCAAAGAGCTTTGCCCGGTTCAAGGAAACGGACGACCGCGACTTCGCCGAATATGTGCTCATCGGCACGCTGCTATCGGTGACCAGCGCCGTGGCCGTTGGGGAAATGATCAAGCTCTTGTTGCCCTGATCGCGCCGCGTGGAGGCGCGGAACCGGGCCGTCAGAGCAGCGATAAAGTGGCTAAAATCGGAAGCTGCCAACACAGTCGCACACGATCTGGCCTCGCGGTCCCTCATCCCAGTCACGGCCGTCGTTGGGCGATGCCAGAGTGACGCGCAACAGGAGCCTCAATGGCCAACAACGATACGAACAACAACGACCTCGCCTATGCCGACACCTTATGGAAGTCCGCCGACGCGCTGCGCGGACAAGTCGACGCTGCAGATTACAAGCACGTCGTTCTCGGGCTGCTTTTTCTCAAGTACATCTCCGATTCCTTCGCGGCCCGGCGCGAAGAACTCAGGGCCGAACTCCAAGCCGACGGCATTGTCGGTGCGCAGATGGAGGGGCTGCTAGAGAGCCGCGATGAGTACACCGCCGAGCGCGTCTTTTGGGTGCCGCCCGATGCGCGCTGGCAGAACCTGCAGAACCAGGCCACCCGACCTGAAATCGCAACGCTGATCGACGACGCCATCCTCGCCGTCGAGCGCGACAACCCGAATCTCAAGGGCAAGCTGCCGCGCGACTATGCCCGCCGCGGCATCGCGCCCGAAAAGCTGAAGGGGCTGATCGACCTGATCGCTAACATCGGCTTCAAGGGCGACCGAGCAAAGGCCCGCGACACCCTTGGCCGCGTCTACGAATACTTCCTGGGTAAGTTCGCCCAGGCCGAGGGCAAGCTCGGGGGCGAGTTCTTCACGCCGCGCTGCATCGTGCGACTGTTGGTCGAAATGCTGGAGCCCTACCAGGGCCGCGTCTACGACCCCTGCTGCGGTTCGGCGGGCATGTTCGTGCAGTCCGAGCGCTTCGTGGAGGCCCACGGCGGGCAAACCACCGACATCTCCATCTTCGGCCAGGAGTCCAACCCCACCACCTGGCGCCTGGCCCACATGAACCTCGCCATCCGCGGCATCGAGGCCAACCTGGGCTCCCAGCCCGCGGACACCTTCCTGCGCGACCTGCATCCGGACCTGAAGGCCGACTACATCCTGGCCAATCCGCCGTTCAACATCTCCGACTGGTCCGGCAGGCTGCTGGAGAAGGATGTCCGTTGGCGTTACGGCATACCACCCACCGGCAACGCCAACTACGCCTGGATTCAGCATTTCGTCCACCACCTGGCGCCGTCGAACGGGCATGGCGGCGGGGTTGCCGGCTTCGTCATGGCCAACGGATCGCTGTCGTCCGGCTCTGGCGGAGAGGGCGAGATCCGCCAACGCCTCGTCGAGGCCGACTTGGTGGACGCCATTGTCGCGCTGCCGGCCCAGCTCTTCCTCACCACCGGCATCCCTGCCTGCCTCTGGTTCCTGACCCGCGACAAGACCGGGCGCAACCTCAAGCACGGCAGCCCCAATCGAAAGCAGGGGCGCCGCGGCGAGATACTCTTCATCGACGCCCGCAAGCTCGGCACGATGCAGACCCGGACACTGCGGGTACTCACCGGCGGCGACGGCGGCGAGACCCTGCTCGCCGACGGCCAGGGCGACCCGCGCACCGACTCAGACATCGGCCGCATCGTCTACGCCTTCCGCCAATGGCGCGGAGAGCCCGCGCCCGACTGGTGGGACGCGGTCGAGCACGGCGACTGGACCTACCGCGACATCCCCGGCTTCTGCAAGGCGCAGACCATCGACGGCATCCGCAAGCACGGCTTCGTTCTGACACCCGGCCGCTACGTCGGTGCCGAAGCGCAGGAAGAGGACAGCGAGCCCTTCGAGGAGAAATACCCGCGCCTGCTGGCGGAACTGGAGGCATGCTTCGTGGAGGGTGAGCGGTTGATGGGTGTGGTGCGCGAGCGGCTGAGAGGGGTGAGCAATGACTAAGCCCACTGGATCGCCCTGGTTGCCGTCAGGCGCAATCGACCGGGAGTAAATGCCATGCGCTACCTGAATCTCGACCATCTGCGCCGCTGCATTGAGACCCTGCAGCAGTCATTGCGGCTGTATCAAAACGCCGAGCCCGACAGCATCGAGCAGGAGGTGTTTCGTAATGCCATCGTCAAGGGCTATGAGCTGACGCAGGAAACTACCTTCAAGCTGCTCAAGAAGGCCCTGAAGGCGTTCGGCCATGGTGCCCGGAAGCTCGAATCCACGCCCATCAAGGACATTCTGCGCCTCGCCGCCGTGCATGACATGTTGAGCGTCGATGAGGTCGAGCGCTGGTTTCGGTATCGCGACAATCGCAACGACACCGCCCACGACTATGGCGAGGCCTTCGCGCGGGAGACACTGACGCTGATGCCCGATTTCCTGGCGGATGTCTCGCGGCTGGCGGATCGCTTGGACGCCAAGCTCGGCAAGGATGCGACATGAGTAGCGACTCTGCCAACCCGGCATTGCACCTGCCCGCGCGTTATCTGGCCATCGTCCAGGACATCCTGCGCCGTTACCTGCCCCAGGCCGAGGTCTGGGCCTACGGCAGCCGCGTCAACGGCGATCATTACGACGCCAGCGATCTAGATCTCGTCGTGCGCCAACCCGATAACCTGACCCGCCCGCAGCCCGACCTGGACGAGGTCGCCGCCGCCTTCTCCGACAGCGACCTGCCGATCCTGGTGCAGATCGTCGATTGGGCACGCATTCCCGATGCGTTTCGAGAGGAGATCCAAGCGGACTATGTGGTGCTGCAACCTGCGGATGGTGCCACTGCCGCAGCCACGGACGCACATTCTCTCGCTCCCACGCTCCAGCGTGGCAGTTGCGTCGGGCCGCTCCAGCGGCCCGTCTCAAATAACCGCAACTCGCCACCTGTAAGACGCGACGCTGGAGCGTCTTCGCTTGCTCCCACGCTGGAGCGTGGGAGCCAGACAATTCAGAGCAAGTGGCTCAGCCACGTAGTCGCCGAACTTCAGGACGGTGGCATCTTACTTGTCGAAGATGGCAATCACGGCGAATACCGACCCCGCAGTGACGAGTTCGGGCAAGGTGAGTATGCCTTTATCCGAGCCGCGGACATGGACGGAGGCAGAGTGCTCTTTGAGTCGGCGCAGCTGATAAACGATACTGCGGTGAAGCGAATTCGGAAGGGGATCGGGCGAGGCGGTGACGTTCTGTTCTCTCACAAGGGTACGGTTGGCAAGCTCGCGCTTGTTCCCCTCGATGCTCCAGCCTTTGTGTGTTCGCCTCAGACGACGTTCTGGAGAACCCTCAAGGAGCAGACTCTGGATCGGCGATATCTCTATTACTTCATGTGCTCCCGAGCATTCACGGACCAGTGGATGGCGCGCAGCAACGAGACTGACATGGCGGCCTATGTCAGCCTTACTGCACAGCGGCAATTGTCTATTGCCCTACCTGAGATCGCTGAACAACGCGCTATCGCCGATGTTCTCGACGCGCTTGACGACAAGATCGAGCAAAACCGGCGGACGGCCGAAGCGTTGGAGCGCCTCGCACGGGTGATCTTCCGTACCTGGTTCGTAGACTTCGAGCCGGTGAATGCAAGGCTGCGGGCGCGACATCCTTCCCGTCCATGCCCCAGCCAGTCTTCGACGCCCTGCCCACGCGCTTCGTCGATTCCGAGATCGGCCCCGTCCCCGCAGGCTGGAGGGTTAAACCGATTGCAGGCATTGCAAGCTTCCTCAACGGCTTGGCGCTTCAGAAATACCCGCCACGCGGAGACGGAAAGGATCTGCGTGTGATCAAGATCGCCGAGCTTCGCAAGGGCTCAACAGAGGGCGCCGGTTGGGCTAGTGCTGACGTGCCGGAGAAATACCTGATCCATGACGGTGATTTACTATTCTCTTGGTCCGGCACGCTTGAGGCCGAGCTTTGGTACGGCGGTATGGGCGCACTGAATCAGCCCTTGTTCAAGGTCACGTCGGCGCACTACCCAGCGTGGTTTTGCCTGCTGTGGATTCGCCGACACTTGGCGTGGTTTCGTGCCATTGCGGCAAGCAAGGCAACGACCATAGGCCACATAAATAGGAGCCATCTACAGGAGGCACTCGTGGTCGTCCCGCCGCCTGTCCTGCTGGATGCGGCAGATCGTGTCATCGGCTCGCTCTACGACCTATTCACCGAGGTCACAATCGAGTCGCGAGAGCTGGCTCGAATGCGCGATTTCCTTCTACCCAGGCTGCTGTCGGGAGAAGTGCGTGTAGCTGCCGCGGGGGAGTCGGATGACCACTCCTGACGGAACCTTTGAGCTGGTCAGCTGCCGCCAGCTGTTTGATCGCTATCCGGCATCAACCTCGCTGCGCCCGGCCGTCGAGGTCATCGAAAGCACGATCCGCAGCGAGCCCGGCATTGCGTTCACGCACTGTCGCGGTCTGCTCGAAACCGTTTGGCGTCCACGCCGACTTCGACGCTTACCTCGACGAAAAATATTCGGACATCGTGATCGAGGACGTGCCGATCAGCGCCAGCCAAACGCTCTACCATCAGGACAGGTTGGCCTATCGAAAGAGCCTCGTGGAGTTCCGCAGTGCGGCTAACGATTGCGGCGATGACTTCGCCGAGGGCGAAAACATGTCGGAGGGTGACGATGGATGAGTTGATCGCGGAGCTGTCTGCTGCCGCCTGGTTCGAGGCTGTGCGGATTCCTGTTCTGGCGGGTGCCGATCTCGAAGAAGACGACGACGCCCAGTCCAGTCTTGATGCTTGGAACCGTTCTAAGCGGTGCGCTGAGGCGGCTCAATCCGGGTTTGCCCGCGGAGACCGTGGAAGGTGTCATTCGCTCCCTGACAAACCCGCCGCACGCGACGTTGGTCCAGAACAACCGCTGGCTCCACAGGCTGCTGACCGATGGCGTCGAAGTGGAGTACCGCGACTTGGAGACAGGCGAGACCCGCGGCGGACGCTGCCGACTGGTGGACTTCGACGACCCGCTCGCCAATGACCTGCTGGTGGTACGTCAGCTCACCGTCACCGGATCATCCGGCAAGACGATCCGGCTGGATCTGGTCGTTTTCCTGAACGGACTGCCCATCGCGGTCATCGAGCTGAAGGATCCGGCCGACCCGCAAGCCGATCTCACGGCGGCCATCGAGCAGCTCGATCGGTATCAGCAAACGGCGCCAGAGCTGTTCGTGCCGAACCTGGTGCGAGTGGTCTCGGACGGAATGCTCACAAGGGTCGGCTCCATCACTAGCGGGCGCGACCGCTTCATGCCCTGGCGGCCGCTCGCGGACGATGGCGGCGGCGCGCCGACGTTGGAGGCGCTGATCCGCGGGCTGTTCGAGCCGCGGATGCTCTTGGATTACCTGCGCAGTTGCGTCCTGTTCGAGGAGGACGCCCGCGGCGAGATCGTCAAGAAGATCGCCGGCTATCACCAGTTCCGCGCGGTGCGCAAGGCACGCTTGAGCGTGCTAGAGCACCTGAGGCCGGACGGCGACGGGCGCGGCGGGGTGGTCTGGCACACCCAGGGTTCGGGCAAGTCGCTAACCATGCTGATGCTGGCAGGCGCTTTGATACGCGAGCCGGAACTCGCCAATCCGACCCTGGTGCTGATCACCGACCGCAACGACCTGGACGACCAACTCTTCGACACCTTTGCCGCTGGTCGCGCGCTGCTGCGGCAGGTCCCGGTGCAGGCGACGAGCCGCGAGCACCTGCGGGGCCTGCTGGACCGCGTCGCGGGTGGCGTGGTGTTCACGACCATTCAGAAGTTCGCCGAGGCTCACGGCGTGATCTCCGAGCGGGCCAATGTCGTGGTGCTGGCGGACGAGGCGCATCGCAGCCAGTACGGCTTCGTCGAGGGCGGCGCCCGCTGGATGCGTGAGGCGCTGCCGAACGCGACCTTCGTTGGCTTTACCGGCACGCCGCTGGAGCGGGACGACAAGAACACCATCCATGTCTTCGGCGACTATGCGGATGTCTACGACATCCGCCAGGCGGTGGAAGACGGCGCTACCCGGCCGCTGTACTACGAGTCGCGCATCATCAAACTCAAGGTGGACGAGGACGCCGCAAAGGTGGCCGAGGACGAGGTCGACTACGTCGTCAATGCCGACCGCGACGGCGCCGATCCGGACGAGCGCATCCGCGTTCAGCTGGAGTCGCTGGTGGGTGCGCCGGATCGGATCGAGCGGCTGGCCGAGTTCATCGTCGAGCACTGGGAGAAGCGCCGCGGCGCGATGGAGGGCAAGGCAATGGTCGTGACCATGAGCCGCGACATCGCCGCACGGCTGTATGAGCAGATTCGCCTGCTGCGCCCGGCCTGGCACGATGCGGACGACGAGCGCGGGGCGATGAAGGTGGTCGTCACCGGCAGCGCCGAGGACCCGGAGCCCTTGCGCAGCCATGTGCGGACCAAGGCCGCGCGCAAGCGCCTGGCCGAGCGCTTCAA
Organism: uncultured Gammaproteobacteria bacterium; assembly: GCA_963698775.1. GTDB lineage: Bacteria > Pseudomonadota > Gammaproteobacteria > Chromatiales > Chromatiaceae > Thiohalocapsa. Next base: position 38,459 of record CAVOSE010000060.1, read on the forward strand.
GGACCCGGCCGACGAGCTGCGCCTGGTCATCGTCTGCGACATGTGGCTGACCGGCTTCGACTGCCCGCCGGCGCATACCCTCTATCTCGACAAGCCACTGGCCGGGCATAACCTGATGCAGGCGATCGCGCGCGTGAACCGGGTCTGGGGTGACAAGCCTGGTGGGCTGATTGTGGATCTGCTCGGGCTGGCCGACCAGCTCGCCGATGCCATTGCCACCTACAGCCGTGCCGGCGGTACGGGACAGGCCGTGCATCAGGTGCAGGACGAGGCGGTGCCGGCGATGCAGACGGCCTTCGAGAAGCTCTTGGACTTCTTCCACGGCTGTGACTACGGCCGGGCATTGAACGCCGCGCCGCGCGCTGTGCTACCGGTGTACCTGGCAGCCATCGACCACGTGCTGGGACAGCAGGACGGCTGGAAGCGCTTTCGCACATTGGTCAAGGAGCTGGCGACGGCCTTTGCCCTGGCCGTGCCGCGACCGGAGACCGAGCTGATCGCGCCGCATCTGGCCTTCTTCCAGCACGCACAAGCGATGATCCGCAAGCGCTTGGCCGACGACGGCGATCGCCCAGATACCCGCGCTCGACAGCGCGACATCGACGCCGCGGTGCGGCAAGTCATCGGCGGGGCCGTTGATGCCGACGATGTCATCGACCTGTTCGCGGTAGCCGGTCTGGACGAGGCGCGGCTCGACATCCTGGGGGACGAGTTCCTCGCGCGTGTGGCGGCGCTGGAGCAGAAGAACCTGGCGCTGGAGACCCTGCGCAAGCTGCTCGGTGACCAGATCCGTGTCACCGAGCGCAGCAATCTGGTGCGCAGTCGCAAGTTCCGCGAGGCGCTGGAAGATGCACTGCTGCGCTACACCAACAAGGCCATCACCACCGCGGAGATGATCGCCCGGCTCATCGACCTCGCGAAGGACTTGCGCGAGGCGCAACGGCAAGATGCGGCGCTGGGCCTGAGCGACGAGGAGGTTGCGTTCTATGACGCGCTGGCCGAGAACGAGTCCGCGCGCGAGGCGATGCGGAGCGACACGCTACGCCTCATGGCCCGCGAGCTGACCGAGATGGTTCGCAAGATGCCGAAGCTCGACTGGACGCAGCGGGAATCGGTCAGGGCGAGCCTGCGGCGGAGCGTGCGGCGCCTGCTCGCCAAGTACGGCTACCCGCCCGACTTGGCCGAGGGCGCGACGGCGCTGGTGTTGCGGCAGGCGGAGCTGTCAACCTAGAACGGGGGGTGACCTGTAGTCGGAGCTTCCACGCGAGCAACGCCCCAGTTGGGTTCAACCTGAAACTGGCAGCCGCCCTTGTCAGACCCATTCAATCATTCGGTTGCCAGTATCGCAGGTGCGACTTCAGTCGCACGTAAGGCATTGACCGTGCCACTGAAGTCGCACCTACAGCAGATCCAAGTGCAGGATCAACGTTCAGCGCAGCAACAGGGCCGGGATCTTGGCCGAACGCAACAGATCGGAGGTCTTGCTGCCGAACAGCAGGCTGCGCAGCGGCGAGTGGGCGTAGGCACCCATGATCAGGATATCGATGTCTTGCTCCTTCGCGTAGCGGGCGATGACCCGCTCGGCGTCGCCCGGGATCAGCGCGGTCGGCGCTCTCAATTCCGGCCCCCTCCAGCGTGGTCTTGGCCCAGTCCAGTTGCTTGGTGGCGTCCTTGCGCTGCTTGCCGGACATCAACAGATGCACCGGCAGGTCGCGGAACAGCGGGCTGCTGGCAATCATCTCCACGCCCTTGCGGGTCACGGCCTTGCCGTCGAAGGCGACCAGCGCGCGCCTGGGCTCTTGGAAGCCCTCGGTAACGGCGAGGATCGGGCGGTGCAGGGCGCGCACCATCTGCTCGACGTTGCGCCCGAGGTCGCGCTGGGTGGTCTCGGCAGACTCGCCGCGACGACCGAAGACGAACAGCCGCACGCCGTCCGCCTGCTCCACCAGGGTCTGCTCCAGCGCCTGTGACGCTGGCGCACGTCCGGCGCCTCGATGCCGGCGGCGATGGCGCGTTCACGCAACCGGTTGAGAAAGACACGCCCCTGTTCGCGGGCATCGCGGCTGCGGCTCTCGTCCGTTCGAGAGCTTTGTCAGCAACGCCTCCTGGGCACCAAAGCCGATGGCGCCGCTGTGGTCGTTGCCGATGGCGACCTCCGGATGGCGATCGAGAATGTGCAGGAACTCCAGCGGGGCATGCATCCGGCGCGCGGCCCAGGCGGCATAGTCCGCCACATAGTTGGCGAAATGAGATTGATCGACGCAGGCGAGGACCCTGTTTTCGGTATTCATGGGTTTTCGGTATTCATGGGTTATCCATGTTCATCGCTTTCTCCGGTCAGTGGTCCATTAGGCGCTCGACGGCGTCGGGTTTATCGTGCACGGCGAAGCGGTCGATCAGGGTCGCGCTGGCCTGATTCAGACCGATCACCTCGACCTCGGTGCCTTCGCGGCGGAACTTCATCACCACCTTATCCAGTGCGGTGACCGCGGTGATGTCCCAGAAGTGAGCGCGGCTGACGTCGATACGGACCTTCTCGATCACCTCCTTGAAGTCGAACGCGCTGACGAAGCGCTCGGCGGATGCGAAGAACACCTGACCAATGACGCTGTAGGAGCGCACGCGTCCCTCGTCCTCGGACTTGGAACCCACGTACAGGACCTGGCCGACCTTGTGAGCAAAGAAGAATCCGGTCACCAGCACGCCCGCCAGCACACCCTGGGCTAGGTCATGGGTCGCGACAACCACGACGACGGTGACGATCATCTCGGTGCTGAAACTCTTCGGGTTGCTGCGCAGGTTCCAGATCGAGGCCCAGTTGAAGGTGCCGATGGAGACCATGATCATCACCGCCACCAGCGCGGCCATTGGGGATCTGCGCCACCCAGTCGCCCAGGAACACCACCATGATCAACAGAAACAGTCCGGCGGACAGCGTCGACAGGCGCCCGCGTCCACCGGACTTCACGTTGATCACCGATTGGCCGATCATCGCGCAGCCTGCCATGCCGCCGACACAGCCGGAGGCGATGTTGGCGAGGCCCTGGCCGACGCATTCGCGACGCTTGTTGCTGGGGGAGTCGGTGAGGTCGTCGACGATGGCCGCGGTCATCATCGACTCCAGCAGACCCACCATCGCCATCGTTGCAGAGAACGGCAAGATGATCTGC
>CAVOSE010000061.1:0-18443 GCA_963698775.1 uncultured Gammaproteobacteria bacterium
CTACCTAAAGCCCCGACTATCTGCTGATAGTCGGGGCTTTTTTCTGTGCGTGAATATGTCGATGTTGAGGATGGTCAGCGGCGAGTCCGCGCAATCAGGGCTGCGGGCGTGGTAGGGAGACCAACACGTCCTCTGTTCGGTGGACTGGGTCGAAACAGAGTTTCAAGATATGCTCGGCGACAAATTCCGGGGTGCTGAGCTGGTTGTTGTTCTTCAGTTCGACGAATTTGTGGACCTTTGGAAAGATCGCGGGGTGGGAGTTCCGGATTATGTCTTGCATATCGGTGTCGATAACCCCGGGGGAAACCGCATGAACCCTGAGCCCGTATTGGCTTTCCTCGAGGGCGATGGCTTGACTCATGCGATCCACCGCGGCCTTCCCCGAGCAATAGGCCGACCAGCCGGCGTAGGCGTTTCGTGCAGCACCGGAGCTCATATTGATCAGTGTTCCTTCGCCGCCCCGTTCGTGCAGGTGGCGAATGAATGCCTGAGAACCGTGAAAGGTGCCCAAGACATTGACTTCGATATGCCGCGTGAAATCGGCTGGATCGTTGTCGCGTAGCGGCCCCATCGGCGTTAGTATGCCAGCGTTGTTAATCCACAAGTCAATTTGGTCGAAACGCTCCACCGCCTCTGCGCAAAAGGAGGTTACGGCAGCATGATCCGTAACGTCGACCGCGCGCGCCATGCTGCGGCCATCATTCTCGAAGGGTGGCAGCGTGCGAGCGCAGACGGCTATCCGCATACCCCGATCCAGGAAGAATTGGGCCATGCCCGCGCCGAGCCCTCGGCTTGCCCCGGTGATGGCCGCAACGCGGACCCGGGTTGACGTTTGCACCGTTGACATGGATCAGGTCTCTTCGGCTAGCCAACCCTGTAAAGCGTCGACAATTGCCTGGGCCTGGGCGCGGCTGGAAATGTTGAACTTTGACTGTTGCCTATATTCGCCATTGCGTTTCTGATAGCGGCGAATGGTGTAACGCTCGGGTCCGTAGTCCTCCTTGGTTCGGTCCCAGTCCTGGTATCGATAGAGCACTGTCGCCCAGCCGCCTTTGGACAGTACGACTTTGTCCAGTTCCTTGGTTGTTTCAATACCGCCCTCCAGGTAGGTGACGGTCAGGTCGTCGATGGTCTCCGCCATAGGTAGCTCCTAGAACTTGTGTTTGGTGAAGGCCCGTTACTGTGGACCACGGGCCTTTGGGGTACTCTATTTCGTCGCGCCGAACTGTTGAAGCAATTCGGTCATGATCGCCGCCCTGGTAGGGTCCGAGAGCGTTTGTGCGATGGATAGGGGAGTGTTTCCTGTTGTGTCGATCGAATTGACGTCGGCACCGTCCGTGATCAGACGCTTGGCCAACTGCACAGCGCCTGAGGCGACCGCTAGATGCAGCGCCGCCATTCCGTCAGGCCCAATGGTGTCGAGGTTTACGCCATTCTGAATGAGGAACTCGATGGTGTCTCGATCAGCGGATTGCGTCTGGACCAAAGCGAACAACAAGGCTTGGAGATCGTCGTCCGCCCCACCGTTCAACAATAGCCTCGCCGAGGGAATCTTGCCGCTGGCGAGCGCGACGTGGAGCGGTGTGCGCCCGATCGCATCGCGCACGTCGGTCTGCGCGCCATGCTGGAGAAGTTCCCGGGCGATGGCGACTCGTCCCTGATGGACTGCGACGTGTAGCGGAAAGTCACCGTCGGGCCCTGGCTGGTTGACTTCCGTGCCCCAAAACAGGTGGCGCTTGATCTGATCGAGATCCCCGACATGTACGGCGCGATAAAGGTTAACCGTGGGTTTCGGAGGTTTCCCGCAGCCTGCCAACAGCGTGCAGAGGCAGAGGATTAGAATGAAGAGGTGAAGCGGTCGCATGATGTTCAAGCTGATGCGGGCAACGCAGGACGTTACGCGTAGGCCCGCGTCGCGGGCAAGCGTGACCGTGCGTATTGGTGTAAAGGGCTCAGGTGGTAACGTAACGCAGCTATGTTAGGCAAATTCCTCGTCACCGCGGTAGTCATCTATATCGCCTATCTGGTGATACGCTCCCGTTATCAGGGCTCCGACCAAGGTGCTGATCAGGGCCCCGGTCAGGATTCCAGGATCGCGGATCGCTCCGGTGTCCAGTCCTCGAAACCTACACTACCCGCCTTGCCGCTCGGAGCCGTCAAGGTCGTCGCCTATGCAACGGTCGCGTTGATGGTGTTCGGCAGCGGGTTTTATCTTTTCCAGTCTTGGGATCGTCAGCATCAAGTGGTCGAGGTGCAAGTCATCAATCCCTACAGCGGCCAGGTTCAACGCTACGAGGTACGCCGTGGAGACATCGAAGGGCGAACATTTCGCACCCTCGACGGCCGCCTGATCCGCATCGCTGAAATGGAGCGGCTGGTGATCGATGAAGTACGCTGAGTCAACTGTGCCTTGTGAATGGGGTGTTGGCTCCGGCACCTCAATCGGCTGGGCCGAAGTTGAATGCGATCGAGAGCCTCAGCTCGCCGCTTCTGTTCGGCTCCACCGAGTGTGGCAAGTCGGGCGGGAACAGGAGTAGCAGTCCAGCCTGCGGGGCCACTCGGGTTTCAAACGGATGGTCGTGGAACAGGATGTCGCCGGAGCTTGCCGGTGCGGTCACGTAGTAGACCCCAGAGAGCAATTCATCGTTCTCCTCATGGCTGTGTTTGCTGGTTCGTTGCCCTGGCCGCATTGCATTCAACCAGAAGCCGGAACGCAATTCAGCAGCCGTAGTCCCAAGCCTCCTTGCAGCCTGTCCCTGGGCGAAAGCCAAGATGTCGGTCAAGCCCGGCAATGCGTCCTGTTGCAGGTAGAGGTTTTCAAAGCGTCCAGCGATGAAATGGGTGCGTTTCTGAAAGCGCGATTCGTCCAGCGTCTCGAATGCCGCGACCATGCGGGCGTTGCAATCAGCCGCACGCGGATACCATGCCGCCTCTAACAGACAGATCTGCTGGACGATCGTGGTCGGGTCGGTCATCGTACAGTGGCGTGCTGTCTCGACAAAGGCAAGGGCGTCTACCTCTGTTCGGCGCTCTACTCGGCCTTTTCAGTGTCAAAACGCACGCGCGGCTGTGCTGCGGTACTCACGTCTCGTTGAGCAGCCTGCTTCTCTACGACCGTCTCGGGCTGGGGTAGCGCGGCTGGCTCGGCATTCCGTGATTGCGCCGAGGGAGACATCGTCGCCACGCCCCCCCAGGGCTGTACGACGACCACCGAGATTGCGTTCTTCGGTGATCCTTCGATGATCCGGTCGCTATAGCTCAGATAGACCAGCGTGTTCCGCGGCGCATCGTAGAACCGGACCACCTGCATCGTCTTGGTCAGCAGTGATGTGCGCTTCTTGAAGACGTCTTCGCCGTCTTCCTTGCCTTTGGCGATGTCGTCCGGAATCTGCACTGGGCCGACTTGGCGGCAGGCCAACGACGAGTCCGAGGTGTCCTCGGCAACTCCTACCGCACCGCTGATACCGCCGGTCTTTGCGCGACTCAGGTAACAGGCGATACCGGGGATATCCGGGTCTTGAAACACCTCGACGACGATTTTGTCGTTCGGCCCCATCCATTTGAACTTCGTGCTGACCTTGCCGATGACCTCCGCGTTGGCGGACAGGGCGAGCAGGGTGAGCAGAGTGAAGGCGACAGTGATTGAACGCATGTTCAGGCTCCCATTAAGGCTGGATTGTCAGGGTATTTTGCGCCATCCGGGGCCGCGGCGACAGGTTGCCTGCCTGGGCTTGGGATTGCCCGTCAGCTTCGGTCAGTCGGCCGGCCGAAGAGGTCACGTAGCCGACGGGAGGCTTTTGAACAGCCTTTCGTGTTCCCCGCGGCTCCGCGTGATGCAATCCTCGATCGAGACACCGAGGAACCAATTGCCCGTGGTAGCGATCGGGTGCGTCGCAAGGGCGCGATCCAATTCCTCAATGAGGGCCTGGTGTCCTTTGCGCAGGCTGGGGAGGCGGTTCGTCGTATGTGCGATAGCGGCAGCCCTGTCCGGTGATACATCCAGTGCTGCGCAGGCCGCGGCGATACGCTCGGCCGGTGTTAGGTCGCCACCGGGGAAATGAAATGCAAAGCCTCGATAGCGATCATCGGCCAAGAAATCCCGCGATACGGCGGATAGGAAAGGCCCGTCGACGCTGATCAGCCCGGCCATCTCGGCCACGGCCAGATCCGCTTTGTCGAAGGCCAGTAACACTGTGTCGATCTCCGCCATGCGGATACGGCCGATGACCGCAGCCGCATCCGGCGCGACATCCCCGAGCAGGCGAGCCGCTACGTCAGGGGGTACGGCGAGAGTTAGTTGTTCGCAGGTTCGCTGTGAGCCGTCTTCCAGCTGCACGACGAAGCCGTCTTCTGCGCTGGCGATCGCCGAGACGCCGCGGTCTGATTCCACATGGAAGCCCGATCCCGTGGCGATCGACTGTGGGATATCGCTCAGTCCGCGTGGCATCGTGAAGCTACGGAGCACATCCTTGCGACGCGGTTTCTTGCGGAACAGCGCCTCGGCGGGAAAGTCATCGGCCGGCTGGCAGATCACCGAGCGAAAGGCGGGGCCGAACAGATCGCGGTAATTGGCCTGACCGAGCCCCTTTCCGTAATACTCCAATACACTGCAATCTGCCTTGGACTGCCGAAACAGCCGTGGCAGCGAGAGGATCAATTCGCCCACGTGCAGCGCCGACAAGATCGACCGGCGCTGTCCGCCGCGCCAGAGGCGATAGCCCTGTTTGGCCTTGGCGGTGATGTCAGGCATCAGATCAAGGCGTTCCATGATCTCCAGCAGGTTGCCATAGCTATTGAAGCAGCTGTGGCTACCGGCCTCGACCCAGAAGCCACCGAGTTGCGCGAAGTTGTGTGTCTGCATGCAGCCGCCGATGCGCCCGTCGCGTTCCAGCAGCAGGGTGTCGACTCCGAATTGGGCAGCGTAGTGGGCGCTGCTCAGACCACTGATACCGCCGCCGACGACGATATGCGGATAATGTTTGTCGCTCATAAAAAGGGCTGAGGGTGAGGCGGCTAAAACGGGAGGTGATTGATGTACGGCGGACGCTCGGCGCCTGAACTCAAGCGCCCGATGTGTCCGGGGACGATACCACTAGGGGCACCAGTTCAAGATCATCCAGATCGAACTCCGGGTTGGGGGCGGGCGGCGGCGCGCAGTCCGCGAGCGTCCAGTCCTGGTCTGACATCAGGCTCAGGGCGCTGGTGTCGGGAGACTGCTTCAAGGGCAGATCGTCGATCTGATCCAGTGACGTCCCGACCGGGGCCAACGTCAGGTCCGACTGGCTGACTGCCTCGATGGAAGCCCGTGCACGTCCCGGCGGCCGCAAATTGGATAATCGTGCATCTTCGAACGCAGCGACCGGCTCGATCGACACTTTGCCGCCCGCTTTGCGGAAGGCGTCCTGCAGTCGAGCCGCGGTGTCAAGGTCGAGGTTGCGCTTGACGAAGATGCGGCGCCCGCTGAACAGTTGCTCGATCTGCGAGCCGTCCAGACGAAACAGCGCTGTTAGATTGCGTTGGGTGACCTCCGGTGTCGTCGGGTTAACGAGTTCACCGGTGAAGATCACGTCGTAGAGTTCAACGGTCATCGCAGCCTCGCGCGTCGGGCGCCGCGACTCGCCGCGGCACGCTGTCAATCGGGGCGCCGCGCTAGGTCTGCCGCATCGTCGGTCTATAAGGTCGAGCGGCGATGCCGGTCAGAGCGGCTTCGATAGTGTGAAGGCACCGCGAACGTCACCAAGGGCGTAGCCACGAGCCTTATCATCAGGATAAGCCTGATCGATCGTTTGGGCCAGACCTGGTTCGATGTCGGTGCCGTGGCAGGCGAGGCAGACCTCCGCGGTCGGGATGGCCTGCATATATCGGTAGACGTTGCCAGAATCGCCCTGAACCACTTCGGCATAGCTCATGCCATTGACGGGTTGATCGGCGCTCTTGCGGTCATCGAACTGCTTCAACACCTGTTGTTCCCACGCATCCGGCGTGTTCAGTGCGGCGTTGCGTGGTTTCAGACTAGTGCGGCCGACCTCCCAGCCGGTCTGCTCCGCGAGGGATGCGGCAATGGCGGGTGCCTTGTCCTTGCACACATCGACGGCTGCGATGGGTCCGCCGGACTTCATCGCCTGTTGCAGTTCGCCCTTCAGCGTCGTTGCAAACTGTTTGACGATCACGCGAGCCTGCTGGCTGTCGGCGGCCGTATCGGCATTGCCTGCTGCCAAGCTTCCGCTGAAGGCGACCGCCAACACGGCGATTGTGGATGCGAGGTGACGCATAGCGCAAATCTCCATAAAGTGTTCGGGTTTTGAGCCCGATAGGAAATTGAAAAGACCGGTCTGAGCAAGATCCCTGCGAGGCTGGATAGATCTGGACGGCATCGACCCGATGCAACCGCGCCGTCCATGCCAGTATGACGGCTCAGCGCGGCCCGGGCCATGGGAAACCGCAACTGGCTATCGCGCAGGCACGATGCGGTCGCGGGTGATGGAGACGGGCGGGGCGCAAGGGGCCTGGGGTCGTGCACCACGATGACAGTGCACAAGACGCCGATGATGGACGTCTAGCGTGAGTTGGCGTTGGTCAGGTGGGTGCTGCGGATGTAGGCACCGCGCGTCTCAAGGTCGGCATTTGCACCGACGCGATGCTTTACCACGGGTCTTGCCGAGACATGGTCCGCTTGAATGATCGATGCGAACTGCCGGATTTTGGATGATTGGCCATTCTGGCTAAAAACCAGACGGACCACGAAAACGCGGTTTTCGTGGTCCTTCATTTTCCAGCGCTCTTAGGCGCTTGGAAATGGCGGGGCCTCCTGCCCCGCAGGAGAAGCTCTGACAAATCAGTGCTTCCCTACGCGTTAGGCACCACGACGGCGCGGTACGCTCAGGACCTCGACCTTCACAGGAGTGATGCCCTTCTTGATCATCCCGAGTTCGGAAGCGGCGCGCCGCGACAGATCAATGATTCTTCCCTTCACGAACGGACCCCGATCGTTCACCTTCACAACGATACTTTTACCCGTGCGCACGTCCGTGACCCGTACCTTGCTGCCCAGCGGCAAAGTCTTGTGCGCGGCACTCAGCTTGTTCTTGTTGTAGACCTGACCGCTGGCGGTCTTGTTGCCGTGCAGGCTGTCATGATAGTAGGACGCGACACCCTTTTGGACTTTTCCAGGCCCGGCCGCCAGTGACGGGAGTGAGAGGGAGGCGAACAGGGCCGCCAGCAAGACGAGGCTGATCTTCTTGGTCATCGTTTGACACCTTTTAGGTGCGACCCTGGCGTTTTGCCGGCCCGTCGGCGCGGGCATGGCTTAGCCGTCTTTTCCGCCTGGTCCGCAAGCCTGGATTGACCTGGCTGGCCTTTCTGGCCGCGCGGGTGCGGAGGTCGCTGTTGATTACGATGGCGCTATCATACGGGAAAACCCGCATTAGGGAAATCCCTAATCGACCCCGTTTGGGTTAGGGTTGTCGCAATCGACGGATTGGCGCGGCGGGGCTCAATCAGGCCACATGCGTCGGCCGTGTTGGTACCTGTCTCGGCTCGGTGCCGCCTGGCGAATTCCGGACGGTGGTGCAGGCTTCGGCGCGGCCGCGGTCTTTCGGGCGGCTGCGCGTGTTCTGGAACTGGCGCTGTTTGCCTTGGCGGTCGTTGACCGAGGTGCGGGTTTTCGAGTCGGCGCGTTTGCCGGTTGCGTTTCGCGATGCGCCTCGGTCGTCGTCGGTATGGCGGTGGGTTTGGCGTCGGCGCCGGTTTTTGCCTTGCGGATGGAATCCAGCAGACGGCGCTCGGTGTTGTTGCTGTCAGCCATGGTCGAACATCTCCCCGATCAGGTCGTTGATCTCGGCGGCAGCGGCCTCTCCGCGCCGTCCGGCCTGGAACACGCTGCGTCCGTCGAGGACGCAGTGGCGGTGGATGGAGCGCCGGCGCAGCGCGGTGGCGGCGACGGGCAGATCGAGTTCGGCGACCGCATCGGGCATGAGCCGCGACAGCGTCGTGCGCGGTTCCATCTGGCTCATAACGATGAGGGTACGCAGCCGTGGGTTCTCGGCGCGCAGCTTATCGATCACCCGCGCGATGTGCGTGGTCGCCCACAGATCCATGGGTGAGGGTTGCACGGGGATCAGGGCGTGATCTGCCAGTCGGAGCGCCTGCTCGGTCTGTGTCGCCTTGATGGAGGGTGGACAGTCGATGACCACGTGTTCGTGGGTGGCGCGCAGGGCGGTAACCGTCTTTTCCAGGCCATAGGCCGCAGCCACCACGGCGGGTAGTCCCGAGTCCTCCGGGCCCACCAAGCGCCATTGGTAGGCGGACTGTTGCGGGTCTGCATCGACGATGACGACGCTGCTCCGATGGCTTAGGCCTGCCGCCAGATTCAATGACAGCGTCGTCTTGCCCGTGCCGCCTTTGTTGCCGACAACGACGATGATGCTCATCGCCCCTGTCTCCGGGGCCGACTCCAGCGGAATAAGCCCGTGAGCTGAGCTCGGTGTTGTCGCGTTTGCATGCTGGCCCCGCTTCTTGTCTCTGTCGTCATTCGCGCGCCTGCGCCGACCATGCGGCTTGCGCAAGGCTAGGCGGGGGGCGAGGTGGCGTCAAGCGACCACTGTCGCTGGTGCCAGGGGCAATCGCCGATCGCGCCAACAGGCCATCGGCCTGTATCGGGTTCGCCCTAGGCCGGCATATGCGGTGGATCGAGGTCTTCCTGGGTGGGATCATCGCGATGGCGCTCCTGCTCCAACAGCGCCCGCAGTAGGTCCACGTGCTCGGCCTCCTCGGCGCTCATCTCGGCGGCGAGGTCGCGGACTTCGGCGTCGCCGCTCTCCGCCGCGGTCTGCGCGTAGAAACTGCGGCCGCGGGTCTCATTGTGCAGCGCCAGCTCCAAGGCCTGCACCGCGGTCATCTGGTAGCTAACCTCGCCATGCAGGCAATCGCCACCCTCGGGGCCTCCGGGACAATTCCATTTGAACTCCCAGGGCGCGAGGCGCGGCAGTGCCATGCCGCGGGCGCGCTCGCTGATACGAACCGCGTGCTCGTCGCTAAGTTGTGCCAAGCGGTGGAAGAGATCGGCGACGGCCTGGTTGTGGTGGACCTCCATGCTATCTGCCAACTGTTCGTAATGGGCGGTGGACTCATGTTCAAGTTCCAGCGCATGTACCAAGAACTCGCCGACATCATCGATCGAGGCGGTCGGCCCCGGAGATTCTTGCTCGGTTGCTATCGTCATAACGCAAACTCCGCTTCGATCTGCTCGAGTCCGGCGTTTTCCGCATGCAGGCTAGTATAGACCGGCATCTGCGCCGAGTAGAGTATGCCGAGCGCCATGCCGTCGTCACGCTGGATCAGCTCCGCGGCATGGGCCGCATCATGGGTGGGGCCGAGCCTGCAGGGATGTACCCTCTGTTTCCAGTCTTTTTGTTCAGGCCGGAAGGTCTGGCAGGGACTCAACACGTGCACGAAGCCGAAGCCGCGGTGCTCGATAGCCTGGGTCAGCAGGAGGCTCAGGCCATTCGGATCGCCGGCAAAGCCGCGGGCGATGAAGCTGGCACCGGCGGCCAACGCGATGGCGGCCGGCTGGAAGCGGCGCACACCGGTGCCGTGGGGTGTCAGCTTGCTGTGGTCCCAGTCCGGCTGCGTGGTGGGGGATGCCTGTCCCTTGGTCATGCCGTAGACCTCGTTGTCCATGACCACGTAGGTGATATCCATATTGCGGCGGCAGGCGTGCAGAAAATGATTGCCGCCGATGGAGAAGCCGTCGCCGTCGCCGCCGGCGGCGATCACGGTCAGGTCCGGGCGCGCCGCCTTCAGGCCCGAGGCCAGCGCCAGTGCGCGCCCATGGACGCCATGGAAGCCGTAGCTGTCGATATAGGCCGGTAGCCGCGAGGAGCAACCGATACCGGAAATCAACGCCACCTCATGTTTCGCTAGGCCGAGATAGGCCAGCGTCTTGGTCAGCGCCGACAGCACCGCGAAGTGACCGCAGCCGGGACACCAGACCGGCTTGATACCGGACTTGTAATCCTTCGCGTGCAGGCTTGGGATTGCGGATGCGTCCATCTCAGGCCTCCGATTCGGTACCGGTGCCGATACCGGCGACGGTGCAGGCGGCAACGATCTCCGCCGGGCGCAGCGGCAGTGGACCCGGTCGAGCCAGCGAACGCGCGGCCGCCGGCAGCGCACGCTCCGCGTGCAGGTAACGGAACAACTGGCCGCTATGGTTTTGCTCGACCACGAGCACGTCGGTGCCGCCGATGGCCGCGAGCAACGCCTCTCGGCGCAGTGGAGCGAGCAAGCGCAGTGTGACAATGCGTACTCCAAGGCCCCGCGCGCGCAGACGCGCCGCGGCCTCGGTGACGGCGCCCCGACTGGAGCCCCAGGTGACCAGGCACAGGTCGCCGGCGCCGTCGATCTCCGCCCAGGCTTCGCCAAAGTCGAAGGCATCGAGCTTGCCGCGGCGCTTGTCCAATTGCGCCTGATGATCCGCCGCGCCGCTCGACGGCGTGCCGTGGCTGTTGTGTTCCAATCCGTCCGCGGTATAGGTGCAGCCGGGTTGGCCGGGTAGCGCCATGGGCGAGACGCTGTCGGCGGTGGCGGCGTAGCGATGATAGACGCCGTTGTCTGCTGCCGCGGTGCGGCGCGCAACGGCCCCGTCGATGGCCGCGGGCGGGTCGATGATCGCCCGCGATTGCGCCAATGACTGGTCCGACAGCACGATCGCGGCGGTCTGCAACTGCTCCGCGAGACGCGTTGCCCAGTCGACGGTGAACGCGCAGTCGCCGATACCGAGCGCGGCCAGCACCAGGTGCGGGGCGTCGCCGTGCAGCCCGTAGAGTGCGATTTCCAGGTCCGCTTGCTCGGACTTGGTCGGGATGCCCGTGCTGGGGCCGCCGCGCATCACATTGGCGACCACCACCGGGGTCTCGCTGGCGACCGCGAGACCGATGCCCTCCATCATCAGGCTCAGGCCCGGACCCGACGTGGCTGTCAGTGACGGGACGCCGCCGAAGGAACCGCCGATGATCATATTGATCGAGGCCAATTCGTCCTCGGCCTGCAGCAGCGAGCCGCCGACTTGCTCCAGCCGCGGGGCCAGCCACTCCAACATCTCGCTGGCCGGCGTGATGGGGTATGCGGCCACGAAGCGTACGCCGGCCCGCAGTGCACCGAGTCCCGCCGCCTCATTGCCGTTGATGCTCCAGCGGCGAGGCGTCTTCTGTTCTGGGGCGAGGGCGTTTGCAACAGGGTTTCCGTCTAATGTCAGCTCATAGCCGGCACTGATGCAGGCCTTGGCAGCGGTCACGATCCGCTCGCCCTTGCGCGCCAGGGCGCGTGCGGCACCGGCGAGCAGGGCCGCCAAGGGCAAGCCTACCTGGGCGCCGGCGGCGCCGACCGCGACCATGTTGGCCCGTCCGTCGATGCGCTGTTTGGCACTGGCTTGAAAGCCGATGGCGCGCAACTCGGCGCCGCTGCCCGCGACGGTCTGCGGAATCTCTCCCGCGGCCGGGTCCGCCAACACGAGGCTGGTGGTGTCCAATGGAATCTCGTCACTGAAGCGGTGGTGGTTGCCCCAGTCCAGTGCGGCGAGGAGATCGAATCGGTCGCCGAGACAATTGACGGGCTCTGGCCCAAACCGTAGCAGCGCGGCGGACTCGCCGCCCCGGATCTGCGGTCCCGCGGAACGACTGAGCAGGCCGTAGAACCCGGCGTGCGCGATCGCGTCGAGCAGGATCAGGCCGGCGGTTACGGCGCCGCTGCCGCCGGAGCCGGTGATGGCGAGGGCCACCGGTGCCGTGCTCGCGGAAAGGGGCTGCTGCCGCGTTGGATCTTTCACCATGTCCAGTCTTCCGCCTGCGGTCGAAACTGGCGTCGCCGACCTCGGCCCGATTTATCGGGGCGGTTGCGCCGACCCGTGCAAAGTCGGTACATACCGGTGAGATCAGAGCGCGTATCCACGCAATGCTGGCACGACTCAGGCCCGCAGATCGGCGCTGAGAAAAGGCTTTAGCCGCTGGATCATCGCGTTGTGCACCTTGAGCCCGCCGGCAGCCACATTGCAGGTGTCGAAAAAATCGTCACCGCCGGCCAGGTCGGTGACCGTGCCGCCGGCTTCGGCCACCAAGAGCGCTCCTGCCGCGAAATCCCACGGTGACAGATTCAACTCCCAGAAACCGTCCAGTCGCCCGGCGGCAACGTAGGCGAAGTCGAGCGCCGCCGAGCCGGGGCGACGGATGCCCGCGGTGTCCTGCATCATCGCGCGCAACATACCGAGGTAGACGTCCAGGTGCGCCTGCTCGCGAAACGGCAGACCGGTGCCGATCAGTGCACCCTCCAGCCCGATGCGGCTCGTGACACGCAGCTTGCGGTCGTTCAGTTTGGCGCCACCGCCGCGCTCGGCGGTAAACAGTTCTTCGCGCAGGGGGTCATACACCACCGCCACCTGCATGCGACCGCGCTCGCGCAGCCCGATGGAGATCGACCATTGCGGAAATCCATGCAGATAGTTGGTGGTGCCGTCCAGGGGATCGATGACCCACTCGAACTCGTTGCCGCCGTGGGCGCCGCTTTCCTCGGCAAGGATGGCGTGATGCGGGAACTTCCCCCGCAGTTCTTGGATAATCGCGATCTCAGCGGCCCGATCGACGTCGCTGACGAAATCGTTACGGCTCTTGGTGCTGACCTTGACCGTGTCGATACGGTCAAAGTAGCGCATGGTGACGCGTCCGGCGGCACGGGCGGCGCGGACGGCGATATTCAGCATCGGATTCATCCGCGCACAATAGCCCAAGCGCGGCCCGCATTAAAGGCTGACAATGCACTTACTTCCAGATGACGCGAGGGGACGATGAGCCCAGACCACCAAAGCGCTGAGCCGGATCGCGATGACCGCCTCGGGCGCATCCGTTTCGTACTGATCGAGACCAGCCTTAGCGGAAATATCGGAGCCGTCGCTCGGGCCATGAAAAACATGGGCTTGGCGCGCTTGGAGTTGGTACGCCCGCGCCGCTTTCCCGATGCCGACGCGGTTGCTCGAGCCTCTGGTGCCGATGATCTGCTGGCCGCAGCGGGCGTGCACGACGATCTGGCCTCGGCGCTGGTCGGTTGTCGGCTGGTGATCGGCTCCAGCGCCAGGCTCCGCAGCGTACAGTGGCCTCAACTGGACCCGCATCAGTGCGCCTGCACCTTGCTGGACGAGGCCGACTCGGGGGATGTGGCCCTGGTGTTTGGACGCGAAAGCTCCGGGCTGACCAACGACGAGCTTGGTGCCTGCCACTATCTGGCGCACATACCGTCCGACCCCGACTTCAGTTCGCTGAACATCGCTGCCGCGGCCCAGGTGTTCGCCTACGAGATCCGCCGAACCGAGTTACAGCGGGGGGCGACTGCAAAGGGCACAAAAAGTGCGTCGCGCGTTGCCGCCCACGACGGGCAGGAGCGCGCGGACCTGGCGACGGCCGACCAGATGGAGGGCTTCTATGCGCATCTCGCGCAGACCCTGACCGCCATTGGTTTTGCAGACCCGGAGCAGTCATCGAAACTCCAGCGCCGGTTGCGCCGCCTGTTCAACCGGGCGCGGCCGGATCACACTGAGCTCAATATCCTGCGCGGCATGTTGTCCGCGGCGCAGGGCCGCAAGCATCCAGACCGCTTTCGCCGTTGAGCGCGCAATGCCGAAGCGGCGCCGAGGCGCTAAACTCAGCCGACCGCCGCAGTACCGCGGTACCGGGAGCACCGAATGTTCGAACGTCTCCGCGAAGATATCAGTAGCGTCTTCGACCGCGATCCGGCGGCGCGCAATGCCTTCGAGATCGTCACCACCTATCCCGGCCTGCACGCGGTCGTGGTGCACCGTTTTACGCATCGGCTGTGGCAGGGTGGGTACAAGTGGCCGGCGCGCGTGCTTTCCAACGTTGCGCGGCTGTTCACCGGTATCGAGATCCATCCCGGCGCCGAGATCGGTCGTCGCTTTTTCATCGATCACGGCATGGGCGTGGTCATCGGCGAGACCGCCGTCATCGGCGACGATTGCACCCTCTATCACGGTGTGACCTTGGGCGGTACCAGCTGGCAGAAGGGCAAGCGTCATCCGACCCTCGGTCGCGACGTGGTCGTTGGCGCCGGTGCCAAGGTCCTCGGCCCTATCGCTATCGGCGACGGCGCACGCATCGGCTCGAACGCGGTCGTGGTCAAGTCGGTGCCCGCCGGGGGCACGGTCGTTGGCGTTCCGGGCCGCGTCATCGAGCGCAGCGCCGACGCGACCACCCAGCGACGCATCGACACCGCCAAGCGCATCGGCTTCGATGCCTACGGTGCCGTGCGCGATGCGCCCGATCCGGTGGCCAATGCCATCAACCGCATGCTCGATCATATTCACGTCATGGACCGGCGTATGGAGGCCATGTCGCGAGCCTTGGAGGAGCACGGCATTACCCGCCATTTCGAGCATCTCAGTGATCTGGAAGGCTGCGGCATCGATCCCGTGACGCCAGATACCAGCGACGCGAAAGTGGCGCAGCCCCAAAGTCCGGACAGTGGGTCGCCGAGATCAGTCAGTTGAACGCTCGCCTGCTGAGTCGGTACGGGACGGCGTCGCCGCGGTCAGAGATTGCAATGGTCGGCGGCGGCATTAGCCACAAAAAATTGATGGTCTAACTCAGGTATCGTAGGATGCGCAGTTAAAACGTGACGCGCTCGGAGGCTCCATGCGACTGACCACGAAAGGCCGCTACGCGGTAACCGCGGTTCTGGACCTGGCAATACACCAGGGTCAGGGCCCGATCTCGCTGGCCGATATCGCCGACCGGCAGGGTATCTCGCTGTCGTATCTCGAACAACTCTTCTCGAAGCTGCGCAGGCGGGCTTTGGTGTCGAGCGTGCGCGGCCCAGGCGGCGGCTATCATTTAGCGCGCGAGGCGTCCGCGATCTATGTCGCGGAGGTCATCACCGCCGTCGACGAGCACATCGACACAACCCGTTGCGGTGGCGCTGGAAACTGTAAGGACTCGGGCCCCTGTCTGACGCACGACCTTTGGTTGGATCTCAGCGACCGTATCTACGGATATCTGAATAAGATCAGCCTGCAGGACTTGGTCGAGCGGCGGTCGGATCTGAGTCTGTCGGACTGCTCCCACAGCGGCGCTCCGGTTGGACCCGCCCGCGGGGCAGCGCGGGCCGGAACCGAAGTGCGTCTCGATCCCTGACCAGCGCAGTGGTTGACCCTGGCTCCTGCCGCCCGCGGCCTGGTCGCCTTAGGCGATTGCCGGAAAATCTCGTACCGGATGGCGTCAAGACAAGTCAGCTGGCATGAGATTTGACAGAAGTCGCCTTAGCACTGCTCCCACGGAAGCCCGTGGTAGCGCCAGCCGCCGATGTTGCTGCGGCGGTGCTGATCGTCGAGTTCACCTTCGAAGCCCTCGTCCACGTGATAGACGCTGCGAAAGCCCGATTTGAGCAGTTCCTTGCCCGCCTCTAACGAACGTTTGCCGCTGCGGCAGATCAGCACGACGGGCGCGCAGGGGCCGTCTGGGTCGCAAACGGCGCCGCCGAGCAGCAGCTTGCGTATCTCCGTGACGAAGTCCGGATTCACGGTCCAGTCCGGTTCGTCGATCCAGGGTACGTGCACCGCGCCCTTGGGGTGACCGACGAACAGGAATTCCATGGTGGAACGGATATCAACCAACACCGCCTGGGGATTGTCTGTGGTTAGTTGCATTGCTTGTTGCGGTGTTAGGCCTTTTGGCAGTGGTTCGCTCACGGGGTGGTACCTTGTCTCGTTGTTGGATTTCTGGATGCGGTCATTGCCGCTGTCGCCTAGTCTATCAGTCGAGTTCGCGGGGAGCAGGGCAGTGATTTGGATGAGCCATGATTGAACATCGGGTGGAAGAGAAAGACGGCAGCGAAGTCGTAGGCTGGCAAGAGCGCAGCATTCGCGGTCTACTGCGTCTATTGTCTCGGCTGCCGCTGAGGGTCCTTCACGCCATCGGCACAGTCGTCGGCTGGGTGGTGATCCTGTTTCCGAATCGGCAACGGCGCAACGCCCTGATCAACATCTCACTGTGTTTCAAAGACCTAACCGCGCGCCAGAAGATCCGTCTTCGCAACCGCTGTTTGCGGGAGTTCGGCAAGACCTATCTCGAGATCGCGCACATCTGGCTGCGCCCAGCACAACAGGGGCTGGGGTTGATCCGTGACGTGCGCGGTGCACACTTGCTCGATCGCGCGGACGGTCGTGGCCTCATCGTACTCTCGCCCCACCTCGGGGCCTGGGAACTCGCCGGCATGTATCTGGTTGCGCAAGGGCCGACCACGATCTTCTATAAGCCGCAGAAATACCTCGACGACCTCATCGTCAACGCGCGGCGGCGTGGCGGCGCGACGCTGGCCCCCATCACGGCCCGCGGTATTCGTGCGTTAGTGCAGGCACTCAGCAACGGCGAATACGCCGGCATTTTGCCGGATCAGGAGCCGCGTGCGAACAAGGGCGCCGCTTTCGCGCCCCTGTTTGGCATCCCAGCCTGGACCATGGTGTTGGTCAATCGCTTGGCGAGAAAGAGCGGGGCGCGCGTGATCTTCATGTTCGCGGAACGGCTGCCGCGGTCGGCGGGCTTCCGTATCCACTGCCTACCGGCGCCTGACGGCATCGACAGTGACGATGACGCCACAGCCGCGGCGGCGCTGAATCGCGGGATCGAGCAATGCATCGCGGTCTGTCCGGAGCAATATCTCTGGCCCTACCGACGTTTCCGCCGGCGTCCGGACGACAGCCCCAAGATCTATCGCGGCAGTCTGCGCGACTACGATGCCATCGAGACCGCGGCGCGGCTGCGCAAGCCAGTCCCGAACTGAGTAACGCCCCGCGGATGGCCCCATTGCCCCGCAGCAAGAGAGACGCCCATGCCTGAACTCACGCACTTCAACCCAGCCGGCGACGCACACATGGTCGATGTCGGCGGCAAGGAGGTCACGCATCGGCGTGCGGTCGCCGAGGGCCTGATTCGCATGCAGCCGGCAACCCTGGCGATGATCGACAGCGGTGCTCATGCCAAGGGGGACGTCCTCGGCATCGCGCGTATCGCCGCCATCATGGGCGCCAAACGCACCGCGGACCTGGTGCCGTTGTGCCATCCGCTGGCGTTGACGCGGGTCGATGTCGAACTGAACACGGACACCGACACGGCCAGCGTGCAGTGCGTCGCTACCGTTGAGACGCGCGGGCGCACCGGCGTCGAGATGGAGGCCCTTTGTGCCGTGCAGGTGGCGCTACTGACCATCTACGACATGTGCAAGGCCGTTGATCGCGGCATGCAGATCGATGCCGTCAGGCTGCTGGAAAAGATGGGTGGCCAATCAGGCCATTGGCGGAGAGCCGGGTAACCGAGGCCGTTTCTTTCTGCCGGGTCTTGGCATGACCCAAACACCATCCGCCGATAGCGTCGCCCCACGTTGCCTCGCGCAAGTTCGTCGGTGCGAATGTCTCGCACCGGCGCCTTGTCGCTGCGTCACCTAGGACAAATTCTTAGGCGACTGACAGAAACCGCCTTACTGGCCGATCCACGAGCGCCCCTCTATGCAGACAGCCCAGACCCTCCCCCCCGCGGACCTGTCGGATATCAACGCCGACCTCGGCGAACGCATGGTCGTCGACGCCAACGCCCTGCCCTGGGAAGCGAGCCCCAGCGGCACCGTTTGGCGTAAGCCGCTGTACCGCACCGGTGGCGAGTTCGGTCCGGTGACCAGCCTGGTCCGCTACGCGCCCGGCGGCGCCTTCGCCGAGCACGGCCACCCGGAGGGCGAGGAGATCCTCGTCCTTGACGGCGTCTTTTCCGATGAGCACGGCGACTACCCCGCGGGCACCTTCCTGATGAACCCGCACGGCAGCCGCCATTCGCCGCGCTCTGGGCCTGGCTGCGACTTGTTCGTGCGGCTCCGGCAGTACCCGGGCGACGACCGCCCGCGCCTGGTCGAGGACACCGGCGCCGAGGCCGGCTGGTCGCCCGGGCTTGTCCCTGGCCTCACCGTTCGGCCCCTCTACGCCCAAGCCGGCTACCCAGAGAGCGTCGCGCTGGTCCGCTGGCAGCCCGGTACCCGCTTCCAGGCCCACAGCCATTGGGGCGGCGAAGAGATTCTGGTTCTGGAAGGGGAATTCTGCGACGAGCATGGCCGCTACCCGGCCGGCACCTGGCTGCGCAGCCCCCATGGGAGTCGGCATGCGCCGTACTCTGATCAGGGCTGTCTGATCTATGTACGGGTCGGTGGGCTGTAACGCCGGGTCGGTGAGCCAGGAAACAGCACAAATGCGGGCGCTTGCCCCCTCGGGCGCGGTCGCCCTGGTGCCGTGATGGCGTTGGAGTCAGTCGAGCAGGGTACTGCCGTCGCCGAGTCGCGTATGCTCCGTCCGCGCCGACTCCTCATCAACCTGAATCCGGCCCTCGGACCTGCTGTAGGTGCGACTT
>CAVOSE010000062.1:0-18417 GCA_963698775.1 uncultured Gammaproteobacteria bacterium
AGTTACCGGAATTCGGCGCTGAGAAGCTGTTCGTCGAGGGTGACGCGGTGATCTTGGCGCTGTACGAATATGCGAGCCAGGCCGACAGCGCATCCGGCCTGCATCCGGTCGCTCGTGCCTGCAGTTTGGCGAGCCGCATTTTGCAGTTGGTGGCACGGCAGAATGTGCAGAACCGCGACGCGGGGCTGCCGGAGCTGGAACTCGGCCTCGGCATCGCGTTCTCCCCGCGAGAGCCGCACTTTCTCTACGACGAGGGTCGGCGCATCGTGATCTCGCCCGCCATCAACCGGGCGGACCGGCTGTCGAGCAATGCGCCAGCGCTGCGGGCCGCCGGCATTTTTCCCCTTGAAAAGGGCCAGCGGGTCTTGGTCGTACGCGATGCCTCGGCAGCGGCATCGCCCAATGACGCGGGCGAGCTAATCGCGTTCAACGTTAACGGCATCCATCTGGAGCAGGCAGCCTTCTTCGCGTTGCGGCGCGAGATCAGCATGCGTCAGACACGTTTGAGTGTACGGGGTGACGAGGACGCGCTCTACTTCTTGGGCGACCACAGCGACGGCTTTGGCCGCGAACACCGGGTCGCGGTGCGTTGCGCCTCCGTTCGGGACTGGGATGGCCATGCGGTCGGCGGCGTCGAGCCCAAGCACCGCCACTATTTTGAGGTCATCGCCGACGAGACGATTGCTACTGCGCTGCACAAGCTGCCCCACCAGCTCGACGACTCAGGCATTGGCTGGCAATGGCACCGCCCCCCGCCGACCAAATAGCGCGAAACGCTTCGGTTGCCGCTGATGGGAAAGCTCTTTTTTCAGCTCGAGCAAAGCATCTTGCAAGGCTTCTTCGATGACGGGGTGATAGAAGGGCATCTCCAGTACGCGCTCCACCGTCAGCTGGCATTCGATAGCCCAGGCTAGCAGATGCGCCAGGTGTTCACAGCGCGGGCCGATCATCGCGGCACCGAGGATGCGATGGCTGCGTCGGTCGGCATAGACCCTTAGCACGCCGCGGTTCTGCCCCATGATGAGGGCCCGGCCGACCGGGCCGAAGCGTTGCAGCGCGACCGCGGTACGGTCATGGTCCAGCGCATCCCAGCGTTGGCCGACCAGGGCGATATTCGGTTCCGTGAACAGGATGGCCATCGGCGTCTTGCGCCGCAGCCGACGAGGCTTGCGATGCACCGCATTGTAGCCCGCGATGCGGCCCTGTTCTGCGGCCATTTGCAGGCTGGCAATGCCCCCAGTGGCGTCGCCGGTCAGATAGATGGGCAAGCGACCGATACGCAGCGTTTCCGGGTCGTACTCTGGCACGCCGCGGGGGTCCAGCGGCACGTTCAGCCGCTCGGGATGTAACGGACCTAGATGCGGATGGCGCCCGACGGCAACGAACAGCTTTTCGACCTCCGTCACCCGATCGCCGGAATGGACGCGAAAACCGGCCTCGCAGGGCTCGATACGCGACTCATGTCCGAGCCACACCGGAAACTCCCGTTGCAGAATATCGATGGCCGCGCGATTGACCTCCGGATCGGCGATGCGCGACAGCCGTTCGCCATGATCGATACCGGTCACGGCGACGCCAAGTCGGTGCATGGCTTGGCCCATCTCTACGCCGATGGGACCGAGCCCAATGACGGCGACGGATTTCGGCAAGCTTTCCTGTTCGAACAGCGTGTCGACGGTGAGGATGCCGTCGCCGAACTGTTCGCGCCAGGGCGACGGCACCACGGACTTGGCGCCGGTGGCAATGATGATGGAATCGGCGCGGATCTCACGGTCGCCGACCCGCAGACGGTTGGCGTCAAGGAACTCCGCATAGCCCTCCAGCAGGTGCTCGTCGTCCATCTCGTCGGTTGTGTTGGCCAGCACCAGATCGACGAAGGTGTCGCGCAAGTCGCGTACATGTTCCAGCGCCGAAGCCTGATCCAAGGCCAGCGCATCGGCGCCGTGGATGCCGTAGCGTTCGAATCGCTGGCGCGACTGGAAGCGCTCGGCTAGGTGAATGGCGACCTTCGACGGCATACAGCCGATGCGCGCACAGGTCGTGCCCAATGGGCCGCCGTTGATCAAGACCCAGTTGTCGGTGAGTTTGCGGACCTCTTTGACGGCGTTGAGGCCCGCATGTCCCGCACCGATGATGGCGACATCAAACACTTGTTGCATGGCGTGAATTCTCCGGTTGCGTTCCGCCGAGAAACGAACGCGCGGCCTGCCCGAGCATTTCGCTTTCCCGTTTGCCAATCACCATGCCCTGGTGCGCGCCGGATTGAACGGTAATTTGTCACAAGCGGACCAGGCCCTCCGCTTTTTCAACCTAGAAAGAGCAGTTGGACGGTCGTCAGGGTGCGTCCCGCGTGGTGTTCAGCAAGGCACAACGACGCGGAATAGTCATTCTATTCCAAGGAGTTGTAACGCCGCTGTGCGCCGCGCGGGGCGTGCCCTGGCGGCCGTAGCGTAGCGCCGTTCACCCCAAGGGTGCCTCTCGACTAGATTGCTTGGGGGCGACAAATGTTTGCAGATGAATCAAGTTTCGACGCAGCCTAGGACCGGCGGGGGGCCTCGAAATCGGGATCGGGATCGGGGTCGCGATCGGATCGCCTGCCACTCGTTTCGATTTCGATACCGATTCCGATATCCGATACCGATACCGATACCGATACCGATACCGAATGATCATGACTCGTCGGTCTGAGGCGAAGCCTCGCTAGCTGCTGAACTTCAAGAACCTCAGACGCTTATGTGTGTGGCGAAGCGGTCAACTGCTCTTTCTAGGTTCAAAGCAACCGAGGCGGTGGTCACCGCAAACCAGCTCGGTTTTGATCCCCAACACGATCTCAGGCCCGCTCTCAAGCCCGACCTCCAACCGGCTCAGGGCCGATCTGGGTCGGTCGCGATCGCAACCTCGCTGGACTCCGGTCGAATGGGCTCGAAATCCGCCGTCACCGGCCGCAGCAACGCGCCGAGGCGAAATCGGTCGCGACCGAGCTTGTGGGCATAGATGACGCGATAGGTCAGCACCCGGCGCACATAGTCGCGCGTCTCGCGGTAGGGAATTTCGCTGAGCCACAGGTCCGCGGCTACGGGTTGGGCCGGCAGCCAGCGACCGACCGCGCCGGGGCCGGCGTTGTACGCGGCGGTCGCCAGCACCGTCTGTCCGCCGAAGCGTTGGCGCATCGCGGCCAGATAGCGGCTGCCGAGTTCGACGTTCAGGCGTGGGTCGATCAGGGCCAGCGTTGACGGGGCATCCAGGCCCGCGTCGGCTGCCACTTCCTTTGCCGTGGCCGGCATCAGCTGCATCAAGCCAACGGCGCCGGCGTGCGAGGCGATGTCGGCATCGAAGGCGCTCTCCTGGCGAATGATGGCGTAGACCCAGTCCACCGGCAGGCCGCGCTCGGCGGCCGCGGCGCCGATCAGCGCGCGGTGCGGCAGCGGGAAGCGTAGATCGAGATCGTCCCAATAATCACTGCGGGCGAGGGTGAAGATGGACTCGCTGACCAGCCCGAGCCGCGCCGCCAACGCCGCGGCGGTCACCAGCTCCGCCGGCGACATGGTGCGGGTCAGCTCGCGCCATTCCCGGCTGACGTCAACGCCACGGCCCAGGGCCTGCAATTCACGCATGCGCGCGACGCTGTCAGAGGCCGATAGCGCCTGCAACCGTTCGTCGTCTACCGGTGCCGGGCGATGGGCCAGCGCTGGCGGCCGGCCGAGCAACTCCGCCGCGCGAAAGCCCCACAGGCTGCGTGCCTTGGCCGCGTTGGCGAAGGCGTGCGCGGCGCCCACCCGATCGCCGCCGCGGGCCAGCGCGCGGCCCAGCCAGTACTGCCATTCGCCGTCCTGGTCGGCCGCCGCCGGTAACTGCTCGGCCCATTGGGCCAGATCAGGCCAGGCACGCAGGCGCAGCGCCGCACGTAGCCGCTGCTGTTGCAGATCGCTGTCGTCGTCGCCGGAGACGATGCGGCGCAGGTAGGCCAGGGCGCGGCTGTCGCGCCGCTGTGCCAACGCATCGCCGATGGCGATGTGGATGCGGTCCTGCGCCAGTTCGGGCAGGCCCGCGCGCTCCTGTCGCAAGCGATCCTGTAGCTCGCGCCAGAGTGCGGCCGCGGCGGAAGGATCGCGACGGGCGACGCGCTCGATGCCGAGCACGATTAGCGCGGCGCGCCGTTGCGGATCGGTTGGCAGCACGGCAGTGGCCAACTCCTGCGGTCGTTCGTAGACCAGCAACAGCTGGTCCAGCCAGGGATGCTGGGCGGTCGGCAGATAGCGCCGCTGGAAGCGAGCGACGCCGGCGTTGCGGCGACCCAATGCGAGGTCGATGCGCTGCCAGGCGATGTCCGGCGCCAGTCCACCGGAATCGGACCAGGCCGCGAACAGCGGGTCGCAGGCATCGGGCAGCGAAGCGCCGGTCAGGTAGAGGGCGGCGAGGCCGTCGAAGGCCGCCGCGGTCGCGCCGGTCGCCAGCAGGCCCCGACGATACAGGCAAGCCCGGGTCTCGGAGCCGTTGTCGACATAGGCGTCGACATAGGCCTGCCAGCGGCCCTCGCTGGCCAGCTGTTTGAGCCAATTCAAGCGCAGGCGCTCGCCCGGGGCGCTACCCCGATAACGCCGCAGGAAGACCTCGACCTCGTCCGGCGACGCGCTGGCGAGCCTGGACATGAGGTCCGCGAGGCGCAGATACGGATAGAGCGGATAGTCGGCCAACCGAGGCGCCAACGCGTCGAAGGTCTCGCGGTCACCGGCGGCGAGGGCCTGCTCGGCCGCGCGGAAGGCGCTGCGCTGGGCACTCGAGGTATCGGCCGCGGCCGGCACGGTCGGCAGCGTCGCCAGCGCCAGCAGCAGCAAGGTGCGGGAACGGATTCGGGAACCTGGCCAAAACTTCATAGGAGTGACGCCAACTAAGGTAAAAAAATCAGGCACACGAGTCGATGGGGTAATAGCGGCTAGCATCGACGGCATTTTCGGCCTAGATTTCCCACGGCGCGACAACTTTGCGGATGCGCCCCGCGAGGAGTTTGCCTAATGCCTATGCAACCCGATGCCACCGATCTCGATGCCTTGGCCACGCTGCTGCGCGAGGTGGCTCGCGATGAGATCATGCCGCGCTTTGGCCGCACGGACGCCTCGGCCAAGGCCGACGGCAGCTTAGTTACAGAGACCGACCTGGCCGTGCAGCGGCGTCTGCTGGAGGCCTGTCGAACAGGCTGGCCGGACATCCCGCTGTTGGGAGAGGAGATGTCCGCGCAGGAGCAGCAGCGCCTGGTCGGCGACGGCAGCTCCGCCTTCTGGTGTCTCGACCCGCTCGACGGCACCAGCAACTATGCCTGCGGTTTTCCCGGGTTTGCAATCTCACTCGCGCTGGTGCGCGGCGGTGGCGCGGAACTGGCCGTCATCTTGGACCCGGTGCGCGATGAGTGCTTTACCGCCGCGCGCGGCGGCGGGGCGTTTCTGAACGGCGAGCCCATCAGACCCTTCGCGCCGGGTCCGGCGCTGTCGGACTGCCTCGCCATGGTGGACTTCAAGCGGCTGCCGGCGGAGCGCATCGCCCGGCTGTTCGCGGCCGATTCGTTCCGCTCCCAGCGTAATCTTGGCTCGGTAGCGCTGGATTGGTGTTGGCTCGCCGCCGGGCGCTTTCAGCTCTATTTACACGGCGGGCAGAGTCTGTGGGACTACGCCGCCGGGCGCTTGATCGCGGACGAGGCCGGCGCGGTCTCGGCGCTATTCTCACCCCAGGGCACAAGCCCGCTTACCGGGGTTGGGTTGGACAAGCGCGCCGCCGTCGCGGCGGCCGATCAGGGGCTTTTCGAGCGCTGGTTGGCGTTCATCGCGCCACCGTTGCGCGGTTGATGCCCCGAAACTCGGCGGTTGTCCTTGTCAGGCGCATTAAATCAATCCGTTAACGGCTTGCGTGCGACTAAAGTCGTATCTACAGCAGGTCCGAGTGCCGGATCTCGGTTGATGCGTTCGCCCGCGGCTGGCAAACCGTCGTGTTCACCCTCAAATCCGGGCACCGAGGCTAATACACCTAGATACCGCAGTTCGCGTTGATCGTTTCAGAAGAACAAGGGATTACACCCGAAGCAGCTGCAGATTTAGGATCCAACAAGCGAAAGAGGTACGACGATGAGCGAGCAGATCAGCGACCAGGATATGGAACTCAGCAGCGGCATTGCCGCGTTCGAGTCCAAGCAGTTCTCCCGCGCCGCCGGGCTGCTGTCGCCGCTGGCGGACGCCGGCGACGCCGAGGCGCAGTATCGGGTTGCGATCATGGCCCAGAACGGCCTGGGCATGCTGGAGAACCCGTTGCTGGCCTACAAGTACATGCGCGCCGCCGCCGAGAGCGGTTTGAGCGTCGCTCAGCACGGACTCGGTTTCATGTACATGGAGGGCGAATGCGCCGACAAGGACCCGAGGCGCGCCGTAGAATGGTTTACCAAGGCCGCCGAGCAGGGCCTGGCCGGCTCACAGACGACGCTGGCGATGATGTACGAGGAAGGCCGCGGCGTCGAAAAGGACATGGACGAGGCCCGCAAGTGGTATCACCTAGCCGGTTTTGACGAAAAATAGCTGACTTGACCAGCCGCCGCCTCCCTTCTGCCCTTGAGGTGCGTTGTCGTTGTCGTAATCGAACACGACAACGATAACGATTGAACGCATTGTCGATGTTCCTGACCTGTTACCTAGCGATGACGCGGCAGGCGTCGCTTGGCAACGGCCTCCGCGAGTTCATTCAGCATCGGCACCGTATCGTCCCAACTGACGCAGGCATCGGTGATGCTTTGACCGTAGATCAGGTCGTCGGTGTCGGAGAGATCCTGGCGGCCGGCAACGAGATGGCTCTCGATCATCACGCCCATGATGCGCCGATCACCACGCGCAATCTGACCCGCAACGTCCTCGCAGACGCGGATCTGCTTGTCGTGTTGTTTACGGCTGTTGGCATGGCTGAAGTCGATCATGATCTTGGGCACCAGGCCGGCCTTCTCGATGGCCTCGGCGGCAATATTGACGCTCTCGGTATCGTAATTGGGCCGGTTGCCGCCGCGCAGGATGATGTGGGCGTCCTCGTTGCCGGCGGTGTTGAAGATGGCGGATTGGCCCTCTTTGGTGAGGGACATGAACACGTGGGGCCGGGCGGCGGCGTGCATCGCGTCGACAGCGACCTTGACCGCACCATCGGTCGCGTTCTTAAAGCCCACCGGACAGGAGAGCCCAGAGGCCAGCTCACGGTGGCCCTGGCTCTCGGTCGTACGCGCGCCGATGGCACCCCAGCTCACCAGGTCGGCAATGTACTGGGGACTGATCAGATCCAGGAATTCGGTGCCGGCTGGAATGCCTAGTTCGTTCAGGTCCAGCAACAGCCGACGGGCCAGGCCAAGCCCCTTGTTGATCTCGAAGCTGCCATCGAGATTCGGGTCGTTGATCAAGCCCTTCCAGCCGACGGTCGTGCGCGGTTTTTCGAAGTACACCCGCATGACGATCATGAGCCGATCGCTGAGGGCCTGACGGAGCGCGGCCAAGCGGTTGGCGTATTCGATCGCCGCCACCGGATCGTGCACCGAGCAAGGGCCTACGACCACGAGCAGCCGGTCGTCTTCACCATGCAGGATGCGCTGGATGTCGCGCCGCGCCTGATAGACCGTTTCCGCGGCCCGGTCTGTAATCGGAAACTCGCGATGGAGATCCTTCGGCGCGATCACCTGTTTGATATCGCGGATGCGGAGGTCGTCTGTGTCGTAACGCATGATCTTCTGGCGTCGCTGGTTTCTGGTCGGGTGTCAGAGCCGGCGTGCGGCGATGAGCCCTTTGGAATGTCGAAAATCAGTATAACCAAATATCCACTCGCCGCGGTCGACCTTACCAGCCCGCCATCTCAGCCCCGATGTCTTCGGGGTTGGCACATGCTGGCACCCGGCGGTTAAACTGGTGGTTTTTGTCGAATGAACATGAATCAGGGTCCAGATGAAAAAGAATGACCCGACGGACGACGGTCAGCCGCGAAGAGACGGTGAAGCGGAGCAACCGCGGCCGGTAACGCGCGGACGCGGTCGGCCGCGGGGCAGTACCAGTCGCAAGCGGCGTCCGGCTGCGGGAGCCTTGGAGCAGGAGATCTATTCAGCCCCGCCGACGGGTAATGACAGGTCCGCCGATGTTGACGCCCGCGTCGTCGTCAGCACCCGCATTCGCAAACCGAAAGTACACTTGATGGCGCCGACAACGGTGCCTTATGTAGACCTGCGACGTTACATGGGCAAGTGGTACGAGATCGCGCGACTGCCCTATTTCACGCAGCGGCGTTGCGTCAAGGACGTCTACGCCGAATACGCGCTCGGCGACGACGGGATGATGTACGTCACCAACCGCTGTACCCGTAAGGACGGCGTGCTCGGGCAAGCCAAGGCCCTGGCGCGCGTGGTCGACCCCGCCAGCAATTCCCGCTTCGAGATCAGCTTCCGCACCCTCTATGGCGTGCACGTGCTGTGGGATGACTACTGGATACTCGGCCTCGGCGACGACTACGAATACGCCCTGGTCGGCCAGCCCACCCGGCGCCGCGGTTGGGTGCTGAGCCGTGATCCACATCCGCCGGAAGCAAAGGTTCAGCAGTGGCTGGTGGAGTTCGCCGACAAGGGCTTTTCGGCCAAGGACTTCATCCGCACCCTGCAGGAACCCGCCGCCGAGGCCCCCCGGGGCCAAGGTGCCTGACCATGCCGCTGCTGAAGAAACGCCCTATCTGTCCGGTGCATGGGATCGAGCTGACCCTGTCGCACCATGGCACCAAGTCCAACATCGGCTCACCGCACCTCGACGTGCGCGGGGCGCCGATCCTGTACTGCCCAGACTGCCACGAGCAGCGGCGCGATACCTCGGTGGAGGTGGAGCCGGCGGCGTCGAATACCTTTTTGCGCAAGCTGGAGCGGCTGATCGATGCCTGCGAGTTCCCGGCGCCGCTGCAACGCCCGCGCGTTAGCGTCGATTTCAACCCGTCCCGAGCGCTGCCGGAAGGCGTCATCCCTCCCGCGGGTGCCATCTATGAGTTGCAGCGACCGGTCGAGGAAGCGTCGGCGGCGGAATCGCAGCGCGACCGGTCGCAGCCGGACTCGGACACCTCGCTCGACAGCCTGCGCCCGCGCAAGCCACGACATAGCCTCGATCAACTGGTGCTGGACGCCGATACGCTGGCGCGCATTCACGAGGCGGTCAACGTGTTGGTGTCGCAAGATCTGCTGTTCGACGTCTGGAACCTGGCCTCCGTCGCCCGCACCGGTCGCCGCGTCGCGCTGAACTTCTACGGCCCGCCCGGTACCGGCAAGACCCTGGCCGCCGATGCCATCGGCGATCTGCTTGGGCGCGAGATCCTGGTCATCAGCTATGCGGAGCTGGAGTCGAAATACGTCGGCGAGACGCCCAAGAACATCAAGGCGGCCTTCGCCCGCGCCGCCGAGCACAACGCCCTACTCTTCTTCGACGAAGCCGACTCCATCCTCGGTAAGCGACTGACAAGCATCAATCAGTCCGCCGACAACGGCATCAACGTGGCGCGGAGCACGACGCTGATCGAACTCGACAACTTCGACGGCGTGGTGATCTTCGCGTCCAATCTGGTGCGCAATTACGACACCGCCTTTTTGCGGCGGATGCTGGCCCACGTGGCCTTTAAGCTGCCGGCGGCGGACCAGCGCAAAGCCATCTGGCAGTGTCATCTGCCCAAGGAACTGCCGCTGGCGCCCGACGTGGACCTGGACGAACTGGCGCGCTTTTCCGAAGGCGCCGCCGGTGGCGACATCCAGAATGCGGTGCTGCTGGCCGCCTCCTACGCCTCGATGCGTGGCGGCGAGCAGCGGATCGTCGCGCTGCACGATCTGGAACGCGCCATCAGCTTCATCCTCGACGGTAAGCGACGGATTCTCGAAAGCGACGACTGAACGCCGTCGCTGCCGTCGTTACGGAATCCTCAGCGCAGATTCTTTTTGTAGCTCGGTACCTTGGCGTTCCGGGCCTTAGAGAAATTGGCGAACTCCATAGTCACGCTGGCCAGTTCGACGCCGCTGAAGTCTGCGCCGTCGACGTTGGCGCCGCGCAGAATGGCACCGCCGAGCACCGCGTGGCTGAAGTCGACGTTGCTCAGGTTGGCGTTGCGAAAGTTGGCGTCCTGGGCCGAGACGTTGCGCAGTTTGGCGTCGCGCAAATCCGCACCCTCGAAGTTGGCCAGGTTCACCACCGTAAAGCCGTCCTGCTGGGCGCTGGTCAGGTCGGCGTCGTGCAGGCTGGCCTTGGCCAGGTTGGCATCGTTGAGATGGCTGTCGCGCAGATCCGCGCCGCAGAGATTGGTGCCGCGCAGGTTGGCCTGAATGAACAGCGCCTTAGGTGCCGCGATGTGGCACAGGTCGCTGTTGGAGAAGTCGGTGCCGCGCATGTCCGCGCAGCGTAGGTTGGACTGTTTCAGATTGGCGTTGCGCATCTCTGCATTGCGCAGGTCGGCGCCTTCCAAGTTGGCCCGGCTCAGATTCGCGCCGGTGAAGACGGCGGCGTTGGCCGTGCGGTCGGAGCCCGCGCGCACTCGCGACAGATCGGCACCGCTCAGGTCCGCATCGTTGAGATGGGCACTCAACAACGAGGCGCCGTGCAGCGTCGCGCCGTTGAGATCGGCTGCCACCAGGTCCGTGAATTCCAGGTTGGCACCGGTGAGGTCGGCGCCGGCGAGATCGGCTCCGTTCAAGCGCATGTCGCGTAGATCCGCCCCTGCCAGGGTCTCGCCGTCGATGCTGGCGAGGATCTCGCCGGTCTGTTTTTGTCTAATGTGCAGCATGATACCTCCGTTACCGGGCGGCTCCCGGTTGCTTCAAGTCTATTCGATCCTGAACTTCTTGCAGAAAACTGGAGCATAAGACGCCGGCGTTACGGAAGCGGGGCAGCCGCGGCGGGATCGGCTATGCTATCGCCGCTGACCTGATATCCAATTGCGCCGTGCCAAGCACTGGCAAAGCGCGGCCAGAATAATGACCAAGCATACCGACCAGAGGAGATGACGATGAAGCTTGAGACACTCGCGATCCACGCCGGCTTCGAACCGGACCCGACCACCAAGGCGGTGGCCACGCCCATCTATCAAACCACCAGCTACGCCTTCGACGATACCCAGCACGGCGCCGACCTGTTCGACCTCAAGGTGCCAGGCAATATCTACACCCGCATCATGAACCCCACCAGCGATGTGCTGGAGAAGCGGGCCGCGGCGCTGGAGGGGGGTGTCGGCGGCTTGGCGCTGGCCTCGGGCATGTCGGCGGTGACCTATTCGATCTTCACCATCGCCCAGGCTGGCGACAACATCGTCGCGACCTCGACCCTGTACGGCGGCAGCTACAACCTGTTTGCGCATACGCTGCCGCGACTCGGGATCAAGGTCCACCTCGTGGCGCCGAACGACATCGACGCGATGGCGGCGAAGATCGACGCCAACACCAAGGCGGTGTTCGTCGAGTCCATCGGCAATCCCGCCGGCAACGTCGCGGATCTGCGGGCGATCTCGGACATGGCCCATGCCCACGGCGTGCCGGTGATCGTCGACAACACGGTGCCGAGCCCCTACCTGTGCCGCCCCTTCGAGCATGGCTGCGACATCGTCGTGCATGCGCTGACCAAGTACATGGGCGGCCACGGCACCACCATCGGCGGCGTGCTGGTGGACTCTGGCAAATTCCCGTGGGCCGAGCACGCAGAGCGATTCCCGATGCTGAACGAGCCGGACCCGTCCTACCACGGCGTTGTCTATACCGAGGCGCTGGGGCCGGCTGCTTACATCGGCCGCGCCCGCGTGGTGCCGCTGCGCAACATGGGCAGTGCCATCTCGCCCTTCAACAGCTTCTTGATCCTGCAGGGCATCGAGACGCTGCCGGTGCGCATGGACCGCCACTGCGAGAATGCCGTTGCCGTCGCCAACTTCCTCAATGATCATCCGAAGGTGGAATGGGTGCGCTATGCCGGCCTGCCGGACAGCCCGGACTACCCGCTGGTGCAAAAATATATGGATGGCGGCAAGGCCAGCTCGATCCTGTCGTTCGGGATCCAGGGAGGCAAAGACGCGGGCGCGCGCTTCATCGACGCGTTGCAGCTCGCGGTGCGGCTGGTCAACATCGGCGACGCCAAGACCCTGGCCTGTCACCCGGCCACCACGACGCACCGTCAGCTGTCACCGGAAGAACTCGCCTCGGCCGGCGTGTCCGAAGACCTGGTGCGGCTGTCCATCGGCATCGAGCATATCGACGACATCCTGGCCGATCTCGACCAGGCGCTGGCAGCGGCGGGCTGATCCGAACCGATGCGCATCCATTGCCTGCAACACGTCCCCTTCGAAGGCCCGGCGCGCATCGCGCACTGGGCGGAGCGACGGGGGCATCCGCTCGCGGTCAGCCACCTCTACGCCGGCGACCCGCCGCCAGACCTCGACAGCTTCGACCTCCTGGTCGTAATGGGCGGCCCCATGGGCGTCGCCGACGAGGCAGAGCACAGTTGGCTGGGGCACGAAAAGGTCCGCATCGAGGCGGCGATCGCCGCCGGCAAGTCGGTGGTCGGCATCTGCCTGGGCGCTCAGCTGATCGCCGAGGTGCTAGGTGCGCAGGTCATCCGCAACCCGGTGAAGGAGATCGGCTGGTTCCCGATCCAGCTCACCGAGGCCGGGCTAGCGACGCCACTGCTCGACGGCCTGCCCGCTGCGGCGGAGGTATTTCATTGGCACGGCGACACCTTCACACTGCCGCCCGGCGCCATGCATCTGGCCCGCAGCGCCCAGTGCGAACAGCAGGCATTTCTGTTCGACGAACGCGTACTGGGCTTGCAGTTCCACCTGGAATCGACGCCCGAGAGCGTCGCCGCCATCTGCGCCCAATGTGCCCATGAAATCACACCGGCGACCACGATCCAGACCGCCGCCGAGATGCGTGGCGTGGACGCTGACACCTACTCCGCGATCAATCTGATGCTGGAGACCCTGTTGGACCGATTGCCGGACTGATGGCGCACCCGCGCGTGGAGCCCCAGATAGACTGGTAATCGAACAACCTAGATCCGGCAGTTGCTCCGTGCGTAGGGGCGAATTTATTCGCCCAGTCAGTGCCTTCTGTGCGACTGAAAACGCACCCAGAGCGCGCAATCCATTGATCTGACGAGGCTATCGATGCGAACTGCCGTATTGAGGACCAACGCCGGCATCTGCGTTCCCGCGATGACAAGCGCGGTTGTCGCCGGAAACCCAAGGCTAGATTGCTTGAGGGCGCCGAATGCTTGCGGATGAGTCAAGGTCGATGCGGTATCGGACTGGAGCGGCGCCTCGAAATCGGGATCGGGATCGGGATTCGGTCACTCGCTACGATTTCGATACCGATTTCGATACCGATACCGATACTGATACCGACGATCACGACTCGTCGGCCTGCGGCGAAGCCTCTCTAGGGGTAGAAACGGGGTCACGGGGATGCCGCTAGCGTGCATCGTCCGCTAGCCGCAGCCGCCGACTCATCTCGCGCGCCATGTTCATCTGGATTAGTGCGAACTGCTCCAAATCCTGCTCGTAGAGCCGCAGCAACGCGCCATGCGTCAGTTCCAGAACTCGGGCAGGGGTCGCGGCCACCACCGAGGCGCTGCGCGGCCCCAAGTCAACAAACGACATCTCCCCGACACAGTCGCCGGCATGCAGGCGGCTCATCGGATAGTCGGCGCTATGGCGACGGCGAAATACCTCCAGTTCTCCCGACTCCAGCAGATACATGGTTTCGCCCGGGTCGCCCTCCGTGAAGAGCACCTCTCCGGCGGCCAGTGACCGCTCAGCCGCGTGGTCTACGATCAGTTCCAGGACATCGTTGCGAACACCGCCGAAAAGCGGCATCTCACGGAGCATACCCAAACGCTGTTTTTGCATTCTGCGCCTTGATCCCTCTGGGCATTGGCTGAATGTGGCATTGGGCAGATCGGCCAATGGGCATCGTCACCGTTCGTCAACATCGCCATTGGACAGCGCGCGGACGCAGCACTGAACGTATGTCCAGCGCACCTGATTATGCGAGGGATCATGTCCCAAAAAGTCGTCGTTGGGCAAGCATTAGTGATCGCGAGGCCATATGATTCTTGGGCAGATCCTGACATGACCACAAACCTTCCGAAGCGTTGTGCCTGGTGCGGTACCGACACAATCTATGTCGCCTATCACGACCGGGAACGAAGCGCCGCCGCGTTAGCCTAATGTCTGGTCAGCCGCCGATCGCCGATCCTGGGGTTGCGGCCACCCTTCAACGTCGCAGTATCCATGAACCGAACTACCGCCATCACCTCCGTTATCACCTTCGCCGTCGGTCTGCTGACCGGGGCTCTGGTGTTCTCACAACCTGCGCCATCGCCAGCTGCTGTGGCCATGCCATCAGTGGCGGAGTCACCGGACGCTGTGCCTGCCGCTGCCCCGGAGTCGACCGTCGCTGCCATTCGCAGCGTCGCGTCCGACGCCGAGTCGTCCAATGCCGACCAACCCGCGCCCGAGGTCGCCGAGCCCGAGGTCCAAGTCCTGCTCGCCCGTATCGACGACATCAGCCAAGGCTGGGGCCGGATGCAGGCGGAACTCGCCGCCTTGCGCCAGCGCATCGGCACCCTTGAACAGCGCCAAGTAGAGACGCCAGCGGAAACCAACGCTACGGCGAACCGCCCCAGTCGGCCGACGACGCCCGACGAGCAACGCACAGCCCTGCTGCGCGCTGGCGTCACGGCGGAAGTTGCCGACGATCTCGTCTGGCGCCGCGCGCAGCTGTCATTGGACCGCCTCGACCTCCGAGACCAGGCCATTCGGGAGGGCTGGCTCAATTCCGATCGCTATCGTGAAGAAATGCGCAAGATCAATGAGCAGCGCGTGTCCGTGCGCGATGAGATCGGCGTCGATGCCTATGACCGTTACCTGTTCGAGACCGGGCAAGACAATCGGGTGCTAGTGGATTCCGTCATTCCCGGCTCCGCCGGCGAGGACAGCGGTATGCTGCCAGGGGACGTCATCGAGCGCTATGGCGATCAGCCGATCTACGACTTCGGCGACCTTCGCGGCGCCACCAGCGACGGCGCCCGCGATGAACTCGTGCCGGTGACCGTTCGTCGTGGCAACCAGCTGGTGGAATTGTTGCTGCCACGCGGGCCGATTGGTATCAGTCTCGATGCCACGCGCATCGACCCGAGTCCGTGAATCTCGCCGGTCGCCAGTCACGCGGGCCAGCCTATCCGCTTTTTATCGCGCTGGAGCAAAGCAGGCCATTTCCGGGTTGCATCCTGGGTTTCTCGCCTGCACTGTAACAGGACCGTGCCGAGGCGCAGTCCCGCGCTGGCGCAGCCAAGTGGTTAATTTGATGGCACAACTCACCCCGGAAGAACGTCTCTCCATGACACGGCGCGTCATGAACTTGATGGAAAGCTGGAATCTCAGCGCCCAGGACATGATCGTGCTGATGCAGCTGCCAGACAGCGTCAAGGCCCGTAATATCTCCCGCTTCCGCGAGGAAGAAGCATTTCCGGTCGACGCCAACGTCGACCGGCGCGTCGGCTACCTGTTGCGTATCGAGGAGGCACTGGGGACCTACTTCCCGCGGAACCCCGAGATGCGCGACCTCTGGGTCAAGCGCGGCAACAAGCAGTTCGGCAAGCGTGCGCCCATCGCGGTGATGGTCGAGGACGGCGAGAGCGGACTGATCTCGGTGTTGTCACACCTGGACTGCACCTTTGCGTGGGATCTGACCGGTTCCAAGACCGAATACAGCGCGGCCCAATGAAACTGTGCAAATATTCGGCTTTCCCAGGATTTCGGGGATACTTGCGTCTTCCCAATGACTGGGAGCGCCGCCTAAGGCGGGGGGCGTTTGCCCCGCACTCTGTCTCATCTCCAGCACTCTCGCCTGTACCCATGCCTTCTGGTTCCGGCACTGCGGGATTAGCGCTTCATGGCTTGAAATTGGGATAGAACAACTGCTGCCCATGCACCTGATAGGCCGCGATCGCGGCCTGCCCTTCATCGCTCAAGATCCAATCGATAAAGGCTTGACCAGCCTCGGCCTTCACCTTCGGGTGCTTGACCGGATTCACCAGGATGATGCCGTACTGGTTGAACAGGTTCGGGTCGCCTTCGACCAAGATCTCATAGTCGCCCTTGTTGCCGAAGCTGATCCAGGTTCCGCGGTCGGTCATGGTGTAGGCGCCCATGCCGACGGCCGCATTCAGGGTTGCCCCCATGCCGGAGCCGGTCTCCCGGTACCATCGGCCGCTCGCCTCGGTCGGGTCGACCCCGGCCGCCTTCCATAACGCCTGCTCCTTCTTGTGCGTGCCGGAGTTGTCGCCGCGGGAGGCGAACAGGCCATCGGCGTCGGCGAGAGTCTTTAGCGCCGCGGCGGCGTCCTTGCTACCAGCGATCTTGGCCGGGTCCGATGCCGGACCGACGATGATGAAGTCGTTGTACATGACGTCGAAGCGCTCGACGCCGAAGCCCTCGGCGACGAACTGCTCCTCCGCCGGCTTGGCATGCACCAACAGCACGTCGCCGTCGCCGTTCTCAGCGTTCTTGATGGCCTGCCCGGTACCGACCGCGACGACGTTCACTTGGATCCCGGTCTTGTCGGTGAACTGCGGCAGTATCGCGTCATAGAGTCCCGAATTGGCCGTCGACGTGGTTGACTGCAGGATGATCGACTCCGCCGCGGAGACAAAGCCGACTCCCGCGTTCCAGAGCACGATGGCGCCGAAGGCGAGGTCGCGCAAGTTTCTGATCGGCCTATTCGCTCGTCCCATAAGTGTCTCCTATTTCTGGGGGTTTTGGTTGATCTTGGGCACTGATGAGTGGCACGTGCGGAGGCAGCGCAAGCCAGGGCATCGGCGCATGCAACCAATTGTCAAACAAGAAAAATGCCGAACGGTCGTCCCTTAGGGGTCTGACGATCAAAAGACCAACCGACCGCTCAAGTAATCCGCCGCGGCGGCTGACATCGGTTGCTCGAAAAAGCGCGCGGCGTCCGTATGCTCCATGACCCGACCGTGATTCAGGAATACCACGTCATCCGCGAGCCGGCGCGCCTGACCCAGGTCGTGAGTGACAAACAGAATCTTGGTGCCCGCGGCATGGGCCTCACGGACCAGACCCTCGATGGCCGCGGTCGCGGACGGGATCGAGGCTTGCCGTCGGCTCGTCCAGGAACAGCAGTTCTGGCTCCGAGGCCAAGGCCCGCGCCAATGCAAGGCGCTGCTGCTCCCCCCCGGACAGCAGGCGTGCCGGCTGTCGAGCCCGGGCCGAGAGCCCCACATGACGCAGCGCTCCGTCGCGCGGTCGGCTGTGTTCGTGCCCCGGGACTGCAGCGCGAACTCCACGTTAGCGCTCACCGAGCGACGCAGCGGCACCAGCCGCTGGAACACCATGGCCTGGCGACGGCGCCCAGGTCGCTCGGCCAGCGGCCTTGCCAGCGGATGTACGCCCCCGGTCGGCGTCGGCGGCCGTCCAGCAGCCGCAGCAGCAGGCCTTACCCGCACCGTTCGGTCCCATGATCACGCTCAACGGGCCGGCGCTGAGAGTCAGAATACAGCCCCATCAATCAGGTATCGCCGCCTTGCGATAGACCGACCCACGGACCTCGAGCGGCAGCAGCGGGTAGATCGCCGGCGCCGCGGGTCGCGCGAACGGCGCGCCCACGTCCTGCGCCGAGTGCCTCAACATCGGACTGAGCCATGGCGCAGGGCTCGCTCCCGGTCTTCAGGCTCATGACCAGCGCGTTGACGATCAGCGCCAGGGACAACGACGCGATCCCAGGGCCAACGCCAGCGCCAGTTGCCTTTCGATGTCTCCAGCGCGATGGCGGTGGTGATGACCCGCGTCAGGTGATCGATATTGCCACCGACGATGATCACCGCGCCAACCTCGGCGATCGCCCTTCCGATCCCGGCCAGCGCCACGGTCAGCAGCGTCGTAGCGGAGATCCCACAGCAGGGCGCGCCGGCCGGCGCCCAGCGGCACGCGGCCGACAAACTGCTCGTCGTATTCCGTTGCAGTTGCTCGACGACCTCGCGGGTCAAGGCCGCGACGATCGGTGTGATGACAGGGTCTCGGCGATCGTCATCACCGTTGGCGTGTGGCGTAGTTGCAGCCAGCCAGAGGATCCGGCGTTGGACAACGTCAGGTCGACCAGCAGGCCCACGACCACAGGCGGCAGCCCCGTCAGCGCGTTTCGATCCGACGATCGCGGCCCCGCGTCCGGCGAATCGCGCGGTGGCGATCGACGCGCCCAGTGGACGGCCGATCGCACGGGAGAGAGCCACGGAGCGGGACTGACTGGCGGCGCAGCAACACGATTTCAATGAGGTCTGGGTCCGCACTGAAAGACGAGCCCGAAGGCCAACCCAAAGGCTTCGCCGAAGTTCTGCATCC
>CAVOSE010000063.1:0-163395 GCA_963698775.1 uncultured Gammaproteobacteria bacterium
TCGTCGTCTTCGTCGCTGCCACCGCAGGTGATGCACGCGCTGGAGGAAACCTTCGGCGCGCCGGTGGTCGAGGCCTACGCCATGACCGAGGCCGCGCACCAGATGACGTCGAACCCGCTGCCGCCGCGCGCACGCAAGCCCGGTACGGTCGGCATCGCGGCCGGCCCCGAGGTCAGCATCATGAATGCCGACGGCGCAATGCTGCCGCGCGGGTCGGTCGGCGAGATCGTTATCCGCGGCGAGAACGTGACGCCGGGCTACGAAAACAATCCCAAGGCCAACGCCGGAGAACTTCACCAACGGCTGGTTCCGCACCGGCGATCAGGGCGTGATGGACGACGAGGGCTATCTGACCATCACCGGGCGTCTGAAGGAGATCATCAATCGCGGCGGCGAGAAGATCTCTCCGCGCGAGGTGGACGACGTGATCATGGACCATCCCGCCGTGCAACAGGTGGTGACCTTTGCCGTGCCGCACCCCAAGCTCGGTGAAGATGTGGCGGCCGCGGTGGTGCTGCGTGAGGGCCAGCAGGCCAGTGAGCGTGACATCCGCGACTTTGCCGCCGCCCGACTCGCGGACTTCAAGGTGCCGCGCAAGGTGCTGTTCCTCGAGGAGATCCCAAAGGGCCCACCGGCAAGCTGCAGCGCATCGGTCTGGCCGAAAAGCTGGGGCTAGGTTGATGCGTATCTGTATCTACGGGGCCGGCGCCATCGGCGGCTACCTGGGGGTCCAACTCTCGCTCGCGGGACACGACGTGACCCTGATTGCGCGCGGACCGCATCTGGAGGCGATGCAGGCCAACGGACTGAAGCTGTTGATCGATGGTGAGGAACGCGTCGCTCACCCGCGCTGCACCGATGACCCGTCCGAGGCCGGGCCGCAGGACTATGTGATCGTCACGCTCAAGGCGCACTCGGTGCCACGCGTGGTGGACGCCATGCAGCCGCTGCTCGGCCCGGAGACCGCGGTGGTCTCGGCGGTCAATGGCGTGCCCTGGTGGTACTTTTACAACTGGAGGGTCCGTGGCAGGATCGACGCATCGAGAGCGTCGATCCCGGCGGCACGCAGTGGGACCGTATCGGGCCCGAGCGCGCGATCGGCTGCGTCGTTTATCCCGCCTGCGATGTCGCGGAACCCGGCGTGATTCGGCACATCAGCGGCGATCGTTTCACGCTGGGCGAGCCCGAGCGGCGAGAAGACCGAGCGGGTGATGCAACTCAGCAAGGCCATGGTCGAGGCGGGTTTCAAGGCGCCGGTGCGGCAACATCCGCGATGAGATCTGGGTCAAGCTGTGGGGCAATCTGTGCTTCAACCCGATCAGCGCGCTGACCGAGGCGACGCTCGACGTGGTCGCGCACCGAGCCCGGCACGCGCGCCGTGGCGCGCGCCATGATGCTGGAGGCCCAGGCCATCGGCGAAAAGCTCGGCGTGCGTTTCAAGGTCGACGTGGACAAGCGCATCGACGGCGCGGCCGCGGTCGGCGCGCACCGCACCTCGATGCTGCAGGACCTCGACGCTGGGGCGGCCGATGGAGATCGACGCGCTGGTGACGGCGGTGCAGGAGATGGGCCGTCTGGTCGAGGTGCCGACGCCGACCATCGACGTGGTCCTGAGTCTGGTGCAGCAGCGGGGACGGGTCGCCGGCTGCTATTGATGAGGCGTCGATGTCCGGCCTGCCGGCCGGTATCGGCATGTGATTGAAGCACGCGGTTGCGGAATCGCGTGATGTCGCCCAGGATGGGCTCACCGAGGAGGAAAGCCCATGCCGGTCAAGGTCATCCTGCTACCTTTATCCGAGGTCGACGCACCGGGCCCGGTTCTGGAGACGGCGCTGGGGTTGGCGCGACGCTTCCAGGCCCATCTCGACGTGCTCTATGTGATGCGCAATCCGCGTAACCTGCTGCCCTATGCGACCCTTGGTCTGTCCAAGCACATGCGCGAGGCGGTGTTGCAGGCCGCCGAGCAGAATGCGGAGTCGCAGGCGACCCAGGCGCGCGAACTGCTCAACAAGTATGGTGCGGAGACGGGCGTACCGATCGGGACTGCGCGCCCTGAGGTCGCCGGACCTTCCGCCAGTTGGCGCGAAACCACCGGGCAGGAAGACACGATTCTCTCGGTACGGGGTCGTCTGTCGGACCTGATCTTGCTGCCTGGACCGATCCCGGTATCGCCTCCGCCCGCCTTCGTCGAGGCCGCGCTCAAGTCGACGGGTCGGCCGGTGATGATCGTGCCGCCGAAGCCGGCGTCGGTGATCGGCAGCCACATCGGCATCGGCTGGAATGGCAGCGCGGAGGCGGCGCGCGCCGTTGGCGCTGCCATGGCCTATCTAACGACCGCGGAGACCGTCACCATCTTTACATGCCGAAGCCAGGACGACATGGACCTACCGCCTGACGAACTCGTGGACTATCTGGCTTGGCATGGCGTCGAGGCGGACGTGAAGATGGTCGGTGCGCGAACCGAATGTCGGCGCGGCCTTGCTCAAGGCGTCCGGCGATTTGGGCATCAACTTGCTCGTGGTCGGCGGCTACAGTCGCAGCCGGCTGCGTGAATTGGTCCTGGGCGGCGTCACGGCGCATCTGCTCCACGCCGCCGAGATCCCCGTCTTTATGATGCACTAAGGGTATCGGCGGAGTTTAACGGTAATCCGGCAGTTGCTCCGAGTGTAGGGGCGAATTCATTCGCCCAGTCAATGCTTCCATGCGACTAAAGTCGCACCTACACTAGGCGCGCAATCCATTGGTCTAATTAAGTTATCGGTGCGAATTGCCGAGTCTAGGTTAACCCCATGCGCGACTTCCAAACGCCCGGCCGCTCTGCCGTCTATGCCCAAAACGGCATGGCCGCCACGTCGCACCCGCTTGCGACCAAGGTCGCTTTGGATATGTTGCAGCAGGGCGGGAATGCAGTGGATGCGGCGGTCGCCGCCGCCCTGATGCTGCCGTTGTGCGAACCGTGCGCGACTGGCCTGTTCGGCGATGCCTTCGCGCTGATCAAGCCGGCTGGAGACGAGCGCATCATCGGTATCAATGGCTCGGGGCCGGCGCCAACGGCCCTATCGGCGGCGGCGATGCGGGCCGGTGGTCTGGCAGCCGTGCCGACCAACGATGCCCGCGCGGTGACGCTGCCAGGGGCGGTTGCCGCCTTCGAACGCATGCTGCTGGACCATGGCCTGCTCGGTTGGGCCGAGGTGGCTGCACCGGCCATCCATTACGCCGACGCGGGCGTACCGGTGGCACCACGGGTCGCCTTCGACTGGGCCGCCTTTGCGCCCGAACTGCGCGGCGCGGCGCGGCGTCACTACCTGATCGACGACGCCGCCCCGCGGTCCGGACAGCTGTTTCGTGCGCCGGGTCAGGCCGAGGTGCTCCGCCGGATCAGTGCTGACGGTGCGGCCGGCTTCTACCAGGGCGAGGTCGCCGCGGACCTGATCGAATCGCTGCGGGCCCTCGGCGGCTGCCATGTCCTGGCGGATATGGCCGGCGTCAGCGCCGAATGGGTGCAGCCGATCTCGGCGGACTACCGTGGTCTGGAATTGGTCGAGTTGCCGCCGAACGGGCAGGGGATCACGGCGCTGCTCATGGCCAAGATTCTCGCCCACTTCGATCTTGCCGCCCTGGCACCGCTTGGTGCCCAACGCGCCCACATCGAGGCCGAGGCCGCCAAGCTGGCCTACGACGCGCGCAATCGTTTCGTCGCCGACCCTCGGCACGCAGCTAACCCGGCGGACGTACTCGCCCGTTTGCTGAACGATCGGACTGCCGAGGCGCTGGCCGGGCTCATCGACCTCGATCGCGCCATGCCGGATCCGCGCCCGCTGACCGAGGCGGTGCACCGCGACACGGTCTACCTGACCGTCGTCGACCGCGAGCGTTGCGCGGTATCGCTGATCTTTTCGATCTTCCACGGCTTTGGCAGCGGTCTGGCGTCCGAGCGTTTCGGGCTGATCTTTCAGAATCGCGGCGCCGGCTTCTCGCTGGTTGAGGGCCATCCCAACGAGGCCGCAGGCGGCAAACGCCCGCTGCATACGATCATTCCCGCCATGGTCCGACGCAACGGTCGCCTGCTCATGCCCTTCGGCGTCATGGGGGGCCCCTATCAGCCGACCGGCCATGTGCGCATCCTCACCAATCTGGTCGACTACGGCATGGACCTCCAATCCGCCCTCGACGCACCGCGCAGCTTCGCCTGGACCGATGGCCTGGAGCTGGAGACCGGTTATTCACAGCAAACGGCCGACCAACTCGCCGCGATGGGCCATCGCGTGCAGCGCTGCCAGTCCCCCCTCGGCGGCTCCCAGGCCATCTGGATCGACGCCGATGCGGGCGTGCTCATCGGCGCGTCCGATCCGCGCAAGGACGGCTGCGCGTTGGGATACTAGCTTGCTTGAGGGCGCCGAATATCTCCAGATGACCCAAATTTGCCTTAGTCGTTGTCGTTGTCGTTGTCGTAATCGACTATCGACGACAACGACAACGACAA
This sequence comes from uncultured Gammaproteobacteria bacterium, assembly GCA_963698775.1. Classification (GTDB taxonomy): domain Bacteria; phylum Pseudomonadota; class Gammaproteobacteria; order Chromatiales; family Chromatiaceae; genus Thiohalocapsa. Next base: position 4,484 of record CAVOSE010000063.1, read on the forward strand.
CGACAACGGTGATTACTCCCCAGCTTGCCAAAACGGCAATCACGACTCGTCGGTCTGAGGCGAAGCCTCGCCAGGTGATTGAAGCCGCTTCGGCAGCAGCGGCAGAAGGTCGGCGGCAAGTGCGTCAAGGGTGTCGCGGTCCCAATGTGGGCGGGGTAGGTCGTTGGGCCAGGGCTCACCGGGGGCGAAACGGCCGGTGCGGACCAGCGCCGCGCGGATGCCGCAGCGGACGGCACCGGCAATGTCGGTGTCGGGGCGGTCGCCGATCATGACGCAGCGCTCGGCCCCGAGTCCAAGCCGGAGCCCGAACCGGAGCCCAAGTCGGGCCAGGGCCATCCGAAACAAAGCCGGCTCCGGCTTGCCGATGACGATGGGCTCGACTCCGCTGGCCAGCGCGAACGGGGCGACCAGGGCGCCGCCGCCGGGCAACACACGGTGCCGACCATCGTGATGGTCGTCGACGCTGGTGTCGGGGTTGGTGACGACGAGCCGCGCGCCATGTTTCACGATCAGGTCGATGCCGGTGCATAGACTGTCGAAGTCGAGCCCCGGCCCTTCTCCAACGACCACGAAATCCGCTTGCTGCCGGTCCCCGCGTCCACCGGCGGAGCGCAGTGCCCGATGCAAGCCGTCGGCGCCGACCGCGAAGAACCGAAAGCCGGGGCGTTCAGTGGCGAGCCATGCCGCCGTGGCGGCGGCAGACGTCAAGATCTGTTCTGGCTCAGGTCGGGGCAGGCCGATGGCCTCGAACCGCTCCGCAACCTGCTCGGGGGTGCGAATCGGGTTGTTGGTGACGAAGAGGTGCGGAATATGCGCGATGCCGCGCAGGAAGTCGGCGGCACCGGGCAGCGGCGCGTTGCCGTGGTAGAGCACGCCATCCATGTCCAGCAACAGGGCGTCGATCGGTGCTTCGGTGGCCATGTGTCGATGTCTACAGGCGTGCGACTCTCGGAAAGTGGGACTTGGGATCGGCGCGCGCGAAGCGACCAACAAATTCTGCATAGCATCGACGACTTGTCCAAAACGCCAGGCCCTCTTTCTGCCTAGCTCGTCCGCGCGCTTGAGATAGCCAATCAGGCCCTTGTGCTTGTCTTGGACGACACGCGTGCTTTGAAACGCCCTCAGACAGGCGTCGTCGTGCCGCACAGGCCATCGCCCGGTGGTCTCCGCGACACCGCTTGTACTTGCACTTTCAACGAACTTGCGGGGCCAGGGTCCAGCTCGGTCGCGGGAAGCGTCGGCAACAATTGTCTGGCCCCTAAGCATGTGCTAGCGTACACCTACCGGACAGACGATAGGGTGATTAACCACGGCGAGGCGCAGCGATGACGCGCCAAGTTCGGATGCTAGTCAGATTCTACCCTATCCGGAATAGGCAGAATCTGCCTAGCACACCCGACCGACATTCTGTCTAGTTAACTGTTAGACGCAGGAGACCATGACATATCTCGATACGCAAATCGTCTCCTACGCCTACAGGCGCGGACGACGCGGGGTGCATGGGGCCCGCATCTGCTCCGTCGTGGCGAACGAGTTTCTACAGGTGTACAACAACAAGCCGGCAGAGCTTCCGATTACGTTCCGCGCAGAAGCTCAGTTTTTGGCTACTCCGGCAACATGATCTCCCGCCTTGAAGCCGTCCGTAAACACTACAAGAATCATCCAGTCCCCAAGCGAGCTACTGATAGTCTGATTATAGATTTCTGCAATGACTTTCCGACCGTTGTGGAGTATGGCTCGTTCGCGATTGCCGACGTGATAAACTCTGGCGACGAGCAGCGCTATGCCACAACCATACAAACATTAAGCAAGAAGACACAGAAGAAGCTGCGAGACAGGATGGCGTTTTTGTTAGCCAGCCGTGTTTACTGCACGCCCCTCAAGGAGTCCTCGATCCAAGTCGGTCTCCGGTTACTATCTGAATTCACACGAAATAATAACCTTAAGGATAACTTCCGGAACTCATTAAACGACATACTTATTTTGGCTGTGGCGCTGGAAGAAGGCGCGCATTTAATCACCGAAGATTCGGTGCTGAATCGCTTCGCCGCCCAGACCAGCGGCATTCCCGTCAAGCTAGTTGGACAGAACCTTGAACTGGATTTCTCTGCGACTGAAGAGTCTACGCGCAGAGTGCAACGCGAAAGCAAAGGCTTTGTAAACCGGCGCTGGTCTGTAATGGAGAGGCGCGGCAGGTCTTTTCAAACGAGCGTCTAACAAGCGCGCCAGCCCGACCGCCAAACTGCAGCCTTCGCTGTCGCTCCGACCGCAGTTGGCGCGGGCTGCGCGTAGACGTTGGGCGTCAAGCAAGGCTAGGCACTAAATTGATGCGCCGTCATGATCCTTTGTCGCCGGCAGAACGAAGTGAGCGCATGTCGCGAATCCGCGCCAAAGACTCGAAGCCGGAGCTAATCGTCCGCAGGCTGGTTCATGGCTTGGGGTACCGATATCGCCTACACTCCAAAGACTTGCCGGGAAGCCCCGATCTTGTGTTCCGTACTAGAAGGAAGGCAATCTTCGTTCACGGTTGCTTCTGGCACCAACATGGATGCAGGCAGTATAGAATGCCCCGTAGTCGCAGTGACTTCTGGGAACCGAAGCTACGCAAGAACGAGCAGCGTGACGCAGCCGCACAGCAAGCGCTGCGTCATATGGGATGGGAATACCTTGTGGTTTGGGAGTGTGAATTGCGACACCTGCCGGAAATCGAAAATCGTGTAGTTGATTTTTTGGGCAAGAGATGAAGAATCAAAAGACATCAGTCGAACTTTTTACCGGCGCTGGTGGTTTGGCTATCGGCCTCGAGAATTCGGGCTGGAAGCACCGAGCCCTTGTTGAACGAAACAAGGACGCCTGCGCCACCATTGAACTCAACCGAGGCAATGGACAGAAACAGGCAAAGGGCTGGACGCTCTTACCCGGTGACGTGCGAGAAATTTGCTATTCTGACGTGGCGAAACATGTCGATATGGTTGCAGGCGGACCGCCGTGCCAGCCCTTTTCTTTGGGGGGCAAGCACAAAGGGTACAACGATTCTCGAGACATGTTTCCGGAAGCAGTAAGAGCGGTCCGGGAGCTTCAACCGGCCTGTTTCCTTTTTGAGAATGTAAAGGGCCTACTTAGGCAAAGTTTCTCGACCTACTTCAACTACATTCTTCTGCAACTGACGCATCCCACAGTGGTTCGGAGGCCGGAGGAAAGTTGGGAATGTCATCTGGAAACTCTTGAAAAAATTCACACTGCCGGAAGGGATTCGAAGTTGTCCTATCGTGTGGTGTTTCGTCTCCTAAACGCTGCTGATTATGGCGTGCCGCAGCATCGCCACAGGGTGTTCATCGTTGGATTTCGTAGCGATCTAGGCAAGGAATGGAGCTTCCCGCGAGCTACGCACTCCTTTGACCGCCTCCTTTGGGAGCAATGGGTCTCTGGCGCGTACTGGGATGAGCACAACATTGCAAAGCGGTCTCGACCGGAAATCAACCCTCGCTATTCCAAGCGAGTATCCGAGCTCGAATCGGATTTTTTCCTTCACCCTCCGCCGGGAGAGCGTTTTTTGACCGTGAGGGACGCGATCAATGGATTGCCTGATCCAGTGTCGAATCCAAAGGAGGAGTGGAATCACATATTCCGTTCGGGCGCACGCCCGTATCCTGGACATACGGGCAGCATCTTAGACGAACCTTCTAAAGCCTTGAAGGCTGGAGATCACGGGGTGCCCGGCGGCGAAAACATGATTGCGCTTCCCGACGGAAGCTATCGCTACTTCACGGTGAGGGAAAGTGCCAGAGTTCAAACCTTTCCTGATGATTACTTATTTTCCGGTTCGTGGACTGAGGCAATGCGCCAACTAGGAAATGCAGTCCCTGTCGACCTGGCCCAAGTTGTAGGTGAGAGCATACGGGCACAGCTGGTGTGAAATGAGCGAAGATACACTGCCACGGATTGAGCCATTTAATCCACTAGACAAGAAGAACTTAGGTGAAAGCGTTGCAGAGGCAATGCTGCATCAGCCAGTTGGCAATCTTCCTCCTGAGCCGTTCATCGGCGCGGGTATATACGCAATCTACTACATCGGAGATTTTGGCATATATCGCCAAGTTTCTGAACTAAACGTCAACGATAGCTTTTCTTGGCCAATCTACGTCGGGAAAGCAGTTCCGGCGGGGGCGCGGAAGGGTGGCTTCGGCCTCGGCGCGGACCCCAAGCAGGTACTATTTCGGCGATTGGTCGAGCACGCTGCATCTATCGACCAAGCGGAAAACTTGGATCTTGATGACTTCAAATGTCGTTTCCTGGTTGTAGACGATATTTGGATCCCATTGGCTGAATCTCTCCTAATTGAGACCTATCATCCGCTGTGGAATCGAAAGATTGACGGCTTCGGAAATCATGATCCCGGAAAGGGCCGACACAATCAGCAACGGTCTCCCTGGGATACTTTGCACCCCGGACGCCCATGGGCTGAGCGCCTTCGCCCATCTACAAACGATGTAAAAAGAGTCGAGGAAGAGGCCGGTGTCTATCTCACTACGGCTCGACGGAGAATTGATGCCCAACAAGGCGCTGCAGCGGACGTTAGAGGGGGAACAGGGTCAGAGCCTGACGGATCCCCACAGGCGAACACTGGCAATAGTGGGACAGACCACCGTTAATTCGCCACGCCAAAGATTCGCCCAACAAGCGCCTCGGCCCGACCGCCCGTTGCCGCGCCGTCGCTTCGCTTCCGGCGCGGCAACGGGCGGCGGGCCAGGCTTAACGTTATGCGTCTAAGATTCAGGGAAAATAGAGTATGCCAATAGACTCTGCAGTTGCAGGTTTGATGGGGGCCGGTATAGGTGCTGTAGCGGGAGTGTCAGGTACCTTGATCGGGCAAATCCTTCAATCCCGAAGAGAACGGAGGAAATGGCTACTTTCGAGAAAGGAGGAGGCGTATTCTAATTATCTTCGGTATCTTCTAAAGGTTCTTAATAAAAGGTCTAAATTAACAGTAAATGGTATGGCTGTGTTAGCGAAGGAAGACGTGCCTGAATGGTTTTCTGATTGAGCGAGGCGCAAGCTTGGATAAATTCCCTAACTATCTATTGTTCAAATGGTGCTCGCGAAACCATTAAATCGGTTTCAAGCAGATTTAATGGCATTATGTCAATGCTCGTGGGCAGTGACGTTCTTATTTCCTCGGATGTTGAAAACGAGCCGATAGATATTGGCGCGCCCCCCAATGCCGGTTTAGAAAATTTAGCAGAAACCGTTTCCTTTGTTTATCTTGAAATTCTTAAATGTGCTCAAAATGAACTTGGTGAGCACATTCAGTAATCGCATAACAAGGCAAATGCAGCCGACCGCGTTAGTCGCTACCGCTCCTTACGCGTCGGCTGATTTGCGGCGTTAGGGCGCTGATGATGACCATTCAATTTTTCGATGGGCTTTACCGCTAATGGGCCGGGGCAGCTATCTAGGCGGCAGCACGATCATTGGGCCATACACACGTTGGTCTGACCCTGATAGCGTTCCGATAATAACGAAGCCAAAGAAAGCAAAACCAAAGAATCAGCCGCAAAGTCCGCTGAATGAGATAAGGTTAAATTTCCTCCATCTGGTTATAGATTCGGAGTTAAATGGCAGCATTCTCACAAGCATTCCGGCCAAATCTAGGGCCTCCCTCAGCAAGGAGGTTGACAACAAAGGTGGTATTGAAAAGTGGGCTCGCGCCCAGCCTCAGTACCAAGAGCTTAAGGCAACAAAACTCAAGAAAAGAAAAAAACGGGAAAGCAAGCGCCAGCCAGCCAATATTTTAAACAATGACATGTCTCGACCGATAGCAGCGCTTCAAAAGCGTATCGATGCGAACAAAGAACTTATTAAAAAGGTGACGAAACAGATTCAAGAAGATGAGGCATTAATTCAACACATTATCCATGAAAGCAAGAGGGCGGAGTACCCGGAAAGGACCACGGCTTCTTGAAATACGAAAATCAAACGGGTCAGGTTTGGTTTGATTCTTACGACTGGATCAATCCTATAAATCGCCTAACGGACTGCTCCAGCCGACGCCGGTTTCGCTCTCGCTCAACCCGCTCGGCTGAGCATGGCGTTGGAAGATTACGGTGACACTTTACCATTTACACCATTTTCAAAAGCACAACCGCAGGGCTTGCCTCTTGCACCCGCTGAACTATGATAACGCCCAACGAGTCCGCCAGCCCGACGCCAAACTGCGGCCGGCGCTGCGCGTGCGGCCGCAGTTTGCCGCGGGCTGCGGTTGACGTTGGGCTCCAAACAAACAAGAGGCGTCGCGAAGTTGGGTTCGTCTTTGACTCATGAAAAAGCGCAAGCTTCTCCTGAAACTGCTTTCCGGCTCAAAGAATGTCCGGTTTTCGGAAGCAGTAGCGATAGCTGAGGCTTTCGGCTTCCGATTGGACAGAGTGAACGGAAGCCATCATATTTTCATTCATCCGAAGATTCCGGAGTTGTTGAATCTGCAGGATTTGAAGGGGAAGGCGAAGCCCTATCAAGTCAAGCAATTACTCCAATTGGCAGAGATTCACAACCTTCAACTGGAAGACGAATCATGAAAGATTATCACGTCAACATCTTCTATAGCGAAGAAGACGAAGGCTACATTGCTGACATTCCGGATTTGAAAGCGTGTTCTGCATTCGGCGAAACGCCGAATGAAGCTTTGGCGGAAGTTCTGAAAGCCAAGGAGGGCTGGTTGGCGTCCGCAGAGGCGAACGGCAAGCCAATTCCGCCACCAGAATACCGTCCGGTCATCTATCGCGTTGCATGAAGAAGCCGAACAAGCGCACCAGCAGCGACGCCTTGGAGCAGCCTTCGCTCTCGCTCAGGCTGCTCCATGGCGCGCGCTGTGCTTAACGTTAGGCACAAAGAGAGTCAGGAATTAGCTGGTGCCTCCAAAGGTCAAAGAACTCATAGCACGACTGGCCTTGATCATCGTTCCGGCCGATCGCTTGTTGATGTCTGTGGTCAGGGCTCCCAGCCCTGAGACTGTCAGGCCAGGATGGCCTGACTACAGAGGCAGTTGCTCAGCCGGCCGGAACGATGATCAAGGCCGCACGACTCGAGCGAGCCGGTTTCCAGAATCGCGGCGGAAAAGGAAGTCACCGGAATTTTGTGCACCCGAACGTGCAGAAGCCCGTCACAATTCCAGGCAAACCTGGTGAAGACGCCAAACAATATCTGGTTCGAGCCGTACAGCGCGCCATCGCGGAGGCTGAGAGTGAAAGATAGTGACCGTTACGCCAAGATCGTAGAGTGGTCAGAAGAAGACCAGTGCTATGTGGGTAGTTGCCCAGGGCTTATGTTCGGAGGCTGCCATGGGGATGATGAACTGTCGGTATTCCAGAAGCTCCAGGAGCTTGTGGACGAAGTCATCGATCTGTACCACCGAGATGGTAAGCTCTTGCCCGCTGCAACTGCTGGGCACGATCTGGCGAATCGTCTACAGGATGTTGCCTAACGGCTTGGCTGCGACCGCCCGTTGCCGCACCGTCGCTGCGCTCCTGCGCGACAACGGGCGGCGCGCCAGCCATAACGCTAAACAGCCTACGCCCCTTTAGGAGGTGACGGTGATTGTGAGCGACTGGAAAGAACAGGGCCGCTCTTTGATCGGGCGCGCTGTGCTAGCGCCATCGAGCCACAACACCCAGCCATGGTTCTTCAAGCTGTCAGAATTGGCAGTCGATGTATTTGCTGACCGCACACGCGCGCTGCCAGCGAACGATCCTGAAGACCGGGAGCTTGCCATTAGCTGCGGTTGCGCGATTATGAATCTGCGTATTGGAGCCGCCAGCGCCGGGTTACCTGTGCAGATGCGGCTTCTTCCCAGGCCTGAAGAACCGGACCTCCTCGCCCACATTTCCCTCGCAGGGCAGTCGGATGTATCCGCTGACGATGCGCAGCTTGCGGACTTCATCGAAACGAGGCGCACCTACCGGAAACGATTTGCGCCCCGCGAGGTGAGTGCGTCTGCCCTCGACCAGCTGATTGGGGCGACCAAGAAAGAGGGCGCGCGCTTGGTGCCGCTCTTGACCGAAGAAGTAAGACAGAAGGCTGCTGCTCTCGTCGCCGAGGGTGATGCCGCACAATGGGCCAATCCAAGCTGGCGCCGAGAACTTGCCGCCTGGATGCATCCGCGGCGCCGGGGTGACGGGCTGACAATGCCCGCCTTAGCGCTGCCGGTGGCCCGGCTTGTTGTTCGGACCTTTGATCTCGGCGGTAGCGTCGGTGCGCAGGATCTTCAGCTTGCCGAAGCCTCACCGCTGCTAGCGGTCCTAAGCACCGAAAGCGACCATCCCCGAGACTGGTTGCTGGCCGGTCAGGCGCTCCAACGGGCCCTGCTCATCGGCTGTAAGCACGGGCTGCAGGCCTCCTATCTCAATCAGCCGGTGCAGGTGGGGTCGTTGCGGCCCAAGCTACAAGACTTGGTGGGTACCGGGTTCCCACAGATTCTCCTTCGTATTGGTTACCCCCTCGAAGAGATTCCGCCCGCACCCAGAAGGGCGCTGGATGATGTCATCGTGTAGATCAAGGCCGAAATCGGCTGTCTAACAAGCGGCTCGAAGCGGCGCGTTCCGGCCGTTCTGTTCAAACGCGTCGACGTCGCGCTGATCGACCAGCTGAGCGTCGCCGAGATGGAGGCGGTCCTCGGTGCCCCGGACCCGAGGGTGCGCGACGGTCTGCGCGATCGGGCGATATTGCGAACAAAAACGGGGCCAGGCTCAATTAATGACCATTCGAATTCGTCATATCGCCCAACAGGCGAAAAAGCCCGATGTCTTTGGCTCCAAGACGTCGGCCGGTACTTGCACCGTTGGCAGCGCCAACTGGCCTGGACTATAGAATGAAGTCAACAGTCAAGAGATGGTGCAAGGAATGTGGCTACACTTGGTATGGGCCAGGTGTGTATTCATCTGAACGATATGATTACAAGATTCAGTTTGGCAAAGGCGTAGTGGCGCTGTTCCGCACTGCCCATGGGCGATGCCTCGCGCCCAGGGAGTGCTTTACCAATGAAGGAAAGCCATTTCTCATATTCCCTGTTTTCACGCAGTTCGTGGGCGAGAAAGAAATGTCCAAAGCCAAGTTTACACAGGCCACGGAATGGGTCGTCTCGTGTCTTGCCGGCAAGATAACAGAGTATCCGCATGCGGCGGCCCAACAATTGGGTCCAGCGGAGGTCTCTGTACGGCGCCACTGATCTTTGACTTTGAGCAAAAAAAATTCGTTTGCCGACTGCGTACCTTAGACACCCGGTTCGCGCGAATGAATTCGGAATTACCGTCGCGGAATTACGGTGAATTACGGTGACACATTACTGTTTACACCATTTCTCTGTCGGCTTACGCTGGGCGCATGTCTCGGCGCCCCGAATCATCGTACCCGGCATCTCGCACCATGTGACGCAACGGGGGAGCAGGCGCCAACGGATATTCCGGGAAGAAGACGACTATCCGCTTTACAGAGATTGGCTGGACCAGGCGTGTCGATCGAACGGCGTGGAAGTCTGGTCGTATTGCCTGATGCCGAACCATGTTCACTTGATTCTCGGACCCTCAGATGAGACCGGGCTGTCGCGCGCCGTCGGCGAAACGCATTGTCGATATAGTGGGTACATCAACGCGCGATCGCGGGCCTTGATCATCGTTCCGGCCGGCTGAGCAACTGCCTCTGTAGTCAGGCCATCCTGGCCTGACAGTCTCAGGGCTGGAAGCCCTGACTACAGACATGAACAAGTGATCGGCCGGAACGATGATCAAGGCCCGATCGCGAGTAACTGGCCATTTGTTTCAAGGGCGGTTCGGCTGCGTGGCAATGGACGAATCTCACGTGATGGCGGCTTTCCGCTAGGTGGCTTTGAATCCCGTCAAAGCGAAACTGGCTGCGACCGCTGCCGATTGGCCTTGGTCCAGCACGCCAGCACATCTGCGGCGCCAAGACGATGGCTTGGTGACGGTTCGTCCCCTGCTGGATGGCGTCGATCATTTCGCGGAATTCTTGGAGATATCAGAGGATTCTGAACAGGTTGCCGCTCTCACGAAGGGTTAAACCATCGGGCGGCCTTTGATGGGTGACCAAGAGCTCGGCGAGCTTGAGAAACGACTTGGCCGAACGCTACGTCCAGGCAAGCGCGGCCGGCCCCCTTCCCAAATGAATGACCCAAGACAGCTCGAATTGGTGTAAATGGTAAAGTGTCACCGTAATCCATGTGGATCCGTGGTCGTCCTGCCCCACACGAAGAACGGCAAAGAATCGTGTTTGCCTAGGCTACAGGCCGCCGCGATGATACGGTTTCGAGGCGGCGAGATCGGAACAACACCCGGGCCAAGAAGAATGAGGGTCGACGCGGGACGCTGAATCGTCGCAAGATTGATGCGACGCCAGGTCCGCGCGCTGCGGAGGAAAACGAACAAATGCCAATGAAGAGCTTCACTGTCTTTACGGTCGCTTTGCTGGCGGTCATATTGGTACTCGCCGCCGCCGCTGTGATCCAGACGCGCCTGGCCGCACCAAGCCTGGCTTCGCTTGCTGGAGAATGGCGCCTATCGCAACAGGTGACCCGGGGACCGTTCAAGGATTGGGTCTTCGAGTATCAGCTGCGGCTGCGGGAGACAGGCGGGCGCCTTCGGGGGGAAGGCGAGACGATTCTCGTTAACGGGCGGCTCCCGCGCCCGGCGGAACGCACGACAGTGCAGCTGGTCGATGGCATGTTGCGCGGCAGCAGCGTGATTGCCTGGGTCTTCGAGCGAAATGGTGCTCGTGCCGGCCGTGGTGCCATGCGGTGGAAGATTGCCGAACCGAACCTGCTGGTGGGGCACTGGCAGACGACCTACTATAGCGGTACGACTGTGATGGTGCGGGCTGACGCGGCTACCGAAACGCCGAGGATTGGCGAGGGCCAGGCGGCTCTAGACCTGGAATAGGAGGCTGAGTTCTTGCCGCGAAACCCACTACATGGCAAAGCCTGCAAGCCAGGTAATGGTCCTTACCCCATTGCCCGCCTGTGCTTGTCGTCGGCGTGGGGGCTTCGCCGTAAGGCGCGGCAGGACTTCACCACGAATTGATCGAGCCTGGTGCTGCACTGCCACCGGACACGACGAAGGTCATCGCCTCGTCGACGGACCAGTCGAGTGGTATGAGCGACTCTGTCGGCACGATCACGAGATAGCCACCCGTTGGATTCGGCGCCGTGGGCACGTAGACCGCGGCCAGTTCCTTGTGGTCGGTCTCGTCCGTCATGATGCGCGTGACGAAGCCCACGGCGCGCATTCCGGCGCGCGGAAACTCGATCAGGACCACGCGTTGGATGTCCCGCGAGTCATTGCGGAAGGTGTCGATCATCTGTTTCGTGGCGCCGTAGACCGTTGTCACCAACGGGATGCGGTTGAGCCAGGTTTCCACCAGATCGAGCAGCCTCCGGCCGACCATCTGCGAGACGGCCCAACCAAGTAAGTAGAACATTGCTACCGTGAGGGCGATGGCCAGGATCGACTGCAGCCAGGGGAGTTCCTTCAAAGCGGCAGCGATTTCCGGGGACCAAGGGTGAACGGCATTTGCGATCAGGCGAACCTTCGGCTTGCCGATGTCTGACAGGAGGTCGAAGATGAACGAAAAGACGACGATCGTCACCAATATCGGGATGATGGTTAGAACGCCGGTAAGGAGATAGCGACGCGTGCGCTTGTACATGATCACATGGGGACCTCGGCCGATACGCGAGCCTTTAAGCATCGGCCGTTGGCGTCCAAAGCACAAGCAACGAGCCGCGATCTACTTGTCCCCCAGGCAGGAAAAGGGGCAGGAAAAGGAAAAGAAAAGGGAAAAGCGGCCAGGCTCAATTATGACGAGCAGAATTATACGAAATCGCACAATTTGAGCACTAGCCCGACGGTTGCTGGATCGAGAGACTCGCGTCAGGTCTTCCCTCTTCCCTTTTCTAGGCTGTACGGAGACGCGTGGTCAGACTCCTTCGCCTCGAATTTTCCGGCGCGCTGTATTATGTGACCAGTCGAGGAGACGGGCGGGAGGCCATCTTCCATGCTGATGGCGGCCGCTGGTTTTTCCTCGATGTCTTGGAGAAACCCGGGATAGATCCCGGTGTCCTGCTCTCCATCCCGTGCGGGTCGGACGGTGCGCACGCTAGCCGATTGGCCCCGGAGCAGCTATCGGGCCACGAGCGGTGAGGAGCCAGCGCTGGACTGGTTGGAGACGCGGATAGTCCTCGTTGCCTTTGGCGGGACGGAGTTGGATGCCGTCGCGCACTCCGCCCGCTTCGTCGCTGAAGGGAAGGGCCAACCTGCTCTCTGGGAGCAACTGAAGAATCAGGTGTTCCTGGGCTCGGACAACTTCCTGGCGTCGATGCGGCGGCAGCTGCCGAAAAACCGCGGTCTCCGCGAGGTCCCGCAAGCCAAGCGCCGGCCCCCGCCAAAACCTCAACCGAGTATGCGCGCGACCACCCCCAGCGCAACGAGGCGATCGTCGCCGGTTATCGCAGCGGAGGCCATACGCTTCGGGACATCGCAGACTTCTACGGATTACACTACTCGCGCATCAGCAAGATCGTTCTGGCGGCAGATATCGCCCGACGCGTGGCAAAGGGGAAAACTCCGGACCCTGCTTGACCCCGGACGCTGCTTCGCCGCAAGGCTCGATACCACCGCTGGTGCCTCACGGCGTCTCCGATGTGCACGCGAATGTCGGCATCGTAACGATGTCACCCAGGGAGACGGCGACGGTTGTTGATCCGGTCCGCGGGATGCAAGGTCGCTCCACTTCAAGCTGCGCCGGCACATGGCTGGCGTCCAATTTTCACAATCGACAGAGGAGTTGCATGCGATGTACGGATTTTCCACGACCCTGAAGACCACGTTCGATGAAGCCGTCGTCCGTGTCACCGAGGCACTGAAGGTAGAGGGTTTCGGCGTGCTGAGCGACATCGACGTCAAGGCCACGCTGGAGAGCAAGTTGGGGATCGAGAAGCGGCCCTACCGCATCCTCGGCGCCTGCAATCCCCCGCTCGCCAATCGGGCACTGGAGGCGGAGCCCGACATCGGGCTGCTGCTACCCTGCAATGTGGTCGTGCGCGAAGACGCCGACGGCACCGTCGTCGTCGCCTTCATGGACCCGGAGGCCGTTCTGGAACTGGTGGATCGACCCGAGGTGGCCGAGATCGCATCGGAGGTTAGGCAGCGGATGGAACGGGTACGCGACGCCCTCAACTCCGTCTGAGCGAAAGAGCCGGATCAGGTCTTCGCTTTTGCCTCTGCCGGGTCGTCGGGGAGCGCGGGGCCGACCAGGCTGCAAAGCGATACTTCGAAAACATTGTCTGTATTGCGTATCTCGACGAGATCGAGGTGCTGTAGGCCCATCTGCTCTGGCCCCATCAGTCCGAACCAGGGCGTCTCGGCGCCGCAGGGACGCGATGCCCGGAGAAATAGGGCGTGTCTTACGAAACCCTCTGGGGAGAGACGCGAGGGTCTTAGACCGGCGCACACATCGACATTTCCTGAGTGTCTCGGCGTTGGATACGACGGATTCGCGCTGGCATCGCCCGTACTATTGCCTCACTTCTTATAGGACGATTAACGCGATCAATAACGCCGGGCGGAGCCCTTGCGGCAGCGTTCGGCAGCGAGGCAACTATGCGGGACGTGAACAATATCCTCTATTTCGCCGACGGCGATTTCGGCCCGAATTCTTGCTTTATGCGGGCGGTCGCTCTGGCTCGGCAGAATCGAGCCCGGCTGACGCTAATTGACGTCACCCCGGAATCTGATATCGCCGCGGAGCTGATCAAGCGCTACGGTCTCGCCGACGAGGCGCAGCAGAGCGAGCAGCGGGACGCTGCGTTGACGCACCTCGCGTCGGAATGGGCTGGCGATCTGCTCCCGCACGTGCGCTCGCCGATCGGCAACCCCTTCGTCGAGGTCATCCGTGCGGTCCTCCGCGACGGCTATGATCTGGTGATCAAACCGGCGCGTCCTCGCACCGGCACGGGGGCAGGTCTGTTTGGCAGTGTCGATATGCACTTGCTGCGGAAATGCCCATGTCCGGTGTGGATCGATCGTGAGCCCGAGCCGCACGGTTCCGGTGCGGGGGCCGACTCTGCTCCGCGCTATCGTTCCATCCTCGCCGCCGTGGACCCGGTGGCGACCGATACGAGGCCCCTGAACCAGATGATTATGGATCGGGCGACTGCGTTGGCCGAGCGCGACGGCGCTGAACTCAACGTCGTGCACGCATGGGAGTTCATAGGCATTAACGAAGGGCAGGGGGCAGCAGTCGCCGGGGCGGGCGGCGGTCTTGGCGATGCGTTGAGGGATATCGAGCGCCACCACGCCGAGGCGCTCGGCGCGCTGGTGGCCGACTTCGGCCTGGCCATGGGCGACGGTCGCGTCCATCTGGCCAAGGGGAACGCGGCGGAACAGGTGCTGGCCCGCGCGGACGACTTGAGTAGCGACCTGATCGTCATGGGGACGATCGGCCGCCACCGCGAAGTCGGGGTCTTTATCGGCACGACCGCCGAAGATGTGATTCAGGGCTCACGCATCGCCGTGATGGCATTGAAGCCGGAGGGGTTTGTCTCGCCCGTGACCGTATGAAGTGAGTCCGGCGGTTCTCCGCGCGTAGGGGCGAATTTATTCGCCCCGACAGCGCCTTTCGTGCGACTGAAGTATCTACGTCCGCTTGGGAGTGCCGGTGCCGCCGAAGCAGTCAATGCCTTCCGTGCGACTGAAGTCGCACCTACCTTGGCACGCAATCCACTGATCTGAATAGATTATCGATGCGAACCGCCGAATCTGGGTTCAAAGATTTCGGTGCTTCCAGTCCCGCCAACTCACCGGCCAGGTGTTGAGATCGCGCCTGACGTCCGCGCCGAGCGTCGGCAAAATGGTCTCCTCGCCGAGCCGGGCGAGAATCCCGCATCGCTTTAATTTGTCCTCACCCGGGTCCCTCAACCCGGCGAAGCAGAGCTGCACGCCGCGGGCGTGCAGGTTCGCGTCCAGATCGGACAACATATCGGCAGCGGTGACGTCCTCGCTGGTGACTGGGTCAGCCCGATGTTGGCGCCTATCCGAGCCGCCAGGTCGATTCCGTCGCCCTCTATTTTTCACATAGCGAAAGCTATCTCCTATTGAGAAAAATGCTGGGCGCGCTATGGTTACACCCAACGCCGGTTCCTTAGCGAATCGGATCATGAACCGAACGCGCTACGGAGTGACGACCATGACTGCAGCCGCAAGCCCAATCCCGCAAGACCACAACGCAGATCGACCGGCCTTCTGCGAAGGCATGCAGCATACGGGCAGACTCGCTGACGCCCATGACTCATACGGTCTTTCCCCGGCGATTGCCGAGGGCGATCATGCCATCACCGATATCGACGCCGCGGCGGTCTATCAGACGCGACTGGTCACGGATGCGCTGCGCTACACCACGCTGCATCTGTGCGCATCGAAGGAGTCGGGGCATCCCGGCGGCTTCGCCAGTTCCGCCGACGCCTATGCCGCGCTGACCATGCTCGGGCACACCAACATCGTGACCGAGGTCGGCCACCACGCTCCCGGCTTTTACAGTGCGATGTTCCTTGACGGATCCCTGTCGGCGATGGGCATCGAGCACATGACCCATCTGCAGGAGCGCTTTCGTGAGCGCGACGGGTTGCTCGGTCATCTGTCCGGCGCCATTCCCGGCCTGCTGGCGCCCGCTGGACCGCTCGGGCAGGGGCAGCATTTCGCCATGGCCGGCGCCTATCTGAATCGCGACAAGCTGTTCCCGTGCACCATCGGCGACGGCGGTCTTGGGGAGCCCTACATCCTGTCGGCGATCAAGCACTTTCATACCAGTTACCCGGAGGTGACCAACTTCCTGCCGGTGCTGGTGTGGAACGGTTTCAGCCAGGAGCATCACTCCATGGTGTCGTTGATGGACAACGCGCAGATGACCGCGTACTGGCAGGCGCACGACTTCGCGCAGGTGATCCTGATCGACGCCAAGGACTACGACGATGCCGGTCAGGAAGGCGCCTACGTCGATAGCACCCTGTTCAGCGACGCCGCCCGCGACGCCTTTACCCGTGCCGTGCTTGAGGGCATGCAGCAGGCAGCGGAATCCGCGCTGGGCGGGACGCTGACGGCGGTGATCATCAAGCAGCTCAAGGGGGCTGGCATTCACACCACCGGTGCCAAGTCCCATAACCTGTACCCCGGCGATAGTCTCGCCAAGCCGAACATCGCGGCGGCGCTGGAGCGCCTGGCGTTGGCGCCGGAGGCCTGGGCACTGGTGCGTACCCTGATGAGTCGTGCCGGCGGCGGGCCGGCCGGCGAGACCGTGGTGACGGAGTTCGAGCGCGCCATGGCCGATATCGGCCAGTTGCCGACGCAGGCGTTTGCGGTGGGCGACAAGGCGGTGCCCGCCAGCGCCATGGCCGAGATGGTCGCGGAGTTGGGTCGGCGTGATCCGCTGTTCGTCGTCACCAACGCCGACGGCAACGAGGCCTCGAACATGAAGGCCATCAACGAGACGCTGAAGATTCGCCACCCCACCGAGGACGGACTCTACAACCAGTCGCCGAACGGCCAGGTCTACGAGCCTTTGAGCGAGGATGCCTGCGCCGGCTTCGCCGCGGGGCTGGCGCTGTTCGGCGGGCGTTCGCTGTGGTTGTCGTACGAGAGCTTTGCCATCAACGGCTGGCCTATCGTGCAGACCGTCGGGCAGGCGATGGCGGAGCTGCGCCGCAAGACGCCCGCGGTGGTGACCATGTTCACCGCTGGCGCGCTGGAGCAGGGCCGCAACGGCTGGACCCACCAGCGCCCCGAGATCGAGAACTACATCGGCGGCCAGGTGCGCAACGGCAATGTCTATTTGCTCTACCCGGCGGACGCCAACATGATGCAGGCGGCCTACGGTTGGGCGGTGGCGCAAAACAACAAGTGCATCAGCATTGTCGCGAGCAAGTCCGCGCTGCCGGTCTATACCACGCCGGAGCAGGCGCGGCAGGCCATTGATGAGGGCGCCGTGACCCTGTACGAATCCGCGTCCGGCAACGGGCCGCTGACCGTGTTCGCGGTGACCGGCGATATGGTCTTTCTGCCGGTCTTCGAGGCCAAGGATCAGCTTGAGGCGGCCGGCCATCGGGTGCGTATCGTCGCCGTCGCCAACCCTCGGAGGCTGTATCGGTCCGGGGACGTTGCGTGGCAGCACAGCTCTGAGGCCGACGAGCAGTTCATGGACGATGCGCAGTTCAATGCGCTGTTCGACGGCGACGCGCTGATCGCGGTGAGCGGTGGCGGCACGGTGGCGTTGGAGCCGGTGCTGCTGCGCTCTAAGGCCGCCGCTCGGGACCTGTTCGGTTGGCAGCGCGGCGAGACTACCGCCAGCCCGGCGGAGATCATGGCCTACAACGGCATCACGGCGGACGCACTGGCGCAGCGCGCGCAGACGCTGGTCTAGCAACTTCGCTCCGAGAATGCCGAGACCAGCGGCGGTTGTGGGAGCGATTTGCAATCGCGACTGCCGCGACGGGGATGATCGCGACTACAAGTCGCTCCCACAGCGCTGAGGACCACTCCAACGGTCTCGGAACTTCCGCCGCGGTGCACGAGCGAGGCCTCGCCTCAGACCGACGAGCGGAAACGGTCGGCGCAGCGGACCCTACAGCGACGGCGCTCCTGGTAGGAACGGTCCGCTGTGCGGACCATCCCAGCTATCCAAAAACGCCATCCGAAGGCGCCATCAGGAATCAAGCCATGACCGACACCAAAATCATCGCCATCGACGACGATCCGACCGGCTCGCAGACGGTGCACGGCTGTCTGCTGTTGACCCGCTGGGACGTGCAGACGCTGACCGAGGCGCTGCGGGACGACTCGCCGCTGTTCTTCGTGCTCAGCAATACCCGCGGCATGAGTGCGACGGATGCGGCGACGGTCACCCGCGAGATCTGCGTCAACCTGCGCGCGGCGCTGGACGGGCTGGCGCAGCAGGGCACGCACATCCAGCCGGTCATCGTCAGCCGCTCCGACAGCACCCTGCGTGGGCATTATCCGGTGGAGACCGATGTCATCGCCGAGGAACTGGGGCCGTTCGATGCGCATTTTCTGGTGCCCGCCTTCTTCGAGGGCGGGCGTATCACCCGCGACGGCGTGCATTACTTGGTCGATCGATGGCGCACCGGTGCCGGTGCATGAGACCGAGTTCGCGCGTGACTCGGTATTCGGCTTCAGCACGGCCTTCTTGCCGGACTATGTCGAGGAAAAGACCGCGGGTCGGATCAAGGCCAAGCAGGTCGAGCGCTTCGACCTCGCCGATGTGCGCGGTGATATCGGCGAGCGCCTGCGGGGGCTCAGCGGCAATGTCTGCTGTGCGGTCGACGCCGAGCAGCAGTCGGACCTGGACAATTTTTGCCGCCAGGTGCTGGCGGCGGCGGCCGACGGGAAGCGATTCTTGTTCCGCAGTGCCGCGAGCCTGCTGACCTCACTGGCGGCGCTGCCAACCCAGCCGGTGGCAGCGGCGGACATGGCGGCCTTCGTGCGCGATGGACGCCCCGGTGTGGTGCTGATGGGTTCCCATGTGGATAAGTCCACCCGACAGCTCAAGCACCTGATCGACGACACCCAGGTGCTGCCGATCGAGATCGAGATCGATCGCATGGACGCCGACGAGGATGGCCTGCTGCGCGCTGTCTGCGACCGCGTGGAATCCGCCACGGCGGCGGGGCAGGGGGTGGTGCTGTTCACCAGCCGCGGGGAACGGCAGTTCGCGACCAAGGCGGAGCGCCTAGCCTTCGGCGATCGAGTCGCGAATCTGCTCGTGCGCATCGTGCAAAACCTGCCGCCGGACATCGGCTTCCTGATCAGCAAGGGTGGCATTACCTCCAACGATACCCTGAGCAAGGGCCTGGCGCTGCGCACCGCGCGCGTGCTCGGTCAGATCCGTGCCGGGTGCTCCGTGGTGCGTTGTCCGAGCGACCATCCGCGTTACCCGGACTTGCCAGTGGTCATTTTTCCAGGCAATGTCGGGGGCGACGATGCGTTGGCGGAGGCGTATCGCATCTTGGCCGGCGAGGGGTGACTCTGGCCTGGCCAGTGCCATCTCCGACGACCGAATACATGCCCCGCGACAAGAACTACCGCCCTAACGGCACCATGTGCGCGGAATAAGAAGAACCCAATAGACCAAGAAACAAGAAACGACCGCGACGCAATGTGCGGTTTTCCCATAGGAGAGAGGAGCGACCGATGACCGATCAAGAAACCAAGATCCCTTCCGCTGCGATCGACGGCGAGAGCCAGCAATCGCCGACCAGCCAGGCCCCGGACCCAAAGCGCCGCGGCTTTTTGAAGACGGCGGCAGCCGTCGGCGCGACCACCCTCGTCGGTGCGCCCTTCATTCGCAATGCCGAGGCCGCCAAGGGCAATGTCTGGAAGGTGCAGACCACCTGGGACGCCGGCACCACCGGCTACACGCTGTTTGAGGAATGGGCCAAGAGCCTGAAGGAAAAGTCCGGCGGCGAGCTGGACATGCAGCCGTTCGCGGCCAAGTCCGTGGCGGCCGACAACAGCGCGCTGTTCGACGCGGTGCGCAACGGCGTCATCCAGGGTATGAACCCGTTCACGCTTTACTGGGCGGGCAAGATCCCGGCATCGGTTTTTCTCAGTTCCTATCCGGCCGGACCGGATCAGCCGATGCAGTGGGACACGATGTTCTACGGCCTCGGCATGCTCGACATGGCGCGGGAGATCTACCGCAAGGTCGGCCTGGTTTACGTCGGTCCGATCCAGCACGATGCCAACATCATCCACTCCAAGAAGCCCGTCAATTCGCTGGCCGATCTGAAGGGCATGAAGATCCGTCTGCCCGGTGGCATGGTGGCCGAGGTGTTCCAGAAGTTCGGCGTCTCAACGGTGTCGCTGCCGGGCTCCGACATCTTCCCGGCGCTGGAGAAGGGCACCATCGACGCGGCGGACTACGTCGGCCCGGCGGTAAACTGGGACCTCGGCTTCGGCCAGGTGACCAAGTACATCCTGTTCGGTCCCCCGGGCACCATGTCTCTCTACCAGCCTGTCGACCTGATGGACCTGACCGTCAACGCGCGCGCCTGGGACCGGCTCACGCCGCAGATGCAGCAGTTTGTCGAAGAGCAGGTCCATGCCTACTCGCTGCATCACTACGTCACCATCCAGAAGCGCAACATGGCCGCGATGGACGAGTTCCTGAAGAGCGGCAGCGAGGTCTCGCGCCTCAGCGGCGCGGACGTGATCGAATTCCGCAAGGCCGCTATCCCGGTCTGGTTCGAATGGGCCAACAAGGACGCCGACGCCAAACGCGTGTTCGATCTGCAGCTCAACTATATGAAGAACGACATCATGGGGTACGTCACCGAGGCGGACCTGGCTGGGCTGAGTTGATCGAGGTGCGCTGATCGGGCCGCCTCGGACGTGGCGTGCGCTCATTGGTTCGGCGCGTCGGGGCAGCGTTCTGGGCCAAAACCGTATTCGTCGACCGTAGGGGCGAATTCATTCGCCTCCACCGGGGCGGCTGGGCGAATGAATTCGCCCCTACCGTGCGGGATCGGTAGGCTGGGTAGAGCGAAGCGAAACCCGGCGTTCGGGGCGTTTGCTGCGGGCGAGTGATGGGTTTCGCTTCGCTCTACCCATCCTACGAGCGACGCATCTAGACGCGGATATTTAACAAATAGAGCTGGTGAGGGCCAAGGCCCATCACCGGCCGGAGGAGGAGATCATGTCCAATCCAGAGGGATTCGGTTTCGTTGTCCCGCACTGGGGCTACTGGGTCTGGCTGCTGCTGATGCCGCCCGTGCTGATGCTCTGGTCGGCTTATGCCGAGCGACGAGCGAAGGCGAAAGCGAGTGCGGCAGCCGGTCCGCTTGAGCACGATCCGTTGGAAGCGGTAATCGACGAGGACCCGACGATCCATTTCGAGGGTAATGGCTTCACCCG
Organism: uncultured Gammaproteobacteria bacterium; assembly: GCA_963698775.1. Taxonomy (GTDB): domain Bacteria; phylum Pseudomonadota; class Gammaproteobacteria; order Chromatiales; family Chromatiaceae; genus Thiohalocapsa. Next base: position 25,462 of record CAVOSE010000063.1, read on the forward strand.
TGTCATCGACTGGATCTCCGAGCACACCGGGGTGTTCGTTGCGTTCTGGACCATCAATGCCGTCGCCGCGTACTTCTACGAGGTCGTCGCGCGCTACCTGTTCAATGCGCCGACCATCTGGGTGCACGAGGGCGCCTACCTGCTCTTCGGCATGCAGTATCTGGTGGCCGGCGGCTATGCGCTGCTGCACGGCTCCCATGTGCGCGTGGACGTGCTCTACGCCAAGCTGCCGGAGCGCGGTCGGGTCGGCATGGACATCTTCACGTCGGTGTTCTTCTTCATCTTCGCGCTGGCGCTGCTCGGCACCGGTTGGACCTTTTTTGCCGATTCCTACGCGATGAAGGAGGTCACGGTGGAGACCTGGGGCATCCAGCACTGGCCGGTCAAGGGCGTCATGGTGCTCGGCGCGGTGCTGCTGTTGCTGGCAGGTATCTCGCGGCTGACCAAGGACATCATGCTCTACCGCCGGCTCGGCCGCGGCCCCGCGCAAGTGCGCCTGCCCACCGGAGACGCCGCCAATGGCTAACATCGCAACCGATACGGGGGAGCTGTTGACGCACAGCGCCAACGGCGCCGGTAAGCCCGGCGGCGTGCCCTGGGGGACCTGGCTGCTGATTGCCGCCACCGGGGCGCTGTCGTTCGTCGTGCTGGTGGAACTGATCAACATCCTGTTCTACGACCCCTACGACGATAAGGTCTTTCTGTTTCGGCTGTCCGGCGTGCTCTACGACACCGAGATCGGCATGCTGACGGCAATCATGTTTGGCAGCCTGTTCGTGCTGCTGATGATGGGGCTGCCGTTGGCCTTCGTGACCGGCGGGCTCGGCGTGGTGTTCATCTATTTGGTAGGTGACGCCGCCATGCTGAACATCATCCCGACCCGCATCTTTCCGATGATGACCAACTCGGACCTGGCGGCAATCCCTCTATTCATTTTCATGGCGTCGATGCTGGAGCGGGCCGGGCTGATCGACGAGATGTTCGACGTCGTCTACAAGTGGATGGGTGGTCTGCGCGGCGGTCTGGCGGCGGCCACCATCCTGGCCGCGACCATCCTCGCGGCGATGGTCGGCGTGATCGGCGCGGCGGTGGTGACCATGGGCCTGATCGCGCTGCCGGCGATGCTCAAACGCCAGTACGATCAGCAGATCGCGCTGGGCTCGATTATGGCTGGCGGTACCCTGGGCATCCTGATCCCGCCGTCGATCCTGGCCATCCTGTATGCGGTGGTTGCGCAGCAGTCCGTGGGTGAGCTGTACCTGGGCGCCGTGGTGCCTGGGCTGATGCTGTCCGGCATGTATGTGGGTTACGTGCTGCTGCGCACCTGGCTGAATCCAGCCTTGGGGCCGTCGTTGCCGATGGAGGAGCGCGTCGACTTCGTCGGCAAGCTCAAACTGCTGCCCAGGCTGATCGCGCCCATCATCCTTGTGTTGCTGGTGCTCGGGCTGTTGTTCGCCGGTATCGCGACGCCGGTGGAGGCCGCCGGCATTGGCTCCTTCGGCGCCATCGTCGTTGCGATGATGCACGGACGCTTCGATATCAAGGCGCTGAAGGAGGCATCGGTGACCACGGTGCGGGCCTCGTCGATGGTGCTGTGGATCATCTTCGGCGCATCCATCTTCGTCGGCTTCTACATCCTGCAGGGCGGACAGCAGTTCATCACCGACACCATCCTCAGCACTGGGCTGTCCGCCTATGGCGTGTTGTTTTTGATGATGATCTTGCTGGTGGTGCTGGGTATGTTCCTGGACTGGGTCGGCATCCTGCTGCTGGCGGTGCCGATCTTCGTGCCGATCATCAAATCCCTGACGTTCGACGGCCTGTTCGGGCTGCCGGCGGTGCCCGGCGACCAGGTGGCCCTCTGGTTCGGCGTGCTGTACCTGATCAACATGCAGATGTCGTTCCTGAGTCCGCCGTTCGGCTATGCGCTGTTCTATATCAAGGGGGTCTGCCCGCCCGAGGTGACGATGGCGACCATCTTCAAGTCGTCGCTGGTGTTCCTGGCGTTGCAGACCTTGGGTCTCGCGCTGTGCGTCCTCTTGCCGGGGTTGATCCTGTGGTTGCCTGGTCTCGTTTACGGATAGCGGCCAAGGCTTCTTAAGACGGCTGGGGGCGTCCAAGCTAACGCCCCGACGAAGCCAGCGACGTCCTTCGAGCCTATGGACAAACTTCCGCCTGGAGTTAGGATGCTGTATGAGGTGTAGCAGCGACGGCAATCCCTGGGCAAGGCACTCCAGGCGCTGAAAGCGTCGGGGTTGGAACCGGGGGGTTGGAACCGGGGGTTGAACCGGTACGACTGCACTGGCCAACTGCCGCCCGCGTCGGCCAAGCCATTTTTCGAAGCGGAGAGATCGATGCCCAGAATCCCGGACGAACGTCCGCTGAATCCGCAGCCCGCCGTGATCGACGAGATCAGGCGCGTGTTGCCGGCGGCGAGCGTGCTGGCGACGCCAGCGGAGTTGGCACCCTATGAATGCGACGGCCTGACCGCCTTTCGCCAACGGCCCATGGTCGTGGTGTTGCCGGAAACGGTGGAGCAGGTCCAGGCGGTGCTGCGCAGCTGTCATCGGCTGCGGGTGCCGGTGGTCGCGCGCGGTGCCGGCACCGGCCTCTCCGGCGGCGCGTTGCCGCTGGCGGACGGCGTGCTGCTGTCCTTGGCCAAGTTCAACCAAATTCTGGAAATCGACACCGACAACTGCATCGCGCGGGTGCAACCGGGTGTGCGTAACCTCGCCATCACCGAAGCGGCGGCACCGATGGGGTTGTATTACGCGCCGGACCCGTCGTCGCAGATCGCCTGCTCCATCGGTGGTAATGTCGCCGAGAATTCCGGCGGCGTGCACTGCCTCAAGTACGGGCTGACGGTGCATAACATCCTTAAGCTCAAGCTCATCGGCATCGACGGCGAGCCGTTCGAGGTCGGCGCCGATGCGCTGGATTCAGCGGGTCTGGATCTACTGGCGCTGATGACCGGCTCGGAAGGGATGCTCGCGATCATCGTTGAGATCACCGTCAAGCTGTTGCCCAAGGCGGAGCGCGCCCAGGGCCTGCTGGCGGCCTTCGACAGCGTCGAGCAGGCCGGCGCGGCGGTCGCCGAGATCATCGCCTCCGGTATCACGCCGGCGGGGTTGGAGATGATGGATGGGCCGGCCATCCGCGCCGCCGAAGACTTTGTTCACGCAGGCTATCCGTTGGATGCGGCAGCGATCTTGATCTGCGAACTCGACGGCTTCAACGCCGAGGTCTCCTACGAGGTCATGCGGGTGCGTGAGTTGCTGCTGGCCGCTGGCGCCAGCGAGGTGCGCACCGCCCGCGACGACGCCGAGCGGCTCAATTTTTGGAAGGGCCGCAAGGCGGCGTTTCCCGCTGTTGGGCGCATCTCGCCCGACTATTACTGCATGGACGGCACCATCCCGCGGCGGGAACTGGCGACGGTGCTGAACCGCATCCGCGAGCTGTCCGATCAATACGGGTTGCGGGTAGCGAATGTGTTTCATGCTGGCGACGGCAATCTGCACCCGTTGATCCTGTACGATGCAAACATCCCCGGCGAGTTGGATAAGGCCGAGGACCTCGGCGGCGAGATCCTGGAGCTCTGTGTTCAGGTGGGCGGCACCGTCACCGGTGAGCACGGCGTCGGCGTCGAGAAGCTGAACCAGATGTGCGTGCAGTTCAACAGCGAGGAGCTGAGCCAGATGCACGCGGTCAAGGCCGCGTTCGACCCGCACGCGCTGCTGAATCCGGGCAAGGCGGTGCCGACGCTGCATCGGTGTGCGGAGTTTGGCGCCATGCATGTGCATCATGGCCAGCTGAAGTTTCCGGAGCTGCCGCGGTTTTGATGTGTGGGGGCGAATTTATTCGCCCATTGTGCCGAGACGGGGCGAATAAATTCGCCCCTACGTCTGTTTAAACTATCCGGTTCATTGCGATGGTTGTCCTGTCAGAGAGCAAGCAGTGTGACGCCGAGGCGTCGTTGATCGAGCAGGTGATCGCGGCCCGCGAGGCGCACGCCACGTTGTCGATTCACGGCGGCGGCAGCAAGGGTTTCTACGGCAACGCGGTGCGCGCGGACAGGCCGCTCGACTGCACCGAGCACCGGGGCATCGTCGCCTATGAGCCGACTGAACTGGCGATCACGGTGCGTGCCGGGACGCCGCTGGCGGAGGTTGAGGCGCTACTGGACGCCAATGGCCAGCAGTTTCCCTTCGAGCCACCGCGTTTTGATTCGGGCGCCACCATCGGCGGCATGGTAGCGGCGGGGCTCTCCGGGCCGCGCCGGCCCTATGCCGCCAGCGTGCGCGATGCGGTGCTCGGTGTGCGGCTGCTCAACGGGCAGGGGCAGGTGCTGGACCTTGGCGGACGGGTCATGAAGAACGTCGCGGGCTACGACCTGTCGCGGCTCATGACTGGTTCGCTCGGTATGCTCGGCGTGCTACTGGAGGTGTCGCTGAAGGTGTCGCCGAGCCCGGTTGGGCGTCTGACCCTGGTCCACGAACAGACTCAGGCCGGTGCACTGGCGCTGATGCGTCGCTGGGCTAGGCGCTCGCTGCCGATTACCGCCACGGCCTGGGTCGATGGTCGGTTGTACGTGCGCATCTGTGGCAGCGAGGAGGGTCTGGCCGAGACGCACCGGGTGGTCGAGGGTCTACCGCTGGCGGACGCCGATACCTTTTGGACAGACCTGCGCGAGCAGCGACTCGCGTTCTTCGCCAGCGATGCGCCGCTGTGGCGCCTGTCCGTGCGTCCGGCGACGGCGATCGCGGAGATCGTTGGCGAGCCGCAGTTGATGGAGTGGGGCGGCGCCCTGCGCTGGCTCCGGGGAGGCCCCGACGTCGCCGAGGATGCGGAGCGCTGGCGGACGGCGGCCAAGGCCGCGGGCGGACATGCAACGCTGTTTCGTGCCGGCGGCGTGGATGCGCCGGCGGATGGCGTCTTTACGCCCCTCGACCCGGTCGTACTGCGCCTGCACCGGAACCTGAAGCAAGCGTTTGATCCCGACGGCCTGTTCAATCCCGGCCGGCTATACCCCGAACTCTGACGCCTAAATCCTGATGCCTAAGAAGCTGATGCCTAAACGCTGGGCCGCTCCATGCAGACCAATCTGACCCAATCCGTACTCGACAGCGCCGAGGGCAGGGAGGCCGATCGCATCCTGCGCGCCTGCGTGCACTGCGGCTTCTGTACGGCCACCTGCCCGACCTATCAGGAACTTGGCGATGAGCTGGACGGTCCGCGCGGGCGCATCTATCAGATCAAGAATGTGCTTGAGGGCGAAACCCCGACGCGCCAGGTGCAGACTCATCTCGATCGCTGCCTGACTTGCCTGAACTGCGAGACCACCTGTCCGTCCGGCGTCGAGTATCACAAGCTCGTCGATATCGGCCGCAATCATGTCGAGCAACGTGTCGCGAGACCGATCACCGAACGGCTGATGCGCTGGGGGCTGCGCCATGTCGTCCCGTACCCCAGCCGTTTCCGGCCATTGCTTCGAGTTGGGCTGGCGCTGGCGCCGCTGTTGCCCGCGGCGTTGCGGGCCAAGGTGCCGCGACTACAGGCAACGCCGCAGGTCAGGGGCGGCAGCCATTCGCGTCGCGTGATCCTATTGAACAACTGCGTCGAGCCGTTGCTGACGCCCAATGTTGTGGCCGCGACGGTCCGCGTGCTCGATGCCATCGGTATCGAGGTCATTCAGCCCGGCGGCGGTTGCTGCGGCGCGGTCAGTCAGCATCTGTCGGCGGCGGCGGAGGCGCGCACCTTCATGCGGCGCAACATCGATGCCTGGTGGCCCGCCATTGAGGCAGGGGCTGAGGCCGTTCTCGTGACCGCCAGCGGCTGTGGTGCCATGGTCAAGGATTACGGCTGGCATCTACGCGATGATCCCGCGTATGCCGAACGTGCCGAGCAGGTGTCGGCGCTGGCACGGGACCTCAGTGAATTGATCACCACGGAAGACCTGGCACGGCTGCCAAGCCCGCTGGCAGCGGGCGTTCCCGGGCGCATCGCGTTCCATCCGCCCTGCACGCTGCAGCACGGCCAAGGCCTGATGGGGCGGGTCGAGGGCCTGTTGCGCGGCGCCGGCTTCGAGCTGTTGCCGGTGCGTGACAGCCATAGCTGCTGCGGTTCCGCTGGCACCTATTCCATCCTGCAACCGGAGCTGGCCGGCCGCCTGCGGACCAAGAGGCTCGATGCGCTGGAGCAGGGCGCCCCGGCACTGATCGCCACCGCCAATGTCGGCTGTCAGACGCATCTGCAAGCCGGTTCCCAGGTGCCCGTAGTGCATTGGATTGAGCTGTTCGATCCGCAACAAGCGTTGTCGGTGTCCGCCGCGGCCTGATCGCGGCTGCAAGCCGCTCCCACAGATTGGCGGTTGCTCAGCGCGTTTGGTTGCCGGCGGCTTACGGACACAAATGGCTTATCATGGCCGGCCGATTGGTTTGATGGAGAGCCCCATAAAGATGCAAAAGACCCGTTGCCTGACTGCGTCGACGCTTGAAGTCGGGACGCACTTCGAAGCGCGCCTAAGTTTCACCCGCGACCAGGTCGATCAATACTGCGCACTGGTCGGAGACTACAATGCGATTCACCGCGACCTCGAAGCCGCCCGTATGCGATTCCCTGACACGCCGGACATCATCGTACCCGGCGGTCTGATCCAAACCACCATCTCGGCGCTGTTCGGCACCAGCTTCCCCGGCGACGGTTGCCTCGGCCTGACCTTCTGCCCCGAACGATTCCGCCGTCCGGTCTGTCCCGGCGACGAGATCGATGTGACCCTGACCATCGCCCGCATCCTGCGGGGCGGAATCCTCGACATGGACATCGTTTTAACCGATGCCGATGGCAAACCGCTGGCCAACGCCACATCCCGGGTCGTCGCCCCCGACGAGGCCTACTATGCCTGGTGGAGCGAGAATATCGACGGGCTTGACGAGGCCGGTTGTTGATACGGTTGTGGATTGTGACGGAGGTGTCATGGCCCGATCGCGGGGGTTGTCGGGAGGGCCGCTTGGGTCTCGGTTGGCTGCTTCATCAGTGGCAATCGCGGCATCATCGGCGGTACTGCTACCGCGTCAACCCGGCGTCAGATAGCCGGTGCAATCGAGATCGAACACCTTGATCGGCTTTTTGCGGCGGATACGCACCGCGGTCAGACTGCCGCCCCAGAGGCAACCGGTATCGAGGCCCCAGACATTGTGCTCGGCGACGTAGCCCAGCATCGACCAATGTCCGAACACGATGCGATCTTCGCGGGTTGCGCGGCCTGGCACCTTGAACCAGGGCAGGACCTCATCCGGCTGGCTGTCGGGTACACCCTTCTCGTTCAGCAGCAGGTGCCCGTCACGGTCGCAATAGCGCAGGCGTGTGAAGCAGTTGGTGATGAAGCGTAGGCGGTCTTCGCCGCTGAGCTCGGGCGACCAGAGGTTGGGTTCGTTGCCGTACATGGCTTGCAGGAAGTCGGCAAAGCCGGGGCCTTGCAGTTCTGCTTCCAACTCAGCCGCGCAGGCCCGAGCCTGGGTGAGGTCCCACTGCGGCGGCAGACCGGCGTGGATCAACGAGAAGCGCTTTTTCTCGTCCACATGCATCAGCGGCCGGTGACGCAGCCAGTGCAGGATCTCGTCGCGGTCCGGCGCGGTGAGGACGTCGTCGAGGTTGCTCTTCTTGGCATGCTTGTCGTTGCCGGCGGCCAGCGCCAACAGGTGTAGGTCGTGGTTGCCCAGGACCGTGACGGCCTGCGCGCCAAGGGCCTTGACGTAACGCAGCACCGACAGGGACTCGGGACCGCGGTTGACCAGATCACCTGCAAGCCAGAGGGTGTCGGCAATGGGGTCGAAGCCGATACGGTCCAACAGCTGGCGGAACTCGTCGTAGCAGCCCTGGATGTCGCCGACCGCGTAAGTGGCCATGATGCGGTTGCCTTGTGGTGTTGGTCGCTAGTGGAAACGGGCGCGATCGCCCAACGAGAAGGCCGGTATCTCCGCATCGAAGCGGGTGCCGTCGTCGGCCAGCATGTCGTAGCTGCCGTGCATGCTGCCCACCGGCGTTTCCAATTGGGTGCCGCTGGTGTAGCGGAACGACTCGCCGGGCTTCAGGTGCGGTTGCTCGCCGACCACGCCGGCGCCGCGCACCTCCTGCGTCTTACCGTTGGCGTCCGTGACAATCCAGTGCCGATTCAGCAGTTTGGCCGGGACTACGCCGTTGTTCGCGATGGTGATGGTGTAGGCGAAGACGTAACGCCCGGCGGCAGGATCGGATTGATCGTCCAGGTAGTTGGTCACCGCGCTGATGGCGATCTTGTAGGGTTGCTCTATTTCGGTGTGCATGGCGTACTCGGATGCTTGAGTCAATTATGGGTGTTCCCGGAGAGGCGCGGAGACCAGGATGATGCGAGCCCTTCAGAAACTGGTCACGCCCCGCTTGGAGGCGCGGATAAAGCCGACAATGGCGTCGGTCTCGGCCCCTGGGTGCTCGACCTCCGCGCGCGACAAGGCCTCGTCGAGCAGCAGTCCGGAGCGGAACAGGAGCTTGTAGACCGCCTTGATGCGGCTGCGCTGGGCCTGATCGAAGCCGTTGCGTCGCAGGCCAACCAGATTCAGCCCGATGATGCGGGCGCGCTGACCGTTGACGATGACATAGGGCGGCACGTCCTTGGGCACCCCGCTGACGCCGCCGAGCATGCTGTAGGCGCCGATGCGGCAAAACTGGTGCACCGCCACCTGGCCGGAGACGAAGACATGATGCTCCAGCTCCACGTGTCCGGCCAGCGTCGCGGTGTTGGCGAAGATGTTGTGATCGCCCACCGTGCAGTCGTGACCGACGTGGCTGTAGGTCATGAAGAAGTTGTGGCTGCCGATGCGCGTGCCGGTTTCGTATTTGATGCCGTGGCTGATGTTGACGCCTTCCTTGAAGTGGTTGTGATCGCCGATGGTCAGCGGTCGTGCCTTGTCCGGGCTGTAGCCTAGGTCCTGAGGCTCGCTGCCGAGCGTCACGCCGTGACAGACGCGATTGTGGCGGCCCATGCGGGTGGCCCCGTAGATGCGCGCGCAGCTCTCGATCGTGCAGCCTTCGCCGAGCACGGCGCCGGCGTCGATGATTGAGTAGGGGCCGACGCGGACACTGGGGTGCAGTTCGGCGCCGTCCTCGATGATGGCGGTCGGGTGAATGAGGGGCCGACCCGATGGCGTGCTCGGATCGGTCATCAATGCCGGAAATGGCGCATGCCGGTCAGGACCATGGCCATGCCGTGCTCGTTGGCGGCGGCGATGACCTCGTCGTCGCGCATCGAGCCACCAGGCTGGATCACGGCGGTGATGCCGTTCTCGGCGGCCTGATCGATGCCGTCACGGAACGGGAAGAAGGCGTCGGACGCCATCACCGCACCCTTGACCACAAGCCCTGCCTGCTCGGCCTTGATGGCAGCGATACGTGCCGAGTTGACGCGGCTCATCTGGCCGGCGCCGACGCCGATGGTCATGCCGTCGCGGCCGAAGACGATGGCGTTGGACTTGACGAACTTGGCCACCCGCCAGGTGAACAGCAGGTCTTGCATCTGCGCCTCGGTCGGCGCCTTGTCCGTGGCCACCTTGAGGTCGGCGGTCAGGCGCAGATCGGCGTCCTGCACCAGCAGGCCGTCGCGCACGCGCTTGAAATCGATGGAGGCGCCGCGCTCCGTGGGCCAATCGCCGCAGACCAGCAGACGCACGTTCTTCTTCGCCGCGACCGCGGCGGAGGCCTCGTCGCTGACACTCGGCGCAATGATCACCTCGACGAATTGCCGCTCGACGATGGCCTGAGCGACGTCACCCGTCAGCGCCTGATTGAAGGCGATGATGCCACCGAAGGCCGACTCAGGATCGGTGGAGAAGGCGCGCTCATAGGCCTCCAGCAGCGTCGCGCCGACGGCGACGCCGCAGGGGTTGGCATGCTTGACGATGACGCAGGTGGGCGCATCGTTGAATTGCTTGACGCACTCCAGCGCCGCATCGGTGTCGGCGATGTTGTTGTAGCTGAGTGCCTTGCCCTGCAACTGCGTGGCGCTGGCGATCGACGCCTCGGTGCGGTCGCGGGCGACATAGAAGGCCGCTTGTTGATGCGGGTTTTCGCCGTAGCGCATCGGCTGCTGCTTGCGGAACTGCAGGTTGAAGGTACGCGGCAGCCCCTCGGCCTTACCGTCGGCATGCTCGACGATGCGCCCGAGGTGATTGGCGATGGCCCCGTCGTAGGCGGCGGTGTGCTCAAACGCCTTCACGGCGAGATCGAAGCGGGTGGCGTCGCCGACCGCGCCGTCGTTGGCGGTCATTTCCGCCAGCACGCGGCCGTAATCGTCGGCGTCGACCACCACGGTAACGGCGGCGTGGTTCTTGGCCGCGGCCCGCAGTAGGGTAGGGCCGCCGATATCGATGTTCTCGATGGCGGTGGCCAGGTCGCAATCCGGCTTGGCGACGGTCTGCTCGAATGGATAGAGATTGACCACGACGAGGTCGATGGGCTGGATCTCGTTTTCGCGCATCACGCCCTCGTCGATGCCCCGACGGCCAAGGATGCCGCCGTGGATACGCGGATGCAGCGTCTTGACGCGTCCGCCCATGATCTCAGGGAAGCCGGTGTGCTCGGAGACCTCTTTCACCGGAATGCCGGCCTCGGTCAGCAGCTTGGAGGTGCCGCCGGTGGAGAGGATCTCGACGCCGTGGTCGCTCAAGGCGCGGGCGAATTCGGTCAGGCCGGTCTTGTCGGAAACGCTGATCAGCGCGCGGCGAATGGCGTGCATGCGGTTGATACTCGTGATGTTGGGGGAGCGAAAGCCCGGGCGACCATCGTGACCGGAGCGCCAGCATGGCGTGGGCGCCGCGGGCGTATTCGATGTTCGCGGGCGGTGCGACGGCTAATTCGGATCGAAGTTTCTCAGCTTCTTTCGCAGCGTGCCTCGGCTCAGGCCGAGCATACGTGCGGCTATGGATTGGTTGTTGTTGGTGCTCTCCATCACCGTCTCGATCAGTGGCCGCTCGACCTCGTCGAGCACCATGCGATACAGGTCGTTGATGTCGTGCCCATCCATGTTGTGGAGGTAATGACGCAAGGCGTTGCGCACACACTCCCGCAGTGGCTCCACTTGATCCTGTTGAACCACCCTGAAGCCGTCTCCTTGCGGCGGCGGCTTGACCTTCCGTGCGTCTGCGTGTGGGTCGTTGGTCAATGATTGTGCTGCTGTTCTAGACTCGATGTACTGGGGTCTGGTGTCGTCGGAGCCGATCTCCTGGGGTCCGATGTTGCGGGATTCGATGTCTGCTGACTCAGTGTCGTTGCGATCGCTTTCTTTAGCGCGGTCTCTGTTAAACCCGCTATCAGTGAACGGCGGTTCTTGTAGCCGGTTTGTTGCGGGCTTAGTGGAAAGGGCTTCGCGCTTACGTGCGGTTTCGCCGGTCATGCCGCGTCCTCCGTTGGCAGTAACCCAAGAAAATGGGCTCTTACGCGTTCGGTTTGTTGTTGTGCGGTGTCAGCGCGATTGACCAGTTCCAAGAACCGCATGGCCGGCAGCGTCGCGCTCTGGTGCTGGTTGATTCCGCTGATGCCGCGGCAGTACCAACCGATATGCTTTCGGGCGATGCGAACGCCGCGCGCCTCGCCGTAGAATCCGTAAAGCTCCTCCAGATGTGACAGCAATGTATCCCGCACCCAGCATGGTGACGGGGCCGGCAGCAACTGGCCTGTGGACAGGTAATGGGCGATCTCGCGAAAGATCCAAGGACGACCCTGCGCGGCTCGCCCGATCATGATAGCACTGGCCCCGGTGTCGTTCAGCACCTGTCGGGCCCGTTGTGGCGAATCGATATCACCGTTGGCGACCAGGGGCAGGTTCGTCAGGCCGTGCAACGCGCGGAGGCTGTCGAACTCCGCGGCGCCGCTGTAGCCGCAGGCACGTGTGCGTCCATGCACGGTCAACAGGGCAATGCCGGATTCGCTCGCGATCTGTGCGATGCGCGCCAGGTTTTTCGTCTCCGGCGACCAGCCGGTGCGCGTCTTCAGCGTGACGGGAACCGGCACGGCGCGCACGACTTGCTCGAGAATCCGACCCACCAGCAGTTCGTCGCGCAGCAGCGCCGAGCCCGCCGCCACCTTACAGACCTTCTTTGCTGGGCAGCCCATATTGATGTCGATGATCTCGGCGCCCTGATCGACGTTGTAGCGGGCCGCGTCCGCCATTTGCACCGGATCGGCGCCGGCGATCTGAACCGCGATGGGGCCGGGCTCCCCGGCGTGATTGGCCCGCTCGCTGCTCTTGCGTGAGTCTCGCAGGGCGGGGTTCGCGGACAGCATCTCCGATACCGCCAATCCGGCACCGAGCCGTCGGCACAGACTGCGGAACGGACGGTCCGTGACACCAGCCATAGGCGCAAGCATCAGACGGTTTTCAAGCCTGACAGAGCCGATGGACAACCCAGTTGAAGGCGGCCGGATTTCATGCGCGATGCCGCCCCGGCCGTGGCTTGGGCATAACGGTAGCGGCTCGGCAGGAAGCGAGGGGCTGAGATCGGGGGCGGGCATGGCATTCCGGCAGCAGCGAGAAGGCCTCAGATTTTAGCCAAGTCTCGCCGCTTCGGGGGTGCCGATCGTCAGCGCGCGTCCACGATTTCGTAACAATCCCGGCCTGCTGGTATATCGATTGGTGTCGCTTACCGATCGATTTCAGGCGCGCAGTCGGCGCCCGGCGAGCAACACCCAATCGCTTTCGATCTCAGGCGGGTCGAGCAAGAAATGCGCGCCATAGGCTTCGGCAACAGGGTCCGCCTGATGGCTCAAGATGCCGGAGAGTCCGATCAGCGCCTGCTGGGCTGCAAATCGGGTCAGCGTCGGCGCCAGTTCGATCAGCGGGCCCGCGAGGATGTTGGCGACGATCACATCGGCGCCGGTATCGGGCAGGCTGCTGAATGAATGTTTCGGAGGATGCGGAGGCGTTGTTTGGGGCATTTGTTCCGGCATCAGTACGGTCAGGCGATCCGCGACGCCGTTGTTGACGGCGTTGTCGATGGTGGCATCGAGGGCCTGCTGATCGTGATCGACCGCAACCGCGCGGCGGGCACCCAGTTTCAGGGCCGCGATGGCAAGGATGCCGGAGCCGCAACCGAAATCGAGCACCGTGCGGTCTTTGAGATCTAGGCCGTCCAGCCAGCGCAGGCAGAGCCCTGTGGTGGGGTGGTGACCAGTGCCAAAGGCGAGTCCGGGGTCCAGATCGATGATGACGCTTCCGGCGTCGGCTTCGGGACGCTGCCCATGGGGGCAGATCCAAAGCCGGCGACCGAATCGCATCGGCGTCAGTTCCTCCAACCAAACACGCTCCCAGGGACGATCGTCCAGGGTCGTGGTCAACGGCGGGGCCAGGCTTTGCGGGCCGAGAGACCGCGCCGCCTGTTCCGCCAGCATGGCGCCGTTGGGGTCATCGCTAAATAGCGCGGTGATGCGCACCTGACGCCACAGTGGCGTGGCATTCGGTGCTGGCTCCAAGATGGGCTCCGGTGCCAGGTCATCGGCGGCATCATCGATGGTAACCGCAAGTGCGCCGCCGTTCTCCAGCGCCGCCTCGATCGACGCGGACTGGTCCCGGTGCGCCACCAGCGAGAGTTGCAGCCAGCCCATCAGCGGCCGGCTCGATGCGTTGGGGCAATCATGTTCACATGCCCAGTTTCTTTTCCAGGTAATGAATGTTGGCGCCGCCTTGCTGGAAGGCCGCGTCCTTGAGTATCTCGCGTTGCAAGGGAATGTTGGTGTGGATACCTTCGATCACCGTCTCGCGCAGCGCGTTGCACATGCGCGCCAGCGCCGAGCGGCGATCTTCGCCATGGGCGATGAGCTTGCCGATCATCGAGTCGTAGTAGGGCGGCACTAGGTAACCGGAATAGATGTGCGTGTCGAGTCGGATGCCGGGGCCGCCCGGGGCGTGGAACTCCTCGATCCGCCCCGGACTCGGCATGAAGGTCTCGTGATGCTCGGCGTTGAGTCGGCATTCGATGGCATGGCCGCGTAGCACGATGTCGTCTTGGCTGAAGCGCAGCCGATCACCGGAGGCCATCAGCAACTGCTCTTTAACGATATCGACGCCGGTAATCATCTCGGTGACCGGGTGTTCCACCTGGACGCGGGTGTTCATCTCGATGAAGTAGAACTCGCCGTCTTGGTAGAGGAACTCGAAGGTACCGACACCGCGGTAGCCGATGGCACTGCATGCCTCGGCGCATCGCGTGCCGATGAAGTGCCGCTGTTCCTCGGTGATGCCCGGTGCCGGTGCCTCTTCGATCACTTTCTGATGGCGCCGCTGCATGGAACAGTCGCGCTCGCCGAGGTGGATGGCGTTGCTATAGTTGTCAGCGAGAATCTGAAACTCGATGTGGCGGGGGTTCTCCAGGTACTTTTCCATGTAAACGGTATCATTGCCAAAGGCCGCGCCGGCCTCGGCTTTGGTCAATGAGATCGCATTCAGCAGCGTGGCATCGGAGTGCACCACGCGCATACCGCGACCGCCGCCGCCGCCCGCCGCCTTGATGATCACCGGGTAACCGATCTCGCGGGCCATCTCTAGCGTACGTTTGGTGTTGGTGTCGATGGGGCCGTCGGAGCCCGGCACGCAGGGCACGCCGCTCTGCTTCATGGAGCGGATGGCGGAGACCTTGTCGCCCATCAGCCGGATGGTCTCGGGTTTGGGGCCGACGAAGATGAAGCCGGAACGCTCCACGCGTTCAGCGAAGTCCGCATTCTCGGACAGAAAGCCGTAACCGGGGTGAATGGCCACTGTGTCGGTGACCTCCGCGGCACTGATAATGGACGGGATGTGCAGATAGCTGTCGCGCGACGGCGCCGGGCCGATGCACACCGATTCATCCGCCAGCAGCACGTGCTTGAGATCGCGATCGGCATCTGAATGCACGGCCACGGTCTTGATGCCCAGTTCGCGACAGGCGCGCAGGATCCGCAGTGCAATTTCGCCGCGGTTGGCGATGAGGACTTTTTCGATCATTCGATGATGAACAGCGGCTGGTTGTATTCAACCGGCTGTCCGTTCTCCACCAGGATGCGTTTGACCGAACCGGCGCGCTCGCATTCGATTTGATTCAGGATCTTCATCGCCTCGATGATGCAGAGTGTGTCGCCGACCTTGACCTCGACGCCTTCCTCGACGAAGGCTTTGCTGCCCGGTGACGGTGAGCGGTAGAAGGTGCCGACCATCGGCGAGCGCACCAGATTGGCCTCGTCCGGCTCGGGTGCCGCTGCCGCCGCGGTCGTGCTCACCGCGGGTGTCGCGCCGCCCGGTGCCGCGGCCGGCGCCGCCATGGCGCCTGGCATCAGGAACTGCGGCGCGGAGCTGCCGTGGCGGCTGATGCGCACGGATTCTTCACCTTCGTGAATTTCTATCTCCGCGACATTCGATTCTTCGAGGAGCTCAATGAGCTTCTTGACCTTCCGGATATCCATGACGGTTGTGACTCTCGTGTTCGATCTTGTCGTTGGCCCTAGTGCCGGCACCGCGATGGGGCATCGGTGACCGGCCGCATTGGTATCAATTCAGCCGTCGCAGGGCCGCCGTCAATGCCAATTCGTAGCCGATCGCGCCCAGGCCGCTGATAGTGCCCACGGCGATGTCGGAAAAATAAGAATGACCGCGGAACGGCTCCCGGGCATGTACGTTGGATAGGTGCACCTCGATGAAAGGGAGGCGCACGGCGAGGATGGCATCGCGCAGCGCAACGCTAGTGTGGGTGTAGCCCGCTGGGTTGACCAGCGCGAAACTGACACCGTCGGCGCCCGCGCTGTGCACGGCCTCGATCAGTTCGTGCTCGGCGTTGCTCTGCACGAACAGCATCGTGTGTCCGGCGTCGGTCGTGACCCGATCCAGCCGTTCGGCGATGGCGTCGAGCGTGTCATTGCCGTACTTGTCCGGTTCTCGCGTACCGAGCAGGTTCAGGTTGGGGCCATTGAGGCACAGTATTTTGGCCATGTACGGGCTCTTTCGACAGGTTTCTATTGCTCGGTAAAGCGGGCATGGGATAGGCGTCAGATGGACGAACCGGCTGAGAGCCCTCGACGCAAAACCGTGAGGGCCGCTACGCGAGAAGCGCCCCCGCTCCTGGGCACAGGCCTGCGAGACCCCGTGGCGCGTCTACGCGCAGGCTGATTTGGAGGCCAATTGTCCTCAAACCGCAGCGAAACGCCCGGATATATCGCCCAATCGTGCTAAGCACGAAGGCGACTAAGGTTAAGGGAAACGTGGCAAATTTACAAAGCGGATTTCGCGTGTGTTCCAAGCGTAATCGCTTACGTTGACGGCGAGTCTACCCGGGTTCGCCCCCGAGCAACGGCGTCAGCTGGGCGCGGAACAGGTCGGCTGTCATCTCCCCGGTGTGGGTAAAGACCAGCCGTCCGACGCTGTCGAAGATCGCGGTGAAGGGCAGACCGCTGGTGCGATTGCCGAGCCGCTCGGACAGCACCACGCTGGCCGCGTCACCGAGCAAGATCTGGTAGTCCACGCTGTGCTCAGCCAGGAAGTCGCGCACTGAGTCGGCATCGTCGATGGCGATGCCCACCACGTGCAGGCGGCCCGGATCGAACCGCTGCTGCAATCGAGCCAGCATGGGCATCTCGCGCAGGCACGCCGGGCACCAGGTCGCCCAGTAATTCAATACCACCACCTTCCCGGCCCAGCTATTGCTGGCGATCTCGCGTCCGGCGGTGTCGGGTAGCCGGATGTCGGGCAAGCTCGTGATGTCTTGGCCGCTTCGGTCGGAGGCAAAACCGCCGGACTCGCGGTCGGCGAGCCAGCGTTCGCCATACAGGGCGATGCCAATGCTGAGTGTGCCCGCCAGGAGGGTCACGATCAGCACCTTGGCCGGGTTCACGGCGCCACCTCACGCAGGTGCGCGGCAAACTCATCCGCGGGTACGAACCCCACGAGGCGAAAGCCGCGCAGCTCGTTGCCTTCGGTGTCGAAGAACAACATCGCCGGCGGGCCAGGAAGGCCGAAGCGTTCCTGCATCAACGCCTTGTCATCGGCATCGTTGGCGGTGACATCGGCCTGGAGCACGACGAAGCGCTCCATTGCCTCGATCACTTGCGGTTCCGGGAAGGTGTAGCGTTCCATCTCCTTACAGGACACGCACCAGTCGGCATAGAAGTCCAGCATCACCGGTTTGCCGGCAGCGCCCGCCGCGGCGACCTCGCGCTCCAGATCGGCGACGGTCTTGATGCGTTTGAACTCCGCGTGCGCGGCCGCGCCCGCGCCACCGCCGGCGGGTGCCAGACCACGCAGGGGCTGAATCGTGTCCTTGCCGCCGGCGGCGACCCCCACCAACATCAGCACGCCATAGACCAGCACCGCAATGCCCAATGCCTTCCACAGCTTGCGCCAACCGCTGGTGTCGGCAGCAACGGCTGTCAGCGCACCCAGGTAGACGCCGGAACTGATCAGCAGCAGTCCCCAGAGCAGCATTGCCACCGCGGCCGGCAGTACGCGTTCTACCAGCAGAATAGCCACCCCGAGCAGGAGCACGCCGAATACGGCCTTGACTGCGTCCATCCAGGCCCCGGCCCGCGGCAACAGCTTGCCTGCCGAGGTGCCGATGGCGAGCAGCGGGGCACCCATGCCCAGCCCGAGCCCAAGCAAAGCGAAGAAGCCAAGTACCGCATCGCCGGTCTGGCCGATGAAGATCAATGCGCCCATCAGCGGCGGTGCGACGCAGGGGCCGACGATCAACGCCGACAGGGAGCCCATAATTGCCGCGCCCACGAGCGTCCCGCCTTCCTGCCTATTGCTGATCTCGGTGAGCTTGGTCTGCACGCTGCTCGGCAACTGTAGCTCATAGAAGCCGAACATCGACATGGCCAAGGCAACGAACACGGCGGCGAACACGGTCAACACCCATGGATTCTGGAAGGTTGCCTGCAGGTTGGCACCGAACAAGCCGGCAATGACGCCGACGACGGCATAGGTCAGCGCCATCGCCAAGACGTAGGCTAGCGACAGCATGAACGCCTTGCGCGTGGTGATGCTATCGCCCTGGCCGGCGATGATGCCGGACAGGATCGGGATCATCGGGAACACGCAGGGGGTGAAGGCCAACAGCAGGCCCAGACCGAAGAAGATCGCGATGGCACCGAAAACGCCTGCATTGGCGAGCCGGGCGGCAATCTGGTCCTGTTCCGATACGCGCCCGCCGGAGGCGGCCGGTTGTGGGGCGGCTGGTGCCACCGGCTCGGTTAGCGCGACGGTCTGCAGCGCCGCGGGGAGTTCCAGCGTGACGCGCTCGGTGACAGGGGGATAGCAGATCCCGCGCTCGGCGCAGCCCTGGAACTTCGCGATCAGCGTGACCGTGGTCGGCTCGGCGGTTCCGCGCAACAAGGGCACGTCGAGAGCGACGGTGCCGTGGTAGATGGCAACATCGCCGATGGTGCCGTCCGGGCGCACCGTATCGGCCTTAATTTCGGCCTCCGGCAGCACGTAGGAGTCAAGTTGGACGCCGTCGGCATCTTCCAACGTCAGCTCGATCTTCTCCTCATACAGATAGGTCTCGGGCGCTACCTCCCATTGCAGGGCCAGGCGGTCCGGTGCGCTGACCTCGGCGCTGAATCGGAAGGCCTCTTCCGCGGGCAGGATGTCGTCCTCAAGGCCGAGTCCGAGGGACTGTGTCATCGCCCCCAGGGCCGGCTTGCCCGGGCTGCTGGTCGTCACAGACTCAGCCGCGACCAGCGACTGTGTGGGCATGCGCTCCGGCGTCGGCGCCGCGGGCTGTTCCGCCGCTGCGAAGCGGGGCAACTCCAACAAGATCTTCTGTTTTTGCGGTGGGTAGCAGAGTCCGGCATCGGCGCAACCCTGAGACGTCGTATGGATCTCGACGATGTCGCCAGCGTCCGCCGCGCGCTCGATGGGGATGCGTGCCTCCACTCGGTCGCGGTAGATCTGGACCTCGCCGAAGAACTCGTCTTGCTTGGTTTCGGCAGTTGGTAGGTCCGCGCTGCGCGTCTGGATGCCCGGCGTCTCGCTGGCGAAACGAAACTTACTCTTGTACATGTAGTAGCCGGGCTCGATGTCCCAGCGCACCAGCAGCGCATCTGCCTCGGCCGCTTCCCCCGAAATGCGGAACGCCTGGTCCGGCTGCAGGAACTCGTCGTCGGTGGCGGCGAACGCGGGGCCCGTCAGGATCGAAAGGAGCGCGAGGCCGAGTAAGGCAAGCGCTCCGAACTCTCGTCCCAGTCCTCGTAAGCGTTCTTGCGCCGCCAGCGCGATGGTTGGACGCGGTGTGGCGGATGCTATTAGTCTTGCATTCTGGTGCATGTACGGACCCACTCAAGATAGTTGTCGAGCCCCGCAACGATCGGATGTGCGATGACCTCCGGGACGTCGTACGGGTGTTGTTTTTCGATTTCTGCCGCGAGTTGCGCAAAGCGCGGCTGCGTGGTCTTCATTAGCAGCAGCACTTCTTTATCCTTGGCGATCTTGCCCTCCCAGCGATAGACCGACACTACGCCTGGGAGGATGTTCACGCAGGCCGCGAGGCCTTGATTCACAACCGCATCGGCTAACGCCTCGGCGCTTGCCTGATCGGGACAGGTGCAGAGGGCGAGGTAGACGATGTCAGACATACTAACGTCTCCGGGGGGAGGTGGGGGCGATGACCGGTATTGCCCGAGAGTCAGGATCGGGGGTGATGGGCGTTCGCTGGCGAAGCGCGTAAGGTTACCGGAATCGCGGCCTTCTGGTGGCCATCGATTGAATCGGTAAAATCCAGACAGACTTCCCGGTATTTTGGGGCGAGCCGCGCAATCGCCGCAGCCCCCGATCCAAGAGACCCGACCCATGCTGCTTTTCGTTCTGATTTTCGTCGCTGCGCCGCTCATCGAACTGTACTTCTTGATCCAGGTGGGTTCGGTCATCGGTGCGCTGCCGACGATTGCGCTATCGGTCTTGACCGCCGTTGTAGGTGGTGCGCTGGTGCGCAGTCAGGGCCTCGCCGTGTTGATGCGCGTCCGCACGATGCTGGACCAGGGCGAAATGCCGGCATTGGAACTGCTCGACGGCGCCGTTCTGCTGGTTTGCGGCTTCGCCTTGCTGCTGCCGGGGTTCGTCACCGACTTCGTTGGGTTCTTGTTGCTGATCCCTCCTGTCAGGCATGCGCTGGTCCAGCGGTATGTTCACGTGGTACCGGTGCCGGATGGCGCCCGTCACCCGGTTCGCGACCGCGGCCCTCGCGTCATCGAAGGCGAGTACAGGCGCGACGACGACTGACCCGGCGCTCCCGCCACGCCGACTTTCCCCTCGTGGTGGCCGACCCCACCTCCGCCCGCCGATCGCATCTGCTTCAGGACCTCTCTAACCCTTGCTCGGGTCGGGGGGCTCGCGCGCGAGTGACATGAGGCCCACAATTTGGACCGCCAGCAGCGCGCGCACGCTCTCCAGATCGATTTCGATGTGAACTACCCCTTGACAGGCGAAAGCGTGCCCCTATTATTAGCACTCGCCAAGCACGAGTGCTAACACTCGGGACAGGCGCTCGAATGTTTTCTGAACCACTAGCAACAGAATCTGAGGGGAACCACCCATGAAAATTCGTCCCTTGCACGACCGAGTCGTTGTTCGCCGCATGGAAGAGGAGCGCACCTCTGCCGGAGGCATCGTGATCCCTGACTCGGCGACCGAAAAGCCGATCCAGGGAGAAATCATCGCTGTCGGCAACGGCAAAATCATGGACAACGGCGACAGCCGCGGACTTGACGTTAAGGTCGGCGATCGCGTGCTATTCGGTAAGTACTCGGGCACCGAGGTGAAGCTGGACGGCGAAGAACTCCTCGTGATGCGCGAGGACGACATTATGGGCGTTGTCGAGACCTAGGACGCCCCGAGAGTCATCGAATTCCGAAATGGGCGCGGCAACAACCCGACCGCTCGGCGCAAGCCAGCCACCGGTCCGCGGCCCTAACGCTGGGTCCTGTACCAGCCTATTCGCAAATATATCCAACCCAGATTAAGTCCGAGGTAACAGCGCAATGAGTGCAAAAGAAGTCAAGTTCGGCTCCGATGCCCGCAATCGTATGATGGACGGCGTCAACGTCCTCGCCAACGCGGTCAAGGTCACGCTCGGCCCGAAGGGTCGCAATGTGGTGCTAGAGAAGTCCTTCGGTGCCCCGACCGTCACCAAGGACGGTGTCTCCGTCGCCAAAGAGATCGAGCTGGCCGACAAGTTCGAGAACATGGGCGCGCAGATGGTGAAGGAAGTCGCCTCCCAGACCTCCGACATCGCCGGCGACGGCACCACCACTGCCACCGTACTGGCGCAGGCCATGGTCCGCGAAGGCCTGAAGGCGGTCGCCGCCGGCATGAATCCGATGGACCTGAAGCGTGGCATGGACAAGGCCCTGGTTTCCGCTATCAGCGAGCTAAAGGCTCTGTCTAAGCCCTGCTCTGACAATAAGGAGATTGCTCAGGTCGGTACCATCTCCGCCAACTCCGACGATTCCATTGGTGAGATCATCGCCGAGGCGATGGAGAAGGTCGGTAAGGAAGGCGTCATCACCGTTGAAGAAGGCAAGTCGCTGCACAACGAGCTCGACGTCGTCGAGGGCATGCAGTTCGACCGCGGCTACCTGTCGCCGTACTTCATCAACAACCAGCAGAGCCAGACCGCCGAGCTGGAAGAGCCCTTCATCCTGCTGCACGACAAGAAGATCTCCAACATTCGCGAGCTTCTGCCGGTGCTCGAGGCCGTCGCCAAGGCCGGCCGTCCGCTGATGATCGTCGCCGAGGACATCGAAGGCGAGGCCCTGGCCACGCTGGTGGTCAACTCCATCCGCGGCATCATCAAAGTCTGCGCCGTCAAGGCTCCGGGCTTCGGCGACCGTCGCAAGGCCATGCTGCAGGACATCGCCATCCTCACCGGCGGTACCGTCATCGCCGAGGAAGTCGGCCTGACGCTGGAGAAGGCCACGCTGAACGAGCTGGGCTCCGCCAAAAAGGTGCAGATCACCAAGGAAGAGACCACCATCATCGACGGCGCCGGTGCCGACGGCGAGATCAAGGGGCGCTGCGAGCAGATCCGCGCCCAGGTCGAGGAGACCACCTCCGACTACGATCGCGAGAAGTTGCAGGAGCGTCTGGCCAAGCTGGCCGGCGGCGTTGCGCTGATCAAGGTCGGTGCTGCCACCGAAGTCGAGATGAAGGAGAAGAAGGCCCGTGTCGAAGATGCCCTGCATGCGACCCGTGCCGCGGTGGAAGAGGGCATTGTCCCCGGCGGTGGCGTTGCGCTGGTACGCGCCCTGACCAAGATCAAGGGTATGACCGGCAGCAACCACGACCAGGACGTCGGCATCGCCATCGCCCTGCGTGCGATGGAAGAGCCGCTGCGCCAGATCGTCACCAACGCCGGCGACGAGGCATCGGTCGTGCTGCACAACGTCGCCGATGGCGAGGGCAACTACGGCTACAACGCCTCGAGCGGTGAGTACGGCGATATGGTCGCGATGGGTATCCTGGACCCGACCAAGGTCACCCGCATCGCGCTGCAGAACGCCTGCTCCGTGGCCGGCCTGATGATCACCACCGAGGCCATGGTGGCCGACGAGCCGAAGGACGACGCCCCGATGGGCGGCGGTGGCGGCATGGGCGGCATGGGCGACATGGGTGGCATGGGCATGATGTAAGCGCCCACCAGCGCTCATCGGCCAAGCACCGGCGGTCAGCGCCGGTGCAAAGCTGACCCAAAGCCCCGCGCAAGCGGGGCTTTTTTTTGGCCCGATTAAACCCCGCATCTTCGCTCACAAACCACCTCGCACAGCAGGCTGCTGACATCGCCGAGCCGTTGCGCGTGTGATCGCCTTCGAGATTAGCGCGGAGAGACATCAAAGAAACCGTGAACCTCGCCGAGGGAGTCGTGGATGGGCGAGAATAGCGCCCGGTGACCCTGTCCGGGGGCTCCAAGCGCACTTGAGGGAGATGCCGGCCATGAGTTCTACCGCCGCCAAGAGCGTGTTCATCGTCGAGGACGAGACCCCGCTCGCCGAGGTGCTCGAAGAGTACCTGCGCGCATCGGCCATGGAGGTTGAGCGCATCGAGGATGGTGCTGCGGTGGTGCCGCGGGTGCGCGAGGCCCCGCCCGACCTCATCCTGCTGGACCTGATGTTGCCGGGGCGCGACGGATTGGAGATCTGTCGCGAGCTTCGCACCTTCTCATCGGTCCCGATCATCATGGTGACGGCCCGGGTGGAGGAGATCGATCGCCTGTTGGGCCTGGAGCTGGGCGCGGACGACTACGTCTGCAAACCATTCGCCCCGCGGGAGGTAGTGGCGCGGGTCAAGGCCCAGCTACGTCGCGTCGAGATGATGACCCGGCCGGCCGGCGAGGTCGATGCGGATGATGACGACAGCTTACTGCTGGACGAGGACCGCTATGAAGCTCGGCTGGAAGGCCGCGCATTGCGTCTCACCGTGGGTGATATCTCGGCGGCCATGATCACCGTGTCGGCAACGGCCTTCACCGCCCTGGCCGAGCTTCCCGCTCAGGTGCAACCCTATCCGACCAGTATCTGGTTCGTCGTGACGGTCGTCGCGGTCGCGGTCGCGGTCGTCGTCGTTTTCGTCGCCGCATTCGGCTTTAACGCCGTGGCCCAGTTCCCAGTTCGCCAGCATCTGCGCGCCTTGGCTCATGGTCATGTTTACGACCGGCGGCATGGTGCTGGTTCCGGCACTGACGGAGGCGGTCACCGGTTATACGAACCTCGGCCTTTCGGATTTCCTGCAATTGGCAGGGGCAACGGTCTGGACAGGGACAAATGCCGAGGGTGAGCCGGGTATCGGCATGCTGGAGGTCATCGGCTTTGCCTGGGCGGCGAACCCCTTCGCCCATTTTGGCCTCATCGCCTCTGCGACTACTACGTGAACGTCGAGCGGTTCTATAGCATCACAATCTGGTGCACCTTGATCTACTTCGTCTTCGCCGATTGGGGCCTGCGCCGCTCCAAGGTAGTTCGCAGGTCCGAAGCGGCCGCGAATGCAGAGTCCGCCGCTTAGGGTATTCGTTATGAAAGAACCGATTGCGCTGAAACAGCAAAACCTTCCCCTTCTCGCGGAGAAGATTGCTTGCCCGTCCTATGATCGGAGCAAGATCACGGCAGGCATCGTCCATGTCGGCGTCGGTGGATTCCACCGGTCCCACCAGGCCTATTGCACCAATGCGCTGATGAATGAGACCGATGCCTCGGACTGGGGCATCTGCGGCGTCGGCTTGTGCGAGGCCGACCGCAATATGCGCGAAATGCTGAAGGCGCAGGATTATCTCTACACCCTGATCGTGAGACACCCTCGGGGAGCCGTTGAGACCTGCGTCATCGGTTCACTCTGCGACTTCCTGCTGGGCCGCGACGACCCCAATGCCGTCAAGTTAAGCCGTGGGAGCGGCTTCCAGCCGCGACTGTCGTCGCACAAGCCGAGTCGCGGCTGGAAGCCGCTCCCACAAAGCGAGCCCATCGCTCGCCAACTTAGTGGCATTGGCGACGACCCCGGCGCCGTCATCGATCAAATGGCGAGTCGGGACACTAAGATCGTTTCGCTGACCATCACCGAAGGCGGCTACAACTTGGCCTTGATCATCGTTCCGGCCGGCTGAGCAACTGCCTCTGTAGTCAGGCCATCCTGGCCTGACAGTCTCAGGGCTGGAAGCCCTGACTACAGACATGAACAAGCGATCGGCCGGAACGATGATCAAGGCCCATCTTGCACAGAAAAGAGTATCGTGCAGAGCAGAGTATCGGCGCGGGGTCAGAGCGCGAAATCGCCACCGAGCGGCGCATCGCCCTCGACCACCGGCAGCGTCAGCGTGTTGCCCCAGTGCGACCAGCCGCCGTTGTAGAGGCGTACGTCTTCGTAGCCCAGGTGCTTGAGCTGCATCCAGGCCAGGCTCATGCGAAAGCCGTCGTGGCAGTAGACGTAGATGGTCTTGTCCTTCGGGATGTCGCGATAGAGAGCGGCCAGGGCCTCGTCGTCGAGCCAGGTCTGGGCCTGGGCGTCGGTGCCGTCGAGACTCACCACATTGACCGCGCCGGGGATGTGACCACCGGCGATGGAGTGGCGAATCAGCTCGCCGGTGTACATGTCGCGCGGGCGGGCATCGAGCAGCACCACGTCGGGGTCGCGGCGAGAGACGACGTCATCGTAGACGTCGGTCCACTCGACCAGCAGATCGGCATCGGCCTCCTTGAGGGTGACGTTGCCCGGCGCCCGCGCGACCGGCTCCTGACTGAGTTCGTTGAATGCGCTCCATTCCACCGTGCCGCCATCGAGCACCTTCACCTGCTCCATCGGGAAGCCGTAGAGCCCGAGCAGGAAATACAGGCGCGAGGCGAGTGCGGTGCGCGAGTCGTCGTAAAGCACCAGAGTGGACTCGGCGTTGACGCCCCAGCGGCGCAAGGTGGCCTGGAAGGCGTCCTTGGACGGAAAGCGCATCAAGGGGTTGGCGCCGTTATCGCCCAGGTCCTTGAAGCGCTGGACCTGCACCGCCCCAGGGATATGGCCGACGGTGAAATAGCGGTGCGGGTGATAGCGCACCTCCAGAACCAGCAGGTTGTCGTCGTCGATGTGCTCGGCGAGCCAGTCGGCATCGACCAGATAGGCAGGGGCGGCATGGGCTGGCGCGGCGCCCAGCAGTGCGGCCAGCAGCAGGAATACGAAGGATCGGATCATGGATGCGCTCCTGAGGGTCAGCGGGTGCAGGGGACCGGGATCGTCGACACGCAGTTCGGATTTCATGGTTTGGTTTCTCCCAACAGGTTCATCAAGAACGCAAGCGCAGCCCACCGGCGCGTTCGTACCACGCCTTGCTGCGGTTGACGATCGCGACCACCGACAGCATCACCGGCACCTCCACCAGCACGCCGACCACGGTGGCGAGCGCGGCGCCGGAGTTGAATCCGAACAGGCTGATCGCCGCGGCAACGGCCAGCTCGAAGAAGTTGCTGGCGCCGATCAGCGCCGACGGCGCCGCGACGCAGTGGGCCTCGCCGACCCGGCGATTGAGCAAGTAGGCCAGACCGGAGTTGAAATAGACCTGGATCAGGATCGGCACCGCGAGCATCGCGATGATGAGCGGCTGCTCCAAGATCTGTTCACCCTGGAAGCCAAAGAGCAGCACCAACGTCGCCAGCAGGGCCACCAAAGAGATCGGTTGCAGGTGCTCCAGGACCCCTTGCAATGCCGCCTCGTCGCCCTTTGCCAGCAGTCGCTTTCGCCACCAATGGGCGAAGGCGACGGGAATGACGATGTAGAGCACCACGGAGAGAAACAGGGTGCTCCAGGGCACGGTGATCGCGGAGAGCCCGAGCAGCAGCCCGACGATGGGCGCGAACGCAAAGATCATGATGGTGTCGTTGAGCGCCACCTGGGTCAGGGTGAAGTGGGGCTCACCGTTGGAGAGGTTACTCCAGACGAAGACCATCGCCGTGCAGGGGGCTGCTGCCAGAATGATCAATCCGGCCACGTAGGAGTCGAGCTGGTCCGCGGGAAGGTAGGGCGCGAAGACGTGGCGGATGAAGAGCCAGGCCAGCAAGGCCATCGAAAACGGCTTGACCGCCCAGTTGACGAATAGGGTCACGCCGACGCCCCGCCAATGCTCGCGCACCCTGTGCAGCGCGGCGAAATCGATTTTCAGCAGCATCGGCACGATCATCAGCCAGATCAGTACCGCCACGGGCAGGTTGACCTGGGCTACCTCCAGCGTGCCGATGGACTGGAAAAAAGCCGGTAGGAAGTGCCCGAGGGTGATCCCGGCGACGATGCAGAGCGCCACCCAAAGGGTCAACCAGCGCTCGAAGACGCCGAGCTTGGCGCCGGCGGACTGCTTGGCCGTGACCTCGCATTGAGCGCTCATGCGGCACCCCCATTGGGACGTAAGTCGGCGCGCCAGGCCTTGATCCCGAACAGCCGCACCGACCGGGTACCAAGACTGCCGTGGAATTCACGGTTGCGACCGAAAACGAGCAGAGATGCCAGGCAGGCGACGATAGGGGCGGGAATGCGCAAGCTCATGGTGCCTCCTCGGGTACGCTCGGGCTGAACATGGACCACAGTATATCTGGATAACGGAATATATGCGCCACGGAATGTTGCGTGCTGGCTGCACGGGGTGTGCCGCGGGTAGGCGGCAAGGTGTCACACCACGTGAATGCGCCTGCGCGGGTCGCGGGCGATAACCCTTACACAGATCAGGGGCACGGACGGACTCGCAAGGGGTGCGCCGTTGGGCTCAGACGCGTGGTGCGGAGGGAGCGAATCGCCGATGTGGGATGCGCGGGTCTAGGTCTGGGTCTGGGTCTTAGTACCGGTCCGGGAGACAGACGTTTCCGCTCAGGCGCAACGCGCGGCGCTGGGGCGGTTCACCATGGCCATTAGGGCCGCCTCATCCTCGGCGAAGGGAGACGAATCGGCGGTTCCGGACGCCGTTTCCTCGAGCACACCCCTGGCCCAGGAAGGCAGCACCGGGTTGACGCTGTAGTATACCCACAGCCCCTCGCGGCGGTCGGTCACGATCGCCAGCTCGCGCAGCTGGGCCAGATGGCGTGAGATGTGCGGCTGACTTGCACCTAGCGCATGGGTCAGCTCGCACACGCAAAGTTCGGCGTGGCGCGACAAGAGCAACAGGCAGCGCAAGCGCGTGTCGTTCGCCAAGGCCGAAAAGAATTCCGTCGTTGTCATGCTCCCAATATACCGCATACCGTATATGCCGGTGTCCGGTGAGCGACAACGACCGGGCCTACAGCGAGGGCAGGAAGTTCAAGAGGTCCTGCTTCTGATCCTCCCTAAGCCGGTTGAATCTGTTGACGACCTTGTTGGCCTCCGACGGACCGAAGCGCCGGTTGCCGGCGCTCTTGTGCTCCTGGATCGCGACGAAGAATGGGATGCTGTCGACACCGCCGTCCTGCGCGGCAAACGCCACTTGCGGATTCACGAACCCGCTGCTGCTGCCCACCGCCGGATGAAAGTGGCAGCCGACACAGCTATCCAGGTTCACGCGGGGACCGATGCCGTCCGCCACGTCTTCGGATTCCAAGAAGACCTCCAGGCGTTCTCCTCGGGCTGACCTATCGCACCTGGAGACTGATGCACGCGCTGCTGTCGGTCTTGCTGGTGGCGACCGCCTCCTGGCATGCCATTGAGCTTGGCCGACACACCGACGTGGCCCTGTCGCTGCTAGTGGTGGCGTTGGCCTCGGCGGCGGTGCTGGTGGTGATCCGGAAAACCGTTTCCGACGCTCACAAACCCGTCTCACAAACCGAGGGGGCTCGCCCATGAATGATCCGCATGACAACAACGGCATATCGCGCCGCCGCTTCTTGACGCTGGCCGGTGGCACGGCCGGGGTGGCGACGCTCGCGGCCATGGGGATGGCCCTGGGTTGGGGCGAGAACCGGGCCGCCTTCGATCCCGACAACATGGACCAAAAGACCCACCAGACCGACGTGCTCGTGATCGGCGGCGGCATGGCCGGACTGTTCGCGGCGGCCAAGGCGCACGATGCCGGCGCGCGGGTGATGGTGCTGTCCAAGGGGCGGCTCGGCGCGTCGGGGCAGACGCCCTTTGCCAAGGGCATCTTCGCGTTCGACGCGCGCGAGGCGGGCATCTCGCTGGATGCGTTCGTGGCGGAGGTGTCGCGCTCCGCGCTCGGCACCAACAACCCGGTCTACACACGCCAGATGGCGAAGCATTCCGCGGCCAGGGTCGCGGAGCTGCGCGAGTGGGGCTTCTTCGACTCACCGCTCTACAACCAGGCCTTCTCGCGGCCCTTGGTGGCGCGCGGCATCCCGCTGATCGAGCGGGTCATGGTCACCCATCTCATCGAGCACGAGGGCCGCATCGCCGGTGCCGCGGGTTTCACGCTGGACAATGGCCACCTGATCCAGGTTGCCGCCAAGGGCGTGATCCTGTGCACCGGTGCCGGCGGCTTCAAGCCCAACGGCTTTCCGATCTGCGACCTGACCCATGACGGCAGCGTGATGGCCTACCGGATCGGCGCCAAGGTGACCGGCAAGGAATGGAACGACGGCCACCCGGGCCAGGCACAGAACCCGGCGGCCTGCTTCGACGGCTGGCACGGTATGTTCGAGCGCAAGCCGGGCGTGACCGGGGTCGGCATTCGCCACGATCTCGGCGTGGAGCTGAACTACGCCGCCTACACCCAGGGTGCGCCGCTGCCGCCCGGTCCACCGGATAGGATGGTGGGGACGCTGGACGGAGGTCCCTTCAGGCCGCCGGGTTTCGACCACCCGCACGGGCCACCGCCAGCGCCTGGGGGCGATCGGCTCGCCAGCGCTCCTGAGCATCGTTCGCCGCCACCCGGACCGGGTGGTCCCGGCGGATGGACCGGGCGGCGACGGGCCTCCACCCGGGATGGGGGGAATGCCCGTCGGCGGCTCCTCGGCGGGCATGGCCATCCACAAGTCAGAGGGTCTGGTGCCGATCAACGACCACTGCGAGTCGAACATCCCCGGCCTCTATGCCGCCGGCGATGCCCTCGGGCTCGTACATGGCCGGGGCCATCTACACCCAGATCGGCTCGTCCCTGGCCGGCTCCGCGGTCCAGGGGGCCATCGCCGGCGAGGCCGCCGCGGGTTACAGCCAGGGCGTGCCGATGCCGTCCGTGCCGGCGGACAAGCTGGCGCAAGTGGAGCAAGAGATGCTGGCGCCGTTGCGGCGCGAGTCGGGCTATGGCCCGGCCTGGGTCACGCAAACCCTACAGGGCGTCATGATTCCGAACTTCGTTCTGTACATCAAAAAGGAGGCCATGCTGAAGGCGGCGCTGGCCTATATCGAAGAGCTTCGGGATCACCATCTGCCGATGCTGCGCGCCTGCGATTTGCACGAGCTTCGGCTGGCGCATGAGACCGCGAACATGATCGTCAGCGCGGAGATGAAGCTGCGGGCGTCGCTGATGCGCACGGAGAGCCGCTGCAGTCATTTCCGGCTCGACTACCCCGACATGGACGACGCAAACTGGCAGGCTTGGATCAACATTCATCAAGACGCCGACGGCCGGATGCGACTGGAGAAGCAGCCATTCGATCGCTGGCCGGCGTAGCGACGCTCTGATCGGCCTTGATCATCAACCCCGCCATCCACTAACAGACTTTGCGTAGTCGGGGCTTCAAGCCCTGATTTCGTCAGGCCAAGATGGCCTGACTACGCAGCCTGACGTCAACGTGGCCGGAACCAACCCGAGCCGCGTGCTGCACTTCGGCGCGATACAGCCCGGCACCGTCCGAGCCTACATCTCCAAACGGACAGGCGGAGGATGTAGGGCGGAACGCGATAGCGGTTCCGCCTCCTCGGCGGGGCGACGAGCCAATCGGCTATTTCGAACCGATCCTTGTACGACGGCGGTCGAAATGGCCGATCGCCCTATTGGGGTCGGTATAACTACGACATTTAAGCCCTAACCAGACGGGGCTTCAGCCCCTCTGACCCGATCATCTGTCGCGATCTGTAACCCTGGCTGCCGCGACGCCCCAATCCTCATGAACAGCTCACATTCGCCACATCCTCGTTTCACGGTCGCGACGTACTCTGAACGCCTGTTGGGGGCTCCTGCCCCTATTGTTAAACCAATCGGAGTAGTCGATGAACAAGACCCAATTGATCCTGATGTCAGCCTTTATTGCCGGCGCGCAGACGGCAAACGCGGATGAGCCCGGCTGGTATAGCTCGCTCAACCTCGGTCTCGCAATCCCAGAAGGTAGCCTGATGCATGGCGGCAACCCAGACCGTGGGCCGGACTATGATCTGGACGACGGCGGTGTCGCCGGGCTTGGCGCCGGCTATGGCTTCGGCAATGGACTGCGATTGGGGGCGGAGCTGCGCTACCGCGCGTTCGACGCCGGCGGGATCTCGCACGCGGCCTACGGCGCTCCGTCGTTGGCCAACGGTTCGGTGAAAAGCACGACCCTCATGACCAACCTCTCCTACGATTTCCTTCTGCGGCGCGGCAACCTGCGTCCGTACGTGAAGGGTAGGATCGGTGCGGCCTGGAATGACGCGGACGCCGATGTACTCGGCATGGACCGTTCCGCCGGGTGAGGTATCTATTCTTCGGCAACGGATATCCAGTTCGCCTGGTCCCTGGGCGCAGGTGTCGCTTATCCGATCGATGACAGCTTGTCCTTGACCGCGGAGTATCAGTACGTGGATCTCGGAAGCGCCGAAACCGGCGGGGACATCAACGAGCAGAGCATGCGCTTCGACGACCTGGGCTCCCACGAGATGACGCTCGGCCTGCGCTACAAGTTCTGACCGCGTTTGCTTACATGATGCCGAAGCCGGGCGAGCACGCGGCACATAGCGCGGGAGGCGTTGCGCATCCCGCCGCTTCCCGCGCAATGAAGATCGAGGATAGGACTTATGAACAACACCATCACCACTCTCGCCCTCAGCATCTCGACGACGCTGGCCACCGACCTCCGGCCGATCCCGAAACGCCTCGGATTGATCGGCGCGGTCTTCCGCGAGCTGGGCCGCTCGGCACGGGCGACGCTCGGCGGACAACCGCGTCGGGAGCGGGCAGCCTTGGACTTCGTGCGTGCACATGCGACCAAGGGCAACGCCGAGTCTGTGCTGTGCGCCCTTGATCGCTTCGCACGCGAGCAACGCTTCATGATGAATCTGGGCAACGATAAAGGGCGCATCCTGGATGAGCTTTTGGCTCAGCGCCCCGCAAACGCGCGTGTGCTCGAGTTCGGGACCTACTGCGGCTATTCCGCGGTCCGGATGGCGCGCCTGCTCCGAGGGGGCGGCCGCAGTCATCTCTATTGAGGCGAATCCTCGTCACGCACGGATCGCTCAGGCGATCTGCCGGTTCGCCGCGGTAGACGACCACGTCAAAATCATGGTCGGAGAGACTAGCGCGATCATACCCGTGCGGGTGAAGCCGCACCTACAACGGGGTGCAAGCCTCAGGCGGTGGGCTCTGGACGCTGCCAACGCCGGGGTATCAAGCGCCGGTCTCGACCCGGTTGCGCCCGTTGCGCTTCGCGGCATACAGCGCCTCGTCGGCACGCCGGATGAAAGCGTGCGCGTCGTCCGCGGGCGCGAAGTCGGCGACGCCGCAACTGATCGCCGTAAGGGGTCGGTGCCGCAATCTTGATTTTGGTCAACCCGTCACGCTGGATGAGATGACCGGTCACGCTAAGGTTGCCGATATAGGCGTCGACCTCACCTCGGAACAGGGCGCGTAGGGCGTCCTCGGTGGACTCGCTGAGATGCCGGTGCATGGACGGCTGGTCGCGCTCGACGTTTGTTGCATCTTGCAGCCCCGTTCGACGGCGACGGTGCGTCCGCTTAGGTCGTTGATGGCAAACACGTCGATGGTGTCTGTAGACGTCAAGATGACCCAGGGCGAGCTGAGATACGGCTCGCTAACGGCAAGGGTCTGTCCGCGCTCAATGGCGGAACAGACCGCCGGCGACGGGTCGTAGCGCCCGTTTGCTCCGGCATGGTGTTGCGCATCAGGGTGTAGGCGTCGTGGTTGAAGCCGAGCATGAAGTCGGCGTGCCCGGCGCGCAATAGGTTAAACGCAGCGATCGGTGTCTCGGCGGCGACCACGGTGACGCTGTCCCGCAGCTCGGGGAACTCGTTCCGCACTTGGGTCAGTCCACCGACGACGGCGAGGCGGGAGCCCGCCAGGTCCTCCGGGCCCGCGATGGACCGCCCATTGTCGACGCGAGCGAAAAGCGTGAAGCTCGAACTGAGCCGGAACTGGGGGGTCAGGAAGCCGCTCTTCTCGGCCCGCTCTTTGCCAACCGCACCGACCACGTCGATGCCGTCGCCACGGCGCGCGCGGCGCATGACCTCGGCGCAGGGCGCATCGACGAACTCAAACTCAATGCCGAGTCGTTTGCCGAGTTGGCCGTATAGGTCGGGCAAGATACCGCTCAGACTGCCGTCGGGCAGCTGAATCAGGTCCGGCGCCACCTAGCGGCTGGAGCTTCCGATCCGCAACACGGGGGTGTTGTTGCAACCAAAGCTGCTCGGCCGTCGTCAGGTGCAGCGGGTAGAGCATCTCGCGTGTCGACTCGGTCCATTTCAACAACACCGACTGCAGGAATGGGACATCGAGCGCGGCGATGGCCTTGTCCAGAATGCTCTGCAGGATCGGATACTCGGGGTTAACGCCGATGACCACATCGAGACCGCGTTCCGCGACAAAGGCAACCGCGAGATCGGACATCATGTACTTGGCTGTCACAAAGGGGTAGTTGATGTAGCCGAGCAAGGCGTCCGCATCTCCGCGCGCCACCAGATGCATCTGCTCCAATGGGCCTTCTACCTCGACGACCTCGGCACCGTCGATGCGCGCGGCCCAGTCTTTCATCCATTGATCGCCTGCCGGCACGGCGATGCGCTTATCCACCAGGTCCGCTTGCGCAAAAATAGCGTCGTGGATTGTTTGAACGCTTCCCGCTGGGGAAGACTCGCGGACAGTGGAGCGTCGGGAAGCACTGCTGTATGAATCTGCGTCTGTCGGTGGCGGTCCGGATGGGGAGATGATGCAGCATTGCCGCGCTGCCCTGCTCAACGAGGCCGGCGCGCGACCCACCGCGAACTCCCCAGCGTCGCCAGCACGATGCCTCCCGCGATGAGTCCGACACCGGCGGCGTGAAACCACTGTAGCCGCTCGCCGAGCAATAGTGTCGCCAGCAGCGCGCCGAACGCCGGCATGAGATGTATGTACTGACCGGTGCGGTTCGCGCCCATCTCCTGCACGGCGCGATTCCAGAAAATATAGGCCAGTACCGACGGGAACAGACCCACGTAGCCGATGGCCCCCAAGGTGGTCGGGGTCATCGCGAAGCGATGCCCTTGGGCCAGCTCCCAGGCATATAGGCCGCTCAACGGCAGCAGGCCAATGCCGATAATGGCAGCCAGAAACGGCAGCGGTGCAAGTTCCGACGGGCGCCAGCGTAGGCAGACGGAATAGAGCGCCCAATCCAGCCCCGCCGCGAGAATCCACAGGTCGCCTTGATTCACTGCCATGCCGACGAGGAGCAACGGCCGACCTTCCGTCGCGATGACCACCACGCCCGCCAACGACAGCAGGATACCGAGGGCTTGGAGCAGGCTGATCGCCTGGCCAAGCAATAGGAATGACAGGCCGACGATGACGACCGGCGTCGCTGACGACAGTAGCACGCCATTGGTGGCGCTGGTGTGCTGTAAGCCGATGTAAGCAAGAGTGTTGTAGTTGGTGATACCGAGGATCGCCAGCAGTGCCAGCAGCGGCCAGTGGCGCAGCAGCAACGGCCACTGCGCGCGCAGCCCGGACCAGGCAAAGGGCAGCAGAATCACGAAGGCTGTCATCCAACGCCAGAACGACAGCGCAATGGGCGGTATGTCGGTGTGCAACGCGCGGGCAAGCACAAAGTTGCCGGCCCAAAACAGCGGTGGCAGTGCCGCCAAGAGCCAGATCGGTCTTTCCGTGATGCGCATGCGTCTTGATTTCACCCAGGCGCTTTCGGGGCAGTTCGACTGGGTGATTGGCCAAACCTTGCCCAAATCGCCACAAACGCCGAATCCTGTGCAATAATTAGGTGTCTTTGCATCGCAAAAACAGCTTGATAGCCAGACTAGTTAAAATGTCTTCTAGTGGTTTGACACGCCGGCTCGTCGCTGCATCCCCGGTGTTATTCGTGATCTTGTTGCTGCTCTCTGGTGCCGCTGTTGCCGGCCCGGATATCCGCTCCGGCGCCGCCTTGATCATCGACCACTACGGTAACCGGGTCTACGGCAAGAACACCACCGACGTGCGCTCCATCGCCTCCATCACGAAGCTGATGACGGCCATGGTGGTGCTGGATGCCGACGTGCCGCTGGACGACCGTATCACCATCACCGAGCAAGACCGCGACCGGCTGCGCTGGAGTCGCTCGCGGCTGCGCATCGGCAAGGCAACGCTGTCGCGACGCGATATGTTGAGGGTGGCGCTGATGTCCTCCGACAACCGTGCCGCCGCGGCGCTAGGCCGCACCACCTTCGCCGGTGGAACGCCAGACTTCGTCGCGGCCATGAATGCAAAGGCGACGGCGCTCGGGATGGACGACAGCCGGTTTGCCGATGCCTCGGGGCTCGACGGCAATAATCAGTCCACAGCGGAGGATCTGATTCGCATGGTGCACGCCGCATCGCAGTATCCGCTGATCCGCGAGATCACGTCCACCGGTGAGTACACCGCACATCCCTACGGGAACCGTGGCGCGCTCGAGTACCGCAACACCAATCCCCTCGTGCGGGACCGACGCTGGGAGGTCGAACTCAGCAAGACCGGCTACATTCACGAGGCCGGTCGTTGCCTGGTGATGCAGGCGGTCATCGCCGGCCGGCGCCTGTATATCGTCCTGCTGAACGGGCAGGGCAAGATGACACCGGTTGGTGATTCCAATCGACTGCGCGAATGGCTCAAGACCAACGGCGACCGACGTACCGCTAGCGTCGCACGCGGCGGCTGAGGCGTCGCGCCTTGCTGCATATCGGCAAGGGTCGTTCGGTGGCTATCGCTGTGCTACTGTCGCCTTGTCGGCGCGAGATTGGTTCGACGCCGTCGACACCGAAACCAACGATCCGAGGGCGGTAGCGCGGCGGCGGCGTCGAGGGCTTGGCAAAGCCCTCGAAGCGCTGGCCGAATCACGAGGCCGCATAGCGCGAGTGTTCCACGCGAAGCCGCGAAGCGCGAAGAAATGGAGTTCGCGGACCCATAGTTGACCGACGCGCTGATTTGCGGCTATCGACCTGCCACGTCGGAAAGTCTGTCCAAGCGTTTGGTCTCCTTCGCGCCTTCGCGTGAGATTCATAAATCGTCGTGGATTGATTAGCCCAGAGGTGTGTCTGTATGGCCGAGCAAGACCCCGACGCATCGCCCAAGAAAGGCATGGCCAAGCAGATTTTAGCTGTCTTGCTGGCATTGGTCGTCGGCGGCCTGCTGGCGTTTGGGGCCTATCTCTACTGGCAATACGAAGACGCGCATCCAAGCGCGGACGACGCCTACGTGATGGCCAACTACGTTTGGATCTCTCCACGGGTAGACGGTCAGGTGACCGAGGTCTTCGTCACCGAGAACCAACGCGTCCAGGCCGGCGACGAGCTGTTCCGCCTCGATGCGAGACCGTTCGCCGCCGCACTCGAAAAGGCCAGCAGCGCCGAACTTCTGGTGAAGCAAGACATTCAAGTCCAGATGGCGGCCGTTCATGCCGCGGAGGCAAAGGTCCGCGAGCAACAGGCCAATGTCGACCAGGCCAAGGCGCAGTTCGAGCGGGTATCAAAACTGGTCAAGCGCGGTGACGAGGCGAAACTTCGCGGCATTGAGGTAGAGGACGCCTACAAGGCAGCGCAGGCCACGTTGGACGATCTGCTGGCGGAACTGGACCTGGCACGCAAGACCCTCGGGCCCAGTCAGGTCCAGCAGGCACGCATCGACGAGGCAGCGGCCGCGGTGCAGTTGGCAACATTGGATGTCGACTGGACGCTGGTCAAAGCCCCTGCCGATGGCTGGGTGACGCGGGTGACCCTGCGCCCTGGCGACGTGGTACAGACCGCCGATCAACTGTTCGTGCTGGTCGAGGCCGGTACCTGGTGGGTGCAGGCCAATTTCAGGGAGACCCAGCTAGCATCCTTGTTGCCCGAGATGCCCGCCGAAGTGACCATCGACCTCTACGGCAATCGTCGTTTTCAGGGCACGGTCGAGAGTATCGGCCCAGCCAGCGCGGCATCGTTCTCACTGCTGCCAGCGCAAAATACCACTGGCAATTGGGTCAAGGTCACGCAGCGCATTCCCGTGCGCATCGCTTTGCAGCCTATGGACCCGACCGCGCCCTATCGCCTGGGCGCCAGTGCCAGCGTGACCGTCCTCACGCAATCCGCATCCAGCGACACGGGAGCGGTGCAGGGCGACGACATCACTGCCGGCAATCGGTGAGCGATTCACGATGACTGACCATGGTTCGGATCCGGCTTCCAATCCGGGCTCCAATCCGAGGTCGGTTCCGGGGGCGGCCTCGGTCCCGACGGTGAGCCAGCCGGCGGGGCCAAGCGCACATCCACCGCCGCTGCCGCCGGGGCTACAACGCAACATGGTGCTTGTCACAGCACTGATGGTGTCGGTGATGGCCACCGTGGATATGACCATCGTCTCCGTGGCGCTGCCCTACATGGCCGGCAATCTCGGCGCCAGCCCGGATGAGATCACCTGGGTCGTGACCATGTTCACCTGCGGTCAAGCACTGATCATCGGTGTGACCGGACACCTGTCGCGGTTGCTCGGGCGCAGGCGCCTCGCGATCGTCGTTATCATTGGTTTCGTGCTGTCGTCGATGGCCTGCGGCCTCGCCCAGAGCCTGACCCAGATCGTCATCTTCCGCTTCGTTCAAGGCATCTTCAGTGGGCCGCTGATCCCTCTATCTCAATCGATGCTGGTCGACGCCTATCGGCCCGAGGAACGCAGCAAGGCCTTGTCCATTTGGGCCATGGGCGTGCTCGGAGGCCCTGCGCTCGGTCCTATCATCGGCGGCTATTTGGCCCAGAACCTGGATTGGCGTTGGAACTTCTGGGTCAATTTACCGGTTGGCGCTATCGCACTGATGCTGATCTTGGCCTTCGTTCGCCCGGTCGCGGCGCAGCGGGTCCGCACCGACCTCGTCGGCCTGCTGTTGCTCGCAGTCTGGGTCATCAGCCTTCAGGTGATGCTTGATCAGGGCGACATTCTCAACTGGTTCGATGCCGCCGAGATCTGGGTGTTGACGCTGCTGGCCATCACTTTTGCACTGGCCTTCCTGTTGCGTGGGTTGGAGGTGGGCGATGCCAACATCATGCGCCTGCGGCTGTTCGGCGACCTGAACTTCTCGGTCTGTGCGGTGTTGGTCGCGCTGCTCGGCAGTATCTTCCTGGGCAGTCTCATCATCACCCCCCAACTGTTGATCGACTATTATCAATGGGAGGTGATCACCGCGGGGATGGTGATGGGCGCTGGCGGACTATTCGGCATCCTCGGCAGCCTCATCGGTGGGCATCTGGTCAGCCTGCTCGGTATCCGGCTGATGATCGTGCTCGGCTCGGCCTGCATGGCGTTCGGCTGGTTTCGCTACAGCGGCCTAAACCCCTATGCAGGGCCAGTGGAGGCGTTCATCCCCGGCGCGCTCGTCATGTTCGGTCTAATGCTCGTGTTCCCGCTGCTCGCGGCCCAAGCGTTCCAAAATCTGCGACCCGACGAACGCGACGAGGGTGCCGGCCTATTCAACTTCGTCAAGACCCTCGGCTTCTCCTTCGGTGTGACCTTCGTCGGTACCATGATCTACCGAGGCAGCCAGGCCAATTGGAGCCGCTATGTTGGCGACCTGTCTTGGAGCAATCCTGCCTTCGGCCAGTTCATCGACGCAGCGCCGCTGTCGGGCGATGTCACGCTGGCGGCTGCGGTGATGGCGGACGAGTTGGCGCGACAGTCCGGCATCCTGGCCATCACCCAACTCGCCCAGATCCTGATGGTCCTTGCCCTAATGGCTATGCCACTCGGGTTACTGCTGAAGCCAAAGCGCCCGGCCGTGGCGCATCGCTGAGACTGCGAAGTCCGAGACCCTAAGCGCAGATGCTTCGCCGACACCCAAAATTCCCAACCCAGTAAGTCAATAACTATCCATGCAACTCCTGGTCGACATCGGCAACACCAGCATCAAATGGGCAACCTGGAACGGCGCGCGACTCGCCGATGGCGGTAGTGCGAAACACTACGGCGCGCTGCCCATCGATCTGCTCGCCGTCTGGGATGCCCTGGAGCAGGTCGATCGCGTCATCGTCGCCCGCGTTGGCCCCCAGTCGGTGCTCAATGCGGTTGCCGACATCGCCGCGGCCCGCTGGCAATGCGGCGTCACTCGAGTCGAGACCAGCGCCGAAGCCCACGGGGTGCGCATTGCCTATACCGAGCCAACACGCCTGGGCGTCGACCGCTTCCTAGCCCTGATCGGCGCCCACGCCAACCAGACCGGTCCGAAACTCATCGTCGATGCCGGCACCGCCATCACCTTCGACCTATTACTGGCGGACGGCGATCACCTTGGCGGACTGATCCTGCCCGGCATAGCGCTGCTGCGCGACAGCGTCCTCGCCGGCACCCAGATCCCGCGTTACGAGCCCGCCGAGGCCGACCAAGCCTGGGCCACCGACACCGCCGAGGCCGTCGCCGCCGCCAGCATCCAAGCCCCCGCCGCGCTCGCCGAGCGGCTCCATCAACGCCTGTTCGAGCACACCGACCAAACGCCAACACTTATCGTCACCGGCGGCGACGCCGAGCGACTGCTGCCGGCCATGCACCTGACGGCCCGACACGAGCCGCAACTCGTGCTCACGGGTCTAAGTCGCTTCGCCGAGTGACCGACAAAGCGCATTCCCATCACCGCGTGCGCAGGAACTGAGGCAAGACGGGAACGGCTCAGCCCAGCAAAGACGGTTGATCCAAGCCCCAGATCAGCAGAGCGGCAACAGTGCCGATTGAGCCGGCGTCGCACCTGGCATAGAATGGTGGCTTCGGGCGATACTCCGCGTCGCCCGACGCCCTTCTTAACGCTGGCGTAGCTCAGTTGGTAGAGCAGCTGATTTGTAATCAGCAGGTCGTCGGTTCGAATCCGTCCGCCAGCTCCATTTAATTCAGAAGGTTAGAGAGACTTTCCTGCTTACCGCTCTCCCCCGCTTTGCTTCTGGTAGCCGTTTGTCGATAGCAAGGCGAGTTCTCGGATGTCGGATCACTTCGGCTTTCCTGGGACCTTGTGCGCGTTTGGTTCCCACCTCCGCTCGGTTCGTCTCAGCCCGACGAATGACCTAGCTGCCCCGATGCGGCCCATGTCGATACGGCCGGCAATGTACTGAGGGACAGAGGCGCCGCGGGTCGTGAAGGCGGGCATGACCGCAAATGATGGCGACGCCACCGGCGATATCGTCGATGTCGCCGTCGGCGCGGGCACCTTTGAAACGTTTGTCACCGCAGTCAAGGCCGCGGGGCTGGTCGACACGCTGAAAGGAGAAGGCCCGTTCACGGTGTTCGCGCCGAGCGACCAGGCGTTCGCGAAGATTCCGAAAGAGCAATTGGCCGCACTTCTGGCGGACAAAGAGGCGCTCACTGCCGTCCTGACATATCACGTGGTGCCCGGAAAAGTCATGGCGGCGGATGTCATTGGTCTTGATAGCGCGATCAGTGTCCAGGGAAGCAGCATCGCGATCGACTCCAGCGACGGCGTTTAGGTTGACGGTGCAAACGTCGTCATGACCGATATCGAGGCTAGCAACGGCGTCGATTCACGTCGATTGACCTGTGATCATGCCCAACAATAGGCAGACAGTACGTCCTGTCGTCTCGCCATTGTCCAGCAGTTGTCCAGCAGTTCCGAAGAGGGACTGCTGGATATCTGTTTCAGAAAGAGTCTGGCCAAACCCCCGTTTGGTCCTAGTCAAAATGCTCCTGCCCCGAGTTACTGTCCGACAAGGCCCTCGCGCAGGACGCGGGCATAGAAACCCTTAAATGTCTCGCTGCCGAAGGTCGGCGTTGCCTCCGCGTCGCAGGCCTGCGCGGCCTCGTCCAACAGCAGCATGGACTCGGTCGCGTAGTAACTGAAATCTGCGAGACGGCTTCGCTGGATTAGCAAGCAACTTCAGCAAACCTGACCGATCTGCCGCTGCGGACACGGGCCGCAGACGACAGCCGCGGTGAGCAGCTGGCCCGGCAGGGCGCGCAGATCGAAGCGGCGATTGAACCGGTAGGCAACGGCGCCGAGGTAGCGCTCGGCGTACTTGCTGTAGCCGAAGGCGTGGTAAGCCCCGCTGAAGCTGGTCTTGAGGTTGCCCAGGACGGTGTTGACCCAGCGGAACATCGGCAGCTGCTTGGGTTTGCGGTTGCCGACGACGGTCGGCGCGTGCGTGCAGCCGATGTCGGTGACGCCGGCAAAGCAGGCGAGACCGTCGGAGACGACGGTGCTGGCTGGGCTCAGGTTGTCAGCGGCCCAAGCGGCGATCGCCTTGCGTGTGAAGCCCGGTAATGGCGTGAACTTCGCGCGCAGCGGATGGCCGTGCTGATCAAGGGACACGGCGCCGATGAAGGGCACCTTGTTCTCCGATCCACGCCCGGCGGTGCCGCCGTTGAGTTCGCCGCCGAGGTAGGCATCGTCGACCTGTACGTTGCCGCAGAGGACGTAATCGTGCTCGCGCTGGACCATCGCCTGCATCAGTTTGTGATGCACTAACCAGGCGGTCGGGTAACTGACCCCCAGATCACGCTTCAGGGCCAAGGCGGAGAGACCGGTCTTCGCCTCGCCGACCAGGTAGATGGCCAGAAACCACACCGGCAGCGGCAACTTGGTGCTCTCGAACAGCGTGCCGACGATCACCGAGGTCTGATGACGGCACGCGCTGCACTGGAAGGTCTTGCGGGTGCTGCCATGGAGGACGTAGTGTTCACACTCCCGCAGCGCGGGCAGCAGAAGCCCTGCGGCCAGCGTGCCTGCTCCAGCGCCGCTTGGCACTGGGCCTCGGTACCGAACTGCTCGAACAACTCAAACAGCGACATCCCCTGTTGAAACTGAACACGATTCATGGCCATCTCAGACTCCTGATCGGGAAAACCCAGGCTCAGTGTGCGCCTGCCGGTGACTCAAAACGTGAGTCTGTGCGGCCTAGCTGAAGATGCTGCAATCAGGACGGCATGCCGTTAAGTTAAGCCGTGGGAGCGGCTTCCAGCCGCGACTGTCGTCGCACGAGCCGAGTCGCGGCTGGAAGCCGCTCCCACAAAGCGTGCCCATCGCTCGCTAACCTAATGGCATTGGTCAAGACGGGGGTCCGCGCGGACCACAACCGACACGCTTACCGACCCGGCGAATGGCCGGTTCGAACATACAGGTCAACAGGAAGAAATCAGGCTGCGCAGATCAGTCTGAAGGCGTCTTGCGACTTAAGGCGATTTCTGTCAAATCTCATACCAGCTCACTTGTCTTGACGCCCGCCTTCGGTGTCGCACCGGCAGTCACATAGCCCGGCTATGCTCCTGCCGCCGCTTCTTGAAGCAGAATCTCAATCCGGCGTCATCTGGTACGAGATTTTCCGGCAATCGCCTGAACTGAACGACAACCGTTCCGGTCGAGATCCTTCTGGTCGGTCGCCGATCATCTGGGCATCGCCCTTGTGAACCAAGCGCAGCCAACAGGGCGCCTAGTTGCCGGTGGGAGCTGTACCTGGCACGTAGATATAGGTCCTTGGCACCTCAGCGCCCTCCACCTTGATCGCGCTGCTCTCGAAGAAGCTGCCGAGATTGACGGTTTTTCCTGCAGCGTACTCGCCGATCGTGAAGCCAGTTCCGGTCACCGTATAGGTTCCCGTTCCAGCCGGCATCTGGAAGAAGACGCGACAGGGGTTGGATCTGCAGGTGCCGGTATCACCGGGTGCTAGGGTGATCTCTCCCCAGTCGGAAACGTACTTTGCCGAACTGGTGCAACCGAAAGATAGAACCACGGCAGCGATCAACGATGCCGAAATGCCGATATAGCGCGTGTGCTGCATTTTTTTGGTGATTGTCCGGAGAGAGCTCAAACTGGTGAGGTTGTGTCTGTTGGTGGTACTGCAACCCGGAGTAAGGTGTAACTATTTGCGAGATTCCGAGGCGCCTTATCACGATACTCGAGATTCCGATCGTTTTCCAATGGACTGCGTGAGCCATGTCGCCATTTATGGAAGTCTTAATCCTGTGATCAAAGCCGCCGCTTTGTTCCTGTTCCGGAGAGTAAGCGACTAGTCTCGCTCTTCTTGACATTCGAATGCTTTATGTGAATCATTGCAGACTCAAGATCAGTCAACCTCGTTTTTCTGATCTCCAATTGGAATACCAACGCACAACCGGGGAAATATCATTGTGGACTACGTAAATCTCAGCCTTGAAGAACTTCATGCAAAGCTGGAAGAGACAGCAAAAGCGCAGGCCGCCATTGGGCAGTTGATGGCTCAGCGTAGGGAAGAGGCCAAGGGTGGCTTGGTGCAGGAGATTCGTGATCTGATCGCAGAGCGCGGCTACGCGGTTGAGGACATTGCCGAGTTGTTGCAAAAGGGTCGTCGCCGCAGAAAGGCTGATGGCCAAGGTAAGGGGGCAGGGCGCTATGCGTGCTATGTCGACCCGGAGAATCCGGAGAACATCTATAAGCGGGGTCCGTTGCCGAAGTGGTTCAGAGCCAAGATGGCGGAAAAGGGTTACGACCCGGACTCCACGGAAGACCGGAACACGTTTAAGCAAAACCACTTGGAACTGCAGGAAGCCGCCTGATTGCTCGTTTGGCGTCGAACGGCGAAGTCGGGTTGCGATGGTAGGGTGCCATGAATCGCCGGGATACAACCAGCAGTCCACCAGACGCGGGTCAACCTGCGGCATCCTACGACGGCCCAAAGCTCAATGAAATCTCGCTTTGACGCCAATAGGTAACATCCACCAAACGCTGACCACGTCAGGCGGCGGCGCGACGCACTGGACCCCAGCTACAGCGCCCGAAGCGGCCTTCGCAATCGGTCTCCCCACTCGAAGCAGGCAAGCCCAGCGAGGATGATTGCACTGCCGGCCCAAGCCCGTGGCGTCAATACCTCGCCGTTTGCGGCCAGTCCCAGCAACAACGCCAGCACCGGCGTGATCAGCGTTATCAGAGCCACACGGCTTGCCTGCATGTGACGGAGCACGTCTTAGTAGAGGATGAAGCCCAGGACCGAGCCGAACAACGCCAGATAAACGATCGACCACGCGGCCCGGGGTGTGAGCGTCGCGGGGATGTGGGCATCGAACAGACCCCAGCTCGTCAGGAACAGGGGCACGGCGACCAACAGGGCACCGGTGGTGGTCTCCAGCGGATGCAGCTGAGCGCCGATCCGCTTAACCCACACGGAACTGGCCGAGTGAAAGCGCCTGGCGATGCCAGCGCAAACGGCGACTCATCAAGGCGACCCGCGCGAGGCACACCAACACCCCCAGCAGCATGCGCGTAGCGACACCGAACAGAAAGCCTGCCGACTCGCTGCTCCACTTGATCGCCAAAGGCGTTGTGGCCCAGATGAGGACGACGCCAAGAAAGGACGGCGGAACGGGCACGCTCTCACTCCATTGCAGTGGTTCGGAAACGAAAAAGGCCGCGGGTTGCGTGCCGCGGCCTGATGCTGATTGGACGAATGCGAATGCTCGCAGCAAGGTACAAGCGCTCCCCGGCAGGCTGCGCAGCAGCCGGTGCGGTTCGCGCAATACCGAGATCCGCATCGTCTACACCGGGGCTTGCAAAGCTGCGTCGGTGGCGGTTTACCCGTCAGGGGATGTAGCCGGGCGCGTTCGGTCCGAGGTTCTGCTCGTCGTCGAGGGCTGCGTCCCGCAAGTCGAAATAGCCATCCGGCGCCCCGCCGTCGTTCGTGCTTCCGTCGCCGAGGTCCTGGACGTTAGCAACGCCCTGGTCCGCCGTTGGATCAGGTTGCGCCTGCGGGGATTCGTCGATGTATTGGCGCACGTCGACATCAAGCCCATTGGTGATGGTTTCCTCATCGGCCCAGGCAGTCAATGTGGATACCAGCAGCAACGGGCCGACGGTTGCGAGCGCTAGGTTTTTCAGTTTCAATTTTCACCTCGTGGATGGAAGACGACAAGCGGGCTCGTGGGCAAGTCTTGCCTGAGCCCGGCTTGCCCAGATGTTGGAAGTGGTCGGCGCGCATGCTCATGCTGAAGGCTTCGCTTGGGCATGCCTCGGTTCGTGCTTGGCGCCGGGACCTGCGAGCGAGTCATAACAGCGCGAAAAGCTGCCTGGTGAACAGAAACCCCTTTTCGGTTCTTCATCCCCTATCAGTGACCCGCATGGCCGCTGTGGGCCGTGCCATTGTGCGCCGCCCCGCATGCGGCAGGAGGAACCATGACGA
Organism: uncultured Gammaproteobacteria bacterium; assembly: GCA_963698775.1. Lineage (GTDB taxonomy): Bacteria > Pseudomonadota > Gammaproteobacteria > Chromatiales > Chromatiaceae > Thiohalocapsa. The sequence continues at coordinate 70,415 of CAVOSE010000063.1, forward strand.
TCAAGCAGATCATCACCGAGGGCGAGAAGCCGGTCAAGATCTGGACCGATGAGTTGGACTCGCGCTCGCGCGCGCAACTGGTCAACCTATCCAAGCTGCCCTTCATTCATCGGCATGTCGCCGCCATGCCCGACGTGCATGCCGGCATCGGCGCCACCATCGGCAGTGTCATCGCCACCGACAAGGCGATCATCCCGGCCGCGGTCGGCGTTGACATCGGCTGCGGCATGGCCGCCGCGCGGACCTCGCTGAGCGCCGTGCAACTGGACGAGCGCGTTTTGAAGAAGGTCTTCGACCAAATCAGCCGCGATGTGCCGGTCGGGCGCTCCCAGCACAAGGACGAACGCGCGCTGACCGATGCGGCCAAGCCCTTCGCCGCGCCATTGGATGCCATGACCGACAAGCACCCGCAGTTGCTCAAGGCCTTCGGGCGCTTCTCCAACTGGGTCAACCAGATCGGCACCCTTGGCGGCGGTAATCACTTCATTGAGGTCTGTCTCGACGAATCCGGTCGGGTGTGGGTGATGCTGCACTCGGGCAGCCGCGGCATCGGAAATGCTATCGGCCATTACTTCATCGAGCTTGCCCGGCGCGACATGGAGCGCTGGATGATCCAGCTTCCAGATCGGGATCTCGCCTATCTGCCGGAAGGGAGCGAGCATTTCCATGACTACGTTGCCGCCGTCACTTGGGCGCAAGACTATGCGCGCGCGAACCGCGACCAGATGATGACTCTGGTGCTGGCCGCGCTCGCCCGGCATTTGCCGGCCTTCTCGGTCACCGAGGAGGTGGTCAATTGTCATCACAACTATGTCGACCGTGAGAACCACTTCGGTGCCAACGTCTGGGTCACGCGCAAGGGCGCGATCCGGGCGCGCAAGGGCGATCTCGGCATCATCCCCGGCAGCATGGGCGCGCGCAGCTACATCGTGCGCGGCAAGGGCAATCCAGAGAGCTTCAGCTCCTGCGCCCACGGGGCCGGTCGGCGCATGAGCCGCACCGCGGCCGAGAAGCAGTTCACACCGGCGGATCTGGCCGAGCAGACTCACGGGGTCATCTGTCGCAAGGACAAGGGCGTACTCGACGAGATCCCAGGCGCCTACAAGGACATCGACCAGGTCATGGCCAATCAGGCGGACCTGGTCGATGTGGTGCATACCCTCAAGCAGGTCGTGTGCGTGAAAGGGTGACTGATTTGCATGAACAACGAAACCAACGCCCAAACCGGAATCGACCCACGGCGGCGCGCTGAGACTATGGCGTGCCTGCAGATTGTGAAAGTATTCCGCGCAACCAGCCATCGGAGCCCGGATGGAGCCCAGCGGAATCCGGGGGGTTCGCGTAAAAAATTAATTTTTATAGTCATGAGAGGCTGTCCCCGGATTGCGCTATCGCTCCATCCGGGCTACGCGGAACCGGCTGCGAATACTTGCAGAGTCTCCTGGCGTGGGTCGAGCGCGAGCAGGAGGCCCGCATCCTCTACGCCTGTGAATCGGGTAGCCGCGGTTGCGAATTCGCGTCGCCCGACAGCGACTATGCTGTGCGCTCTCTCTACGTCCATGCGCTGCCCTGGTATCTGCGTGTCCACTCACGGCGCGACGTCATCGAGCAGGCGATTATTCGCAACGGGCAAGCCACCGCATCTGGCGCTGAGACTCGAAGAGGCTCTGCCGTTTCGGCGTGCATCTCCAAGTCGCGAGGCCGATGGTCGAGTCTCTTGGCCCCTGCCCGTCATCGCTGCGCCGGGCAGGGCTGGCAGCCCGGACAACGGTACAGCCGTCGTCCGGCGATCTCCAGCCGTTCGATGGTCGCGCCGCAGCCATGGCAGGGTCGTCCGTCGCGACCGAACACGGCGAAGCGATAGCCCCGGCGCGTCTCCCCCGCGGTCTTCAGCGCGGCGACCCTGGCCTCGGGGTTGGTGACGCCGCCGCTGCGGTAGGCGCGCCAGCCGATCTCCAGCGTGGTCCGGGCCAGCCGGTTGCGAGTCTTCAGGTCCAGGTCGCGGGGACGATTCCGGGGGTGCAGTCCGGCCGCGAACAGGGTCTCGCTGCGCAGGTAGTTGCCCAACCCGGCCAGAAAGCCCTGGTCTAGGTACAGGGCACCGAGGCCGCGATTGCGAAATGCCGGGTCGTTCAGTCGCCGCGACAGGTCGCGCCAATGCAGGTCCGGGTCGAGCAGGTCGGGGCCGAGCCGGGCCAGATAGGGATGGCGCAGCAATTCATCTGCCTCCAGCACGGCGATGTCCGAGGCGCTGTAGAGCAGCGCGCTGTCGGTCTCGGTATGCAGGGCCACCCGCAGGCTGCGGCCGGTGTTCGGCAGTTCGCCCCGTCGGCGCAGATACCAGACGCCGTAGAGCTGGTTGTGGCTGTAAAGCGTCAGGCCCTGATCGAACACGATCAGCAGGGCCTTGCCGCGTGTCTCGACGCCGGCCACCCGGACCCCGGTCAGCTCGTCCTCGAAGCGCTGCAGCCGAGGCAGTCCGAAACGGACCTCGGCAATCCGCTGGCCGTCGATGGCTTTGGCGATGCGGTCGGCGGCGCGGCGGATCTCAGGGCCTTCGGGCATGGCGTTGTGTTAGGGAGCGCTCAAATTGCAAGTAGCACATCTTCTTCGAACTACGGAACACGCGAAAACTGCGTTCACCTGCCTACCGCTTGCACCGCGCCTTCCGCGCCTAAGGTGCAGTCGAAGGTCTCCACCCCGATTCCCGTCATCGAGCGAATCGTGATTCGCTCGGCCGTGCCGCCCTCGATGCCTTCGTACTGGCTCCCAGGCGGCAGGGTAGCTCGGTGTGCCTCGAAGCAGGTCCTGCCGAGGGCCGGGTCGATTTCCGCGGCCGATTGTTGCTGCCCGCAGGAGACGAGGCTCGGGATCGAAAGGGCAAAGAGTGCGCTTCTGGTGATTCGGATGGACATGGTTCTGCTCCGGTTGGTGCGGACGTACTCTCGGAATTCTGAGAGGGCGGGCTTCACTTAGCTGATCCGTTCGTGGCACGTGGTCTGACGTCGAGCCTACTCCGCCGCGGGCTGGCCGACCAGCCCGCGGCGGAGGTAGTCCGCTTGTTCAACGCTTAAGGGCACAAGACCACCGCCAAGTAGGCGCAACCAGCAGTAGCCGCCTGGCGGTCTCGGATGACGGGCTGCGTTTGGTCTCACCCAACACCGCTCGTCCGCTCGCGATTCAGTCGGCGACGCTCGGCCGTGTGCCCAGGTAGACCAGTGGCCCCAGCAACGGCAGATGCTGCCAGGCCGGCGAAGGCGGAAGTCCCCGACGGCGGCGATCGGTGTCGGTGGCTAGGTGCAGCGCAATGGTGAGCGCGATCAGATCCGCGGACATCACGGCAATGAACTTTGAGCCCGCCAACTGATCCGCAAAGTCCGCGGGACTGCCTGCGATTACCGCAAAGCCGAGCAGCATCAAGGTGATCGCGAGGAGTATCCAGCCGGCCGTCCGAGAGCCGACGACGCGCACGAAGCGCCCGGGCGCAGGGTCCAACGGTGCCCCACGGTCTCGGAACGCCAGGTAGGGCAGCAGGATGATCCCGCCAAGGAAGTAGGCCCCGATCGCGAAGGGCCATGGACTCGGCCGGCCGGTGTCGAACAGCAAAATGGCCAAAAAGGCCGTCGGCAGCACGCCGAGCAGGTTGAACACGGCGATCGCAATGGGGTCGACCCGCGCCGAATCGGCGAGGCCCAGCGCGGTTAATTCACTCAGCAAGTCCGGCGGCGCCGGCGGTGACAGCAACAGCCCATAGCCGATTAGACCTAGCCAGAGCAGGGTGTACAGCATGCGGTAGCCGTGAGTTGCCGGTTTCATTGCGCTAGCCTCGTCGAGAGATGCCCGTCGGCTGAAAAAGCGCATCATGGCGCCCACATCAGGCGACAAACAACCCCCAATGAGGTATCACGCCATGTCCGAGCAAACCGCGCTGCCCGCTCGGCGCCGCTTTATCCTGGCCGCGACCGGCCTTGCCGCCGCGTTCCTGCCGAGTGTATCGACGGCGCGCACCGCGACACCGCAGCAGATGCGCGGCCCCTTTTACCCGGATCGAATGCCGCTGGATCAGGACAACGACCTGACCCGCCTGATGGACGGCGACGCATCCCAGGGCGAGATCACAGATCTGACCGGCCGCGTGCTGGACCTTGACGGCGCGCCCGTCGAGGACGCGCTGGTCGAGATCTGGCAATGCGACGCGAACGGCCGCTACATCCACAGCGGCGACAGTGGCGGCAAACCCAGAGACGCGGGCTTTCAGGGCTACGGCAAGACCAGCACGGGCGCCGACGGCGGCTACCGATTCCGCACCATCAAGCCGGTTCCATACCCTGGCCGTGCGCCGCACATCCATGTGGCGGTGACGGCGCCCGGCAAGAAACCACTGGTGACGCAGCTCTATGTCGAGGGCGCACGTGAGAACGGTCGGGACTTTCTGCGCAGCCTGCTCTCGGCGGACGAACTGGCGGCAGTGACCTTGCCATTTCGCGCATCCGGCGCCGGTAACGGGGTGCTCAGGGCTCGATTTGACATCGTCTTGGCGTGAGCATACCCCCACGCATGAGAGACTGTGCAAGTATTCGCGGCAAAGATCAGAAGATGATTTTCACCACGAAGCACACGAAGATCACGAAGAAGAAAAACAATGAAGCCCAATGCCTTATTCACCTTCCTTCGTGTCCTTCGTGGTTAATCCTCTTTTTGGTGGATTCCTAAAATACTTTCACGGTCTCATGAGCATCCCCCACGCGTTACCATTCCCAACCGAGCAGCGGACCGAGGACGGCATGGGCACGATCCTCTACTGTATGGGCACCCTGGACACCCCCGTTTCCGGATAATCGGCTTGGCTGGCGCGCCATCACCGCCCCCGCGCGGCACCAATCGCCGCGTTCCGGGCGGTGTGCTGGCGGAGCTTGCCGCAACCGCGCGACTCACCGCGGCTCGTTCGCCCGGCGGAGGCGCAAATTCATGATCTCGGCCGCTATCGGTGGCGAGGCAGTCCGCGCTGCACCGAGCCTTTGCCGAAGCGATCTCGAATCTCATCCAGGGTCGCCGTGAGCCGCTCGTCTCGCGGGTGCGGATCGGGCAGGGGTTGCTCAGCGAACAGGTCCGGCTGCTGGCTTGCAGCGTCGCGGTCCCAGCCGCTCAGGCCCAGACCAATCAGCCGGACCGGTCGATCGGACCATGCATCGGACTGGCAGCCGGTCGCGAACAGATCCCAGGCGGTCTTGAACAGCACCCGATCATCCGCGCTCGGTACCGCCAGCGTGCGCGAACGGGTGTGGGTCTCGAAACCGCGAAAGCGGACCTTCAGCGTCACCACCAGCCCGCTTCTCCGCGCGTGGCGGGCCAGATAGCCGACCTCCTGGGCCGCCCAACGCAGGGTCTCGCGCAGCACGTCCTGGTCGGAAACATCCTCGCCGAACGTGGTCTCCTTGGAGATAGACTTGCGCGCGGTGTCGGGATAGACCCGATCATCGGCCAGCCCCTGGGCCTGCTGCTGCACCAGCGTGCCAGCGCGGGCGCCAAGGACACGACGCAGGGTCTCCAGCGGCAGGCGGCGCACATCGGCGACGGTCTGCAAGCCCAGCCCGTGCAAGCGCGGAGCGGTCTTGGCGCCTACCCCGCGCAGCACCGTCAGCGGGAGCGGATACAGAAAGGCGCCGACGGCGTCAGCTGGCACGATCGTCAAGCCGTCGGGCTTGTGGCTGTCGGAGGCGAGCTTGGCGATCAGCCGATTCGGGCCGATGCCGACCGAGGCGGAGAGCCCGACGGCGTCTTGGATCAGCGTCTTGGCGCGTTGACCGATGACACTCGGCGAACTCATCAACAGTTCCAGCCCGGATACGTCCAGATAGGCCTCATCGATCGACACCTGCTCGATCACCGGCGAGAGATCCAGGAGCGCCCGCATGATCTGCCGCGACACCCGCGCATAGCGCTCCATGTCCGGGCGCACATAGATCGTCCGCGATGGCAGCCGCCGCACCGCCTCCGAGATCGGCATCGCCGAGTGCACGCCGTAGCGGCGCGCCTCGTAGGAGCAGGTCGCCACCACCCCGCGCCTGCCGGGCGCGGCGCCGACCACCACGGGTAGTCCGCGCCAGTCGGGCCGGTCGCGTTGTTCGACGGCGGCGTAGAAGGCATCGAGGTCGACGTGTAGGATCAGGCGAGGCATGGCGTGGATGGGGTAGGGATGGCGACTGTTGCTCGACGCGTTACTCTACCGGGTCTCGGCATCATTGCCAGGGTGTCTGGACCGCCGGCACATGCTCCGCTTTCCAAACGCACGGGAACGCCATCAATCGCCGCGCAGCCAACCGGCAACCGCAGCGTTGCATGACCCACCGATGATGGGAGAATCGCATGACCTCGCGCCTATTTGTGTTGCTGCTGATCGGCCTCTGCACCGCCTGCACGCCGTTGAGTCGGCAGTCCACCGGGCCGATCGCAGACTTCGATGTCATCGAACTCAGCATCGACCAGGCGCACGATGCCTTGCGGGCAGGGCGGATCAACTGCGAACAGCTCACGCGCCGCTACCTGCGACGCATAGACGCCTATGACCCGCCAGCGGCCGCAACCCCGAATCCAACCGCACTGCCGTCTCAACCTCCGACAGGCGAACTCAACGCCATCATAGCCGTCAATCCCAATGCCTTGAGGCGCGCACGGCAACTCGACCGCCGCTATGCCGAGACCGGACGCATGCGCACCCTGCATTGCATTCCGGTGATCCTGAAGGACAACTTCGACACAGCGGATAGGCCGACCGAGGCCGGCTCCATCGCGCTGCGGGGCTCGGTGCCTCCGGATGACGCCTACATGGTGCGGCGCCTGCGTGCCGAGGACGCCATCATCCTGGCCAAATCCAACATGGGCGAATGGGCCTTCAGCCCCTATCAGACCATCAGTTCCACCCATGGCGAGACCCGCAATGCCTACGATCTTGAGCGCGTGCCGGCGGGGTCCAGCGGCGGCACCGCCTCGGCCATCGCCGCCAACCTGGGCATCATCGGCATGGGCACCGATACCGGCAACTCCATCCGCGGCCCGGCCTCTCACCTGGCGCTGGTCGGCATCCGCTCTACCCTCGGCGCCACTAGCCGCGACGGCATTGTGCCGTTGCTCGCCAACCGGGATGTCGGCGGTCCCCTGATGCGGACCGTGACGGACACCGCCATCGTCTATACGGTGCTCGCCGGTTACGATCCGGCAGACCCGCTCACGCGCGCGGCGATCGGCCGCGTAAAGCCCGACTACCGGCGCTACCTGAAGCGCAAAGGCCTGCGCGGCGCCCGGCTCGGCGTGTTGCGCGCGCTCAGCAACACGGAGTCGGCCGATGCCGAGGTGCTGGCGACATTCGACGACACCATCGACGACCTGCGCCAGGCCGGCGCGGTCATTGTCGATCCGTTCCGCATTCCCGATTTCGAGCGCCTGACGCAAGCGACCGGCTTTTGCAGCCGGTTCCGCCATGACCTAAACAAGTACCTACAAACTCTGGGGCCAGCGGCGCCGATCCGGTCGCTGGACGATGTGGTCGCGAGCAAACGCTTTCTGCCCCAAAGCGCCGGGGCAATGCGGTGGGCTATGGGCGTGGAGGTCGATCCGCAAGCGCAGGAGCCGCCCTGCGTCGACGTGCAGGGCGACCCGCGGCGCAAGGCGTTGCTCGATGCCGTGGTGGCCGCGATGGACCGACAGGACATCGACGCAATCATCTACCCTAGCTGGAGCAACCCACCCCGGCGCATCGGCGACAGCGACAGCCCGCACGGCAACAACAGCCCAGTCATCGCGCCGCACAGCGGGCAACCGGCCATCACCGTGCCCATGGGCTTCACCGGCAGCGGCCTGCCGCTGGGCCTGCAACTGCTGGCGCGGCCGTTCGACGAGCACAAGCTGTTCCAGTATGCCTACGCCTACGAGCAGGCAACTCAGCACCGTCGGCCGCCGCCGGCGTTTGGTCGCCTGCCGACCGCGGCCTTGTCCGGAGAGGCAGTGGACGTGGCCAAGTCGGTGCCGTCCCCAGCACCCTCAGCGGAAAAATAGGGCACGGCCGATCGTCTGCTTCGAGACTGGCGCCGTCACTTGAACCGGCGCTCCAGGTCTGGAAGCAATGCCGGATCGATTGTCAACGCGATGCCGCGCGCCTGACCGGGCGTACGCTGAATGAACCCACGTTGTTCGAGCCGGGCCAGCATCGAGTTGACCGAGGGTGCCGTCAGGTTAAAAAACCGTTGCAGCTCCGCATGGGTCGGGGCAGTGCCGGCGACGTTGGTGCGCATGAACGCATGGATGTATGCCAAGAACTGGCCCTGCTTCGGCGTCGGCCGATCGACCGACCGCGCTGAAGGGTGGGGCACGTCGGCCGAGGTCACTCCGAGCGCGCTCAGCGCTTCCTCCAACGCTACCAGCGCATTCTCCATGACAGCCTGCACCTCCAGTGGCGTTTCCTCCATGTAGACCTGTTCCTGAAGTATTCCGCGCAACTGGCGTAAAGACGACTGAATGGTTGTGACCGTTTGCTCGCGGCGTGCCGGTGGGGTGGGTGATGATTTGATTGTCATAGCGGGGTTCTGTGACTTCCGGTGCGACACAGAAGGCGGGCGTCAAGACAAGTCAGCTGGTATGAGATTTGACAGAAATCGCCTTAAGGCGATTTCTGTCGAATCTCATACTCTATTCGCCCAATCCGTCTGTTCCGTACGCTTTCGCGCCTTGCTGACCTCATTGCGAGCCAAGATCGAGGAATGCGAGCACGCGCGACCGCAGGTACGGATAGAAGGGGTTCCAGCGCAGCCGCAACATCTCCGAGGCCGGGATCTGCAGCACGCCGCGTTCGCCGCGCAAGGCAATGTCGCTGAGGTGGATGCCGGGGCTGTTCGCCGTCGGGTGACCACCGTAGACGGCGTCCCCTGGTGGAAAGGGCAGTGCGACGTGGGACAGTGAGTAGACATCGTCGGGCCAGGACAGGCCAAGTTTCGACTCGCTGATGGAGGCCTCACCTGGCCGTTTGGTGCGGGACACCACGGCATGACTGCGATCGTTTTCATTACCGACCAGGCTCAGCGTGAAGGTCAGCGTCGGATCGGCGCGCAGGGCCTGGATCGCCGCCATGGGGTCAGACTTCATGATCGGCTCCATCTCCGCCTCGCGGTTGATGTCGAACAACACCAACTCATGTTCGCCGGCGGGCAACCGCGCGAACAGGCTCGTCACCAGGGCGGGGGCCGAGACGGTGGCGTCGACGATGGACGAGAAGGCGAGCGTCGGCGGCAGCTGTTGCAGCTTGTCGGCCTTGCTCAACCGATCCAGCCCAAGTTGGATCTGTTTGGTCAGGCGGTAGACGACGTCGCCGGCGTTGACCGCGAAGGATCCGTACTTGAACGGATCATACTCGGGCAGCACCGAGTTCCAGTTGAGTTGTTCGATGCCCAGCAGGTTACCAATGCGGCCTTGCCAGACCGCCAGCGCCGCCGCCGGGCTCACGCCGATGGCCGGTGAGATCAGCACCAGACGGCTCGCCTTCGGCAGCGACTCATCCTCCACCGCCGAGAGGGCGTAGTGAACCGCCAGCGCGGCGCCGTTGGAATAGCCGACGATGTAGATCGGCACGCCGTCGGTCTGCTCGGCGAGGTGTCGCACAGCGAGCCGAACCGCGGCTGCCATGTCCTGCCAGCTGACTTCCACCAGCCCCGACGGTGCCGTGCCGTGACCGGGGATGCGCAGTCCCAGCACCAGGGCGCCCGCGCCATGCAGGGCTTGGCCAAGACTGCGCAGGCTGTACGGGGAGTCGGACATGCCGTGCAGCAACAGCACCGCCGCCTTCGGTGTCTGCGCCGGCAGCACGAAGCTGCGGTTCCAGTTCGGCGACCAGCGCGAAGGATCGGACAGGCTGCCCCTGTTGTAGCGATTGATCAGGCGCCGCTCGTCGTCGGGTATCTTGGCGTAGATCTTCTCGTCCAGCTGGTCGAATACGCGTTGCTCCAGCGCCAGATAGTCGGCGAAGGTTGCGACGTCGGAGTCCTCGGTGAACTCCTCGTCGAGGTCGACGGTATGCCAGACGTCCAGTTCGGGCCGGTCGTCCAGGTACAGCGTAAAGACGATGACGACCACCACCAGCGCGCCGATGGTGGCGTAGGTCGATGCCGTCAGTAGATGCCAGGCAAGGCTGGTGAAACGAAAGCGCATGATGGTTTCGCGAACGATAAGCTCAGTCGACTCGGCGGAGGGCTGCGGAGCCGGGGTCGGCTCCAGTGACTTGCTGGGCGCTATGCAACCTCGGGCATCGGGCGGATTCCAAACACCAAGCCCTTGTGGTCAAGCGGTTCGGTGCTTCCAGGTTCATTCTTGGCCACCGAGAGGTTTCGGAAAGAGGATGCTAAGTTGCTGGTTTCGCCTTTCGGTGAATTGCCGTGGCCGACCAAGTTGGAATCGCGCGTTACCAGTCTTGCATTATTGCCTAGGGATGACTGAGGGTCAGGGCCAGCTCTATACCCAGGATGGCGGGCTCGCGATGGAAGGATCTTGTCTTTGCGTGAAAAATGCAAGACCCCACCTCCTCGCGTCTCCTGCTTTGCACCAGGTGGCGCGTAACAGCGGGATAGCGTCTTAATGCGAGTAATAGAGGCCCCCGCCAGGACCTAACGGCCAATCTGCAATGATCCAGAGTCCGAGCAGCAGTGACCACGCGCCCGCGAACACCAGCGCATAGGGGAGCATCAGCGCCAACAGGGTGCCGAGACCGGCCTTCGGCTGATAGCGTCGCAGAAAGGCTAGGATGATCACCAGGTACGGATTGAACGGCGTAATGCCGTTGGTCACCGAGTCACCGACGCGATAGGCCGCCTGGGTCAACTCCGGGCTGATGCCCACCTGCATGAACATGGGCACGAACACCGGCGCGAACAGCGCGTACTTGGCCGACGCCGAGCCCATGATCAGGTTGCCGATCATCACCAGCGCGACGAAGGCCAGCACCAGCGCCGTGGTGGGTATTTGCAGCCCCGCCAGCCAGTCGCCGCCGGTGATGGCGAGCATCTCGCCAAGCCGGGAATGGGCGAAGCAGGCGATGAATTGGGCAGCGAAGAACGCGAGCACGAGATACGGCCCCATGGTCTTCATGGTCTCCGCCATCATGTCCACCACGTCGCGGTCGTTGCGGATGCTGCCGGCGCCGAGGCCGTAGGCGAGGCCGGTTGTCAGGAAGACTATCAGCAGTAACGGGACCAGCACTTCCATCCACCGTGGAAAGTGTTCACCCTCGCCCGCCAGCGGTGCGCCGGGGATCAGCACCGCGGCGAGGATCAAGACCATAAGCACCAGCAACGATAGCCCCGCCCACTGCAGCCCGCGATCTTCCGCCGCAACGCCGTGCCCCACAGATGTCAGGGCGGCGGATGGCGGGCCCTCGGACTGGGGCTTCGCGCTGTTGCCCGAAGCGAGACGCGGCTCTACCACGCGCACCGTTACCAGGGCGCCGACCAGCGTCAGCACCAGGGTGGATGCGATCATGAACCACCAGTTGGCACTGATCGCCACCCGGTAGTCCGAGTCGAGCAGCGCCGCGCCGGCGGTGGAGAGGCCTGCCAACATCGGGTCCACCCCGGTGATGAAGAGATTCGCGGAGAAGCCGCAGGTGACGCCGGCCGTAACCGCCGCGATGCCCGCTAGTGGCGAGCGGCCCGCGGCCAGGAACAACGCCCCGGCCAGGGGCGGCAGCACCACATAGCCCGCGTCCAGCGCCAGCGAAGACAAGATGCCAACCAATACCGTCGCCGGCGCCAGTAGGGCCGACGGTGTCGCCGACAGCAGCCGCCGCAGCAGCACCGGCAGCAATCCGGAACGCTCGGCGACGCCGATGCCGAGCAGCCCGACGAGGACTACGCCGAGCGGCGGAAACCGAATAAAGTTGTCCACGACATGCGACAGCCACCACCACAACCCGTCGCTATCGAGCAGGCTCGCGGGACGGATGGTGTCAAGTACGGGTTGGCCATCGCGCTCGACGCTGCGCTGTACCTGCCAGCCGAGCCAGACCGCCAGTTGCGATAACAGCATCAACAGCAAGGTGCCGAGCGCGAACAGCGTCGCCGCGTCCGGTAGGCGGTTGCCGGCGCGCTCCACCCGATCGAGCCAGTGGCCGCCGTTCATTGCTGGTCTAATGGGACTTGGGAACCGGCGACATGCTCCGTTTCTCGGCCTGGGCGCGAGGACAGGCTGTCGATGAACTCGATGACGACATACCCGCCTGGGTGTCGGAATGGGCGGATGTCAATTGGTTTACTCGGGCTACTCGTACTTGGCATCGGTCCGTCTTGCGTCGCGTTGTTTGCGTATGGTGGAACCGCCACCATTGATTCCTGCCTATTTACCGCGTTTTGCCCGCTTCTGATCGGGGCGTGGGACATCATCCCTGACTCACGGTCTCCGCGCAATTTGGGTACGGGTCCTGCGTCGGCTGTGATCACCCCGCACTTTCAGGCGGCCATGCGCCGGTTCTGCTGCAGCGAACGGCGCGGGCGAGGTGCATGCGGTCGAACAGGCCCAAGGCGCGACGCGGCGATGGTTCCCAGGGCCGATGCATATCGGCCGCGACCACGACCGTCCGCTTCCGACTGCTTCTGCTGCTGCAGTTCCACCAACCCCAGGCGCCGCATGCGCTCCCGCATCATGGGGAATTAGGCGATTGCCGGAGACGTTCACACCAGATTGCCCCGAATTTTCGTTTGTCTTCTAAGGAGCAATAACCGGCGCATAGTCGCGCTGTGCAACGGTTCGCGCGGCACCGAAGACGGGCTAAAAAGTAAGCAAAAAGCAAGATGATATGAAATTTGACAGAAACCGCCACTTTCGAGTCACTTCAGATGGCGTTGTGAGCATCGCGTACCCGTTCCATCCGCTGCCTAACCTCCGACGCGATCTCAGCCACCTCGGTTCGATCGACGAGTTGCAGAACGGCCTCCGGGTCCATGAAGGCGACGACGACGGTGCCGTCGGCGTCTTCGCGCACGACCACATTGCAGGGTAGCAGCAGCCCGATGTCGGGCTCCGCCTCCAGTGCCCGATTGGCGAGCGGGGGATTGCAGGCGCCGAGGATGCGGTAGGGCCGCTTCTCGATCCCCAACTTGCTCTCCAGCGTGGCCTTGACGTCGATGTCGCTCAGCACGCCGAAACCCTCTACCTTCAGTGCCGCGGTGACACGGGCGACGGCTTCATCGAATGTGATCTTCAGTGTCGTGGAAAATCCGTACATCGCATATGACTCCTCTGTTAGTTGTGAAAACTGGGCGCCCGCCTTGTGCCGGCGGAGCCACACAGCGGCAGCTCGGCGGCATCCGTGTACATCGCACGGAAGAGACCCTCCCAGGCGAGCACGGTTGCATCGCAGACGAAGTTGCTGGCTTGGCGCGAGGTGCCGAGCATAACGAAGCGGACATTGTTGTCCACATCGTAGACGCCTTAAGGCACCAGCGTTGGTAGCAAGCCTTGCGGCGAAGCCTGGTGCGGGATCTCGCGGAGATCGCGGTGCTGCGGCAGTTGTCGCCGCATCAACTCCACGAAGCTGTCAGGCTGGAACATCTGATTTCTCAGTTGCTCCCAGAGGGCAGGTTGGCTCTTTCTTTCAGCGATGAATCGGGCGTAGTGCGCGACAGCCTCGGACTCCGTCTCATCGAAGGCGGCGAGGATTGTCCGCGTCTCCAGTCATTCCGGCGCCGTTTCCTCACCGATCATGGCCCGGTAGCTGCTCCAGGACCAATCGGCAGCCGTGTGCACCATCCGCGGCCGCACCGGATTGAGCACCACCTAGCACGCCAGTTCCAGCAGATACGCCTCCTTTTGCACCAGGATCGCCTTGTAGCGCTCTTGGAACACATGCCCTGAACGATTGTAGCTTCGGTTGAAGCGCTGCGTGTAGACGCCGTTGAGTTGCCGCATACCCTTGGCCAGATTCGTGTCCGGGGTCTCCACCAGCAGGTGGTAGTGGTTGGTCATCAGGCAGTAGGCATGCGCCGCCCAATTGAACCGCCCCCAAACACCGGCCGAGACATCGAGAAACAACCGGCGGTCGCCATCAGCAAGCCAGATCGCCTCCCGCTCATCTCCGCGATTGGTAACATGGTAAAGTGCACCGACGAATTCGAGGCCAAGGGGTCTGGCCATGTTTCCAAGTCTAGCCTAGAAAAAGGCCGGGTGGCCGCAAACGACGGGACCCCGACTTTCTTGCCTCCGACTTCTCCTCACCGGAGCTTGCGCGGAGCATCCGCTACGGCAACGTCGGCCACAGCACCCGAACAAACTGGTCCGCAGACTCGCGGTCGCTGCCAACGATGATGCGTTGCGTGCCATCGGCGGCCTGTTCTAGCTGTCCCACTGACTTCGATCCGCTCTCCGGTCTGCGCTTGACCGGTGTAGGTGGCGGTGTATGCGAGCACCTCGCCGGTGTCCGGATGGTCGATACCGAGCCGGGCTGGGTAGTGGAAGGCTCCCCGGTCGTCGTTCACGGTAGCTATGAGCCGGATTGCGCCGAGCTTGCGCCAGGTCTGTCGCGTTACTGCGAATACCGGGGTTTCGTGGATCAGGCTCAGGTCGAACTTGATGCCCTCGAACAGCGCCTTGTTGTGCTTTCGCGCCTCATGCCAGCGAAAGGTCTGGAAGTCCAGGGCGCAGCCCCGTCGCCGATACGCGTCCGCCCAGGCGGCATTGTCTAGGTCTGTGCAGACGCCCCGACCGATCAGCCGCGGGACGGCTTCGCGCGCCTGTCGGAACGCGGCCTCGTCATAGATCACCAGGTCGATATCCGAATCGGCGCGGTGACAGCCCGCCAGCAGCGAGCCGGTGATGCCGACGTTTTCGCTCGCGACACCCTGTTGGGCCAGCGCCTGCACCAGCCGTACGGCCCGCGCCTCGAACGGGTCGTTGTCGGCCTGTTTGCCGAGCAGTTCGCGCACGCGCTGGCGGGGTTTCAGGTGCCTGACGACATCTGCCGGACGCACGCCGTGCAGGGCGGCCTGGCGGCGTTCGCAGCGGTAGAGGTACTTTGGGTGCGACTCGCCTAGCAATGCGTTCGCGGCGTCGGTGGCGAGCTTTTGCAGGCTGCCGTCCGGTGTCGTGCGATAGCGCAGAAAACAGGGTATCCGCGGCTCGTCGTCGCTGTAATCGACCACCGCAAAGACAAGACCCTCGGCGGTGGTGACGAAGTCCCGTGGTAGCCAACTCATGGCAGCAGGGTCATGGCAGCCGTTCGATGATCTGTCTATAGCGGATGCGCTCGGTCAGTTCGCGCAGCGGTTGCCGCTCGACCGGGTGTTGTACGTCGGCGGCGATGTCTAGCAACGGGCTGAGCATGAAGTCGCGCTCGAGCAGGGCAGGGTGGGGGATGCGCAGGTCCGGGGCATCGACGACGGCATCGCCGAACAAGAGGATGTCCAGATCGATGGTACGCGGGCCGTTCTTGATGGCCCGGACGCGGTCGAGTCGCTGCTCGATGGCCTGGGTGTGCCGCAGCAGGTCTTGAACGGACAGCGCGGTGGACAGGGCGACGACGAGATTGATGAAGTTGGGCTGGGTCTCGATGCCCCAGGGTTTGGTCGCATACCAGGCGGACTCGGCGACGAGGTGGGTGTCCGGGAGACTGCCGAGCAGGTCCAGGCAGCGGCGGATGTTGTCGCGTGGTTCGATGTTGGAGCCGATGGCGATGTAGGCGGTGGTTGGCTTGGGCATGCGGTTGAGTACAGGGAGTAGGGGGTCGGAGATTCAGGCACATTATTCGCCTGGTCTAAAGGACTGGGACCGCCGACTTCCAGTCGGCGCTGCTGCACGGGCCGTGCGTGCGCTTCGCCCTTCGGTGCTGCCGACGCAAAAGTACCGTGTCGCGGTGACACGCGCCGGTTGGAAAACGGGCGCTTCCAGTGCTCGTGCACCGCGGCGGAAGGTCGGAGAACGTTGGGGCAACCCGCGGTGCCGTGGGAGCGAGTTGTAGTTGCGACCATCTCCGTCGCGGCGGTCGCGATTGCAAATCGCTCCCACAACCGCGAGACCGTGAAAGTATTCGGCGCCATGCTGATTCGGCGTCATGTTGTAGGCTGGGTTGAGCTTGCGAAACCCAGCTTTCAACGCGTTACGGCGCGGTCGACGCTGGGTTTCGTTCCTCAACCCAGCCTACAGAGAATACTTTCACAATCTCCTGCGGCTGGTTTCGGCATGTTCGCAGCGGAGTGTTAGCGCTCTGCCGGACCTGCGCGCAGCCTGGTCGAGAGCTTTTGCGCAAGGCGCTCAACGCCCTTGCGGCTGACGACGTCCTGCTGGCCCTTGATCTCCACCAGCAGGTCCTCGGCGACCTCGCCGGTGCGGGTATCCACCAGGCGCGCCATCAGGTAGACGAACAGGTAGCTGGGCTTGTGCAGGCGACCCACGACGACCCAGTCGGCGCCGTTGGCGGCGCCGAGCCGGGCGGTCACCTCCGGGTGTTCGAACAGGTAACCGAAGGCAGCATCGGCCTCGCCGATGGCGGCGGGATCGATCTCGACGACCTGGACGTCGCCGGCCTCACGCAGTGCCTGTTCCAGCATCGGCCGCAGGGATGCGGTGCGTTCGCGCTCCGCGTCGGTGTTCGGCAACAGCGTCAGGTCGTTGAGCTCGAAGTCCAGCACCGCCAGTGTCGACTGGGCCTGTGCGGTGGCAAGCAGGCTTGCGGTCAGCAAACCCCACGACAGGACCCAAGCGAGGACCCGCGATCGCCCGATCCGCGCGCCATTCATGCCGCCGCCACCTGCAAGGCGCAGAACTTGAACTCCGGAATCTTGGCCGCCGGGTCCAGCGCCGCGTTGGTGAGCAGGTTCGCCGCCGCCTCATGGTAGCAGAAGGGCAGGAACACCTGGCCTGGTTGCAGGCCCGGATCGGCGCCGGCGAAGGCGATGATGCTACCGCGCCTGGAGCTGAGCCGGACGTGCTCGCCGGCGCGGGTGCCGAGCCTTGATCAGGTCGTCCGGGTGCAGCATCGCCACCGGGTCCGGCTCGATCTGGTCGAGCACGCTGGCGCGCCTTGTCATGGAGCCGGTATGCCAGTGCTCCAGCAGCCGGCCGGTGATCAGCACCCAGGGATACTCGTCGTCGGGCAGCTCGTCGGCGTTGGTGAAGGGCGCCGGCACGAAGCGCGCCCGGCCGTCGGCGGTTGGGAAGTCGTCGATAAAAATGACCGGCTGCCCGGGGTCTGATTCGGATTCGCAGGGATAGGTCACCGAGCCCTGTTCTTCGAGGCGCTCCCAGCTGATACCGGCGATGCTGGGCATGGCCTGGCGCATCTCGGCGAAGACATCCGGCGGGCCCTGGTAGTGCCAGTCGAGGTCGAGCCGGCGGGCCATGTCGATGATGATGTCCAGGTCCTGGCGTGCCTGTCCGGGTGGGGCCAGGGCCTGCCTGGCGAGCTGCACGCGGCGGTCGGTGTTGGTGAAGCTGCCGGTCTTTTCCGGGAATGCGGAGGCGGGCAGGATCACGTCCGCGTACCAGGCGGTCTCGGTCATGAAGATGTCCTGGACGACCAGGTGCTCCAGCTTCGACAGGGCGGTGCGCGCGTGGTTGAGGTTGGGGTCCGACATGGCCGGGTTCTCGCCCATGATGTACATGCCGCGGATGCGTCGGGCCGGGTCGGGGTCGGTGACGGCGTGCATGATCTCGACCACGGTGAGGCCCGGATTCGGGTCCAGGGTCTGGCCCCAGAGTGCTTCGAAGCGCGCCCGTACCTCGGGGTTATCGACCCGCTGATAGTCGGGAAAGACCATCGGGATCAGGCCGACGTCGGAGGCGCCCTGCACGTTGTTCTGGCCGCGCAGCGGATGCAGCCCGGTGCCTGGGCGCCCGATCTGGCCGCTCATCAACGCCAGCGAGATCAGCGCGCGGGAGTTGTCGGTACCGTGCACGTGCTGGGAGATGCCCATGCCCCAGAAGATGATCGACGCCGCGGAGCCGGCATAGACCCGTGCGACCTCGCGGATGGTGGCGGCGTCGATGCCGCAGATGGGCGCCATCTTCTCCGGCGTGTAGGGCTTCAGGTGTTCCGCGAGCTCCGCGAAGCCGGAGGTGCGGGCGTCGACGAAGGCCTGGTCGACCAACCCTTGCTCCATGACGGCGTGCATCAGGGCATTGAGCAGCGCGACGTCGGTATCCGGCTTGAACTGTAGGTAGTGGGTGGCGTGCTCGGCGATCGGCGTGCGGCGGGGATCAAGCACGATCAGCGTCTTGCCGCGGCGCACCTCGTTCTTCAAGAAGGTCGCCGCCACCGGGTGATTGACCGTGGTGTTGGAGCCGATGATGAAGATCACCTCGGCGTGGGCGGCGTCGCGCACCGGGTTCGAGACGGCGCCGGAGCCGATCATCTCCAGCAGCGCCACCACGGAGGAGGCATGGCACAGACGCGTGCAGTGGTCGACGTTGTTGGTGCCGAAGCCGGTGCGGACCAGCTTCTGGAACAGATAGGCCTCCTCGTTGGAGCCCTTCGCGGAGCCGAAGCCGGCGAGTGCGTTGGCGCCATGATTGTCGCGGATGGCCTTGAGACCGCCGGCGGCGCGGGCCATGGCCTCGTCCCAGGTGGCCTCGCGGAAGTCGGCGTAGGGGTTGTCCAAATCCAGCGCCAGCTCCGCCCGCTTCGGGGCGTCGTCGCGCCGGATCAGCGGAACCGTCAGTCGGCCGCTGTTGTGCGCGTAGTCGAAGCCATAGCGGCCCTTGACGCAGAGTCGGCCCTGATTGGCGGGGCCGTCGCGACCGCTGACGTGCAGGATGCGATTGTCGCTGACGTGATAGGTCAGCTGGCAGCCGACCCCGCAATAGGGACAGATCGAGTCCACCGAGCGTTGCGGCGCTTCGAGTCCGACGCCGCCCGCCGGCATCAAGGCACCGGTGGGGCAGGCCTGCACGCACTCGCCGCAGCCGACACAGCTGCTGGCGCCGAGCGGGTCTTCCAGGTCGAATACGATGCTGGCCTGATCGCCGCGGCGGGCGTAGCCGATGACGCCGTTGACCTGTTCCTCGCGGCAGGCGCGCAGGCAGCGGGTGCAGCGGATGCAGGCGTCCAGGTTGACGGCGATGGCCGGGTGGCTGACATCCGCCGCTGGCTGCTCGCGACGCGGGAAGCGCGAGGTGCCGACCTGCAGGAAGCCGGCCCAATCGTCCAGCTCGTTGTGGACGCTGTAGGCGGTCTCCGGCATATCCGCCTTGAGCAACTCGACCACCAGCCGCTGGGACTTGCGTGCGCGCTCGTTGCTGCTGTGGGCGACCATGCCGTCGCTCGGCTGGCGGCAACAGGACGGCGCCAACACGCGTTCGCCTTCGATCTCGACCACGCAGGCGCGACAGTTGCCGTCCGGGCGCAACCCGTCCTTGGCGCACAGCTGCGGGATGGCAACGCCATGGCGTTTGGCCGCCGTGAGCAGTGTCTCGCCCGGCAACGCGGTCATGGCCTCGCCGTCGAGTGTGAAGTTAACGGTCGGGGAATCAGCCATGCTCGGCATCGGTTAGCTCCTGGGGGAAGTACTGCATCACGCACCGCAGCGGGTTGGGCGCGGCTTGGCCAAGCCCGCAGATGGAGGCGTCGGTCATCACCGCGCACAGGTCGTCGAGCAAGGGCTGATCCCAGTTCGACGCCTGCATCAGCGCAGCGGCCTTCGCGGTGCCCTCGCGGCATGGCGTGCATTGGCCACAGGATTCGTGCTCAAAGAAGCGCATCGCATTCAGCGCCGCCTGGCGGGCACTGTCGTGCTGCGACAAGACGATGATCGCCGCCGAGCCGATGAAGCAGCCGTGGGGCTGTAGCGTGTCGAAATCCAACGGCACGTCCGCCAGCGAGGCAGGCAGGATGCCGCCGGAGGCACCGCCGGGAAAGTAGCCGTAAAGGGTGTGGCCCTCAAGCATGCCGCCGCAGAACTCGTCGATCAGCTCGCGCAGCGTGATGCCGGCCGGTGCCAGATGCACGCCGGGCTTGCGCACCCGGCCGCTGACCGAGAAGGCGCGCAGCCCCGAGCGGCCGTTGCGGCCCTGGCTTGCGAACCAGTCCGCGCCGCGCTCCAGCAGGTCGCGCACCCAGTACAGCGTCTCCATGTTGTGCTCAAGCGTCGGGCGGCCGAACAGGCCGACCTCGGCGACGTAGGGCGGACGCAGCCGCGGCATGCCGCGCTTGCCCTCCAGCGATTCGATCATCGCGGATTCTTCGCCGCAGATGTAGGCGCCGGCGCCGCGTCGCAGATGGATGGTCGGCAGCGGGCAGGGCGGATCGGCGCGTAGCGCATCGAGTTCCTGCTCCAGCAGCGCGCGGATGCCGGCGTACTCGTCGCGCAGATAGACGTAGATGGCGTCGATCCCGACCACCTCGGCCGCAATCAGCATGCCCTCGAAAAAGCGGTGCGGGTCGGTCTCCAGAAAATGCCGGTCCTTGAAGGTGCCGGGCTCGCCCTCGTCGATGTTGATGGCCATCAGACGCGGCGCCGGCTGGTCGCGCAGGATGCGCCACTTGCGCCCGGTCGGGAAGCCGGCGCCGCCGAGACCGCGCAGCTTGGAGTCGTCGAGCAGGGCAACGATGCGCTCAGCGCTGAGTTCCGGCGGCGCGTCGCTGCCGGATGGGTCGGCAGTCGATTGCGCATGGACGGCGCGCAACAGCGCATAGCCGCCCTCGGCCCGATAGTTGTCGTAGCGAATCGCCGGCGGGATCGCGTCTTGCGTGGCGCCGGTGGTCACCAGCGCTTGGACCGTCTCGGCGGTGGCGTGTAACACCGGATTCTGCCCCACGACCGCGACGGGTGCCTCGGCACAGCGGCCGACACAGGGAACACGCTGGATGCGGATGCCGTCTCCGGGGGCCTGCGCCACTGCCGCGGTCAGTGCCGCGATCAGTTCCTCGGCACCGGCCAGCGCGCAACTGATGGAGTCGCAGACGCGCACGGTCAGCGGCGGTGGTGGTGTCTGCCCCTCCTTGGCCACGTCGAAGTGGTGATAGAACGTCGCCACCTCGTAGACCTCGGTAGTTGCCAGGCCCATCTCCGCCGCCAGCGCTACGAGGTATGGGGCGGATAGATAGCCGTGATGGTCCTGGATGCGATGCAAGTGCTCGATCAGCAAATCCCGGTCGCGCGGCGCGCCGTTGAGCAGGGCGCGGACCTCGGCCAGTGCCTCGGGGTCGACGGCGCGCCCCTTCGGCCGACCGCGTCGATTTCGGCCCAAGGGCTTTTGTAGCGGCTCTGCGTTGCGGGACAAGGTGCTGACTCCTGGGTTGCTTGGGTCACGGCCCGAGGCTGTCGGGTGCTTGGATCTTCGTTTCTGCACAGGTCAGCAAATAGTGGGCCAGTTGGTTCACTCTGGCATGTGAGTTGCGTAGGGTCCGGCTGCCGCCGACGGTCTCTGTTTCGAAGGCTCCGGCATGGTCCTCAGCGTGGTCTGTCACAGTCTCTGGACCCCCACGCACAGGCGGTTCCGCTCATCTTCGCCTTCACCCAGGGAGAGCCTCCACGTGCACCAATACCACTCTGCTCGATTCGCGCTGTCGTTGTTGGCGCTCTGGCTGCTGTCGCCGACCTGGGCCTGGGCGGAGGATGGCGTCCAAGTGGGCACGCAAGGAACTGCGCAACCGGTGCTGACAGCACTGGAGGTCACGGAGATCGCGCCCGGCGTCTACTTGCGCCCCGGCGTACAGGAGGTCGCCGACGCGCACAACCTGGGCCACATCGCCAACCTGGGATTCATCGTCGGCAACGAGCGTGTCGCGGTCATCGATGCCGGTGGCAGTCGGGCGGAAGGCGAGGCGTTGCTCGCTGCGGTGCGGACCACCACGGATTTGCCCGTCGCCTACCTGATCCTGACCCACATGCACCCGGACCATGTGCTTGGCTCCGGGGTTTTCGCGGATGCCGGGGTCGAGGTGATCGGGCATGCCAATCTGCCCGATGCCCTGGTGCGGCGACAGGAGTTCTACGTCACAGGGGCGTTGGAGCACATCGGCGCGCAGGCTCAGGGCTCGCGGGTGGCGATGCCGACCGTCGGTGTGGCGGCTGGGGAGACGCTGGAACTCGACCTGGGCGGGCGCGTGCTGGAGCTGCGCGGCTATCCCACCGCCCACACCAACAACGATCTATCGGTGCTGGACCGCTCCAGCGGCGTCCTTTGGTTGTCGGACTTGCTATTCGTCGAGCGCGTCCCGGTCATCGACGGCAGCCTGCTGGGCTGGCTCGGGGTCATTGACCAGTTGTCCGCCGCGCAAGCGTCGTCCGTCGTACCGGGGCATGGTCCCCATGGCAGCGATTGGAAGGGGGCGCTGGCCAAGCAGCGGGCCTATCTGGAGGCGATCGCCGACGGGGTGCGGGGGCAACTACGCGCCGGCGGCGATCTCTCCAGCGCCGTGCGCACCGTCGCCGGGGACCAACGCGACGATTGGCTGCTGTTCGACGACTATCACGGCCGCAACGTCACCGCCGCCTATGTCGAACTGGAATGGGAGTAGGGCGCTTGGCATCGAACTTGGAGAATGTCGGGGATACGCCTTCGTTCGAGGGCCACTGCTGGAGAGATCGCCCCATGTCCGTTTCAGATTTGGCACGTCCGGTGCGCAACGGTGACCGTCATCGATACAGTCTGATGGTGCTGCTTTTTCTGCTGTCTGGCGGGCTCCTGTTGGGCGCCGGCAGCAGCGCTTGCGCGCAGGAGCAGTCCGACGCCAGGTGGTTGCAGATCAAGCACGAACTGTTCGGCGATCGGCGCGTCGACGACGGCGCGGATGTGATCGGACTGACCACCCCCTACCGGGCGCTCGACGCCGCGGTCGTCCCCATCGATATCGTCTCCAAACTGGAGCAGACCCCGGAGCGCTACATCAAGGGGATGTATTTGGTCATCGACAACAACCCGTCGCCGGTTGCCGCGGTGTTCGAGTTTCCCGGCGAGCGTGCCTGGGACATCATCTCCACCCGCATCCGCGTCAATGCCTACACCAATGTCCGCGTGCTGGCGGAACTCAACGACGGTGCGCTCTACATGACCGCCAACTACGTTAAGGCCTCCGGCGGCTGTTCGGCACCGGCGCAAAAGGACCCGTCCGCGGCCATGGCGAACCTGGGCAAGATGAAGCTGATCGTGCCGGAACTGCAACCGGACAGCCCGCTGCTGGCCAAGCTGTTGATCAAGCACCCTAACAACTCCGGCCTGCAGTTCGATCAGATCAAGCGCAGTTACATCCCCGCCGACTACATTCGCAACATCGAGGTCAGCTACCAGGGCGAGTTGCTGTTCAAGGTCACCACCGATATCTCCATCAGCGAAGACCCCGCCATTATCTTCGGCTTCATGCCCGAAGGCGACGCCGACGGGGCGTTCGAGGTCCATGTCGTCGATTCCGAAGGCCGGCGTTTCGACCAACGGTTCGAGCCGACGGCGATGAACGATTAGGACAGGTGCGCTCGGATCGCCAACGCACAGGCGGAACCGAGGCGGTGGATGAAGCTCACCCGAGCAGCGCTGCGGGGCACCTTTCCTCGCAAGCATCCGGCCTCGGTATTGACCCTGCCCAGAGGGTGGTATTCGCTAGATCTTCACTCCAAAGGTCCTCTTCAGTGCGAAAGCGAAGACGATCGATAGGACGAAGAAGGAGACCGTCCAGTGTGTACTCCAACCCAGGCCAGGAATCTGCAGGTCGGCGTCGTTAAGGCTGATGCTAACAGACTGGAACGGACCGTCGACGCGCAGGGGAGGCTCGGCCGGGTACAGCAGCTGATCGAGGAAGCCGCTGCGCACCCTGAGCGGTGAGCGACGGACGAGCTGGGGGCGCGCATCGAAGGATTTCGTGGCGGTGGCGCCGGCGAGGCTTAGCGTTAGCTCATAGTCGCCAGGTGAACGCAGCTCGACACGCCAGGCCAGCCGACGCTGTGCGGGGATCCACACCGCCGGAGTCTTGATGACGAGGCCGTCGCCGCCGCCCTGCAAGGCTACGTCGGGGCGGCGCCCCTCGAGGGAGGATGCCGCGACTTCCGTGAGCTGGGCCTCTACGACGAAGGTGTCTCCAGGAGCGGGGACTTGGTAGCCATAGTGGGACTGCAGCTGTGCGATCACTAGCACCAGCGGAGGCAGGATCCACACCATCGGCATCAGGCCGAGTTTGATCCAGCTGAGGCTGTGCCGAAAGATCTCGGACTGGGCTCGTAGGATGGCTCGCGGGTCGTCGCCTAAGAGTCTGATTTCGAACAGGCAGCCCTGGATCTTTCTCTTGACCTGTTCGAGCGCGTGCTGGTCTGACGCGCGCTTGAAGATGACTAGCATGACCATCGCAACGATCAGCGACACGAGGGTCACGCCTACGAACGCGTTCATGCCTCGGAACGGATAAAGTAATCCGTCGAACAGCGGCCTCAGAACGGCATTGATAACGGACAAGGCGCCCCCGGTGTACTCAGAGTCTCTGTGGTTTCCTGGTCTGTCCGCGTCGACCTAGGAGATGTAGCCCAGCCCGCGCAGACGCTTCTTGATCTCCTCCTCGGAGTCGGCGCCTTCCAGCTTCGAGAGCTCCTTTTCGAGTGCGTGGGTGATGAGCTCGGACGGGGACGAATAGCCCGCGATGCGCGCGTACTTCTCGACCTTCTCTACCAGCGCCTTGTCCAGCTTGACCTTGCGTGATCCGAACATTTTCGCGTTCTCCTCGGGTCAGTCGACGGCGGTCGTCTGCGCCGCGGTGGCCTGCGCGCGCGGGAAATCCCTGATGCCAAACTCCGCGATGATCGCCGCGGCGAGGTGTTGCAGATCTTCGACCGGCTGCTTCAATGGACGGCTCGTGAATAATACGCCGGGCACGAGTTCGTGGTCCATGGCGTGGTTCCCGCTCCACTCGTCGAGGTTGTCGGCCAGGACCTCGCCGCTTACCTTGCCCAGGGCGGAGTCCCCGGAACACTGCATGTGGGGGCCATAGCCAACCTGCAGGTCGGGCCCGATCTCTAGTTGGCCGCGATCTTGGTAGGTCTCTTCGCGCGCGTACATCTTGGTGACCACGGGGAGCCCGGTCTTGGGATCTATCGTGGCCAACAGTTCTTGTGAAATCTCGTCCATCAACGCCTTCCGGTCCGACGGCGCGATGACGCCGTTCCGTTCGCGACCCC
The DNA here is from genome assembly GCA_963698775.1 of uncultured Gammaproteobacteria bacterium. GTDB lineage: Bacteria > Pseudomonadota > Gammaproteobacteria > Chromatiales > Chromatiaceae > Thiohalocapsa. The sequence goes on from CAVOSE010000063.1 coordinate 95,536, forward strand.
GCAGGTTGATGTAGAGCCCGTTGAGGCCCAGACCGTAGGCGCGGGTGCGTGACCAGTCCACGTTCAGAAACAACCCCGGATCCTGCTCCAAGTACGGGTCGAGGACAGCGAGAAAGCCGTTTTCCCGCAGCCAGGCATTGAGGTTGAACTGGCGGCGAACGCTCGCGAAGCCATGGTCGGACATCACGACCAGGGTCGTGTTCGGCCCCATGCGTTCGAGCGTAGCGCCCACGACGCCGTCAAGCTCGGCGTAGACGTCGGGAATGACGTGGGCGAAGGGCGCGTCTTTCTCCGCGTCATAGGCCGGGTGCTCTGGGTCGAGGGGCCGAAACATCATGTGGGAGATCTGGTCCAGATTGCCGAAGTAGTAGAAGAGCAGTCCCTGGTCAAAGTTGCCCAGCACCGTCTCATATTGCCGGATCAGCTCGCGTCCGGCGATGTGCGCCTGCTCCAGAAACTCCTCCCGGCTCAGGATGCCGCCCACGAGGGCGTTGGTGTCCTCGGGGGTTCCCTGGGTGTAGAACCGCCCCGAGGCCTCTGCCAGCTTCCTCGCGTATGAGTTCGGCGTCGAGATGGGCATCGCCGGGGCGAAGGGATCGAGGTTCAGCGGACTGACGTAGAGCTCGAAAACGGGATTCACTGACTTGAGATAGAACAACGCCTCGACCGGGATGCTCTGCGTGCGCACCATGTCGAGGCTGATGGGCACCCAGTCGCTCCACTCTCCGACCTTTAGCACCCGTTTCTCGTCGCCCACCACGAGCTTGATCACGGGCTGATCGGGATCGATGAACGCGGTGAAACTGGCAGTGACCTTCTGATCGCCCACGAGGAAGGGATTGTCGGGGCCGTACAGGGTGCCCTCCACGACGCCGTCGTCGATGGCCACGGGGTAGACCTTTCCGCCGCTGAGACCCTTGCCCTCGTAGAGGAACGGCTGAGAGGTATAGAACGAGAAAATCCCGTAGGTACCGAGGATGTCGGGGGTGCCCATGCCCGAAACCTCGAAGGTCGCCGTTCCGGAAGGCGGGAAGTTCGCCGGCATGCGGATGATCGTCGTTTGAACCCCGTTTTCCTCGAGCACCTTCCAGAATTCCTCGCCGCGGCGCAGCAGCTCGAAGCGGCCGCGGGCCAGGGGGATCTGGTAGCGCCCGAGCTTCAGGTTGCGCCCGGTGCCTGCGGCACGGCTTGTGGAGAGGTAGGGAATCATCGTCGCGGGGTCGCGGTGCATGAAGTCGAAGATGCCGTGTCCACCGGAGTCTAGGCCCGTGATGAAGTTGGACCAGGCGACGGGGCTCTGCGGTGGTACCGCGGTTGCGAGGGGCTGGAAGTGGCCCATCTCGGCCAGCCGCTTGAGGTTCGGCATGCGGCCGTCATCCATGAAACGCCGGGCTAGGCGGTAGTCCATGCCGTCGAAGCCCAGGACGATCACCCGTTTGCCCTCCGCCTCAGGCTCGAGCCGAGGGTCGCTGCATCCAACGGACAGCCCCACGGCGACCGCAATGACTACCGTCACCCGGACCAACGCGGCGAGGCGGAGGCAACGCAGCATCGCGTCGGTCGCGCGCGGACGCCGATGCGCCGAGGACATGGCAGAGCCAATGTCCTGGGATCCCTCGTCGTCGCTACCGACCACAACACGCGAGCGGAGCGCCTCGTCGGCGATTTGCAGAGTGCTCATGCCTCGCGCTCCGTGCCGTCCCTGCCGGCGAACGGATTGCGGTGGAACAGCGGCTTGCCCTCCATGTAGTCCTCCGGTTCGAGGCCGAACAGCTTGCAGCACCGTAGGGGCGATATCGACAAGCGTGGGGTCCTTCTCATCGATGGCCTTGCTGCAAAAGAGGATGCCGGGCACCAGGCGGGGATCGACGCAGTGGTCACCGCTCCAGGCCTTGACGTTGTCCTCGAACACCTTGCCAATGATGACGCCCGACGTGCAATCCCAAGAGTGGCGGTAGCCGTGGTTGTAGCCTACGATCAGGTCCGGGCCGCGGCCCAGGTAGGGACCATGGTGGATCGCCGAGGTCTCGAAGACCTCGTTGATGGCGCGCTCCCCCTTCTCTTCGTCAATCAGACCGCCGAGCCTTTGCATCAGCTCCTGCTTGAGGGCCTGGGCTGGCTCACCGGGCTCCACGACGCCGCACGCCTCGCGCCCCCTGATATTGAGAAAGATCCCGGTCAAGCCCACAACGTAGGCGCGGGTCGCCTCCCAGTCCACGTCTTGTAGCCATTCCGAAGAGCCGTCGGTCCCGGCCTTCAGGGCCAGATACCCGTTCTCGTACAGCCAGCGGTTCATGTTGCAGCCACGCCGGAAAGACGTCATACCGTGGTCCGAGACAACCATCAGCAGGTCGTCCTTGCGCAGTCGCTCGAGGACCCGGCCGACGAGCTTGTCGTTGCGGACGTACATCTCCTCGATGGCGTTCGCGTGCTTTGCGTCCTGCTCGCGCACCGCCGGGTGATCCGCCTCGGTGTAGCGCCAGAACATGTGCTGTACCCGGTCTGTGGCGTCGAAGACGCAGACCAGGCTGCCCCTGCGTAGCCGGTCGAGCCCCCGCCAGAACATCCGTTCGCGCTCCTCCTCGACGTCGAGGGTCATCGTCAGGAAGGCATCGTCGTCGATCACGCCCTCGTTGAGTGCCCAGGTGTCCTCGGCTAGGCCCAGGGTCGAGTAGGGGCCGATCAACTTGGCGAGGTAGGTCGAATAGTAGGACGGGTGGGAGATGGGCATCGCCGGCTTCTCCGGGTCGATGCTGATAGGGCTGACGTAGAGCGAGAACTCCTCGTCGGCCTCGGTGACTAGCATCCGGCAGAGTCCCGAAACGTTCACTCCAGGGGCCGCGTGGAACGTCAATGCCACCCAGGGGCTGAGTTGACCCGTGCGGAGCTCGGTGACCTTGCCGTTGGTCTCGACGCGCGTGCGCTGCGCCTCTCGGTCGACGCGGATGCGCAGGGGAATCTCCAGTGGACGATTGCCCTCGCGGAACGCGTTCTCGGCGCCACGGATCGCCGTCTCGAAACGATGCCCGGTGCCGTTGCTGTTGCGTGGTAGCTCGATGCGGATGCCCCCCTCTTTGAACTTCGCCTTCGACTTGCGGGTCGTGTAGAGAAGGAAGGTGCCCTGGGTCCCTAGCAGGTCAGGAGTGCACATCGCGCTCAGCTGCGCCCCTCGGAAGCGCTCGGGCGGGAAGGTGACGGGCATGCGCAGGATGGTGCTCCACACGTTCTTTTCGGCGAGGACTTTCCAGAAGGTCTTCGACTTGCGCAGCAAGCGTATCTCGGGCTTTTGCAGCGGGATGCGCCAGCTGCCGATCTTCAGAACGCGCTGGACGCTGCCGATTCGCACCGAGGACAGGACGGGCAGGTACGAGCGCCGATCGGGCTCGAGGAAGTCGAAGATGCCGTGCCGGCCAGGGCCGGTGCCGGTGCTGAACGTCGACCATGCCACGGGCGTGATCGCGGGGAACGTGGTGCGCAGCCGGCTGTAACACCCCATTGCTCTCAGCCTCGCGAAGTTGGGGAGCCTGCCCTCGGCCATAAAGCGCTCGGTCAGGGTGGCGTCCTGGCCGTCGAAGCCCAACACGATCAGGCGCTTGGCCCAGGGACGGGCGACCTTGCCCCGGATGATCAACCGCCACGCCGAGCGGAACGGCCAAATCAGCAGCGACAGCATCGCCATTAGCATCGTCACGACGACGATGCCGACCGAGGACACCAGGGCGAAGCCCGCGCCGGGACCGATGTAGGCGGCCGCGGGTGACGCCACTGCGAGACCAAGGGTGAACGCCAGAGTAACGCAGCTCGCTGCTGGCAAGCGTCTACGCGTCAACGAGTTCGCTGCGCTCTGGATTTCGTCGTGAGGCTTGGTCTCTGGCGAACGACCCGAGGTGGGGGCGGAAGGCCTCCCGGCGAAGGATAGACCCAACGCCGATCGAAGCATGAGCGCCAGGCCGCATCCCGAACGCTCGGGATTAGCAGCCGCGGCATTTCCGATGGATAACGGTGAGGGGGCTGTCAAGTCGACCTGTGAGAAACTCGCGCACATGAAGTTGTTGGTTCGGCTTTTCCGGCGTTTACGCTACGGTGCTCCCATCGTGGTCGTCTCGGGCTTGCCCCGCTCCGGGACGTCAATGCTGATGCAGATGCTCAATGCGGGTGGCGTGGAGCTGCTGACTGACGGTCTTCGCACCGCCGACGAGGATAACCCCAAGGGCTACTTCGAGTTCGAGCGTGTCAAGGACTTGCCTCGGGAGTCCGACAAGTGCTGGTTGCGCCAGGCGCGGGGCAAGGGCATCAAGGTCGTCTCCACGTTGCTGAAGGAATTACCGAGGAGGCACAACTACAAGGTCGTCTTCATCCGTCGCAATCTCGATGAGGTGCTCGCCTCCCAGTCCACGATGCTCAAGCGGCGCGGCGAGCAGACCAGCGTTGCAGACGGGCGCCTGCGCGAGCTGTTCGACGAGGACCTCTGGCGCGCCGCCTACCTGCTTGAACACACCAGTCACTTCAAGCACTTGGACGTCGACTACGGGCAGGCCATCGCGAATCCCACGGAGCAGGCACAACGCATTGCGGAATTTCTCGGCGGTGGCCTCGACGTCGACGCGATGGCCGGCGTGGTCGATGCCCAGCTCTACAGGAAACGCGCCAAGCCCACCTGATTTTAGGGTCTCGCTCCTCGTCCGCTCCCGTCGCCTGGCGAAAGCGCCTGCTGGAGCGTGCGAGCAATCGCTAGTCGACATCGGCCGTGCCGCCTAAGTAGCCGAGTGAGCGCAAGCGGTCGAGCAGTTCCTTGGGCAACTCGTCCCTGCGATCCACAGGCTCCCGGATCACGCCGAGGTACGCCCCCAGCCCGTTGCCCTCGGACGCCGAGCCGGCGTCAGCCAGGAGCTCTCCGACGTCGCGGATCAGCCACGCCGAATCCAAGGACTGGAAGGCGAACGGAACCGCTTTGAGCGCTCGCCTGGCCCCGGCCCGTAGCCGAAGTTCTCGACCGTTCCCGAGTCGGAGCTGTTGCACGACGATGCGCGCGTCCGGCGGGGTAACCCGGAAGACCAGGCCATCTTCGTCGGGGATCAGGCGAGGTTGAGTCATGGTGATCTGAAGTCGGTTCTCGAGCCGACACTTCAGCTTCAACCGCTGTCCGTCGTTGGATAGCTCTAAGCGGTCCCGTGGCTCGAGGCGGACGCCCGAGGCCTCGAGGAAGCGCCCCGTCGTCTGCAGCAGCACCTCGCAGTCCGTCGCGTCGCCCGCACTATCGTTGACGATACGCAGATGAATGCCGCTGGATTTCCTGCCTAGGTACGCGTCCAGCGAGCCCGCCAAGCGCTGGTGAGCATCAGCCCGCTCGCTCGCGAGGTCTTTCGTCTCTGCCGGATCTTGCTCGATGTCGTAGAGCGACTCGGTCGCGGTCGGATCGCAAGCGACGCAGGTATTTATGAGGTCCGCTGATGACTCCCCGAACAAGATTGCCGGTCGGGCCGGTTGTGCGCAGCGAGAGGAAGACCTCCCGGTTTGCCGAGGCAGATTCATCGCTCATTAGAAGCCCCGTCAGATCGCGACCGTCCACGTCAGAGGGTGGTGACTCGCCGATCACGCTCATCACCGTAGGGACCAGGTCTGGCAGCGAAGCGCGCGCGCCGACCCGGGTTCCTGCGTACAGACCTTCCGGGAAGCGGATCACCAGTGGAACCCGCACCACCTCCTCGAAGAGGCTAGCGCCGTGACCGAAGCCTCCGTGGTCCATCAGTTCCTCGCCGTGGTCGGCGACGAAGATCGTCATCGTATCAGCGTCTAGGCCATGGGTACTCAGCAGGTCGACGATCCGCCCGAACTGGGAATCGACGAACGCGACCTCTCCATCGTAGTGGCCGATCGACATGTTCGCCGGGAACGCGGGCGATCGCGGAAAGTGCGTGTCAAACGGCGCCGGGGGCTGGTACGGAAAGTGTGGGTCGATAACGTGCAGGTACAGGAAAAACGGCTGTTTCCGGGCGAACTCCCCGATCTTCGCCGCGAAGTAATCCGAGACGGCATCGGCGCGGGTACCCTGCCCGGCCGAGTCCAGGTCGTCGTAGACGTCGAACCCCCGGCCGAATCCCCATTCCGGTAGTACGTTCGGATTGGTGACGGCCCCGAAGGTCGAATACCCGAGCGACTTCAGACGCTCGGCAAGCAAGTTGACGCGGGCCGGGATCACGTCGAGGCGATCCTCGACACCGTGGCTGACCGGGTCGAGGCCGCTAAGCAGCGAAACCATGCTTGGCTTGGTCCAGGAGCAGGGCGCATAGGCCCGCTCGAAGACCACGGATCCCTTTGCCCAGCGGTCCAGCACTGGCGAGGTGTCGCGGTAGTATCCGTATACGCCGAGGTGATCCGCCCGTAGGGTATCGACCAGGTAGACGATGACGTTGGGCCGATGCTCCGCAGACGGAATATCCTCGCTTGCGCCGATAGGAGGTCGCTGAAGGATGAGCGATACCGCGAGCACCGTGACGCAGAGCGCACACGCTATAGCCAGCCAGTAACGTATCCGCCCCGCCATCATCGCCGCGCGAGTTTGTTGAGTACGCTGCCGGTGTTCAGGACCTCTTGTTCATGTTTACGTTCATCGTGCATCTTTCGACCTCTTGTCCGACGCCGTGCTGACGCTGGGTATGATCGCAAATGGGATCGGCGCCCTAGTGTTGGAATCGGCATAGAAAAGACCGCTGGCGACGACGCTACATATCGACGACGGCCGCTTTGACCGGAGGCGGAACCCGACCTGATCTCCCCCTTCCTCGACCGGCACATCGATTGCGTTACCGGATGATCATGTCACGTCGGATCTGAGGCGCAGCCTCGCGGCGGACGTGCGAGATATGCGATGTGAATCACTTAGCTCCTTCCATCTCCCACACACTTAAGGCATAGCGCTCGGTGCCACTATTGTCAACTGGAGGAGAGGATACTGTCGCGGGACGAAGTTGCCAGGCGACGGAGTGACGTCCCCCCGAGCCGATGAGTTGCGATCGCACCAGGGCTTGATGCACCAGGGGTGTCGGCGGACGGGCAAGTGATTCAAGTGCATACGGGGCTCCGTCTAGGCCTAGGCTGCCGAGCAGCGGCGCAACCAAACGGGCGGTAGTGAAGCCGGTCTTGACGTCCATGCCGGAAAACTGAGTAACCACCTAGAAGTAGCTGTCGTTGGCGTGGGAGACCATCATGGCACCGGCGCAGATGGCGACCACGGCCAGCGCCCGCTGAGTCTCTCCGTCCAGGCCTAAGCTGCTCAGCAGCGGCGCGACCAAGCCGGCGGTGGTGATGGTGGCGACGGTGGATGAGCCCTGAGCGGTCTTGATACCCGCGGCGATGATGAACGGGAGCCACACGCCCAGGTGGGTGCCGGCGAGGGCGTCGCCGATCACGTCCGCAATGCCCGAGTTCTGTAGCACCTTGCCGAAGGCGCCGCCGGCTCCGGTGATGATGGTGGCCGCGCTGACGATGGCCTCACCGACCCAGCCGGTCATGGATAGCATCTGCCGATCGAACCGCTTGGGCAGCGTCATGGCCAGTGCGACGCCAGTCGATGGATAGAAGCAGCAGCGCGACAAGCCATATGGCGATTTCCTCCGGGGTGGTGAATGACTGGGGCGTTGTCCGCCCCGGCCGGGTTGGTCAGGAGCGAGCCGTGCCGCGGCCGCTCAAATAGCAGCGCATGACCTGTTCCGTGGTTGCCGCGAGCAGGTCCGGTCCCTGCTGCATGGCCTGTACCAGGGGCATGGGCCCGCGACAGAGACTAAAAACGGCATCGATGCCGATGGGATGCAGCGCCCCGATACGCTCGCCGATGCTGCCGGCGATCGCGATGCAGGGGACGCCCAGCGCCTTAGCCCGCTCCGCGACACCGGCAGGGGCCTTGCCGAAGGCGGTCTGGAAGTCGATTTGGCCCTCGGCGGTCAGCACCAGATCGGCGCCGGCGAGTTGCGCATCCAGCCCCACGAGATCCAGCACCACATCGACACCCCGGCGCAGATCCGCGCCGAGAAAGGCATGGAGCCCCGCACCGAGACCACCGGCGGCACCGGCGCCCGGCAGATCCCTGACTTCCAGCCCCAGGTCGGCGGCGATGCAATCCGCCAGATGCGACAGCCCGGCGTCCAGCGCCTCCACCTGAGCTGGCGTCGCGCCTTTTTGCGGTCCGTAAATCGCCGCCGCGCCTTGGGGGCCGACCAAGGGGTTGTCGACGTCACAGATCGCCTCGCAGCGCACGCTGGACAAGCGTGGGTCAAGCCCGCTGACGTCGATGCGCCGGATCTGCGCCAGGGCCCCGCCGACGGGCTCGACCGACTTGCCGGATGCATCCAAGAACCGCACACCCAGCGCGGCGGCCATGCCGATGCCGCCATCGGTGGTCGCGCTGCCGCCGATGCCCACCACGATGCGTCGGGCGCCCAAGTCCAGGGCTGCACGGATCAGCTCGCCGGTTCCATAGGTCGTCGTGACCGTCGGGTCGCGGTCATCCGGGGCGAGCAGTGCCAGACCGCTGGCGACGGCCATCTCCACCGCGGCCAGCTCCAGATCGGCGACATGGCACAGCTGCGCCTGCACCGGCGCGTTCAATGGGCCGCGGACGGTGAATACCCGAGCCTCGCCGTTCAAGGCTTCGATCAGTACCTCGGCCAGTCCGTCACCCCCATCCGCCACCGGAACCTTGCTGACCTCGGCGTTCGGAACGACGGCGCGAACCCCCTGCTGCATGGCCAGGGCGGCCTGCATCGCGGACATGCTGCCTTTGAATGCGTTGGGTGCCAGGACGATCTTCATGGGGCGGTCTGGGAGTCGGGCGTTGGGAGCAGCGTGTTACGGGGCAGGATACTACCTCTGTCGAAGACGGCTCCTCGCACGCCCGCCGCATCGGTCGATCGGGCAGCTCGATCGTGCGGGATTGCGTACGATATGCTAAGAATCTGTTTGAAAGAAACTGTATCAATGACCTACGCGACCCTCGTCGGGTTTCCCGATGCTGAATGCTGCCCGAAACGACGACGTTCGCCTGCTGAGGAAGACGCTAATAGCCCAGGGACAGGCGTTTTGAAGAGTTTCCATACAGCTTCTAAGGCGGTCTTGGCGACGCCGATCTTGTGGGTGGCGACGCTGGAGGATGTGTCGTCGGTTGCGATGAAACAAACGCCTCATAGCGCGGGATCGCACCGCGCCATACACGTTAGACAAGCACGACCTGGGGATGACAAACAATGCTCGAAAAGCTGCCAGCGCCTGACAACGACAGATATCGATTCACCTGCTCTTCCGGAGACCATGCCGACGAGCAGTACGAGCTGCGCCTGAGCGTTTGTCCCAACCCGGTTTGTCGATGCGGGTCCATCTCCATCCAGATGACCCCGGACGCCTCGACCGATCACGGGACGTCGTTTCCACCCGCAACGTTTCTTGTCAATGTGATGGACGATTGCCTCGATACGACGGGCGCCAAGACGACACAGGCTGAGCAAACCGTGGGGGGCCTCTTTGTTGATAGCTTATCGGACGGGGATTGGGCATCGCTGAGAGGTATTTTCTTCTCCGTGAAGCGCTTCCTGACCGAAAACGCCGCGGATGAAGATCTCGATGTCTATTTCCCGGGTCCGGAGATCGAACGCGACAGTTTGATGGTGGATTTCCACCAGATTCTGCCATACGCGAAAACGAAACTTGTCGAAGCCGGCGACAAGCAATTTGCGCTGATGGAGCACTATTGCGTCAGGCCGGGGTGCGGCTGCTCGGATGTCTTCGTCACCCTGATGGACGTGGACGACGACCGCGAGGTCCCGTCGTCCGACAACGAACCGGTGCTGGTCATCGATCACAAGAGCAGGAGCTGGCGCATTGAGAGGCTTGGTCCCGAAGACGCCGGTCTGCTGGAGCACATCGGAACAAGGCTCAGCACGGAAGACGATGCAAGACACTTTCAAGCGCGTCACGATCGGCTGCGGTCGCTTTACCTGCTATACAAGCAGCGCCATCACCGGGGTTCCACCAGGGTGCGAGATGCGCGCAAAGTGGGCCGAAATGACCCTTGCCCCTGCGGCAGCGGCAAGAAGTACAAGAAGTGCTGCTTGGGCTCCGCGGGTCGCTGATCGCCGCTGATTTACGTCTGGCCCCTCTCCGAGCGCGTCCGGTTCGGCTTCTCCTCGACGGCGCCGCTGGGCGGCGGTGTGGATCGTTGATCGGATTTCGTCGGCCGCTAGGCGCTCCGTGACGTGACATTCGCCGGACTTGCCAACAGTGTCAGGATCAGCTTCGCGGCTGTCGCTCTATTACAGACTGGCGCGAATGCCGATCCAGGCGCCAAACGGGGCGCCGGGCCCTTCGAAGCGTGGGTCCGCGTAGTCGGCGCCGAGTACCTCGGTGGCGTCGCCGAGCAGACCGAAGGATGAGTACTCGGTGTCGAACAGGTTGTTGACCTTGGCGATGATGGCGACGTTGTCGTTGACGCGATATTCGCCGCGCAGGTTGACGATGGTGTAGCCGGGGATCTTGGGCAGTTGGTTGGACTCGTCGCCGCGATAGTACTGGCCGGAGGCGTAGATAACACTGAAGCCGGCGCTGAAGCTGGGCGTGAATCGGTAGTCCAGACCCGTCTTCAGGCTGTTGTTCGGGATGCCGGGGATCTGGTCGCCGCTGTTGACCAGGATATTGCCGTCGGTGTTCGCATTCGGGTGGTTGGGGCTGTTGGAGAAGAAGCTGTTGCGGAAGGTGGCGTCGAGGTAGCTGTAGTTCAGGTACCAGTCGAGGCGGTCGATCTGGCCGTTCAGGCCGAGTTCGATGCCTTGGCGTCGGGTGTCGCCGATGTTGTCGAAGAAACCGCGGTTGCCGGTCGCGCCGCCGGCCTGGAAGATGATGTCGTCATTGTTGATGGTGTGGAATAGGCCCAGGCTGTATTGCATGGGGCCGATCAGGTCCAGATCACCGCGGATGCCGAGTTCGAAGGTCTTGGCCACGACCTGGTCCAGCGGTGGGTCGGCGAGGAAGGCGTTGGGTAGGCGGCACTCGTTCTCGGGGTCGGAGCAGGCCAGTTCCACCGGGGTCGGTGCGCGCGACGATTCACTGTAACTGGTGTAGACATTGGCGCGGTCGTCGATCTGGTAGGTGAGACCGATTGCCGGGTTGAAGCGGGAAAAGTCGTGGGAGCCGTTGAGCTGCGGCTGATCGCCAGTCTGGTCACCGTTTTCGACCCGGGTGTCGTTGTAGCGGCCCGACAGGGTGAGATCGAGCGCGTCGGTCAGCGACAGCGTGTCGAGGAAAAAGACCGAGTAGCTGCGGGTCTTGGACTTGAGCCGGGTGCGGCCGTCGGCGATGTTGATGCCCGTGCCGGCGGTGCCGCGGTCAGGCCGCAATCTGGCCAGTTCGACATCGGCGTCGAACCGCGCATCGCCGCGGAAATAGCTGAGGCCGACGATGAACTGGTTTTCACGCCCGAAGAGGTCTTGCAGAAAGGTCGTCTGCAGATTTGCGCCGTAGGTGTCCTGATCGCGACTGGAGGTGTTGTTGATGGCGTTGTATGGGTTGCCGTCGGCATCCTCGGCCGGGATCGGGTCGCCCGCCAGATCCGTGAGCAGTTCTTGCTCGTCGTCGCCATCTTCCTCGCACAGAAATCCGGCATCATCGGCCTCCTCGCACTCCTCGAATTCGCCTGCGTCGCCGTTGAAGGAATCCGTTTCCAGATGCCGGTAGAAGGCATTTCCGGAAAGCTGTACCAGTTCTCCGAACCAGTGCTCGCCGCTCAGATTGGCGAAGTAGCTCTCGTTGTCGGTGGTGTCGGGGTAGGTGAAGACGGTATCTCTATTCTCGCTGAGCAATTGGCGGGGCAGCGGCCCATTTCCGGTGAGGTCGGTATTGGCGTAGGCCAGGTCGAGGTCCAGCGCCGAATCGTCTCCTCGCCAGCCGAAGGAACCGAACAGATTGGTTGCCGTCGACGGTGAATCGTCGCGCCAGCCGTCCTCGTTGAAATAGTCGACGTTCAGGTAGGCTCCGAGGCGACCGTCGTTCCAACCGGCCTCGGCAAAGCCCCGCACGCGGCCGAACGAGCCGCCGAGCAGCTGTGCCCGATAGCCGGGGTCGGTGAAACCGTTCTTCATCTGCAGCGACAGGGCACCACCGAGGGTGTTGAGGCCGAACAGGGGATTGGAGCCGCCCATCAGATTCAGGCTATGGATAGCGGACTCCGAAATCAGATCCCAGTTCACGGCGTCGCCGAAGGCATCGTTCATGCGCGAGCCGTTCATGTAGACCGATATCCCCTGGGGCAGACCCAGCAGCGGCGAGGCGGTGAAGCCACGGTATTGCAGGTCGGGCTGCAGCGGGTTGTTCTGGGCCTGGTTGAGGGTGACGCTGCCGAGGCGCTCATTCATGAAGCCGGGGAGGGTGGCGTCGACGGAGTTTTCGATCTCGCTGGCCGTGGCGCTCTGGATGGGGTAGGGGATCTTGCGCTTGGGCAGGCCGACGCCGTGGGCCGGCGTGGTGGCGACGACCTCGACGGCGTCCAGTTCCGCGGCCTCTGAAGTGTCGGCGCTGCTGTCGTTGGTCTCGTCGATGACCAGTAACGTCTCTTCAACGATTTCGAACGCGTCGTCGTCACTGACCGACTCGGTGGTCTACTTGGGCCTGTGCGCCGCCGACGACCAGGGCGGTCAGTAATGCGGCCGGCACTAGAGGCCGGCGATGGATGCCGATGGGGCATTCGCTCTTGTGGTGCGCGGGCATCTGAGACCTGCTTTGGTGGTGGTTGGCCTTGGGAACCTTGGTGGTTCTTCTCTTTGAGCTGGATGCTCATTTCAGCGAAAACTTGATCGGCACCCGCATCGGCCAGCGGCTGCGCCCGATCTCCGAGGGGATCGGCTTGAAGCGTCGCAGGCGCTTCAGCGTGGTCACCGCGGCCTTGTCCAGCGTCACCGATCCGGAACTCTTGGCGACGCGGATACTGGTGATGATGCCGCTGCGTTCGACGACGAAGGAGACGACGACTGTGCCGGTCTCGCCGCGGCGCTTGGCCTTTTGCGGATATTGGCGCTTACGCGCAATGGCCCGTTGTACCTCGCGCAGATAGGCTGCCTCCAACGCCTTGGCATTCTTGGAACGCTTGGACCCGCCGGACGGCTTCGACGAAGACTTACCAGCCGATGATCCGCCGCGTGCGCTCTGCGCATCGCGCGAAGGGCTCGGCTTGGTTGCCGCCTTTGGGACTGGCTTCGGCTTTGCCTTGGGTTCCGGTTTGGGCTTAGGTTTCGGTTTAGGCTTAGGTTTGGGCTTCGGCTTAGGTTGGGGCTTGGGTTTTGGTTTAGCCACGGGCTTTGGGGCCGGCTTAACCTTGGGCTGCGGCGCAGCCTGAAGCTGGGCTTGTGGCGGGGGCGTCGTCGCCGGCGCTACCTGTGGGAGTGGAACTGGCGCTGTTGCCGGCTCTGGCTCTGGTTCCGGTTCCGGTTCCGGTTCTGGTTCCGGTTCCGGCTCTGGTTCTGGTTCTGGTTCTGGTTCCGGTTCCGGCTCTGGCTCCGATACAGGCTCCGGCTCGGTTTCTGGCTCTGGCCGCGTTGTGGACTCAGCGTCGGCGGTGGAGGGCGTCTCGTCCGCCAGTTGCTCTAGCGTCGCGCCACCGTCGGCGGCGAACTCGAACATGGCCAGACTGACGGGCACCAACTGTTCGTCGTCGCGTTCCGTGACCTCGGTGGTCAGCTGCGGCAACAGCACGCCGGCAACCCCGAGATGCAGCAGGGCGGACAGCGAAAAGCCCAGGCTGCCGCTCCAGCGGCTGGTCCAACTCATGTCCCGGCTTTTCGGGTCAGAATCGACAGTCGGGTCATGCCGCGCGCCTTGAGTAAGTCCACGACCGAAACAAACGCGGAGAAGCGGGCGTCGGCATCGACGCGCAGGACGATCGGGGTCTGCACATCCAGGGTGGCGACGTATTGGCTCAGGTCGGTCAGCGACTTGGGCTTTGAGTCGATGAAGATGGTGCCGTCTCGATCGACGCCGAGTTCCACGCGCTCTTCGATCCCCGGCGGACTCTGTGCTCCAGACTCAGGCAAGCGAATGTCGAGTCGTCCCTCGACGATGAAGGTGGCCGTGGTCAGCACGATCGCCAATAGCACCAGCATGATGTCGATGAAGGGGATCACGTTCATGCTGTCCATGCGTTTCATGCCGCGTGCTCCTTGCGCCAACGCACCTTGAGCACGTCGACCCGGCGCAGCAGGGCGTTGTAGAAGACGATGGACGGGATGGCGACGACCAACCCAAGTGCCGTCGCCTTCAGCGCCAGCGCCAGGCCGAGCATGATCGTATTGGTATCGATGATGCCGCTCTGGCCCATGTCGAAGAACGCGATGAGGATGCCGAGCACGGTGCCGAGCAAGCCGATGTACGGTGCGTTGGCGCCGATGGTGCCGATGGTGGTCAGGTTGCGCGTGAGGTCGACTTCCAGTTCGTCGAGGCTGTCGAAGCCGCCCAGGTCCAGACGCGCGAAGTACAGGTAGCGCTCGATCACCAGCCACAGCATCAAAAAGCTCATAAAACCGAGCAGTCCGAGCACGGCGTAGTCGAGATAGTCTTTGAGCAGGTCCATCATTACTGACGGCGTTCGCCCGCTTCTTCGCCGATCTCCCAGCGTTCCACCGCCATCTCGATGAGTTCGCCGCTGGCCGCGTCGACTTCGATCTTGTATTCCTTGCCGTTCTCGGTGATCACGTCGATCTCGTAGGTGGCCGCGCCATTGCTCTCGATCTCGAACTCGACCTCTTCGACGGTGCCAGGGTAGACGGCCAGCGCGGCCTCGATGGCCTGCGCCTCCGTGAGCTTGGCCTTGGCTGCGAACAGTGGGTCGTCGGCGGTGTCCACTTCCTGCTCGATCTCGAAGATGCGACCAGTGCGCGCATCGCACATCAGTTCCCACTCGCGCCCCTGGGCGTCGCGGACTTCGATTTCGTAAGCGGGGATGCTCTCGGCGGAGGGATCGAGGAACTCGGCCTTGACGAAACTGCCCGGCACGATCTCCTGTGCGGCAGTCAGGCAGTCTTCGATCGCCACCGTGCTTGTGTCCGCATGCGCCGCGGTGCTCGAGAGGAAAGCAATTACGGGAATCAGACAACAGGCAACTGGCTTGGCCATGACGGTTTTCTCCTGGTGGCGAAAGCTGGCGGCTCGCGGCAGCGTGGGTCGCGAAGGCCGAAGGGTACTTGGCGTGCTCGGTTTGTTGGCTCGGTCCATTACAACAGCGGGTGTCGAGCCCCTGATGCCCATCACGCCGATTTGCGCATCGGATGGCGGAATCGTCGTGTGGTGGTCTAAAACGAAGGCGCGAGGCCGATGAGGCCAGCGACAAGCCGGCGACACGTTAACCAGGTTGCGGGATTCATGCAACCGCGGTCGCCGCTGGCCCCAGGGGGTCGTTGCTCAGAAGCAGCGCAGCGTGGATTCGGCCTGCACTTCGCGAAGTCGCGCCAAGGCATTCTTGGCCCAGTTGGAACTCTTGAAAAAGGCATTGCGCCCGCCGCCCGGCATTTGCTGCAACCGCAACAGCGTGTCGACCTTTTCGTACTCCGCGTAGGGGATGGATTCCGCGATGAAATCCAGGCTGCATGCACATTTGCGCAAGACTTCGGGCGACGCGCCGTTCGACAACATGCAGCCGATGACGTAGTCGGCGATCACTTCGGTGGGGTAGCCGGCCGCGGCGGCGGGCGAGGGTGGCGTCACCGGGGCACCGGTAACCGGCGGTGCGTTCGGCGGGGCGTCCGATGGTAGGCCGTCGTCGGCACTGAGTTGGAACGCCGAGAACACGCAGGCGCAGACGGCGATGGTGATGATGAACTGCTTCATCGGAGGTTGTCCTATTGTGATCTTGCTTTTTGTGGCCGGTGGCGTCTATTGGCCGGCAGCGTCCGCGCTGGTATCGGTGTCGGTGACGCCGCTATAGCGCAGTTGTTCTTCCAGAAAGGCGTCGTTGCCGTCCGTCATTTGCGTCTGGATGCTGATCAGATGTCCCGGTATCTGCTCCGAGTACGCGAATCGGTACTGTTTGCCCGCATAGCCGGCGGTTTGGGCCAGATTCGGGTCGTCGCGGAACGGCGTCACGCTGATCTCGAGGGCGTCGACCGTGGCCTCGTCCACGGTCAGTCGGGTTTGCTCGATCTGAGGCTGCTTGAACGCGTTACGGACGCGATTGCGAAAGTACGCCGTGGGCGTGCCGGTCGCTTGCGCCATATCGCGTATGTCGCGTTCCAGAAACTGGATGGCGACCGGATTGCCACGATAGCCTTCAGCCGTCGGGAAATCGATCTGATCGGCACCGCTGAGGAACTGGAAGGACAGATTCCGCCGTGAGTCGTCACGCACCTTATCGACGGTCATGCGGACCTCGTCGTGTTGATCCGGCTCCCCGCTGGCGCGTCGCGTGAAGCGATAGACCACGGTTTGGCCTTCCGCCAACTGCTGTAGGTGGTCTCCCATGAAGATCACCTGTTGCGCCTGATTGATCTCGTCGGCGGTCTCCTGGGCCGGGGAGACTCCGGGGGTCGCTATCGTGGCCAGGGCCAAGGCCGCCACGAGGGTCTGAAGATAACGCATGGGGCTAGAAGCAGGTCGCTATTGGCTGAATCGGTACCGCGGACGATGACTGATCGTGTGGGTTCAATCCCGCGGTTGTCAGGAACTGAAAAAGCGTTTCAATCGGCTGAAGAGACCACCACCCTTGGCGGGGTTCTTGGTGGGCTGTTGGGTCGCGCCGGGTTCAGTTTTCGGAACGGTTGCCGAGACCGTTTTCGTGCTCCGCGCGGTGTCAGCAAGCTTGGCCGAGGCCGGACTCGATGGCATGCGGCGGACTTGCTCCAACTGACGGAAGTGTCGGCGCAAGACCGAGTCGGCGGGAGGCTCGCGGAGCCGGCTCTGCCGACGTCGCGCCGCGGCGGCTTCGTAATGGCGCCTGAGTACCGAATCTTCAGGGTAGTTGGGAATGAACATTAGCTTGCTCCTTGATGGTTGAGACCACTGCCAGGCGTTGAGCTGAATGGCGATTAGCCAGCCTCCGGCCGGCTGTGCGGTACGGTTTAGGTGCCTCCCGCCACGAACACGCCAAAGGCCCGCGGTCCGTCCCCGGTCGGGATGCGCTGCAGGACCTGCAGCGAACGGCTGTCGAGGACCAGCAACTCGTTGCTGAACCAGCTAGCCACGTACACCAACGAACCGTCCGGGCTGACGATGATGCCCTCCGGAAACTCGCCGACTTGCGGCTGTGCGATCACGGTGAGGCGCTCGGTGTCGATGACCGAGACACTGTTGTCGTGCTGGTTGGTGACGAAGGCGCGCGCGCCGTCTGGCGTGATGGCGACGCCATAAGGCGTGCTGCCGACGGGCAGGGTCGCGATCGGTGCGAGGCTGACCAGATCGACCACCGTTAGGTCGTTGCTCGCCACATTCGCCACATAGAGTCTGCCGCCCCGCTGCATCCACGGCGAGACCGAAGGGCCGCTGGCCGGTGGACACGCGGCCGACGATCTCGAGCCGCTCGGTGTCGATCACCGATACGCGGTTGTCGTCCCGGTCTGAAACAAATACGCGTGTGCCGTCCGGGCTGACCGCGACGCCGGACGGGGCGTCGCCGACCGCGACACGGCCGATTTCCGCGAGGGTAGTTGTGTCGAGGACAAGTAACCGGTCTTCGAACCAGTCGGCGACGTAGACGCGGCCGCCGTCCGGGCTCAACGCGATCCCGAGCGGCCCCTGACCCGCGTCGCCCTGTGCGAGGATCGCGTGGGTATTTCCATCAAGCAGGTAGACCTGGTGAGTCTTCGGGTCGGCGACAACAACCCGTTGTCCGTCGCGGGAGACCGCGACCCCCGCTGGCGCTTCGCCGACCGGCACCGTGGCGGCGATTGACCCATCCGCCAGATCAACCACCGAGACCGAGTGGTCGCCCTGATTAGTGACGTAGGCGAAGGGTGCCGCCGACAACGTGGCGATCGGTGCCAGCAGCAGACCCAGTAGCCAACTCATCCATCCCATGCTCTGATTACTCGGCAGTCTCGGCGCGCTCCTTGACGCTGTTAAGGCCCGCTTCGTAGACGCCAGTGACGGCATCGACGGCGGCCTGATCGTTCAACTCCGGGGGCGGATCGTTATTGGGGTACCCGCGATAAAAGGCCCCCTTCCAACTGATCACGCTGCCGCCGTCGGCAGGCTTGACGCTGATCCAGGAAGAATAATTGGTTACCGGCAGGACCTTCACGTCCACATCCGAGATCCGATAAAAGAGCGACTTACCCTCGGCGTCGTATTTCTCCAGTTGCTCGTGGATCTGGCCGCCGCCGACCAGCGTCAGCGTTCGCGTCGCCCCTGGTTCGTTGCCGCCTTCGCCCTCAGTCTGCTCGATCGCTGGGTGCCAACCCATGTCCTGAAAGTCCGCGACGATGGCCCAAACCTTATCAGCCGGAGCCGCGATGTCCTTGGTGACGACCACCTTCTTGCGCGTCGGGCCATGGGCGGAGGCGATACTCGCGAGGGCGAAGCTGAGGACAACGAACAAGGCGATGGCATGTTTCAACGGCGAGACTCCTGTTCCGCGAGCTATGAAACGGCCGATAGGATCGGTGAAGGACTGATTGGTCACCCGCAATAAGCAAATATCGCGCCGGCCATCAGGGATGCGGCTCGGCCAAGGTTGTCGAAAATCGCGCTGCCTCAGGTTGGCGGGCGTGCCGTGATTCTCGGCGTGAACGGCGAGGGATGGCGTCCAAGCCTTGGGCGGCAGCACGAGATCACTAGTGCATCGCTGCGGAAGTTCCGAGACCGTTGGAGTGATCCTTGGCGCTGTGGGAGCGACTTGCAGTCGCGATCATCCCCGTCGCGGCAGTCGCGATTGCAAATCGCTCCCACAACCGCGGCTGGTCTGGCATTCTTGCAGCGAAGCACTCGGGGCGGTGGCTTATCAATTGATATTTGCTAGGCGGCGAGATCGTTGAATCCGAGCACCCCCGGGCAAAGGGGATTGGGCGTTCCAGTGCCCACCGTTAAGTCGGTGCTGCCAGTGATCATGGCGTGACGAAGGCGTCACAGATGTGACACGCAGTGTTGCAACTCAGCGCGCGGGGCCTGATGGCAGGTCTTCGCGGGCAGGGGCGGTTGCGAGGCCTGTCCTAGGCCGTCGAAGTCTTTCCGCCACTCTATTGTTTTGCTGCCTGGTTTCCGACCACCCGTGGCTGCGTCTCAGCGGCAAGAGATTCTCACGCCAAGGCGCGGAGGAAAATAGGCGCTCGGACAGATGTTCCAATCTGACAGGTCGTTCGGCGCAAGCAGGCGCGTCGGTCAACTCTTGTCCGCAACCCCCTCTTTCTTCGTGTTCTTCGCGGCTTCGCGTGAAACATTCGGGCGCGGTCCATCCTGCGCTAAGGGGCTCCAGCCTTGTGGTATGTAAATTGCTTTACGTGGCGAGACTTGCAGCCGCATAGAGTTGCGTCGACGGGGCGGGGCGCCAAGAGCGCCGAGCCCGGCGAAGAGCTTCGCCCACCGCGTGTTTGGCAATCCAGCCGATGCGTTGCTTTGCCCCCACCGAATAGAATTGCTATCCATTGAGCGGAAACACGATGCGACAGCATTTTCGACAGGCGGTGTTGGTGATCCTGGTGCTGGCTCCGACGGCGATCGTTCAGGCAGCCGCCTTGCAGGTCGACATGGCGCTGATGACGCGATTGCCGGCGGCGCATCTTCCGCTGACCGCGCTGGAACCGCGGATCGACGACGACGGCTCGGCGGGCGCGGGACAGGGGGTGCGGGACAACAACACGACCGGTCAATTCACAGGTCAGCAGTTTGCGGTGCAAACGGCGCGGCTGGAGTCGGACCAATCGCCAGCAGACGTCTTTCGGGATTTGCACGCGCGCGGTCTGCGTCTGTTTCTGATCAATCTGCCTGCCGCCGAGCTGCTGGCCCTCGCTGAATTGCCGGAGGCGGCAGACAGCTTGCTGTTCAACATCGGCGCTCGCGACGATCGCCTGCGTACAGAGGTCTGTCGCGAGAATTTGCTGCATACGGCGCCGAGCCGCGCCATGCAGGCCGATGCGCTGGCGCAGTTTCTGGCCTGGAAACGTTGGACCGAGTGGTTTCTGGTGGTTGGTCGCGGCGCGGGCGATCGCGACTTCGCGCTGGCCCTGGAGCGCGCCGCCAAGCGTTTCGGCGCCCGCATCACGGAGCGCAAGGAGTGGACCTTCGATGCCGGCGCCTCGCGCACCGACTCCGGTCACTTCAACGAGCAGCAAGCGGTCAACGCCTTCACCCAGGTCGGGGACTACGACGTCCTGCTGGTGGCGGACGAGGCCGACGCGTTCGGCGAGTACCTGAACTACCGCACCTACCGGCCGCGCCCGGTGGCGGGGACGCAGGCGCTGGTGGCGACCCCTTGGAGTGGGGTCTTCGAGCAATGGGGCGCGACCCAGTTTCAACGACGTTTTCGCGAACAGACCGGCCGCTGGATGACGCCGTTGGACTATGCCGCCTGGCTCGCGGTGCGCAGTGTCGGCGAGGCGGCGACCCGCACCGGCTCCGCAGACCCGGCGCCGCTCCGCGCTCACCTGCTGAGCCCGGAGTTCAAGCTGGCGGCGTTTAAGGGCGTGCCCGTGACCTACCGAAACTGGAACGGACAGCTGCGCCAGCCGTTGCTAATAGTCTCCCAACGCATCCTGGTCTCGGTGTCGCCGCAGCAGGGTTTCTTGCACCAGTTCTCACCATTGGACACCCTCGGCTTCGATCGCCCGGAGGTGAGCTGTGATGCATCGCCGCGCTGAGCCGCGAGGGTGCCGAGGCGTTAGTTCGCGCGCCGCAGATCTTGAATGGACTGTCCAGGAATTTCCGTTGTCGTTGTCGTAATCGGAATCGGAATCGTCATCGAGCGGGCCTTGATCGGAAGTTCGGTCACGGACGACGGTCCGCACAGCGGACCTTACGGAACAGCTGCGGCCGGTACGGTCCGCTGTGCGGACCGCCAATTCTCGGAACACAGGTGGCCGAGGTTTATGATCGACGCCGTCGCGCGACACTCGACAACGACAACGACAACGACAACGAGCGGAGCTTGCGGCCACTATTCTTGGTGCCGGCTCTGCCGGTGCAGAGGACGATCCACATCCAGAACCCAGAGGAGCTTGCGACTATGACCCATCGGTGGATGTTGATCCGTGTCCTGTTGCTTGGCGCTGGCCTGATCGGCGCGGCCAATGCCAGCGCCTATACCGTCTACGTATCGAGCGAAAAGGACAACGTCATCACCGTGGTCGACGGCGAGTCGTTGGAGGTGCGCGCGCAGGTGCCGGTGGGGCAGCGTCCGCGGGGCATCGCGCTGGGTGTCGACAACAAGGTGCTGTATGTCTGTACCAGCGACGAGGACCACATCGAGGTGCTCGACCTGGAGACGCTGAAGGTCACCCATAGCCTGCCGTCCGGCCCCGATCCGGAGTTGTTGGCGCTGGAGCACGACGGGCGCTATCTGTATGTCGCCAATGAAGACGACAACATGGTCACGGTCGTCGACGTGCAAGACCGCTCGAAGGTGGTCGAGATTCAGGTCGGTGTCGAGCCCGAGGGTATGGGCATCAGCCCCGACGGCAAGTTGTTGGTGAACACCTCCGAGACCACCAACATGGCCCACTTCATCGATTTGTCGACCAATGAGGTGGTCGCCAACGTGCTGGTGGATCAGCGTCCACGGGTGGCGCAGTTTACGCCCGACGGCAGCCAGGTCTGGGTGTCGTCCGAGATCGGCGGCACCGTCAGTGTCATCGACGTCGCGAGCAAGCAGATCGTCAAGAAGATCGGCTTCGAGATCCCCGGTATCCGTGCCGAGTCGATTCAGCCGGTCGGTATTCAGATCTCCGCGGACGGCGACCGCGCCTTCGTCGCCCTCGGCCCGGCGGCACGTGTCGCGGTCATCGATGTGGCGAGCCTCGCGGTGGAGAAGTACCTGCTGGTGGGGCAGCGGGTCTGGAATCTGGCGTTTTCGCCCGATGGTGAGCGTATGTTCACCACCAACGGCATCAGCAACGACATGTCGGTGATCGACCTGAACAAGCTCCGAGTGCGCAAGAGCGTCAAGGTCGGGCGGTTGCCCTGGGGCGTGGTGGTGGCGCCTTGACGCGATCGACCAACCCCGCCGCATCACCACCCGGTGACGGCGCCGAACCCGCGGCGCTGGCGCTGGAAGGTGTTTGCTTCGCCTACGGCCAACGCAAGGTCCTCGACGCCGTGTCGATGCGGGTGGAAGCCGGCGCCTTCTGTGTGCTGCTTGGCATCAACGGCGCCGGCAAGACGACGCTGTTTTCATTGATCACGCGCCTGTTTTTGTGTCGGCAGGGCCGCATTCGCATCCTTGGGCGCGATCTCGGCAGCGATGGTGCCGGCGCCTTGGCACAGATGGGCGTGGTGTTCCAGCAACCGACCCTGGACCTGGATCTGACGCCTCGGCAGAACCTGAGTTACTTCTGCGCCCTTCAAGGGCTCGACCCGCAGCGTGCACGGCCGCGCATCGCCCAGTCCCTGCTGCGCATCGGCCTCGCGGACCGCGCCAACGAGCCGGTGCGCAAGTTTAGCGGCGGCCAGCGCCGGCGCCTGGAGCTGGCGCGCGCCCTGTTGCACGAGCCGCGCCTGTTGCTCGCCGACGAGCCCACCGTGGGGCTCGATATCCATAGCCGACAGGGCATTCTGCAGCAGGTACGCGGCGGCTGTCGCGAGCGCGGTGTTGGCGTGCTCTGGGCGACGCACCTTGTCGATGAGGTGGAGCCGGGAGATCAGGTCGCCGTGCTGCATCAGGGACGCTTGCTGCTGCAGGGCGGGGTCGATGAGCTGCTGCGCGAGACCGGCACGCGCAACGTCAAGGACGCCTTCAATCACCTGACCCGTGGAGACAAGGCGTGACCTGGCAGCAATATCTCCGCTGTCTTTGGGGCATCTTCTGGCGGGAGGCGCTGCGCTTTCTGCATCAACGGGAGCGTTTCTTCGGCGCCCTGGTGCGACCGCTGGTGTGGCTGTTCATCTTTGCCGCCGGCTTTCGCTCCATCCTGGGGGTGTCCATCATCCCGCCCTACGAGACCTACATCCTGTACGAGGAATATATCGTGCCGGGTCTGGCCGCGATGATCCTGCTCTTTAGTGGCATGCAGAGCTCGCTGTCGATGGTCTACGACCGCGAGATGGGCAGCATGCGCCTGATGATGGTGAGCCCGTTTCCGCGCTGGTATCTGTTGATCTGCAAGCTTGCCGCCGGTGCCCTGGTAGCGATCCTGCAGGTCTATCTGTTTCTCGCCATCGCCTGGTTCTGGGACGTGCGCCCGCCCGTTTACGGCTTTGTATTGGCGTTCCCGGCGCTGTTGCTGTCGAGCCTGATGCTGGGGGCGCTGGGGCTGCTGCTGTCGTCGCTGATTCGCCAGCTGGAGAACTTCGCGGGGGTCATGAACTTCGTGATCTTTCCGATGTTCTTCGCGTCCTCTGCCCTGTATCCGCTGTGGCGCATCCGCGATTCCAGCGTCGTGCTGTACCAGATCTGCCAGTACAACCCGTTCACGTCCGCCGTGGAGCTGATCCGGTTTGCGCTGTATGGACAGGTCAACCTGGTCGCCCTGGGGTGGGTGAGCGGTGCGCTCGCGATCTTCCTCGGCGCGGCGATCCTCGGTTACGACCCAGCCCGCGGCCTGATGCAGCGCAAATAGCCGGGTCCTCACAAGCCCATCCCTCACCGAATCCATCGGATAACACCATGAAGCCAATCCATTCCGTGCCAACGCGCACCTCAGCACTGGTCATTGCCCTCGGTGTAGGTGTGATCATGGGCGCGACGGCGGTGCCGTCATTTGCCGACGAGAACCCGGACTGGCCCTGCGAACAGGCCCTGGTGCCCGAGATCTCCGCCGCCGTGGTCTGGGACGGGCCGAGCGTCGAGGGGATGTCGGAGCAATGGCAGTCGGACGCGGAGGTGTCCGAACTGGTAGGGCGCCTGGTCGCGCGGGGTGCCGATCCGGCCGCATCCGATGCGTTGATCGAGACTTTCGCCGGCGCGCAGCCGCCGGGGGAGCGCGATCGGCGCCTGACGTTGCTGTTCGCCGGTGTACTAGACCGCCTCAATGCGGACCGCAGCATGCTCAATGACGGCATCCTGCGCTATTCCCGCGATCAGGAGCGACGGGCGCGTGTGTTGGATACCCACCTGGCGGAACTGGTGGAGTTGGAGTCCGATCCGTCGCCGGACGCAGCTAAACGCCTGGCAGACCTGCAGGAACAACTCCTGATGGAGCAACGCATCTTCGACGATCGGGAAAAGACCATCCCGTTCCTGTGCACCCGGCCCCGCGCCGTCGAACAACGCATCGGCGAGCTTGCCCGCGGCATTGCCGCGTGGTTGGAGTGACGATGGCCCGCGTCCGACGGCCTTAATCGTCGGTTCGGCCATGCTCGCACGGTCCTAAGAGACGGCTTCATCGACAGCCGAGCACAGCCTAACCCTGTGCGCCTTGTAGTTCCAACCTCTGACGGCCCCATAGTTGGCGCGATGTATCGCAGTATGATACGAGCCGGTCATGATCATCAGCACCAAGGGCAAGCTCGCTGCCCAAGCGGTTCAGGACCGCTTTGGCAAAGGCTTCCCAAACGACTTGGTCAAACGTGCGCGCGCCATGTTGTCGGCACTCGATGCGGCTATCGAACTGGAGGACCTTCGCTTTCCGCCAGGTAGTCATCTAGAAGCCCTCTCGGGTGATCGCGCGGGTCAGCATTCCTTACGCATCAATGATCAATGGCGGATCTGTTTCAACTGGACCGACCAGGGTCCGGCAAAGGTCGAGCTGATCGACTACCACCGAGAGGTCCCGAGATGAGCTTGCTTTCCAATCCATCGCATCCAGGCGAAGTCTTGACTGAGCTGTATCTCAAGCCGCTTGGCATCAGCCCCATCGCTCTTGCGACGCGCCTTGAAGTTCCCCGAACGCGAATTGAACGGCTGGTCAAACAGGAAACAAGCCTTTCGGCAGACAGCGCGATTCGTTTGGCAACGTTCTTCAAAACCACGCCTGAATACTGGATGAACCTCCAGCGCGCATGGGATTTGGCGCGGGCAAGACAAACCGTAGACACCTCGGGGATCAGACCCCTGGAGGCGGCCTGAGGCTCCTTCCATGGCAGACTGCCATTTTGGAGATCGAACTTGCTTTTCTTTTCACGCGCTACGCCGTCCGTGCCGCCATCGCCGCCCAATCCTGTCCTTGGGGGTCTTCATCGGGGTCCGGATCGTTAACCCCCGCATCTTGAAACTGCAATGCGGCGAGGCGCGCGTACAGCCCGCCCTGGGCCAGCAATTCGTCATGGCGGCCACTGGCGACGATACGGCCCTGATCCAGCACCAGGATACGATCGGCCTCGCGAACGGTGGCCAGCCGATGGGCGATGACGAGGCTAGTGCGATGCTGCATCAGGCGCTCAAGGGCATCTTGTACCAGGCGTTCACTCTCGGCATCGAGCGCGCTGGTGGCCTCGTCGAGCAACAGTAGCGCCGGGTCGCGCAGGATAGCGCGCGCCACGGCGATGCGCTGGCGCTCGCCCCCGGACAGGCGTACGCCGCGTTCGCCGAGGAAGGTGTCGTAGCCGTGCGGCAGACGCTCGATGAACTCATGCGCATGGGCGGCGCGAGCGGCAGCGCGCACGGCCTCGTCGTCGGCGCTTTCCAGGCCGTAGCGGATGTTCTCCCAGGCGTCGGCACCGAAGATCACCGGGTCCTGCGGCACCACGGCGATGTGCCGGCGGAGTTCGGTCGGGTCCAGCGCGCGCAGTTCCACGCCATCCAGGGTCAAGCTGCCCTGCTGGGGGTCGTAGAAGCGCAGCAGCAGGTGGAACAAGGTCGATTTGCCGGCGCCGGATGGCCCCACCACGGCCACACGCTCGCCGGGTCGGATGTCCAGATCGACCCCTGCCAGCGCCTGGATACCGGGCCGCGCCGGGTAGCTGAAGCCGAGCCCCTTGGCCTGTACTCGGCCGGAGACCGGTTCCGGTAAGGCCTCGGGTCGCGCCGGTGGGCTGATGGCGGGCTCGGTCACCAACAGCTCCATCAGGCGCTCACTGGCGCCGGCGCCGCGCAGCAACTGCCCGATGATCTCGCTCAGTGAGCCCACCGAACCGGCCACCAGCACCGCGTAGAACAGGAACGCCGATAGTTCGCCGCCGCTTAGGTTGCCCTTCAGTACCTCGTTGCCGCCGAACCAGAGCACGGTGCCGATGGCGCCGAAGGTGATCAGCGTGACGAACCCACTCATCATCGCGCTGGCCAACGAGCGCTGCATCGCCGTGCTGAAGGCCTCTTCGACCCGGCTACCGTAGCGGGAGCGGTCGATGGGCTCGTGGCCGAACGCCTGCACGGTGCGGATGCCGTGCAGGGTCTCGTCGATGTAGGCACCGATGTCGCCGATGCGATCCTGGCTCTGGCGCGACAGCCGCCGCACGCGCCAGCCGAGCAGCCAGGTAGGTAGCACCACAAGCGGCACGCCGAGCAGCACCATGGCGGTCAGGCGCGGGCTGGTGACGGCGAGCATGACGATGCCGCCGGTGGCCAGCAGGCTGGTGCGCAGCCCCATGGCCAGGGTCGAGCCGACGACCACCTGCAGCAGCGCGGTGTCGCTGGTGAGGCGGGAAATGATTTCGCCGGTGCGGTTGGTCTCGTAAAAGCCCACGTCCAGCGCCAGTGCTCGGTCGAACACGGCCCTGCGCACATCGGCGACGACCCGCTCGCCGATCCAGTTGAGCAGATAACTACGCGCCATGATGGCCAGTGACAGCACCGCCACCACCGCGAGAAAAAACAACAGCGCCAAATCCAGTGTTCGCGGCGAGCCGTCTGCGAGGCCGTAGTCGACCACGGCGCGGATCACTTGACCGAACGCAAGCAGCGCGCCGGCGGCGACCACGAGCGCCAGCAAAGCCAGCAGCAGGCGACCGAGATACGGTCGCGTGAACCGCAGCAGTCGTAGCAGCGGCTTGAAATGTCGACTGCGCGGACGGTCGTCCGTCGAGTCGGCGGAATTGGCGTGTGGGCGCATGGGTCAACTCGGCCGGACGCGACTCGCTTGCGGAGGCGCGTGGCTTGTTAGGGCGTCATGGGAGCGGTTATCGAACGCACGCCCACGCAGCGGTGAAGGCGCGCCGGTCGGGTACCGGCGCGTGGGGCTTTGACGTGCTTCTACCCGCGGGCGGGAGGGGTGGGCAGGACGCGCGTGTTTGCCTATCCGCGCAACAGCTCGTAAAGCTTGTCCTTGAGCAGCAGGCGCTCTTTTTTCAGGTCTTCGATGGTCTCGTCGGCGACCGGGGTACCGAGTTCCTCTAGCTTTCGTA
Source organism: uncultured Gammaproteobacteria bacterium (assembly GCA_963698775.1). GTDB lineage: Bacteria > Pseudomonadota > Gammaproteobacteria > Chromatiales > Chromatiaceae > Thiohalocapsa. The sequence goes on from CAVOSE010000063.1 coordinate 122,920, forward strand.
CACGTGCATCGAGGTCGTCGTATTGATTCATCAGGTCGGCAAAGGGCGGGTTGGTCTCGCGCATTTTCGCGATCTTGCCCTCGAGGTCCGGAAACTCGTGTACCAGATCGTGTTGTTCTCCGAGCATCGGGTTCTGTTCCTCTGCAGCGACGGCAACTAGGGGCTGCCGTGTGGGTGCCGAATTGGCAGGAAGAGGCGACCCCCGTCAAACACAAGATTTGCCGGCAATCGCCTTGAAGCGTCTTTTCAACTGGCGGCGCCATGCGCGAGGGCGTCTCGCCACGGCACCAACGGAAATTGTAAACCAGCGCTCATCAACCCAGGAACAGCTATGGCCTAGGATTGCTGATCTGGATTAGGTAAGCGGCTGAAAACCTTTCAGCGACGGGCTCGGAATCAACGATTACTTCGCGTCCAGGGCCTTGATCACTTGATCGGTGATGTCCGCGTTCTCCCCAAGGTAGAGCAGGCCCGCACGGGACGCCTCGAACACCGCGCCGAGCTTTTTCTTCTTCGCCACCTCGACGACCGCCTCACGGGCAGGTGCGATCAGTTTCTGGCCCTCTTCCTGCTGGGCCTCCATCACCTCCTTCTGGATCGCGTTGAAGTCCTTCTCGAAGGCCTCGATGCGAGTCTTGATGTCCGCCTCCTGCTTCTCCACCTGCGCCTTGCTCATCAGTGGCTTGTCGCGCTCCAGCGAGGCTTGCAGCTGGCGGATCTCGCGTTCCCGTTCGGCAAACTTCTCCTGCTCCGGGCCGAAGCGCTTTTCCAGTTCGCCTTGCACCGCCTTGCCGCTTTCACTTTCCTGTAGGACGCGCTCCATATTGACGATGCCGATGTCTTGGGCGGAGGCGTCCACAACGGCCGCGCCCATCAAACCCAGTGCGACGAGGCACCTGAAGATCTGCTTCATTCGATTCTCCGTAGCGTTGATCGCGAGGGCTTTCGAGACAGAGTCGAAAACGGTGTTGCAAACAGCATCGGGGCTCAGCCCCCGTCGACAAAGCCTCACGCCCGGTTGCCGCCGCAGGATTCTACTCGACACCCATGGGTTAGGAACAGCGCTAGCCGTGCCCGGTTTACGCAACGGCGCTACAATCCGCCCCTCAAACAGGTCGATCCGGTTCACAACGGCCGGGTTGATGCATCATCGCCTGCAACAAACAACAAAGCAGCAACGGCTTTGGCCGGAGGAATCACGCCATGGGGAACTCGCTTCAGGATCAGCTACTCAAGGCGGGCTTGGTGAGCGAGCAGAGGGCCAAACAGACCCAGACCAAGAAGCGTAAGCAGAAGCGCGCCGGCGGTGGCGGTGGCGGTGACGCGGCGCAACAGGAGGCCGCCAAGGCCGCGGCGCAGAAACGCGAGCGTGACCGGGAACTCAATCGCCAGCGTGACGAGGAGGCCAAGCACAAGGCCGAGCTGGTGGCATTGTGGCAACTGGTCCGCGACAACCGTATCAGCCGCGATCGCGGCGACCTAGCCTACAATTTCACCGATGGCAAGGCGCTCAAACGCCTTTATGTCAACGCTGAACAGCAGGCCGGGCTGGTGGGTGGAAAACTGGCCATCGTGCGACAAGACGATTTCTACGCGTTGGTGCCTGCCGAGGTCGCCGAACGTGTGGCCGCGCATGACACATCGATGGTGCTGGTGCACAACAAGCCCACTGCTGAGGCCGATGACGAGTATGCCGACTACAAGGTGCCCGACGATCTGATGTGGTAGCGCCCGCAGCGCTGCCCCGACGATTCGGGTTTACAACTAGACAAAATAACCGGGTTCACACTGAAGCGGTTGACCGCCGTTTACAGCATTGAGGGAGCGAGGAAATGACCGACGAGAACGACCGGCGCCTGGCGCTGCTGATCGACGCAGACAACGCGCAGGCATCGGTTATAGACGGCCTGCTCGAAGAGGTGGCCAGCTACGGCACGGCCCAGGTCAAGCGCATCTACGGCGACTGGACCCGGCCGAACCTGGCCGGCTGGAAAGACGTCCTGCTGCGCCACTCCATTCAGCCACGCCAGCAGTTCGCCTATACCAAGGGCAAGAACGCCACCGACGCTGCCATGGTGATCGACGCCATGGACCTGCTGCACAGCGGCCGATACGATGGCTTCTGCCTGGTCTCCAGCGACAGTGACTTCACCCCGCTGGCGGCCCGTATCCGCGAATCCGGGCTCAAGGTCTACGGCTTCGGCGAGCAAAAGACGCCAGAGGCCTTCGTTGCCGCCTGCGACAAGTTCATCTTCACGGAACTGCTCAAGGACGAGGCGCCCGGCGCGGCACCGCCACAACGCCTCGCCACCAAGGAACTGCGCAGCGACGCCAAACTGGTCACGCTGCTGCGCAAGGCGGTGGAGGATGCCGCCGACGTCGACGGCTGGGCGGAACTGTCTGGCGTCGGCAACACCGTCAACAAGCGCTCGCCGCAGTTCGATCAGCGCAACTACGGCTACGGCAAGCTCAGCGATCTGATCAAGGCCACCAAGCTTTTCGAGCTCCAAGCGCGCATCGTGGGGGAGGGGCCCGGCAAGCGCTACTACCTGCGGGACAAGCGCGACGCGGACGCCTGATCCTGTTGCTAGCCCGGATGCTTCATAAACCGGCTGAGCCGGCGATAGTCCGAACGTTTTGGCCCGATACGCGCGCCGTCGGACCAAGCGCGTAGACGCTGACAGGGCTGGATGCAGGGCAATTGCGCGCACACGCGGGCTCGATCGATTGGGAAATGTATAGATTCGGTGGCGTGCGGGCGCGCAGTGGCCTGCTCGAGGCGGGCAGCGTTGTCATCCGACTAATGCAGTTCACCGTTAGGGGATGCACGTGCGTCTATGTGGGCGCCGGCCAGGGTGGTTCACGGAAGAGCGTTTCGGTGACGTGTTGGAACAGCGCCTTGCGCGGACAGCATGAGGGCAAATGAAGGCGTGGCGCACCGCCGTGCTGGGCGATGATCTGTCCTGCGATCAGCCCTTCTACGAGCAGGTCTTGGCGCAGGGCTGTGCGTTCATCTTCTTTTGTCAGCCGGACTCCCACACACTGCTCGATCTAGACGATCAACGCTATCAGGGCGTGCGCGCATGACTGCCGTCGCGGCGCACCTTCTTCGAGGATCTGCGTGCGCTGACGTTCTACTTCCCCTCGAATGCCTGGGAGCGCCTGTTCGACTCAATGATCGATGCCCTGCAGCCCGCGCGACCAGCCCAGGTCGCCGCGCTGCCAACCGCTAGTGGCAAATTGGAAATCGCTGCCCACGCGTGCCCGGCCTTGCTTGTCGTCGACATTGCGGCTAGTGTTGCAATTGATGCTGACGATTATAGTGGTTTTTCGGTTCGATTCGGCAGATTGGAACTTTTTGGAAGCGATCGGAGAGCGACGATGAAGAGAAGCACACTTCTGATTTTTGCAGGGTTTTTCTGGTCTGGCATGCTGGTCGCCGATGATCAGCTAACGGGCTTGAGTCTCGGAGACGACATCGACGCGCTCGATGCCGAGCCCAGCGACGTCAGGTACGAAGACGATGCCGCGGTGCCCGAGCAATTCGGGGTGGTAGGAACCATCAATCAAACGGTCAACGCGTTTGATTGTCTACCTATCACATAGTTCAACCACCTACTCGTTGGCTGGTTCCCTGATCAATATCACGGGCGGGTCGTCGAGCTTCGTCTGTGGACTTGATTTGCCTACTGGAGCCAGGATTATTGGGCTTTCGCTCGAAGGCTGCGATTCTGACCCTGCTGATAATGTGCGAGCCCGGCTTTTAAGGTCCGAGGGCCCCTCAACATTCTATTCTGTACTCGCAACCGCCCAGACCGAGAATGCGGCAATCCCCGGTTGTGGTTATTTCTCGTCACCCGCCATCGACCACACCGTCGAGAACTTGAATGGCTCATATGCAATAGAGATCGATGACACGAGTTCCGGCAGCGGCACTACCTTCCGGGCGGCCAGGGTTACCTGGCAACGTCAGATTAGCCCTGCGCCGGTGTCAGCGACCTTTAACGACGTGCCGACATTCCATCCCTTCTTTCAGGCAGTGGAGGCCTTGGGGGGGTCCGGAATTACCCTTGGTTGCGGCGGCGGCAACTATTGTCCAGACAATCCGGTGACTCGAGGTCAGATGGCGGCCTTCCTGTCCAGAGCGCTTGGGTTGTACTGGCCCAATTGACCCAGGATCTTTGATTCGATGGACGCGAAGCTTCCCACCGGATGGTGGGGAGCCTTCAGCGGCAGGCTGCTTCCTTGCCATTTGTTGTAAGGATCGCCCTTGCCGTTTCATTCCCCCCTCGCGCCGCTCGGCAATACCATTCCACCGCCTGACTCTCGCTGCGGCCAACCCCTTCGCCGTTGATGTACATGTTGGCGAGTGCGAGTTGCGCGAGCGCATGACCGGCGTCGGCGGCCTCCCGGAACCACCGGGCCGCCTCGACATCATCAGCCCCTAGGCCGATGCCATTCGAGTACATGTATCCCAGCGCATACTGGGCCTCCGGGAGAGATTGCCCGGCCGCCTGACGGTACCAGTACAAGGCGGTCTCGGGGTCGCGATCCGTCCCACGGCCGTCGGCGAGGGCTCATGCCGAGCGCGTACTGTGCTTGAGCGAAACCCGTCGCGGCGGCCTTTTCCAACCAGTTGACGGCTGATCTTTCGTCCTGTTCGACAAGCTCTCCTGTCTGTAAGAGCATGGCCAGATCGAACTGTGCACGGGGCATGTTGCTCTCGGCGGCTTTCCGAAGCCAGGCGACACCCTGGGTTGAATCCTGTTTTAGACCCTGGCCCCGCAGATACATCACAGCGAGATCGTATTGGGCTTGCGGATAGTCGAGCTCCGCTGCGAGACGAATCCGTTCTGTAGCACCTGGTGAATCTGGTTGTACATCACGCGCAGGGTTGAGCAACGCCAGTTGATACACCGCATCTGGATTGCCTGCCAAGGCAGCCTTTCGGAGCCACTCGGCGGCCCGTTTCGGATCGGAGGGGGCGCCTAGGGCGCGGGCATACATGAGACCCAGACTGTATTGGGCCATTGTATGGCCCTGGTTGGCCGCTTGTTCCAACCAATTGCGCGCCTGCGAGAGATCGCGGGGAACACCACTTCCCGTGACATACATCAGACCCAGCGCGTACTGGGCTTCGGCATAGCCTGTTTCGGCCGAGCGGTTAAACCAACGGATCGCCTCGTCGGTGTTCTGCGTCACTCCCTGGCCGCCGCGATATGCAACAGCGAGGTTGTACTGTGCCTTGGGGTGTCCGAAATCGGCCGCCCTCCGGTACCAGTTGGCGGCGATCGTCGGGTCTTTTGGCACACCTTGACCGACAGCATATAAAACGCCTAGGTAATACTGGGCTTCGCTACTACCCTGTTCGGCCAGCGGGCGCCACGAATCTAGGGCTAATTTGTAGTTGCCGGACTCATAGTTGCTCAAACCGTCCTCCAGCGCCCCAGCCTGTGCAGCCGTTAGGGTCACCAACAAAATAGCGGATAAAGATTGGATGACAGTCTTTCGATCCCAGGGAAAGAATTGAATGGCCACGAAAGGAAAAGGGGGACGGAAAGGAAAAAGGGGACGTACCATGATATTTCCCAGAGTAAGCGACAGGGGTTTGGATGATGTCTGGTGTACGGCCGAGCTTAGAAGGGGTGGTGTATCCTGTTGACTGAGCACCGCCAAGATCACGGTTAACAAAGGTGGAAAGACCATGAGTCAGTCTACGCTGAAGGTTCTTCCACAACCAGAGATTGAGGGGCAACGCTGGTGAATGAGTCCGACTCGAGCAGCACGGATTGCTCTGAGATATTCTCGCGGAATAAACCGGGCGACAACACTGCTGAGATGCCAGCACGATCGTCTCTCTCATCGATCCTGAACCGACGGTTCCATGTCGGCCGTCGATCAGCATCTCATGACTTTCCGAAGTCCGGTGATGAAGGTCGTCTTGACATGTCTCGTTCGAAGCATCGGCAAGCCGACGCCAAGTGCTCCGCCCAGCGCCGGGCCGCCGAGTCGTCGCGGAGCTCGTCCTGGCGTATCTCGATCATGGCGTGCGGTATGCCGCGCCGCTCCCCATGGGTGGGGAGGCTGTAATCGTGGTCATCGTCGATCCCGTAGGGCTGATTGTCACCCACTAATCCGCGCACCCGACCACGCAACGAGCCGATCAGACTCTCGGCGAAGGTCCGATCTCGTCGATTGGAGACCCCAACTACCCACGGGCGAGCGGTACCGTGTAAGTGCGGTGTGAAGCTGTGGATGCTGAGCAAACGCAGCGAGTCCGCCGGCTGATGCCTCAGGCGGGCGTCGATCAGAGCGCCAATGGCGTCGTGGTAGGGTCGGAAGATTGCCTCGATACGTGCATGGCGCCCCGTCCTGTCGAGTCCGTCGTTGCCGGGAATCGGGATTCCGGCAGTGATGCAGGGGATGGATTCCGCGCTCGCGAGCGGGCGGTTGCAATCGATCACCAGTCGCGAGTAGTTGCACAGCACCAGGGGGGCGTCGAGCAATGCGGATAAGGTTTCGGCCACTGCCTGCGCGCCAGGGTCCCAGGCTATGTGGTCGCACAAATGCGCCGGCGCCAACCCCAGCGTCCCGAGGCACTGCGGCATGCGGTTGCTGGCGTGATCGCAGATCAGCACGACGTTGGCTTTTCCTGCGGGATTGACTTGGGTGAAGGCGGGTGGGTCTAGGGGCGTCAGCAGCCGCTGTGCCGGCGGGGTGACTGGCAGGGTCACTGGATCGGTTGCTGGCTCGGATGCGTCTCCGGGTCCTGCCGTCGCAGGGTGCTGCGGTTCTCCTCGAGCCGTCAAACCGGGACCTCATCGGCCCAGACGCGGAACGAGGTCAGGGTGTTCGGGCCGAAGGAATTGCTTAGGGGAACATCGGCGGCGTCCCGGCCCTGGGCAATCAGGATGCGACCGATGCGGGGCTCGTTGTTACGTGGGTCGAACATATGCCAGCGCCCGCCCAGGTAGGCCTCGAAGCTAGCGGAGAAGTCCATGGGCGCCGACGATTGCGGTACGCCGATGTCCCCCAGGTAGGCGGTGCAGTAGCGCGCGGGGATGTTCATGCAGCGACAGAAGGTCATGGCGAGGTGCGTGAAGTCCCGGCACACGCCGGTGCCCTCCTCGTAGGCCTCGCGTGCGGTCTTGGTCGCTCGCGCGTGCTCGTAACCGAACGTCAGATGCCTGTGGACGAAGTCGCAGATCGCTTGCACCCGTGGGTAACCAGGGGTTGTGCCCTCGAACAGTTGCCAGGCGAGCTCCACCATACGATCAGTCTCGCAGTAGCGAGATCCCAGCAGGAACACCAGGGTGTCGCCGGGCAGGTCTTCCACTGGATGCTGATAGGCATTCGGATCAGCGGCCTCCAACAGGCCCGAGTCCCGGACCAGCGCGTCGGTTCGAATCCGCAATTGTCCGGCGGGCGCAACTAGGCGTGTACACCAGTTGCCGAATCCATCCCGATAGGCCGTAGTGGGCACCGGCGGCTCCAGTACCAGATAGTCCGGTGCCAACAGATCCGATACCCTTGAGTAGTGCACATTCAGGGCCAGGATCATCGGCGTGGGCTTCGGGCAGACATAGGTCAGGTCGCAACCAACGCGGATCTGGATCATGGGAAGCCTCACTGATTGCTGGGGGGGTGGGGTTGCTGGCGCTTCGGTTGCCGGGGTGGCCGGGCAGGGAAGCTGTGGACACCCGCTGGCATGAGCATACGCCCTGTCATGTTTGATGGGCAATTGCCTCGCCACGAGCCAGCTTGAGGCCAGCAACTGGTGCCGCGTCCTGATGACGATCACCGATGCATGATCGCCGCCGCCGGGCGGCGCATACCGAATCAGTGAGCGCGAGGCCCAGTCAGGCCAGGGTTCCTGTCAGTGTCGACCGCCGCTGCGTTGTTTGATGCAGTCGAACATCGCCATTTCGTCGGGTTCGACGCCATGGTGCTGCGCCCTCCAGACGGCCTCGGCCAGGCACTCCATGATGCGGTGCTCCGCCTCGTGCACGTCGCCGCCGCAGTTGCCAATGGCTTGCTGATAGAGCTTGCGGATGCCGGCGGGGCGATCGGTCGAGACCTGTTCGAGCAGACCCAAGTGCAGACCCATGTGCAGAAAGGGGTTGGTTTCGCCTTGCTCGGGGAGCCAGTCGCGCGCGAGGGCGCCGTCGCCAGTGTCCAGCAGGGCGTGGTATTCCGGGTGCCGGCGAACGACTTGGACGATCTGCTGCTCCAGGGGCTCGAGGGGCTCACCGACGTTGGCCTTGCGCCAGGCCTGTAGAAAAACGCGTCGAATCTGTTCGCGATCGGGCTTGAACATGGGGCTTGCGGGTCTGTGGTTTTGGGCCTCGGCGTAGGCCGATTACGCTTATGGTCGGATGATTGGCGCTCCCGCACCGATTTCACGCCGAACGGCCGAGTTTTGATTCAAGCGGCCGTTGCCGTAGGCGTAGGCGTAGGCGTCTTGTCCTTGAATTCGCACAGATCCGCAAGTGGGCAGTCCGGGCAGCGTGGTTTGCGCGCGGTGCAGACGTAGCGCCCGTGCAGGATCAGCCAGTGATGGGCGTCCTTGAGAAACTCCTTCGGGATGTGCCGCAACAGGCCCTGTTCCACCGCCAGCGGGGTCTTTCCGCGGGCGATGCGGGTTCGATTGGCGACCCGGAAGATGTGCGTGTCCACCGCCATGGTCGGCTCGCCGAAGGCGGTGTTCAGCACCACATTGGCGGTCTTGCGGCCGACGCCGGGCAGAGCCTCCAACGCCTGGCGCTCTCGCGGCACCTCGCCGCCGTGCTGTTCCACCAGGTTGCGGCAGGTCTGCAGGATGTTCCGGGCCTTGCTGTTGAACAGGCCGATGGTGCGGATGTGCTGTTTTAGGCCGTCCTCACCGAGGTCTAGCATCGCCCGCGGGGTGTTGGCCACCGGAAACAACCGCGCCGTCGCCTTGTTTACCCCCTTGTCGGTGGCTTGTGCCGACAGGATCACGGCGATGAGCAGTTCGAACGGCGAGTCGTAGACGAGTTCCGTGGTCGGGCTCGGGTTGGCCGCGCGCAGGCGACGGAAGATCTCGGTGCGTTTGTCTTTGTTCATCGACGGGCAAGGATAAACGCACTTGAATTCCACCAGAAGCTGTATAAAATTACAGTTTGACCTTTTGGCTGCAGCGACTGCCTGAATGAACGACCAACTCACGGCGCGCCAGCGCCAGATTCTGGATCTGATCCGCCATCATGTCCGCGAGACCGGCTATCCACCCACGCGGGCCGAGATCGCCCAGGCGTTCGGCTTTCGCTCGGTGAACGCGGCGGTGGATCATCTCAAGGCCCTGGCCCGGCACGGCGTCATCGAGCTGCGGCAGGGGACGTCGCGGGGGATTCGTCTATTGGATCGGGATGTCGCGGAGGAGGGCGGTGGTCGGTCGCCCGGCCAACCATCTGGCTTGCCCGTCGTCGGTCGGGTGGCGGCCGGCAGCCCGATCCTGGCCGAGGAGCATATCGAAGAGTACCACCCGCTCGATCCAAACCTGTTTCGACCGCGGGCGGACTATCTATTACGGGTGCGCGGCAGCAGCATGCGCGACGTTGGCATCCTCGATGCCGACCTGCTGGCCGTGCATCGCACCCAGGAGGCGCAGAACGGCCAAATCGTCGTCGCCCGACTCGACGACGAGGTCACGGTCAAGCGCTTTCGCCGCCATGCCCGCTGGACCCATCGGGTGCAGTTGCTGCCGGAGAATCCGGCCTTCGAGCCCATCAGCATCGATCTGCGTGAGCAGGCGTTGGTGATCGAGGGGCTTGGTGTCGGCGTGCTGCGGCTGGGGCTCGATCAGCCAACTGGCCAGGCACGGCGGCTGTAGTCATGCGTCCGCAACCCCTCGGCCCGGATACGGTCAGTCTGGAGCAATTGCTCGTCCGGCGCCCTGACCTGTGGCGTGGTCGCGATCGCGATCACGCCGCGCCCCAGGGCGTGCCGACCGGCTTCGCCGCATTGGACCAGGCGTTGCCTTGGCGCGGCTGGCCGGCGAACAGCCTGAGCGAGGTCCTGAGCCTGCACCAGGGCGCGGCCCTGGCGCTGATGCTGCCAATGCTCGTCGCGTTGAGCCATGGTTCAGACCGGCGCCTGCACCGGTCTCCACGTTGGCTGTTGCTGGTGGACCCGCCGTTGATCCCGTTTGCCCCGACGCTGGCGGCCAATGAGTTGGACCTTGCCCGGCTGGTGGTGGTGCGGGCCGGCGAGCAGACCGCCTGGGCCATGGAACAGGCCTTGCGCTCCGGCGCCTGTGCGGCGGTGCTGGGCTGGCAAGGCCAGCCAGGGCGCCGCAACAACTGGCCAGCGGGCAGCTTGCGCCGGCTGCAACTTGCCGCCGATGCCGGCGGTGCGTTGGCGATCCTGCTGCGTGAGCCCGCCGCCGCCGCTCAGCCGTCCCCCGCGACACTGCGCCTCCAGGTCGAGTCCGCCGGCGGCGACTTGGCCGTGACCCTGCTCAAACAGCGCGGCGGCCGCCCCGGCACGCGGGTGCGCATCGGTGTCGGTGCGGAGCCCATCCCAATCGTCGCGCGCCCGGCAGGCCTGCAATTCCGTCGAGCATGAACTGGCTCGCGCTCTACCTGCCCGCGTTGTCGCTGGAGGTCTACGAGCGCGGCTTACAGACCCCGCTGCCGTTGGCCATCAGCCAGCGCGAGCGGCTGATTGCCTGTAATCGACTGGCGCGGGAGCAGGGCGTACAGCCGGGCCTGGCGGAGAGCGCCGGGCGCGCGTTGCTTGCCGATCTGCGCATCCTGCCGCGCAACCGGCAGGCGGAGCAGGCGGCGCTGGAGCACCTGGCGACCTGGGCCATGCAATTCAGCGATCAGGTCAGCCTGGAGCCGCCGCGGTCGTTGGTACTGGAATCCGCGCGCAGCCTGCGCCTGTTCGGCGGCGCCGAGGCGCTGCACCGGCGGGTGGCGGACGGCATCGCCGGGCTCGGTTATCGGGCGCATTGCGTACTGGCGCCCACCCCGCTTGGGGCGCTGGTGCTGGCGGCGGCGGGTGCCGAGGGTCCGGTGCCGGACCGCGAGGCCCTGCGCCATGCCCTGAGCGCGTTGCCAGTGGCCGCGCTCGGTTTCGATCGGTCTTCCCTGGAAGACCTGGCGCGCATGGGACTGAAACGCATCGGCGAGCTGCTGCGCCTGCCCCGCGGCGGCTATGCCGAGCGCTTCGGCATCGAGCGGTTGTATCAGCTGGAGCGCCTGTTGGGCGAACGCGCCGATCCGCGCCGAGCCTTCGTGCCGCCGCAACGCTTCCGTGCCGAGCTGGAGCTGCCCGCCGAGGTGCCGGACGCACCGGCCCTGGTGTTTGCCGGTCGGCGCCTGTTGGATGACCTCGGCGGCTTTTTGCTGGCGCGTCAGGCCGGCGTACAACGCCTGCGCTGGCGTCTCGCCCATGCCGATCGTCAGATTGATACGGCCCCGACCTGCTTTGAACTCGGCGCGGCGCGACCGCTGCGCGACCCGCAACGCTGGCTGGAGCTGTTGCGCGAGCGCCTGGAACGCCTCCAGCTGCCGGCCCCGGTGCGGGCCATCGCCGTCGCCAGCGAGACCCTGTCGCCGTTGCCGCCGGCCAACGCCGAGCTGTTCCCCGATGCCGCGGCGGCCACGGCACCGGACCCGGCGCTGCTGGATCGATTGCGTGCGCGGCTCGGCAGCGATGCCGTACAGGGCCTGGCGCTGGTGCTCGATCAGCGCCCGGAACGCGCCTGGCGTTGGTGCGTGCCCGGCGAGCAGAGCAACGGTCTCGTCCGCTCTGATCGCCCGCTCTGGCTCTTGCCGCAACCGGCGGCGCTGGCGTTACAGGGACACCGACCCTGGCTCGACGGTCCGCTGGACCTCGGCGACGGCTGCGAGCGCATCGAGACCGGCTGGTGGGACGACTACGAGGTCGCGCGCGACTACTACGTCGCCACCGCCGCCACCGGTGAGCGGCTCTGGATCTATCGCGAGATGTATGGTGCACGCGGCTGGTTTCTGCATGGCCTGTTTGGCCCGTCGGTTCAACCCCGTTGATCGCGGTTGCGCACTCCGGCTGCCTTCTATCGACGTGTAACTCGAGTTCGCGAAGGATACGCCAGGCTTGCTTGCGCTACCTATTTCCCAGGCATTTCCGGAAGCAGGCGTTCGAACTCCTTCCTGACCACCTCGTAGCATTCGCACACACGCGCCTCTAGGCCCGGTCGATCCAGCACGGTGATGCGTCCCCGGCTGTAGTGGAGCAACCCCGCACGTTGCAACCGGCCGGCGGCCTCGGTCACGCCCTCGCGCCGCACGCCCAGCATATTGGCGATCAGCTCCTGGGTCATGTGCAGTTCGTTGGAGGGCAGTCGATCGAGGCTGAGGAGCAGCCAGCGGCAGAGCTGCTGGTCGACCGTATGGTGGCGATTGCAGACGGCCGTCTGTGCCATCTGGGTCAGCAGGGCCATGGTGTAGCGCAGCAACAGCGGGTGCAAAGTCCCTTGGCGACGCCCGCCGAAGCGGTCGAATTCGCGCTTGAGCACCTGCCCCTTCATGCGATAGGCGTGGCCCGCGCTCTGCACCACGGCACGATTCGGCACGGTGCCGCCGCCCATGAAGAGGGCGATGCCCACGATGCCCTCGTTGCCGACCACGGCGATTTCGGCGGATGCGCCATCCTCCATGACGTACAGCAGCGAGACGATGGCGGTGGTGGGGAAATAGACATGGCTCAATTCCACGCCAGGCTCGTATAGGGCCATTCCGAGTGGCAGCGGGACCAGTTGCAGTTCCGTACTCAGGTTCGCGTACTCAGCCTCAGGCAGGGCGGCGAGCAGAAGGTTTTGTAGCGGGCTTGGGGGCGGTAGGTTGGGCATGCTGAATGCGGCACCTCCAGGATTGATCGTCCAGGATCGGATGCCTGCATTTCACCGCTGACAGCTGCGAGCTGTCAAGGCTGGTTTGGTACGCTGGCGTACAGAGCGGAAGAACTCGGCTTTCCGGCTACTCGCCCAGCAACTCTGCCACCGGCTGCAAAGGCTCGGCATGCTCGGGCACGACAGCTTGCACTTTCCATGCGCCGCGGCGTCAGCCCAAGCTCTGGCTATAAAGGACCGCCGCCGCCCCGTAGCAGTTGCAGGCAGCGCCCTGCAGGCCGGCGCGGTCGAGCACGGTGACATCCCCCCGGTGATAGTGAATCAGCGCGCGGGCCTGCAGCGCGCTCGCCGCCTTAGTGACGCCCACACGACGCACCCCCAACAACAGTGCCAGGAGCTCATGGGTGACATGGAAGTGGTCGCAATGCGCCCGATCCTGGGACATCAACAGCCAGCGGGCGAGGCGCGCCTCAACCAAGTGGAAGCGGGCGCAGGCGAGCAACTGCGTGCCCTGGTTCATCAACACGTCGAGATAACGGTGGAGCCTCGCCTGGAGCGCGTCGCTCTGGCGCAGGGCCTCACCAAATCCTTCACTGGACAGGCGCCACGCCGGACCCGCGCCTTGGACAAAAGTGCGGATCTGCGTGACCTCGACACCCAGGATCAGCGGTGTTCCGATCATGCCTTCGTTACCCACCAATCGTACCTCCAACCCGGCATGCTCCGCGGACAGGGTTACCAGGGATACAAAGCTGTCCGTGGGGAAATAGACGTCGCGTATCCGGTCGCCGGGCTCGCTGATCACCTCGCCACGCCGAAGTTCGACGGCCTCACAGTTCGACAGAATCAGTCGCTGATCACGCTTGGGCAGCGCAGCCAGGAGCCGATTGTCGAACTGAGGGAGTGTTTTTCCGGAGTCCGATTGCATTCGGGTGCGCCTGGTTGCTCTGTGATGGGTCGCTCGGCGATGGGCGAAGCACCGACGGCGCAAGGGGCAAGCGCGTCAGCAGATTCGCCGTGATGAGTGAGCAATACGCTCAATGACCCGCCCGGTCGGTGCGCTGGCAAACATAGCGCGCAAATTCGAGCCCTTCGCTGTCTCGTGCGCAAGGCGACGTCGCGGGGTCGGCGAAGTTTTTACCGGAGGCAGCTTGCTGTGTGTGCTAGCGAACAGACGCTCGCCAAGGCGGGGACTACCGTAGTGCGTACCGAATGCTCCAACCCTCTGACATGAGAAGCACCATGCCCCTGATTACCTTAGTCATCACGTTAGTCGTCGTCGGATTGATCCTCTGGTTGATCAATAACTACATCCCGATGGACGGCACCATCAAGAAGATCTTGAACGCGGTCGTCGTGATCGTCGTGATCCTTTGGCTGTTGTCCGTCTTCGGGCTCATCCCTCCGATGTCGCAGCTGCGGATCGGCTAGCCGATCGGTGAGCGCTGTTTTCGCGATTGGAGATGGAGCCCAATCAACGCCATCAAGACTTGCCGCTAGCGCAAGGAGAACGCCATGAATGCTGACACATTATCGAAAAGGCAGGTGCTGACCGAAAAGGCTGCTAAGGTCGCCACCTACTACAAGCCCAGTACCTGGAAGGAAAAGGGTATCTGGTGGACCGCCGGGCTGTTTCTGATCACCTACCTGATTGTCGTCGCAATCCTGGGTGTCTATTGGTCGCGCTCGCCGGGTCTCTATGACGTGCGCGAACAGGCGCTATCGCTGGTGGACAACAACCCGGCCGAGTTGGTGACCGGCAGTGCCACCACGGCCACCGCTATCCGCATTGGCGAGACCCTACTCGACAAGCCCGGCGGCTATCTGACCAACGACGTCAGTCCCCCGGGCGTCTTCCTGGACAACATGCCCAACTGGGAATTCGGCGCCTTGACCGCTTGGCGCGACTTGCTCGACGCCCTGCGCAACGACTTCAGCCGCGCCCAGTCCCAGTCTGTCGAGGACAAGAATCTGGCAATCGCGCAGCCTCAGTCCAACTACCAATCGGACTCCTGGCTCCTGCCCTCCACCGAGTCCGAGTATCACGCCGGCATCGACGCCCTCTATCGTTATAACCAGGGCCTCTCCGACACCAGTGCGACACATGCCCAGTTCTTCGCCCGCGCCGACAATCTAACCGCCTATCTGGAAGTGGTCGAGAAGCGCCTCGGCAGCCTGGCACAGCGCCTGTCCTATGCGGTCGGTCAGGCCCATCTCGATACGGCCTTGGCCGGCGACCCCAATGCCCGTCAGTCGACGCCGGCCCCGGTCCAGACGCAGACCAAGACCCCCTGGCTCAAGATTGACGACATCTTCTTCGAGGCGCGCGGTTACACCTGGGCATTGCTGCATGCACTGCAGGCGATGCAGATCGACTTCGCCCCCGTCCTCAAGGACAAGAATGCCGTGGTCTCGCTCGAGCAGATCACCCGCGAATTGAAAAACACCCAGAACACCATCTGGAGCCCGCTGATTCTCAACGGCACCGGATACGGGCCGATGGCGAATCACTCGCTGGTGAGCGCCTCCTATATCTCGCGGGTGAATGCCGCGATTACCGACCTGCGTAGTCTGTTGCAAAAGGGCTGAAACGGGGCGTCCGCCGGACGCCTCACGCGTGAATCACCGCATCACTTCAAAAGGTCATCGACATGACAACGACACAGCGCTCGAGCGTGATCGCAATGGGACTGCTCCTGGGCGGGGGCGTGCTCGCGCCAGTCTGCGCGCAGCCGCTGGATGAGGCGGCGTCGGCGAGAGCGAACGAAGCGAACTCCAGGCCCTGTCTAGCCATTTCAATCTGCACCTCATGTTTGCCACCCAGGACAGCGGTGAGTACCTCTCAGCGGTGCAGGTGACCATTCTGGGCGCGAACCAGGCTCCGGTGCTAACCGCCGAATCCAGCGGCCCCTGGTTCTACGCGCAACTGCCGCCCGGCGACTACAGCGTTGAAGTCACTCCCACGGGCCGTCGTGGCGAAGACCAGACCCAACGCAAGGCGGTGCATCTCGATGGCTCCAGCCAATCGAAGATGGATTTCTACTGGAACAAGTAGGGGCTGCGGGCTAGCGACCTGATCCGGGCGTCGCTGGGTGAAGGCGTTGGGTGCGGTGAACCGATGTCGAAGCCTTGCCCATCCGCCGAGTGAGTGGGGCATTTTAAGGCGATTGCCGGAGACTTTGCCATGTAGCAAAGATGACCTGCCGAAAGACCGCGCGTTCTGAACCTCGCTCTGGGCATGTCCCGGCATGACGATGCGATTGTGTGCCAACCATTTGCCCCTCTTTCGTTCAGACGCCGGCAGGACTTTAGCTGGGCCTTGATCATCGTTCCGGCCGGCTGAGCAACTGCCTCTGTAGTCAGGCCATCCTGGCCTGATAGTGTCAGGGCTGGAAGCCCTGACTACAGACATGAACAAGCGATCGGCCGGAACGATGATCAAGGCCCTTTAGCTGTCCCCCGCAGCAACGCCGCGGTGGACGGTGATCAACAACTGGAGGAATCGTCATGTTCGGAACTTTCTCAATTCGGTACGCCACCATGGCCGCGCTGGCGCTGGGGCTACTCATCATCCTCTCGGGACAGGCCTGGGCGGCGCCAGACGCCGCGGACGTGCTCGAGGTGAAATGCATCTGTGGGCCGCGCGGATGATCGGCTGATCTCCTCTTCGGGCGGCAGTATCCCTATCCCGATCGGTCATAGTTCCAGCACGCGGAGAACGCACATGAGCACAAGCGACACGCATATTCCGGCGCATGAACTACGTCCACTGACAGGTCGGATCGCGGACTCCGTCGCGGCGCGCGCTTCGCAGGTGAAGGCCTTAATCCGCGAACGCCGAAAGATTGCCCTGACGTTCAGGCGGACGCAGGACAAACGCGACCGCGCCGAACTGGAGCACATCGACCAGGAGCTCGCCCAGCACCACATCGACATTCCGGCAATCCAGCAACAGGTTGCGATGAGGAAACAAGGCATCCGTGAACCCGTCATCCGCCGGGCGGAATGACATTGAATCGACACCCGCGTCCTCCCTTTCGCCTCAACCCAGGACACTCCGCCATGACCACCGGCCCCCTCACCCCCGAACTGCTCTATCGAATGGACGCCTACTGGCGTACCGCCAACTATCTGTCGGTCGGTCAGATCTATCTCTACGACAACCCGCTGCTGAAAGAGCCGCTGAAGCTCTCGCACATCAAGCCGATGGTGCTCGGACACTGGGGCACGACACCGGGCCAGAACTTCAGTCGGTGGTCGATCACTGCCTGCGCAGTCGCCACTACGTCAACGTGGTGGTGGCGGGCAAACACCCCATGCCGCAGTGGCTCGGCATCGACGACGCGGTGGTGCATTGCACGGAAGGCATCGGCATCTGGCCCTGGGCCAGCAACGACCAGGGCAGCGAGCCGGACCTGGTGATGGCCTGCTGCGGGGATACGCCGACGCTGGAGGTCCTCGCCGCCGTGTCCATCCTGCGCGAGCATCTGCCTGAGCTGAAGATCCGGGTGATCAATGTCGTCGACCTGATGCGCCTGCAGCCGAGCCTGGAGCACCCCCACGGATTCACCGACCGTAACTACGACGCCCTCTTCATCCGGGACAAACCCATCATCTTCGGCTTTCACGGCTACCCCTGGCTGGTCCATCGCCTGACCTACCGCCGCGCCAACCACAACCTGCACGTGCGGGGTTACAAAGAAGAAGGCACCACCACCACGCCGTTTGACATGCGCGTGCTCAATGAACTGGATCGCTTTCACCTGGTACAGGACTCGGTCGATCGCCTGCCGCAATTGGGCATCAAGGGCGCGTACCTGAAGCAACTGGTCCAGGACAAGCTGATCGAGCACAAGCACTACATCGCCAAGTATGGCCGGGATCTGCCGGAGATCCGGGACTGGACCTGGAACCTCGGAAAATCGAAATCCGAGTGAGGATAGCTGGCTTGAACACGACGAACAGAGAGGTTCCACCATGACTTATTGTGTTGGCATCATGCTCGACGCTGGATTGGTCCTGGCGTCGGACTCGCGCACCCATGCCGGGGTCGACAACTTTGCCAGCTTCTGCAAGATGAGCGTGTTCGAACGCGCCGGTGATCGGGTCTTCGTGCTGTTGAGTTCCGGCAACCTGGCCGGCACCCAGGCCGTCATCGGCCTGCTCAAGCAGCGCAGCGCCAGGGAGGGGGTGCCCAATCTCTGGAGCGCGGAGTCCATGTTCGATGCCGCGCTGCTGGTGTCGGACGCCATGCGGGACGTCGATCAGCGCGACGGCAAACACCTGGCAGGGGGTGGTGGCAGCTTCAATGCCTCGTTCATTCTGGGGGGGCAGATCGCGGGCGAGCCGCCGCGTCTGTTCCGGATCTATGCGGAGGGCAACTTCATCGAGGCCAGCGCGGAGACACCTTATCTTCAGACCGGAGAAACCAAGTACGGAAAGCCGATCATTGATTGGGTCATTACCCGCTCGACCTCGCTCAACGATGCCGCAAAATGTGTCCTCGTCTCCTTTGAGTCAACGATGCGCAGTAATTTGTCCGTCGGCATGCCGATCGATTTGATCTGCTATGAACGTGACAGCCTTGCAGTACGGATGCGCCGCCGCTTCGACGAGGGGGATGCGTACTTCGGCGCGCTCGCCAAGCAATGGACGGACGGCACGCGGCAGGTGTTCGGGGCGCTGCCCAAGCTGGACTGGTAAGGCGATCGTCGAATTGCTCCGCAAATAGTGTTCCAACTGCGCTGCGGCGAATCCAACCTGGCCTACTCCACGCCAACAACCCAAACCACCAGCGCCTGCCCCGGGTAGCACGGGCGGCCCCAGGAGTTCATTCATGAAGATTCGACTAGGCTACGAGCTGATCTACGACTGCCCGCAGCCGACCCCAATGATCCTGACCTTGAGCGTGCACTACTCGCGCTTCTCCGACATCGTGGTTCCCGATTACCTGATCGCCGACCCGCCCGTTCCGCTCACCGCCTATCGCGACAGCTATGGCAACTGGTGCAGTCGAATCGTCGCTCCCAAAGGGCAGGTCAGGCTGTCAACCGATGCGCTCGTGCGGGATACGGGCCTGCCGGATGTGGTCGTTCCGACCGCGGGGCAGACGCCGGTTGAAGCGCTGCCGGACGAGACCCTGCTGTTCCTGCTGGGAAGCCGCTATTGCGAGACCGATCGCCTGTCCGAGACGGCCTGGCAGCTGTTTGGAAAGACACCGACCGGATGGGCGCGCGTCCAGGCGATCTGCGACTACGTCCACCGACATATTACGTTTGGCTATGAGCATGCGCGCTCCACCAAGACCGCCTACGAGGCGTTTCAAGAGCAGACCGGCGTTTGCCGCGACTATGCACACCTCGCCATCGCGTTCTGTCGCTGCATGAATATCCCCGCCCGTTATTGCACCGGTTACCTCGGGGACATCGGCATACCGCCCTCCAGCGCGCCGATGGACTTTGCCGGTTGGTTCGAGGCCTATCTTGACGGCCATTGGTACACATTCGACGCCCGCAACAATACCCCGCGCATCGGACGTGTGTTGATCGCCCGTGGCCGCGATGCCGCCGACGTCGCGATCAGCAACGCCTTCGGGCCAAACACGCTGACCAGCTTCAAGGTTTGGACCGACGAGGTGACGGACGGCTGAACGCTGGCCGGTTACAGATAGAGCAGAATCGCGAAATAGTGGCTGACGCTTCCGGCCAGGACGAACAGATGCCAGATGCCGTGGCACCAGGGCCGGACGTTATCCCAGCGCGTAGAAGATCACGCCGACGGTGTAGAAGAGGCCACCCGCCACGAGCAGTTGGAAGCCGGCTGGCGGCAAGGCAGCAATGATGGGATCGAGAGCGAGCACGATCAGCCAGCCCATGATCAAGTAGACGACTACTGACAGGATGCCCCCGCCCTTGCCGCGCAGCGTATCGATGACGATACCCAGCAGGGCCAGCCCCCAGATCGCGCCAAACAGCCACCAGCCGATTGCGCCGCCGAGGGCCACCAGGCAAAAGGGCGTATAGGTGCCTGCGATCAATAGGTAGATGGCGTGGTGATCCAACACCTGAAACACACCTTTCGTCCGCCCGCGCAGGCTATGGTAGAGGGTCGAGAAGAGGTACAGCAGGATCAAGGTGAGCCCGTAGACACTGAAGCTCACGATACGCATCGCCCCGCCGTGGACGCCGGCAAGTGACACCAGCACAGCGGTCCCGCTCAGCGCCAGCACCGCGCCGACCAGATGGGAAATGCTGTTGAAACGCTCGCCCTTGTCCATCTTGTCTCTACCCTTGCGTTCGGTCGCCACCCCAGCTTAGTCGCCGACGGCGCCCACCCGCAACGCCACCTATCTATAGAAGACCACATAACAGGCTCGCGCTCCGTTCGCTAGCGTACGGAAGCCGGGAGTGGCGCGACGGTTCACTGTGATGTTGCCAACCATAGACTGGTCGGCCAGCTCAGTCCGTGCATTGGCAAAGATAGCGCTCGTTTACCTGAAAAGGCAGTCAGTTCGGCAACGCACAAAAGAAAATGTTTTCTCTATGTGCGTTGCCGAACCGACTGCGATCCGTCTTGCGCGTATGTTTACCTCAGTGCGGGAAGAGCATTCCGCGCTGGGGTGATGGCTCAATTCATTGACAGGACAGACACATGAACAAAGAACAGATCAAAGGCCACTACGAAGAAGCCAAAGGCAAAGTGAAGGAAGTCACCGGTCATGTCACCGGCAACGAAGAGCTGGAACTGAAAGGAAAGCTCCAAAAGAATGCCGGCAAGATTCAGGCAGGCATTGGTGATGTCGAGGCGGAGATCGAGGATGCCGCGGCGGAGATCAAGAAAGACAGCTAACCACGGCGACCTATCGGCCGTGCATCACCGCGGCTCCAATCAAACCCATTGAGAAATCACTTATGCAAAAAATGTCTACAAGCCGATGATCTTGTCTGGTGAACTTGGGCGCGGGATTCGCGGGGGATAGCCAAGGCCTGGTTGCGCCGCCTATTTCCCAGGCACCTCGGGAAGCAGGCGCTGGAACTCCTTTCTGACCACCTCGTAGCATTCGCACACCCGCGCCTCCAGGCCCGGTCGATCCAGCACGGTGATGCGGCCCCGGCTGTAGTGGATCAACCCGGCACTCTGCAACCGCCCGGCGGCCTCGGTCACGCCCTCGCGCCGCACGCCCAGCATATTGGCGATCAGCTCCTGGGTCATGTGCAGTTCGTTGGAGGGCAGTCGATCGAGGCTGAGGAGCAGCCAGCGGCAGAGCTGCTGGTCGACCGTATGGTGACGATTGCAGACGGCCGTCTGTGCCGACGGTAACGGCGATCGCCAGCCAGACCCCGGCAACCAGGAAAGCCATCACGAAGGAGTCGAATTGCATCCAGGCCACCATGCCGGTGGCGATGGCGACGAGGCCAGGCCCCAGATACGGGACGAGATGCAGGAAGCCCGCCGCCACGGCCCAGGCCCCCGCGTTGTCCAGACCGATCCAGCGGAACGCCATCCAGGCGAGCAATGCGACCAGCACGTTGGTACTCAGCAGCATGAGCATATAGCGCTGGATGGAGCGATTGATATCATCGAGGACCTGTACCGTGATCTTTCTCCTCGACAACGACGGGCCCGTGAGTCGGACCAGCTTGCGTTTGTAGGTGTTGCCCGACAGGAGGAGAAAGAACACCAGAAACAGCACCATGGCCGCCTGCACGACATAGCCGATGGCACCCATGGAGCCTGCCCAGAGGACATTGCCCGTCTTGAAGGCGGCAGGATCGTCGACAATGACGTGGCGAACCGCTCCACGAGGCTTTGCCGGAATCCCGGTCGCCTCGCTCGCCGCCTGTTCGAGCTCACTCGCGGCGGTCTGGATCTTCTGCATGGCGCCGCGCTGGCCCTGCCCCAGTTTGGCGAGTCCGTAAGACAATTGGCTCGCCGCCTCGGGCAACTGCTCGATGATCGTCTGCATCTGACCGCGCAATGAGTAGCTTCCGAAGCCCAGCGCGCCGATCACGACCAGCATCACCAGGCTGGTGCCCGCCACCCGGTGAATCCTGATCCGTTCCAGCCAGCCCACGAGTGGATCGAGCATGTAGGCGATAAGAATCCCAAGCACCAGCGGGATCAGAAATCCCTGCGCCCAATCCAGTACGAAGATCACGGCGATCGAGGCCATGACCACCAGCGCCAGACCTTGCGCATCAACGGCGAGCCGGGCAATGCGCAGCGGCGGCTTGGTGTCCGAACATAAGGTGGCGGAGCCTCGCGGCGTGTCGGTGGTCGCGTGCTCAGTCGTCATGGTGAAAATCCTCCGGAATTCGCCTAGTTGATCTGCGATGGGTCGCTCGGCGATGGACGAAGCACCGACGCCACACGGGGGAAGGTCGTCAGCAGCTCGGCCGTGATGGTCGAGCAATACGCTCAATGACCCGTCCGGTCGGTGCGCTGGCAAACAT
The DNA here is from genome assembly GCA_963698775.1 of uncultured Gammaproteobacteria bacterium. Classification (GTDB taxonomy): domain Bacteria; phylum Pseudomonadota; class Gammaproteobacteria; order Chromatiales; family Chromatiaceae; genus Thiohalocapsa. The sequence continues at coordinate 145,228 of CAVOSE010000063.1, forward strand.
AGCGCGCGCAGACGAGCCCTTCCCTGTCCGCTGCACACGACCCCGACGGGGATGCGGCGACGGTTTTACCGGCAGCAGATTGCTGTGTGTGCTAGCGAACAGACGCTCGCCATGGCGGGGACTACTGTGAGTGCGTACCGACTGCTCAAACCGTGCGATAGGAGAAACACCATGCCGCTGATTACATTAGTCGTCACGTTAGTCGTCGTCGGACTGATCCTGTGGTTGATCAACAACTACATCCCGATGGATGGCACCATCAAGAAGATCTTGAATGTGGTCGTAGTGATCGCCGTGATTCTGTGGCTGTTGTCCGTCTTCGGGCTGATGCCGCCGTTGTCGCAGCTGCGGATCGGCTAGCTGCTCGGCGAGTGACGTTTTCGCGATTGGAGAGGGAACCGATGAACGCCATCAAGGCCTTGATCATCGTTCCGGCCGATCGCTTGTTCATGTCTGTAGTCAGGGCTTCCAGCCCTGAGACTGTCAGGCCAGGATGGCCTGACTACAGAGGCAGTTGCTCAGCCGGCCGGAACGATGATCAAGGCCGCCATCAAGACTGCCGGGATCACGGGTCCCTTATCCCGAGCATCTTGAACACTGCGTCACGAAAATTTCGTTGTCGTTGTCGTAATCGAATATCCGGACGACTACGAGCACGACAACGACAACGAGCAAAGTTTTCGACCATGCTTATTGGTTCCGGCTCTGCCGGGTTAGGAGAATGCCATGACTACTCAGACCTCTGAGACCTTATCGAAAAGGCAGGTGCTGACCAAGAAGGCCGCCAAGGTCGCGACCTACTACAAGCCCAGCACCTGGAAGGAAAAGGGCCTCTGGTGGACCGCCGGGCTGTTTCTGATTACCTATCTGATTGTCGTCATCATCCTGGGCTTCTATTGGTCACGCTCGCCGGGCGTGTATGACGTGCGCGAACAAGCGCTGTCGTTGGTGAATCACGATGAGAGCAAACTGGTGACCGGGACGGCCACCACGGCCACCGCGATCCGCATCGGCGAGACCCTGCTCGAGCGCCTCGGCAGCCTGGCGCAGCGCCTGTCCTATGCGGTCGGTCAGGCCCATCTCGATACGGCGTTGGCCGGTGATCCCAGCGCCGTTCAGTCGACGCCGGCCCCGGTGCAGACACGGACCAAGACCCCCTGGCTCACGATCGACGACATCTTCTTCGAGGCGCGCGGTTATACCTGGGCGCTGTTGGAAATCTTGCAGGCGATGGAGATCGATTTCGCCTCCGTGCTGAAGGACAAGAATGCCGTGGTTTCCCTGGAGCAGATCACGCGCGAACTGAAAAACACCCAGAACTTCATCTGGAGCCCGGTGATTCTCAATGGCACCGGCTACGGGCCAATGGCGAATCATTCGCTGGTGAGCGCCTCCTATATCTCGCGGGTCAATGCCGCGATTACCGACCTGCGCAGTCTGTTGCAGAAGGGCTAAACCGGGGCGTCCGCGGGACGCGTCGCACCTGAATCACCGAATCAACGCAAGAATTCAAGAGGTCATCGACATGACAACCACCCAGCGTTCCACTGTGATCACAATGGGACTGCTCCTGGGCGGCGGCATGCTCGCGGCAGTCGGCGCACAGCCGATGCCCGCGGCGTCGGCGCAACTGAGCCCAAGCGATGCGACGATGCAGTTGGCGGACGCCTCGCAGAACTGGGCCATTCGCCCAACCGGTGAGGCCGACCCACCGATGCAATCCACGGATGCCGCCGTCAGCCCGAGCATGCCCTCAGCGGACGCCGGAACCTTGGCGATCCAAACCGATGGCGGCATTCGCTATGTCTCGGGCGGCGTTGGCGAGAGCGAACGGAGCGATCTCCAGGCCCTGTCCAGCCAGTTCAACCTGAACCTGATGTTCGCGACCCAGGGCAGCGGTGAGTATCTCTCGGCGGTTCAGGTGACCATTCTGGATGCGAACAACGCTCCGGTTCTGAGCGTCGAATCCAAAGGCCCCTGGTTCTACGCGCAACTGCCGCCGGGTGACTACCGCGTGGAGGCCACCCCCACCGGGTCGAGAGGCGAAGACCAGACCCAGCGCAAGGCGGTGCATCTCGATGGCTCCAACCAATCGACGATGGACTTCTACTGGCGCAAATAGGGCTGTTCGCTGGCGCCCTGATCCCGGCGCCGCTGTGTGACGGTGTTGGGTGCGGTGAACCGATGTCGAAGCCGTGCCCATCCGCCAAGCGCGTGGGTATGCCGGCAATCCGCCGGGTGCGTGATCAACAACTGGAGGAATCGTTATGTACAAGACTTACTCAATTCGATACGCCACCATCATCGTAGCGCTGGGGCTATTCGCAATCCTCTGGGGGCAGGCCAGGGCGGCGCCGGACGCCGCGGATGTGCTCGAGGTGAAGGTGCTGGATGCGCAGGTACAGCAAGGCGAAGGGGAACTCGTCGACGTCTCGTATCGCATGGAAGTCCTCTCGGTCATACACGCGGCTTCCCGCGTGCAGCCGGGCGAGACCGTCGTCGTGCGCTCCTATGGACAGAGCACGCAGGCCCTGGAACGGGGCTGGATGGGCACCGCCTACCTGAATCCTGACCGGAACGCCGCCGGCTCCGACGGCGTGCGCCAATTCGTGCTTGCAGCACCAGGCGAGGGCTTGGTGGACCTTCCCCCAGCACCCCCGTCATTGACGTTCACTCGGGAAGTCCCGGCAGCGGGTCAGTGAGTTGCCAACCCGTCGGCGGCGTGGTCGGCCCCACGCCCCACGGACGCGCCGGATCGTCGATGCTCGGGCCTTACCGGGATCGGCCACGGGTCACCGTGGATGGCATCGAGCAAACCGGCTTGGCGATCCCGTTGATCGACGACCGCCAGGAACACGCGCTCGAGGTGAAACTCCATACCGCATGAGGAGAGTCCAGATGAGCACAAGCAGCACGCCTGCTCAAGCGCACAAAATTCATCCGCTGACGCGTCGGATCGAGGAATCCGTGGCGGCCCGTGCTTCGCAGGTGAAGGCTTTGATCCGCGAACGCCGAAAGATTGCCCTGACCTTCAGGCGGACGCAGGACGAACGCGACCGCGCCGAGCTTGAGCACATCGACCAGGAGCTCGCCCAGCACCAGATCGACATCCCGGCCATCCAGGAACAGGTTGCTAGGAGAAAACAAGGCATTCGTGAGCCCGTCATCCGCCGGGCGGAATGACATCGAATCGACACCCGCGCCCTCCCTCTCGCCTCAACCCAGGACGTTCCGCTATGACCGCCGGCCCCCTCACACCCGAACTGCTCGATAAGATGGACGCCTACTGGCGTGCCGCCAACTATCTGTCGGTCGCGCAAATCTATCTCCTCGACAACCCGCTCTTGAAGCGGCCACTGATGCTCGCCGATGTGAAGCACATGCTGCTCGGGCACTGGGGGACGACGCCGGGGCAGAACTTCATCTATGTCCACCTGAACCGGGTCATCAAGCAATACGACCTGGACATGATCTACGTCTCCGGCCCCGGGCACGGCGGTCCAGCGGTGGTGGGCAACACCTATTTGGAAGGCACCTACAGCGAGATCTATCCGGAAATCAGCCAGGACGAGGCCGGTCTTCAGAGGCTCTTCAAGCAGTTCTCCTTTCCCGGCGGTATCCCCAGCCACGCCTCGCCGGAATGCCCCGGCTCCATTCATGAGGGCGGCGAACTCGGCTATTCACTGAGCCATGCGTTCGGTGCGGTGTTCGACAATCCCGATCTCATCGTCGCCTGCGTGGTCGGCGATGGCGAGGCGGAAACCGGGCCGCTCGCCACGGCCTGGCACTCCAATAAGTTCCTCGATCCAGTCACCGATGGGGTGGTGCTGCCGATACTGCACCTCAATGGCTATAAGATCGCCAACCCCACCATCCTGGCACGCATCGAGCCCGAGGAGTTGGAGCAATTTCTGCTCGGCTGTGGCTGGACGCCGTATTTCGTCGAGGGCGACGAGCCCGAGCGGATGCATGCGGCGATGGCGACCACGCTCGACCGGGTGCTGGAGCAGATCAAGGACATTCAGCACCGGGCACGCAGCAAGGGCGACCTGAAGCGGCCACGCTGGCCGATGATCGTCCTCAATTCCCCGAAAGGCTGGACCGGCCCGAAGTGGGTCGATGGTCTTCCAATCGAAGGCAGCTTCCGCGCGCATCAGGTGCCCATTGCCGTGGACGCGGACCACCCCGAGCACCTGCAACTGCTGGAAGACTGGCTCAAGAGCTACCGGCCGGAGGAGTTGTTCGATGGGCAGGGCCGACTGCGACCGGAGCTGGCCGAGCTGGCCCCCAAGGGCGAGCGGCGCATGGGTGCCAATCCCCACGCCAACGGCGGTCTGCTGCTGCGCGACCTGGTCATACCGGACTTTCGCGACTATGCGGTGAAGGTTCCGTCGCCTGGTAGCGTAACGGCCGCCGACACCCACGAGCTTGGCGTCTTCCTGCGCGATGTCGCGAAAGCCAATCAGGCGCAACGCAATTTCCGTATCTTCGGTCCCGACGAGACCCTGTCCAACCGCTTGAACGCCGTGTTCGAGGTGACCAACCGACAGTGGGACGCCCGCACCTGGGACAACGACGAATTCCTCGCACGGGAGGGACGGGTCATGGAGATGCTGAGCGAACATCAGTGCCAGGGCTGGCTCGAGGGTTACCTGCTCACCGGTCGCCACGGCCTGTTCAACAGCTACGAGGCGTTCGTCCACATCATCGACTCGATGTTCAACCAGCATGCAAAGTGGCTGAAGGTGACCTTGGGTCTGCCGTGGCGCCGCAAGATTGCCTCGCTGAACTACCTGCTGGCCTCGCACGTCTGGCAGCAGATGCACAACGGCTTTACCCATCAGGACCCGGGCTTCATCGACCATGTGGTGAACAAGAAGGCCTCCATCGTGCGCGTCTATCTGCCACCGGACGCCAACTGTCTGTTGTCGGTCTGGGACCACTGTCTGCGCAGCCGCCACTACGTCAACGTGGTGATCGCCGGCAAGTATCAGGCGCCGCAGTGGTTGTCCATGGACGCCGCCGCCAAGCACTGCAGCGCAGGCGTCGGTATCTGGCGCTGGGCCAGTAACGACGAGGGCAACGACCAGGACGCGGCCCCCGACGTGGTCATGGCCTGCTGTGGCGATGTGCCCACGCTGGAGACCCTCGCCGCCGTCTCGATCCTGCGCAGGTACCTGCCCGAGCTGAAGATCCGCGTGGTCAACGTCGTCGACCTGTTCAAGCTGGAGACGCCCAGCGAGCACCCCCACGGCTTGAGCGACGCCGATTTCGACGCGCTGTTTACGACGAACAAGCCGGTCATCTTTGCGTTCCATGGCTACCCCTGGCTGATCCACCGGCTGACCTACCGGCGCACCAATCACGCCAACTTCCATGTCCGCGGCTACAAGGAAGAGGGCACCATCACCACGCCCTTCGACATGCGCGTGCTGAACGATCTGGACCGCTTCCACCTCGTCATGGACACGATCGACCGCCTCCCGCAGATCGGCGCCGCTGGCATCGACCTGAAGCAACAGCTGCAAGACAAGCTGATCGAGCACACGCAGTACATCGAAAAACACGGGCAGGATCTACCGGAGATCCGCAACTGGATGTGGCCGGGATGACAGCGCCTGGGCTTTGCCGCGGGGTGAGGTTATGTGTGCAGGCGCTCTTGCTCGGATGCCTGTACCTCGCGGTCATCTCCTCGGTGGCGGCGCAGGAACCGGTCGCCACGGGAAGCGAGCCGCACAAACCCATCAGCCCCGCAAAAGAAGAGCTCTCGCTGGCACCCGCGAAGGTTGATGTCAAACCCGTCGCGGAAGATGAAGAGATCCGCAAGCGGCTCCAAACCGTGTTGGACGCCACCGACTGGTTCACCGACCCGCAGGTCCGGGTCGAGGAAGGCGTGGTCTTTCTCAGCGGTCAGGTGGAGTCCGATGAGCTTAGAAAATGGGCTGGGGATCTCGCACGCAATACGCAGGACGTCGTCGCCGTCGCCAACCGGATTGAGGTGCCCCAACCGTCGGCTTGGGATTTCCGCCAGACGTCGAGCGGTATCTCTGCACTCTGGCGCGACTTCATCCGCGCGATGCCGTTCCTGCTTTTCGGACTGCTCATCCTGGCACTGTCGGTGGGGACCGCTGTGTTGGCGACACGAGGCGTCCGAGCATTACTCCGCCAAAGGGTTCGGACCAAACTCCTGCAGAATGTGATCGCGCGCGCGGCAGGCGGGTTCGTTGTCCTCTGTGGCGTCTATCTCATTCTCAGGGTCTCCGGCCTGACGCAACTGGCATTGACGCTGGTCGGAGGCACCGGTCTGATCGGCCTGGTGCTCGGTATCGCCTTCCGCGACATCACCGAGAACTTCCTGTCCAGCATCTTCCTGAGCATCCAGCGGCCATTCGAGACCGGCGACCTGGTCGAGATCTCCGGCGTGACCGGTTATGTGCAGCAGTTAAACATGCGCACAACCATCTTGATGACCCTCGACGGCAACCTCGCGCAGATACCAAATGCCAGCGTTTACAAGAGCATCCTCAGCAACTTCACGACCAACGCCAACCGGCGCGAGGACTTTGTCGTCGGCATCGGCTACGACGATGCGATCAACGAGGCCCAGGAGATTGCGCGCAAGGTGCTGGCGGACCACCCAGCCGTGCTGAACGACCCGGAGCCCTCGGTACTGGCGGACAGCCTCGGCAGCGCAACGGTGAATCTGCGCGTCTACTTTTGGCTCAACGGGCGCGAGCACAGCTGGCTGAAGGTGCGCTCTTCGGTCATCCGGCTGGTGAAGCTCGCCTTTCAGAACCAGGGCATCTCGATGCCCGACGAGGCCCGAGAGGTCGTCTTCCCTCAAGGCGTTCCCGTGACCATGCTCGCCGAGAAACCGGCGAAGGGCAGGGTGCAGCAACCGCAAAGCGGCTCCCCGCCGAATCGCGGCACCAAGACCTCGACGTGGTGTCGACGAAAGCGGAAGCGGGTTTATACAGCGAATCGAGCGTCATCGAGGAGCAGGCACGGGAGGCAAGACCATTGAAGGAAGGGGAAAATCTCTTGCCTGCGGCGTCCGGCGCAGCTGCCTTCGAGCAGCGCACGAAAGAAGCAAGGCCATAGCACAGGGGGGTCTGCCGCTTTCTTGCGGTGGTGACGGCGAAAAGATTGGCAGCTATGTACGTTAGCAGACGGACGGCGCCCCTGATTGTCCGTATCGTCGAGTCGTCTGGGTTCAAGTGCCGACGACGGCCCGATGGCGGCACCCCGCCATGCGCAACGGCCGTGCGGTCTTGGCCCAGAGAATTCTGTTCCGGCATGGGTTGCCGGTACAGAACCCAAAATCCCGTCCAAATAGAGGCAGTCATCGTGAAATTAGTCGAAATCGTCAGTACCGCGTTAGTGATAGGGACGTTGTTTGTCGCACTGCCCGGTTGCGAGCAGCAGAAGGGCCCCGCAGAGAATGCCGGCGAAACCATTGACAATGCCGTAGAAGGCGCGGGTCAGAAGGTGGAAGAGGCCGGCGATAGCGTTCAGGATGCGACAACACCGGGCAACAACTAACTCGCAACAGCCAAGCCACCGCCTTTGGCGGTGGGCTCCGTGTGCGCAAATGCGGGGAGCGTGGATGGGAAATCCAAGCGACCCTGCGACCCAAAGGGTGAGACCAAAGCGCGCTCGTATGGGAGGACAACGAGGACCGGAGGGTCGGTCAAGGCTCAACCAAGGGGCTCTCGGGTTCCCGCCACCAGATGCGGCGCCGAATCGGTCCGCACTGACAAGCGCTGATCGAGTCATCACCTCCACATCACGCCATCTGACTGATGGTCCGGCGGAAGCGATTGAGCGCGATGGTGAATAGCACAGCGCCGATGAGGGCCAGTGTGAGGAACTGCGGCCAGACGACAGAGAGGCCGGCGCCGCGGAAAAGGATGGCCTGGCTGGCTGCGACGAAGTGTGTGGTGGGGGCAGCGAGCATCAGGTTCTGCACCAACTCCGGCATGCTCGCGCGCGGGGTTGACTTACCCAAGAGCAACTGACGAAGAATCAGCACCGCGAAGATGTCAGCATGGCCGTCGGCGTCACAGGGGACCGCCGCGATGGAGCGGATCGACCGCCGAGATCCGCGCGCGCGGGGTTCGACAGAGATTATCCCGCATATGTACGCTGGCGCACAGACACTGGGCGACACGAGTACGAGAATTCGACGGATAGTCCCACGGCCAGGAGAGGCTCATGTCGATTCGCACGATCCATAAGACGGCAGCTTTCGGAAAGGCGTTCGTCTTTGGCGAATCCGATGAGTCAGCGCCGACAGACGCATCCAACCTACCTACCGGCGAGCCGAATGCGTCTCTCAAGCAGGAACAGGCTGACCGTCAAAGCGTAGAAAGCGTAGAAAGCGCGGAAAACGAAGGAATGTCGGTTCACCCAGGCGAATCGAGCGCCACCAACAGACGAGGTCTTCCCAATGCCATCGAAAAACACTGACGGCGGCGGAGGCAGTCCCCGGACCAGCGGAGCGCCATCGCCCCCCGATCTGGAGGGTCTCGTCCGACAGGGACAGGATCGACTCAAACAGTTCCTGCCAAGCAGGCGGCCTCGGCGGCCTAATTGTTCCTACGATCGTCGCCATCGTCGGCGTGGGTGCCTGGACCGCCTACTACACGGTGCCGAGCGACTCGGTCGCCGTCGTGCAGCGTTTCGGTAAATATGTCGAGGACGTTCAGCCCGGGCTCCATTTCAAGCTGCCCCTGGGTATCGACACGGCGACCATCGTTCCCGTGAAGCGGCAATTGAAGCAGGAATTCGGGTTCACGACCCCAGGCGCAACCGATCCGTACCAAAGCCCCAGCGGCGGAGAACGAGAAACAAGGCTGGAAACGGAAATGGTGACGGGTGACCTCAACGCCGCGCTGGTGGAATGGGTGGTGCAGTACCGCATCTCCGATCCCGCAAAGTTCCTGTTCGAGGTCCGGGAACCGAGTCAAACCCTGCGCTACGTTTCCGAATCCGTCATGCGCGAGGTCGTCGGCGACCGCACCGTGGACGAGGTGATCACCATCGGCCGCCAGGAGATCGAAACCGAGGCGCTGACCAAGATGCAGGAACTCTCCACCAAGTACGCCATGGGGATCAGCATCGACCAGGTGCAACTGAAGAACATCAATCCGCCCCAGCCGGTGCAGGAGTCGTTCAACGAGGTCAACCAGGCCCAGCAGGAGAAGGAGAAACTGATCAACGAGGCGCGGCGCGACTACAACAAGGTGATCCCGCTGGCCGAGGGCGAGAAGGATCAGCGCATCCGCGAGGCGGACGGCTACCGGCTCAAGCGGATCAACGAGGCGGAAGGCGATGTTGCCCGCTTCAGCGCCCTGTTGGCGGAATACAGCAAGGCACCGGAGGTCACCCGCCGCCGCATCTACATCGAGACCCTGCAGGACGTCATGCCGCGCATACGCTCGAAGATCGTTATCGACGAGCAGACGCGCGGCGATCCTGCCATTGCTGAATCTGGATGCCCAGAACGAGGAGCGGCCATGAAAAAGTCAATCGCCATCTTGGCGGTCGTGGGCATCGGGATCTACGTCGCGGTCAGCTCGATCTATACGGTGAGCGAGGTCGAGCAGGTGATCATCACCCAGTTCGGCAAGCCGGTCGGTGAGCCCGTCACGTCCGCCGGTCTGAAGCTCAAGATGCCCTACATCCAGGACGTCAATCCCATCGACAAACGGGTGCTGGAGTGGGACGGCAATCCATCGGATATGCCGACCAAGGACAAGCTCTACATCTCGGTCGACCTCTTCGCACGCTGGCGGATCACCGATCCCCTGCAGTACTTCCTGCGCCTGCGCGATGAGCGCAGCGCCCAGTCCCGCCTGGACGATATCCTGGGCAGCGAGACCCGCAACGCGGTCGCCAAGCACGAGCTGATCGAGATCATCCGCACCACCAAGGATCGCGTGCCGCTGCGCGACACCCTCCTGACCGACGCGGAGCGGGACTTGGGGGCACTGGTGCCGATCCAGAAGGGACGCAACCTGGTCGAGCAGGAGATCTTCGCCGCAGCCGCCGAGAAGGTCCGGGTGTTCGGCATCGAGCTGCTCGACATCCGCTTCAAGCGGATCAACTACAACGAGAGCGTGCGCCCGAAGATCTACGACCGAATGATCAGCGAACGGCGGCAGATCGCGGAGCGCTTCCTGTCGGAAGGCAACGGCGAGGCCGCCAGGATTCGCGGCAACCGCGTGCGAGACCTGAACAAGATCCAGTCCGAGGCCTACCGGCAGGTCGAGGAGATCCGTGGGGTGGCCGACGCCAAGGCCACCGAGATCTACGCCAGGGCCTACAACCAGAGCCCGGAAGCGGTGGCCTTCTATGAATTCACCCGGACCATGCAGGCCTACAAGGCCATCATCGAGGAGAACACGACCCTGGTCCTGTCCACGGACAGCGATCTGTTCAAATTTCTGAAAGGGATGAGCCCAGATGGTTTCAACGTCCCGGTCCCGGAGAGAGCTGTCACGCAATGATATCGGGCTATCCGAAACCCCATCAACCGAGGAAATCGAAATGAACGAACAAGACAAAACCGCGATGGCTGAATACGGCATCCCATGCTGAACTTTCCGAACCCAAGCTGCAGCTTCGACGTATCGAAGAACCGCGTCGAATTCTGGGGATATGACAACGTGATCGAGATTTCCTTCTTCGTGGGAGCGGACGCCCTCAAAGAAGCTATGCCCGGACATGGGTAACGCCGAAGCCGGATGTCTCAAAGCGTTCGATGCAGGTAACTACTCACCCCCTCCCGCGTAGAGCTCCCCGGACAGCGCCATCTGAATCGCGACCAGAGGATTGTATCCCCGGTAGGCCATGGTCTGGAGATAGCTGGAGATGCGGCAATAGGCTTCGGCGTACTGACGAGTGCGGAAGCATCCCGACACCTTTTGCTTGACCTTGCTCATGCGCAAGTCACGCTCGGCGCGGTTGTTGGTAAAGGCCACCTCGGGACGTTTGGCGAACAACAGCACTGCCGCCTGGTAGCGCTCGAAGCGTTCCCAGAGGTTATGCGCATCGGACTTTGCCAGGCGTCCGCGTTTTCCATCCTGGCGCGGCGGGATGGGTGGCAGCTCCTTCGCCCCACGGGCGAGGATGACGCGATAGCGCTTTTCCAGCTTCAGGTAGTCGTCCTGCGAGAGGCACTTGTGCGGGCTGTTGACCACCTGTTTGCGGGTCTCCAGTAGCAGGCGCTTCATGCTCGCCGCCCAGCGATAGCCATTGGCCTCGATGACAAAGGTCAGCTCGCGCAACAGATGCGAGCCGCAGAGCCCATGACCGCAGTGCTCATAGGACAGGTAGGAGGCCCAACAGTCGTGGATGATGACGCCGCCATAGCGGGGAATGATATTGATCGCCTCGATCGCCTCGAGCCCGCGCTTGGGATGGAGGAACTTCAGCGTGATCTCGCCACTGGCATAGACGTGGATCCAATGGTTGGTGCGATCGACCCGTAAGGAGGTCTCATCGACGTGGCAGGTCGGCTGCTTGAGGAGTGCGTCGATGGCCTCCTGCTCCCAACGCTCAAGGGCGCGGTGCAGCTGCAACACATAGCCCAGCAGTGTTGCTTCTGAGAGCAGTTGCTCGATCAGGGTGTTGAGCAGCTGTTGCACGCGCTTGAGCGAGACCATCTGCGCCACCAGCAGGTTGAGCACAAAGGCACGGATACCCAGCCCGTATTGCAGCGGGCCGGCCAGGCGGGATGGAAAAGACGCCTTGCTCCGAGCGCCGCAGCGCGGGCAGTCCTTGATCTCGGCATCGACGTGCTCGACGACCTTCTCGAAGACGATGTCGATGACGGTGCGCCGCTCATGGCCTTGGCAGGGAGTCTGGCTTAAATCCTCGTCGCAGTGCTCACAGTGCTCGAGTGGGATGCTGGTGACGGTCTCGATCGTGCGGGTGTTGTCGCTGCGGTTGTGCGTGTGCTTGCGGCCTTTGGCCCGGGTGCGCCGCTCGGGGGTGGTCGGGTCCTCGCCGTCTTGACCCGTCTGTGATGGCGGCAACCCCGAGTTGCGGCTGGTCTTGGGGGTGGTCTTCTCCATGAACACCGCCATCAGCAGCTCGAAGAGCAGCAGCAGGGCCTCGAACAACGCGCGCAGCTCCGCACTCACCTCGCCCTTGGCGCAGTGCTGCTCGAAGCGCCCCTTCAGCGCGGTGAACTCCTCGCGCAGGGAGGCCTTGTTGACGCTGGCCATCGCGATCGCCGGCGCTCAGGCGCGCTCGGCCTCCACCGCCATCAGCCCGGCCAGGACCGCCAGGCGCTCGGGCGCGGGCATGGCGCGATAGCGCTGCGCCCAGCGCTCGGCCTTGCGCTTGATGCGCTGGCGGTCGGTGAAGTTCTTGCCCGCACAGCGCGCCCAGTGCACGCGCTCGGGGGTGAAGTTGAACCACAGCTTCTCGGTGCGCACGCCGGCCTGGTTCATGACCTGAAGCTCCAGGGCTCTGCCACTCGCTCAGCGCCTCGTCATAGAGCGCGGACGCATAGCCGGAGAGGATGACCGCACAGGGCAGGCCTTTGAGCAAGGCCAGCAGGTCGCGGTGCGCCTGCTCGGTGTAGTCGTAGCGGTAGCGCCGCGAGGAGGTCCGCACCGCGTGCAGATAGGGCGGATCGCTGTAGACGAGCTCGCGGCCGTTGAACGGGTAGTCGGCCAAGAACCGATGCGCGCACCCATGGATGCGCTCGACCGGGTAGTCACACTGAAACCGCTCCAGCACCCGCGCATTGCGCTCGATGCCGATATTGCGCAAGGCCGGGGGCTTGCGCTGCATGATCGCCCCACCGCCGAGATGGGTTTCAATGTAGGTGTCATGCGGCGGCATCAGCGCGATGATCGCCTGACACAAACCCGAGGTCGCCTTGGAACCAAAGTAACTACCCATCGCTGTCGGTCCGTCTCACTGTCTTGGACCAACAGCATAGGCAGTCGCCGCTATGCTGTCAAGCGACCGTTGCGCGGCCCAGAGGGATAGGAGGGGGCGAGTAGTTACGACGGATCATCGAAATCCTCCGGAAAATCGCGCGTGATTGGACCGAACCCCCAGCGGCAGGTTTCATCCCGTTCCACACCAACGCAAGGCGTCGGGTGACGGCCCGGCTCTATCTGGCAGCGTCGCTGGGGCCGATCAAGCAGCGCCACCGAACGCGGCATCCCACACCGGCCATGATGGCCATCGCCAGTGCTCCCCGGTAGTCCAATGCCATTAAGTTAGCGAGCAGTGGAAACGCTTTGTGGGAGCGGCTTCAAGCCGCGACTCGGCTCGCGCGCAGAGCGTCGCGGCTGGAAGCCGCTCCCACGGCTTAACTTAACGGCTTTGCCCGGTAGTCCACATCACGCCATCTGGCTGATGGTCCTACGGAAGCGATTGAGCGCGATGGTGAAGAGCACCGCGCCGATCAGCGCGCAGTGTGAGGAACTGCGGCCAGACGACCGCAAGGCCGGCGCCGCGGAACAGGATGGCCTGACTGGCTGCGACGAAGTGGGTGGTGGGGGCGGCGAGCATCAGGTTCTGCACCAGCTCCGGCATGCTCTCGCGCGGGGTCGAGTTGCCCGAGAGCAGTTGCAGCGGCAGCAGGACCAGCACCGCGAGCATGCCGAACTGCGGCATCGAGCGCGCCAGCGTGGCCATGAAGATGGCCATTGATGTCGTGGCGAACAGATGCAGCCCGGCGGCGACCAGGAACAGGGCCAACGAGCCCGCGATCGGCACCCGCAGGATGCCCTGCACGACGAACACCAGCGCAATGGTCGCGGCCAACAGCACCACCAGACCCATCGACCAGACCTTCGACAGCATGATCTCGGCGGGCGTCACCGGCATGACCAGCAGGTGCTCGATGGTGCCGTGCTCGCGCTCGCGGATCAGTGCCGCGCCGGTCAGGATGATGGACAGCATGGTCACGTTGTTGATGATCTCCATCAGGGAGCCGAACCAGGACTGCTCCAGGTTGGGATTGAAGCGTGCGCGCAGGGCCAGATCCACCGGCCATTCGGGACTGGCGCGGTAACGCTGGACGAATTCGTTGACTTCGCCCGACACCATCTGCTGGATATAGCCGCTGCCGGTGAAGGCCTGGCTCATGAGCGTGGCATCGACGTTGAGCTGTATCGCTGGCGAGCGCCCGGCCAGCACATCGCGCTGGAAGTCCGGCGGAATGTCCAGCACGAAGGTGTAGTCCCCGGCATCCATGCCGGCATCGACTGCGGTCCAGCGGGATCATGGCCGGCGTATTGAAACGCGGCGGGTAGAAGCTGGAGACGATGCGCGCCGACAGCGGCGAGGCGTCCTCGTCGACGATGGCGATCGGTGCGTTGTGCAGGCTCTCCGGCATGGCGGTGGCCGCGACGTAGATGGACACGGTGAAGGTGTAGGCGATCAGCACCAGCATCATCGGATCGCGCACCAGACTCCACAGTTCCTTGATGCCCAGCCGGTAGATTGTCGCGGCATGCGACATGCTCAGGTCTCCTGCTTCTTCAGCAGCAGGATCGCCAGGCCGAGGATCACCGGCACGGCCAGTGCCAGCGGCCAGAACGAGGGATCCAGGCCGACGAAGTCCAGCCCCTTGCTGAAGACGCCCCGGCTGATGGTCAGGAAGTGGGTGGCCGGGTAGACCTGGCCGATGAGATGCGCCCACACCTTCGAGCGAGGACACCGGGTTGAGCAGGCCGGCGAACTGCACGCAAGGGATGATGGTGCCGATCATGGTCACGAACATGGCGGCGATCTGGCTGCGGGTGAAGGTCGAGGCGAGCAGGCCAAAGCCGGTGGAGCAGATGACGAAGAGCAGCGCCGCCGCCGTCAGTGCCAGCAAGCTGCCCTTGATCGGCACGCCGAAGACGGTGACGGCGAGCAGCGGTCATCAGAGCGAAGTTGAGCATCGCCAGCACAATGTAGGGCAACTGCTTGCCGAGCAGGAATTCGCTGCGCGTGACCGGCGTGACGTAGAGGTTGATGATCGAGCCCAGTTCCTTCTCGCGCACCACCGACAGCGCGGTCAGCATCGCCGGGATCATCATGCAGCAGCATCGGGATGACCGCCGGCACCATCGCCGGCAGGCTCCTGACGTCGGGGTTGTAGCGGTAGCGGGTTTCGATCGTTGCCGAGCCGGCTGCTGCGTCCTGCCCAGCCGGTGCTTCGCCAGGTCTTGCAGCCAGATCTGGTGCATGCCCTGCACGTAGCCGCGCACGGTCTCGGCGCGCACCGGCATGGCGCCGTCGACCCAGGCGCCGATCTGCACCTGATGCCCGCGCGCCATGTCGCGGGCGAAGCCGGGCGGGATCTCGATGGCCAGCGCGAGCTCGCCAGCGCGCATGCGCTGATCCAGGTCCGCGTCGTCGGTGATCGGCGCATGTTCGATGAAGTAGCGCGAGCCCGCCAGGTTCAGCGCATAGTTCCGGCTCAACCCGGTCTGGTCCCGGTCGAGCACGGCGTAGGTGAGGTCCTCCACATCCAGGCTGATCCCGTAGCCGAAGACGAACATCAGGATCGCCGTACCCAGCAGCGCCATGGTGGCGCGCATCGGGTCGCGCTGCAGTTCGAGCGTCTCGCGCAGGCTGTAGCTCCAGGCGCGGCCCAGGCTGAAGGGGAATCGGCGCTCGCGGCGGCAGCGCTGGGCATCGACGACGGGCGGCGGCGCGCGCGTCCGCGGGCGCGTCGCGCGCAGACGCGCCGGCATCTTCCAGGTAGCCGATAAAGGCCTTCTTCAAGCGTGTCGACGCCGCGTTGATCCACCAACTCGGCGGGGACACCGGTAACCAGCACGCGCCCGGCGTGCATCAGCGCGATGCGGTCGCAACGCCCGGCCTCGTTCATGAAGTGGGTGGAGATGAAGATCGTGACCTGGTCATTGCGCGCCAGATCGATCATCAGTTGCCAGAGGCTGTCGCGCGCGATGGGGTCCACGCCGGAGGTCGGCTCGTCCAGGATCAGCAGTTCCGGTCGATGCACCATGGCCACCGCCAGCGACAGGCGCTGGCGGATACCCAGCGGCAGCCGGTCGGGCAGTGCGTCGACCGACGCCTCCAGGCCGAAGCGTGCACCATCTCCGCCACCCGCGCCGGGATAGTGGCCTCCGGCAGTTGGAACAGCCGCGCGTGCAGCACCAGGTTCTGGCGCACCGTCAGCTCCGACATACAGCGAGAAGCTCTGCGACATGTAGCCCACGCGCCGGCGCGTGGCGATGTCCTTGGGCGTCGACCAGGGCGCCGAACAGCGATGCACGCGCCCTCGCTCGCCGGCAGCAGGCCGGTCAGCATCTTCATGGTGGTGGACTTGCCGCAGCCGTTGGAGCCGAGGAAGCCGAAGATCTCGCCCCGGCGGATGGCAAGATTGACATGATCGACCGCGGTGAAGTCACCGAAGCGCTTGGTCAAGTCCTTGGCCTCGATGGCGATCTCGGTCTCGTCTCCAGCGACCAGCGGTGGGATGCTGACCGCCTGGTGGCCCTGCTGCAGCGCCTCGGGCAGCAGTGCGATGAAGGCGGCTTCGAGCGATGTCGGTCCCGGTGCGCGCCAGCAGTTCGGCCGGCGTGCCGGTGGCCAGCACGCGGCCTGCGTCCATCGCCACCAGCCAGTCGAAGCCTTGTGCCTCGTCCATGTAGGCGGTGGCGACGATCACGCTCATGTCCGGGGCGCTCGCGCGCGGATGCGTGCGATCAGGTCCCAGAACTGCGGCGCGGGCGAGCGGGTCGACACCGGTGGTCGGCTCGTCCAGGATCAAGCAGGTCCGGGTCGTGGATCAGCGCGCAGCACAGGCCGAGCTTCTGCTTCATGCCGCCGGAGAGCTTGCCGGCCGGACGCGCCAGGAACGGAGTCAGGCCGGTGTCGCGGGTCAGCTCGTCGATGCGGCGGCGGCGCTCGGCGGCCTGGTGGCCGAACAGGCGGCCGAAGAACTGCAGGTTCTCCTCCACCGACAGGGTCGGATAGAGGTTCTTGCCCAGGCCCTGGGGCATGTAGGCAATATGCGGACAGACCGCGACGGCGATGACGGCGGCTGCCCATGTCACCGCCCAGGGCCTGCACGCTGCCCTGCTGCACGGCCCGCGCCCCGGCGAGCAGCGCCAGCAGGCTCGACTTGCCCACGCCGTCCGGGCCGAGCAGTCCGACCATGCGCCCGGCTGGGATGTCGAGCGTGATGTCGTCCAGCGCCACGACCTTGCCGTAGCGCAGACTGACGTCGACCAGACTGGCCACCGGTGCGGGCGCATCCCGTCCTGGTGGATCGATCAGGGCGGCGGGCGGCGACTAGTGCTCAATCGGGTGCTCAATCCGGAACCTTGATCGCCAGATCAGCCGGCCACGCCGCCTGCGCATCCAGCTTCAGCCAGGCCATACCCGGCAGGCCGGTCTTGACCGCTTGAAGTTCTTTTGCAGCAGCGCCGGGTCGATCCGCGCCTTGACGCGGAACATCAGCTTCTGCCGCTCGCTGGCCGTCTCCACCGTCTTGGGCGTGAACTGGGCGGTGCTGGCGACATAGGACACCCGCGCCGGAATCACGTACTGCGGCGCGGCATCGAGCACGATATGCACTTCGCTGCCCAGCGCCACTCGCCCGACCACCGTCTCGGGCAGGAAGAAGGTCATGTAGACATCACTCAGATCGACCAGGTTGAGCACCTTGCCGCCGCTCGCCAGCACCTCGCCCGGCTGCGCGATGCGGTACTGCACGCGCCCAGCGCGCGGGGACTTGAGCAGACTGTCCTCGATGTCGGCCTCGACGCGGGCGACCGTCGCCTCGCTCGCCTCAACCCCGGAGTGGCGCCGACGACCGCGGCCTGCGCGGCGGTGATCGCCGCCTGCGTGGCGTTCACCTGGGCCTTCGCACCGGCCAGCGTGGCCTCGGCGCCATGCACGCTGGCGCGGTCATCATCAAGCACCTGGCGGGTCGTATCCCCTTGCCAGACAGCGTCTCGGAGCGCGCATAGCGCCGCTGCGCCGCATCCAGCTCGCTCTCGCGCTGCCCCACCAGGGCCTGCGCGGCGAGCGTGTCGCTCTCGCGCACGGCGACCTGCGCCTTGGCGCTGGCAACGGCGGTGACGGCCTGTCGGGACAGGGCCATGGCCTCGTCATGTTGCGCGTCGAGCACCGCGATGCGCATCTGCGCCAGCGGCTGGCCCACCTCCACGAAAT
>CAVOSE010000064.1:0-103539 GCA_963698775.1 uncultured Gammaproteobacteria bacterium
CCACTACGCGCCCGAACTGGGCCGCCAGCAGGTGTTTCAGCTCGCCGCCGACGAGATGGCCGAACAGCGACGCCCGTCGCCGGCGGCGCGCGGTCGCACCGCGTTGACGGACGCCCTCCAATACGAAGACCTGCAACGCGCTTGGTATCAGGGCTGGAGCTTCCACTCCACCGGCCTCACCGACGCCTTCGGCCTGGAACAATTCCAAGCCACGCTGCCGGCGGAGGCAATGCCGGTGCTGGTGGTCGGCGCGAACAAGCAAGTCCGGATGATGGAGGCCGGCAAGCCGCTCAAGGCCGCACCCGGCGAGCGGGTGTTGTGGTTCGGTTGCAAAGCGGCCTGTGCACAGGAGGCGCCGGAGGAAACGCCGGCGGCGCGCGTCGCGGAAAAACCAAGGCCTTTGGTCTGAGCAGCAGCCTGATTCGCGTGCCTCGCGTGCTCGCCCTGCCGCGAAGGTCGGCCGTTCCGGATCCCCAGACACCTCTAGCTGCAGCTCACACCGCTTGTCTACGCTCTCATAAGGAGCCTCCGGCAATGAAAAGGAAAAGCCTAACGCATTTGGAAGTTAGGCCGTTCATGGGTCCACAAGCTCACCACGAACGGCTTAACTTAACGGCATTGGACTGAACAGTGGGCTGCGACCCTGATTCAGTCGATCGCCACCATATCCAATGCCCGCTTCACCTTAGCCTCGCCCCAGGTCTTGCGCGGCGACAAGCTCCCGTCCGCTTTGATCATGGTGCCGTCGCCCGGCCCCAGCGTGAGTATGCCGCTATCGCTGCCAACGACCACCTTGCCGTCTAGCACAAGAACGCCGGTTGCGCCATCGATGGGGCCAACCCAAAACTCGGTGCCGCGGACGCCGAGAATGGCCACCGGCGTGCGTACGTGCACGCTCCGATCTCCGCCTCCGCGAAGCTTGTCGCCAATAAACAGCAACGCGCCCTTGAGGGCATTCAGCATAATCTCGGTCGCACCGTCGGGGTCATAGACGAACTCATCGACGGCGAGCTCGGCGTTCTCTCCCATCGTGATCGCCGAGCCATCCGCCAGCATCGCCTTGAGCCGCGACGCCTTGCCGGTCCGCAGCAGGTCCTGATAGAAGACGGAAGACGCGGACGCCAACTGCCTTGTCTGGCCGGCATAGATCGCCTCGGCACGCTGCTGCACCCGCTCCACGACACCGACATCGGCCCGCTCCCCGCCCGCATCGGCGACGGCGACAGCGTTTGCCGCGCACCAGAGCAATCCGCCAACAAACCAGCCGTGTTGCATCCGCATCGTTGAGAGTCCTCTCTGCTCGATCGACTACCTCGGTGTCGGTCGGATAACCGCCCGCTACATGGTACGGTATGGTCGCCGCGGGAGTTCGACGAGACCGCCGGTCGGGTTATGGTCCGATACAAGGAGGCGTGCGCTTGCTTTCTCGAGGGCGAAAGAGCTTCGTCGACACATCGAGTTTGGCAACGATGACACGACTGCAGCGGGAAGGGCCGAGGGCCAATCATGCGCAATCACCACAAGCTGCTGCCGCCGCTGCTCGCGAGTGTCTTGCTCGCGGTAGCCCTGTTCGCGCAGGTGCGCTACCCAGCATTATTCGCCGACTGGCGAAACCTGGCCTTCGATGCCTACATGTCGGCCCATCCCGCGGCGCCCGATGCGCCCATCACGGTGGTCGACATCGACGAGCGGAGCATCGCCCGCTACGGCGCCTGGCCCTGGCCCGGCAGCACCCTTGCGGCATTGATCGACCGCAGCGCCGATCTGGGAGCCACAGCGATCGTACTGGCCGCAATCCCGACTGATGGCGACGACTGCAACGCGCCCGACCTCATCGCCGAGGCCGACGACGACAGCAACGCCGATCCGTCATCCGCTCCATCGCCCGGCGCCCCCAGCTCCCAAACCAGCTCCCAAACCAGCTCCCAGACCCGCTCCCCAATCAGCCCCCTCTTCCGCGGTCTAGCGGCACTGCCGTCGGTGATCGGCTTCGCGTTGATCGAAGGCGGCAGCGAGACCCGTCCCCCTCCGCAAAGAGCCAGCGTGGTAACCCTGGGCATCGCCGCGCCGATGCTCGAGATGCGCCTCTCTGGGCGTCTTTTGCCCGCCGATAGCGCGGCAGAGGCTGCCGCCGGTATCGGCGCGCTCAACGTGTTCCCGGACCCCGATGGACGCGTTCGCCGCGTACCGTTGCTGGTCCAGTCAGGAGATGCGTTGTATCCATCGCTCGCGGCCGAGATGCTGCGGGTCGCGACCGATGCGCGTTCGTACCTGGTTCGATTCGAGCCCAAAACCGCGCTGGACGCCGAGGTATCTCTAAAGATCGGCGATGCGGTTACACGCTTGAACGGCAACGGCGAAATCTGGCTTCACTATGCGCCGCGCGGCGCCTTTCCCGTCGTCAGCGCGACCGATGTGCTGGACCCTATGCCGGACGATCTCCCAGGCGATGCTGCGGCCAAAGGCATGGCCGATGGAATGAAAGGAGAGCGACAGGCAGAGGTACTGCATGACCGCGTGGCCGTGATCGGCGTCTCCGCGCCCGGTATCGGTGCCATGATCACCTCGCCGCTCGGAGAGCGGCTGTCGCCCGCGGAACTCCACGCCCAGACCTTGGCACAGCTCGCCTCGGGCGCGCACCCGCAGCGACCGCCTTGGGCCTCTGGCGCCGAGGCTGCCGTTGCCGGCGCCGGTTCGCTGCTGCTGATCCTGATCTCGCTACGGCGCCGCGGATTATGGCTGGTCGCGCCCGGCGTGCTGATGATCGGCACCCTGCTCGCAGGCGGCTATCTGCTGTTCAGGGAGGCGCTACTGCTGTTCGATCCGGTCTCCCCGGCGCTGACCATCGCTATCGTCTACGCCACCTTGACCCTGACCAGCTACCTGGTAACGGACCGGGAGCGACGCTGGATACAACAGGCCTTCTCCAGCTACGTGTCGCCGACCCTGGTGCAGCATCTGATCCGCCATCCCGAACAGCTGCGCTTGGGCGGGGAACGGCGCGAATGCAGCTTTGTCATGACGGACCTGGCCGGCTTCACGCCGCTGGTGGAGCGCAGTAGCCCAGAGGCATTGGTGGACCTGCTGAACCGCTACTTGGACGGTCTCATCGGTGTCGTGTTTCGCCACGCCGGGACCATCGATCGCATCGTCGGCGATGCCGTCTCGGTGCGCTTCTCCGCCCCGGTGCATCAGCCGGACCACGCCCAGCGCGCGCTCGACTGCGCACTGGCCATCGATCGGTTTGCACGCGAGTTCGCCGCCGTCATGCGGGCGCAAGGCGTCGCACTCGGCCAGACCCGCATCGGAGTGCACACCGGCGAGGTCATCGTGGGCAACTTCGGCGGCAGTCGACAACTCGATTACCGCGCCTTCGGCGATGCCATCAACACCGCCGCGCGCCTGGAGTCCGCGAACAAGTATTTCGGCACCAACCTGGCGGTCAGCGCCGTCACGCTAAAGCAGTGCCGCGACGCGGCGGTCCGCCCCATCGGCAACCTGCTGCTGAAGGGCAAGACCCTTGCCATCGCCACGTTCACGCCGCTGACGCCGGCAGAGATCGAATCCGGCCTTGCCGAGCACTACGAGCGGGCCTATCGCGACGCCGAACAGGGCGATGCCGATGCGCTCGCGGTCTTCGCGACCTGCGCCGAGCGTTTCCCCGACGACCCGCTGACCGACTTTCACCTCCGGCGTCTACGCAATGGCGAGCATGGCGTCGTCATCAAACTGGAAAAATGAACTCTAGCCAACCGCTACGGCATCTTCGTCACCAACACCCCGCCCTTCATCATCGCTTCCGGGTAGATAGTCACAGTGTTACCCGCCTGCCAAGCGCCCAGGAAGCTGGTATTGGTCAACACAAATCGCTCCACAGATTCTGAGCCTCGAAGGTTTTGACAAAGGCGGTTTAGGTATCGAGCGCCTCTGCGAGGCGAGCTAAAGCGCCCGATAACACACCGAATGTGGTCATGGTGTGAAATCACGCAAATTACCCTGCCACGCGTCAAGGATTTCTCCTATTTCCGAATAAGCCGCTCGGACATTGATAGGCTCTCCGCCGTTCTGGAGTGGTAACCGAGATGCGGAGGTAGCAATCGTGGTGCGACAAGACTTGCTGGCGGGCGTGGTTCGGCGATCGACAACATGGAAGGAGACGGCACGGCTAGCCTGGTCTCTCCCCGCGGTTCGGGCCGGCGAAGCATTCGCCCTAGCGGCGCCCCAGGCGCTGCGACCTCGCCGCCAAGCGGTTTATGCCTGGTTTGGGCTGGTGCCTCTTGGACTCTTGATTGCCCCAATACTGGCGGCGGAGGAGGTCACTATACTGGAAGAGGTCGTCGTCGCGGCGCCATTGAACGAGCCGTTCCGGGCGGGCTCCCGCAGCCTGAACGCCGCGCAGATCGCGCCGCAGCGCGCCCGCACCAGCGATACCGCGAGCCTGCTGACGGCGATCCCCGGCGTCAGCGTCTACGGCGCCGGCGGGGTGTCCAGTCTACCGTCCATCCGCGGTCTGGCGGATGATCGCCTGCGCACCAAGGTCAACGGCGTGGACCTAGTCGCCAGTTGTCCTAATCACATGAATTCGCCGCTGTCGTATATCGACCCGACAGCGGTGGAAAGCGTTCAGGTCTACGCCGGTGTCACGCCGGTGAGCGTGGGCGGCGACAGCATCGGCGGCAGCATTCTGGTGCAGTCGGCGGCACCGGCGTTCGCCGATCCGGGCGCGCAACTGACGACCGGCTCGGCCGGCGCGTTTTACCGCAGCAATGGCAATAGCTGGGGCGGCAACCTGTCCGGCACCTATGCCACCGAGCGCGTGAGCCTGAATTACACCGGCGCCTACGCCCAGTCCGATAACTATCAGGCCGGCAGCGATTTCAAGGACTACAGCTTCACCGGCCGGCTCGGACACACCCTGCCGCTGGACGAGGTGGGCTCCACCGCCTACGAGACCACCAATCAATCCGTCACAGCCGCCTGGCAGGACGCCGGCCATCTGTTGGACCTGAGCTATAGCTACCAGCACATCCCCGACGAGAATTATCCGAACCAACGGATGGACATGACGGACAACCGCAGCGACCTGTTCAACCTGGGTTACAGCGGCGACCTGACCTGGGGCACGCTGAAGGCGCAGGCCTATTACGAGCACACCCAACACCAAATGGACTTCGGCGACGACAAGCGGTTCTGGTACGGACCGGGACAGCCACCGCAAGGATCGGGTGGCAGCGCGGCCATCAACGGCACGCCCTGCGCGCCGCTCTCCGGTGTCAGCATGAGCGGCGGCATGATGGTCGGATGCGCCGCCGGCATGCCGATGGACACCGACGGCAAGAACGGCGGGTTCAGCATCAGCGCGGACATGCCGCTGACCAACGGCGACCTGGTCCGCGTCGGCGGCGATTACCAGAACTACCGCCTGGATGACTATTGGTCCCCGTCCGGCGCCGGCATGTGGCCCTATACCTTTTTGAACATCAACGACGGCCGCCGCGACCGCTATGCGGTGTTCGGCGAGTGGGAGATCTACAAGGAGCGCTGGGCGCACATACTGGGGGTGCGATTCGAGTATCTGGACATGGATGCCGGTCCGGTGCATGGCTACAACCTGGCGACCGCGCCGACCGCAGGGACCGGCGGTCTCGGCAACCAGACCCGGGACGCGGCACTGTTCAACACCCAGTCCCGGGCCAAGACCGACCACAACTGGGACCTGTCCTGGATCGCCCGCTTCACACCTGACGCGATGCAGCGCTACGAGATCGGGCTGGCCCAAAAGACCCGCTCACCCAATCTGTACGAGCGCTACACCTGGTCCACCTGGCAGATGGCCGCCTTCATGAACAACTTCGTCGGCGACGGCAACGGCTATGTGGGCGACCCGGACCTCGATCCGGAGATCGCGCGCACCGTCAGCCTGACCGCGGACTGGCACGACGCCGACGCCGCGCTTTGGCGCATCCAGGTCACACCGTACTTCACCTATGTGCAAGACTATATCGACGCGGTGCAATGGGATTCCGCGACCAACGCCCCCCGTACGGTGCCGGTGGTCGACGACTTCACGGTACTCAAGTATGTGAACCAATCCGCCCGCCTCTACGGGCTCGACCTCGCGGCCCAGTACGTTATGGCAACCGGCACCGCGTTCGGTGATTTCACCGCGGATCTGGTAGCGAGTTACGCCAGGGGCGAGAACCAGGACACCGACGACAATCTCTACAACATCATGCCGCTGAACGCCACACTCGCGCTGACACAGGCGCGCGGCCCTTGGCGCAATACCCTAGAAGGCGAGTTCGTCGCCGCCAAGGACGATGTCTCCGAGGTGCGCAACGAAATGCGGACGGCAGGCTACGGGCTTGCGCATCTGCGCAGCCGCTATGAGACAAACACCTGGAGTTTCGAGGTCGGGGTCGAGAACCTGTTCGACCATTTCTATGACCTACCCCTCGGCGGCGCCTATGTCGGCCAGGGCACGACCATGACCATTCCACCGGAGCCCAACCAGCCCCAGTGGGGCACCCCGGTGCCAGGTCCTGGTCGCTCCTTCTATGCCGCCGTCAATCTGACGTTCTGACAGCGGGCGCGCTCCAGCGCCAATAGGCCCAGGCCAACAGACCGATCCAACCGGCCGCCAGCCAGCCGATAATGCCGTCGTAGTCGCCGGCCAGGAAGGCCAGCGGTGAGGCCTCGTTGCCGTCGGTGAGACGGCGCGAGACCTGAATGACGAACACCCAACCCGCGTGCAGGCCGATACACCAGCCGATGTGCCCGGTGCGCTCGCGCACCAAGGCAAGGAACACGCCTACCAGGAAGAGCGCCAGCATCGAATCCAGGTGACGCCACTGCAGGACCTCGGTGAACACGTGCGTGAACATGACAGCGGCCCCGGACCAGTCGAAGGCAACGCCGTCCGGCAATCCGTGCGGCTTCATGAAGTGCAGCAGGGCATACAGCGAGGCGGACCAGAACACGGCAGAACGCAGGCCATTGCGGGAACGCACGGCGCCGAACAGCGCACCACGGAAGAAGGTCTCCTCCAACAGTCCGATCAGCAGACCGCCGATCAGCGCGGCCGCGGCCTTTTCCAAGATCATGGCCAGCAGGCCGTCCGCGGGCAGGTCCGGCACGCGCACCCCCAGCACAAGCAGCACCGCGGCCAACAACAGCAGAATCAGGACGCCGCTCAGCCAACCGCGGGCCATCGCTTGCACGAATTCCCGACGCGGGACGCCGTAACCGAGCGCCACGCGGTTGTCGAACCCCATGCGTTTCAGGAACGGCCATAGGCCGAGCAGGATGAACACCTGCGCGATGCGCCCCATGACGCGCTGTGGCTCGTAATCGACCCAGCCGGTCTGCATGACGGGATAGGTCAGCAGTGCCGCCAAGGCGAGGCACAGGAACAGATAGGCGAAAAAGATGGCGGTGGTCCGCACGAGTGGAGGCTCCGATGATGGTGCTGGAGGCGGCGCGCCGCGGAATGCACGACGATGCGGGGATGGACCGATTGATCGCGGCGATGAAGATGGACGAACACCCAGCTGCGGAGTTCAACGGCCGCCCAATGGAACCGGAATGCTCGCTACACGGTCTCGACGCGCTCTGGCAACCGGCGCTAAGGTCCTGTGGATTCGACCATTTCGTCAGTGCGGTACCACAGGACAGTCACCGCAGTGGCGACTTGCCGGGCACGTTTACACCGAAAAAGGTCAGAATTCCGCTTGCGAAGAAGCGGCTAAAGGGGAAGGTCTTGCGGAAAGACGTAGCGCGCCGGATCGCGCGACTCCACGACCCGGCGCCACCCCGCCTGGTGACACGCTGTCACCAGGCGTCAGTTACTAGCGATCAGTTCGTGGAAGAGCCCTGGACACCGCCCACTTCTTCCGCCTCGAACTTCCCACCCTGCTTTTCCATTGCTTTTGCCTTCTCGACCTTGGCTTCCTCAACCGCCTCGGCGGCCTTCATTTCGGCCTCAACGGCCTCGTCGGCCTTGGTCACCGCATCTTCCATCTTGCCGTGGGAATCGGCAAAGACTGCGCCGCCGAACAGGCTCAAAGCGCCGATAAGTGCCATGGTCTTGATGCTAGTCGTTGTCTGCATTGGAGTCTCTCCTCAAGGTATGTTAATCAGGCCGAAGGCCGGTCTGAACTATCCTCCTGGTCGCCGCGACGCATATGACGCCGGGCGGCAGAAGCGCGAAAAACCATACTATGGACATCGTTTTGTGGCTATAGCATGCCACGAACACCACGGAACTAAAAGCCTCCGCCGGTCTTGAAGCCGCCGCCGCCGCCGCCGCCAAAACCGCCCCCCAGACCACCGCGACCTCTGCCCAGACTTCCGCCCAAGCCACCGCCGCCGCCGCCCCAGGGTGTCCCGCGACCGAACCCGCCGGAACCGAAGGTGGGGTTGGCACGACGCGGTTGCTGGCGCTGCTGCTGTTCGAGCACGTCCATCAGGGCCTCGCGATCGAGCATGCCGTTGACGAAATTTGCCAACATCATCGCCACCATGGCTCCGTCGGCAAAGCCGGAATCCCCGCGGTCCATGCGCTGGCGCTTGAAATCGCGCTCCAGCCGCGAGAACTCCTCAACCTTCTGTTGCTGCTTGAGGCGGGTTTGCTTCAAGTTCTCGATGGTAAAGCTGAGCTTGCGCCGCTCCTGCTCGGCCTGCAAGAGCCGCTCGACGATCAGGTCATCGTCCGGAAATGGCGTCGCCAGGGCATCGCGCCGCAACTCGGCCAGGTCGTCGCGCTCAAGTTCGGCGCTCAGGTAGTCCACGGCTTGGTGCGTGTAGTCGTCGTCACCGGAGGCAAACCGCGCCTGGTGTTCCAGCAAGTCGTTGATGTCGGTCTCAGCCTCACCGATGCGCGCGTCGATGTCGTCGAGCCGTTCTTGCTCGGTATCGCGTGCCTGCTCCAGCTCCAGCACGCCATCGGCCTCGCGGGCGGCTTCATCGAGGGCGCGCAGGGCGGCAAAAGCGTCCTCGGTTTGCTGTTTCGCCAAAGTCGCGTGTTCCCTCAACCTGGACGGGATTTCCAGCAAGCGGGTGTAGTTCAGGCGCGCGTCGGCGTAGCCGATCAGACGCGCGACCTTGCCATCGAGCCAGCGGGCAATGCCGCCGGCGTCGTACTTCGGCTGGCCGTAATGGCGGTTCCACAGATACATGAATAGCGGATCGGCGCGATAGGCCGCACCCTTGGCGTCTTGTTCTTGTTCGCTGTCGCTGGCCTTTTCCTCCGCATGCAGCGCGATCCGCTCCGCCTCGCGCGCCCTGTCCCGTTGGACCTGGTAGGCGGGATCGGCGTCCAGCCGAGCCTGGGTATCGGCTTCTGCGGCATCGAGACGATCATTGGCCTGCTCCAGCACGTCCGCCTGGGCTTCACGCTGGCCGTCTAAGCCATCGCGGGCCGCACGCGCCTCGTCGAGTTGTCGCTCCAGGGTCTCGGCGGCCTCGCGGCGCTGCTCCAGCACCGCGGCGACCTGCCGTTCGGCGGCATCGAGCGCGCCGGAGAGCGTGCCGTCATCGATCAAATCCACCCGCACCCGGGCCAGCGAGCCGAAGTCGCCGGCGCGGCGTTGCTCCAGGGCCATCAGTTGCCGACCGAGTTCCTCAAGTTTTTGATCCAGACCGCTCAGCTCACTCTGCTGTTCACGCTCGGCAAAGACGATCTGCGCCAGGGCCTGTCGTCCACTGATCATTGCGAATTCCCCACGCTGTCTGAGCGCCTATGTTGCCATTGGACTCGATCGCTCACCATGACGTGATCGCCGCGCCGGTGGTGGGCACTTGGTAGTCCGGGTCCAGCCGGCCGACCACCTTGTTGCCGAACCTGTCTTGCTGGATGATGCCGTCGTCCTGCTTGTCCGCGGCGACACGATCGAACACGCGCTTGTCGACGCGAACGCCCCACTCGCTCACCAGCTCGATCTTGCCTGTCTCTTCATTCTCGATCGGCACAGGCAGCATACTACCGTCCGGGGCAATCGCCTCGACGATGATGTAGTAGTTGCGGGCGGCCTGATTGACATCCGGAACCCGCCAGACGCCGCTGCGCTCGCCGGGGCGGTTGACCACCCGAATGCGGTAGCTGGCCTCCAGCTGAGCGCGCATCTGCTCCAGTTCGCCGAACAGGGCTTGTGCGCGGCCGGTATCGCCATCGCGCAGCGCCTGGCGGGCGCTCGCAAACAGGCCGTCGGCGCGCTGGTCGGCACTGTCCTGCTGTGCCAGCTCCATCACCTCTGCGTGCAGGGCCTCGAGGTCCGCCGGCAGCGCATTGCGCGGCGCCACAACCAGCAGCTGCCAGGCGACCAGACCAACGGCCAATAGCCCCAACGCGCCGAGCACCCATTTACCCCAGACCTCGCGACGGACGTACAGCCGCGCCAGCTTGACACCGAACGACTCCGGCGGCGCCTGATAGACGAAGCGATCTTCCTTGAGCGCCCGAACCCCCTCCTCCAGGATGGCATCGGTCACTTCGATACCCTGGGCCGCGTAGATTTTACGCAAGCGCTGCTTGAGGTCCTGCTCACGCCCGGCGACATCCAACTCCTGCTCGACCAAGCGCTTCTTGCGCCGCAGGGTGTCGACAACGTCCATGGCCAGCATGACGTCGTCCAACGGCGGCTTGGCGGATCGCGCGACGGATGCCGGCGGAGCCGTGCCCGACGATGGCGTCGCGGCCGTGATGGGGATAGCGTCGCTCACGATGGATCAGACCTCGCCGGTGATGATGCCCTTGCCCTGCTCGGCGAGGCGCGCCATGCGTTGCTTGCCGTCCTCGACCGCGTCGCGGATCTCCTCGGCGTTTCGCGTCGACTCTTTGCGCATCTGCTCGATGATCTCGCGGGAGTGGGTCTGGTAGCTGACCACCGATTCCACCAACTTCTTGACCGAGTCAGCACGAATGGTGGGGCCGTAGCCGGCCTTGACCGCGGCCTCCTGCACCTTGCCACCGATCTCGGCCAGCACCTCCAGCGACTGGCTGATACCGTCCTTCATGGCATTGACGGTGGCGGTGGTCTCCGCGAGGCCGAACATGCCGGTGAACGAGGCGGTCAGCGCCGTGAGCACGGTCTCGTTGGTGGTGAAGAAACTGATCGCCTGCTGGTACAGACGCTCTTTGGCGTTGGTGGTCTGCAACAGCCGCGCCATCACCACCTCGGAGGTGTTGTAGGACACGGTCAGATTGTCTGACAGGTCCTTGGCGATCTGGTAACGTTTCTCGACGTTCTGCAGGTCGCGGACGCGCTCGTCGCGGGCCAGCTCCAGGCGGGCGCGCTGGGCGGCATCGTCGCCGCTGAAGTCAGCCACCGTCTGCATGGCCTTGTCGACCTCACCGCGGGCGGCGTCGAGCTGCCCTTCGGCCTTTTTCAGTACCTCCAGCGCCAGCACCTCGGACTGCTTCATGGCGCCGCGGAAATCCTGATAGGCGTCAAGGATGCGCTGCTCGCGGACGATCTGGTCCTGGGTGCTGTCAGTGACGTCGAGGTAGGTCTCCTTGATCTTGTCGAAACGCGAGGCGATGTCGCCGCGGGTGGCCTTCATCCAGATGTTGGCGACCCGCTCGAAGGTGTCGACCTTGCCGTCTTCCAACTGCTCGACCATGGCCTTGGAATCGTCGCGGATGCTGTTGAAGGCCTCGGTGATTTGCTCGTAGCGGCTACTGATGTCCATGGCCTGGACCTGCTCGCGCACGACCTCGTTGAAGGTGGACGACTGCGCCAGGGTGCGGGCGATGGCAGTGACGCGGCCCTCGTCGAGCCCGGCGATCTGGTTCAGCAGTCCGACCATCGGATCATTCGCGGTGCTGGTCTCGGTGGGCGCAAGACCGAGGTCTTGCAGCGTGTTCATGGCCTTGTCGAGATATTGCATCGGGGCTGCGGTCGCGGTCATGGTGTCCTCCATTGGGTTGCCCGGCGTGCAGCGGGCTACGGGTCGTTTTGGTTGAGCAAGGTCGGCCGCAGAAGCGCACGGCTGAGCGAGCTTGGGTTACGGCAGGGAGATGGAGCAGCGGAGCGAGCATTTGCCTATGCAGTGATCCTGCGCTGTCGGCGCTCCAGACCGCCCTGCCGGTGGCGATCGATCCGCCGGCAATGTCAATCGCCGTGGAACGCTTCTTCGACCTCCGCGGCGGGTACTTCAGCGCAATGCTCGTCGTCGACAGGGACCAAGCGGGCTACGGGACTGCCGTTCACGCTCAGCACCACCAGCTCACCCCGCGCCGCGAGATCGAGTAATGCGTCCAGATGTTGGGCCGCGTAGTCAGTGCTAAATGTCTTCATCGCTGTTGTTGTTGCAGGGCTGCGAGGTCCAGATGATAGCGCCGATGCAAGGCGTTCGCGCAAATCCGAGTGCTGAAGCATGGGGCGCGGCACTCCGCCGGTGGCTTTATTCGGCAATGGCGTCTCTGCAGAGGCTGCGCAGGAGCTGCCGGACGAAACCAGGACCACCGTAGATCAAGCCGGTGTAGACCTGAACCAAGTCGGCGCCGGCCGCGAATTTGGCCAGCGCACCCTCGGGATCCATGATACCGCCAACGCCAATCAGCACCGGGTTCGGGCCCACTGCCTGACGCACGCGTCGCAGCAACTCGGTACTACGCTGGAACACCGGGCGTCCGGAGAGGCCGCCACTCATACCGTCGGTATTGCCGGTGAGACCATCGAACCGGATGCTGGTATTGGTCAGGACTAGGCCAGCGCAACCGGCATCGAGCGCGGCACGGGCACAGGCGATGGCGTCCGCATCCGTCAGATCCGGCGCCAGCTTCACCAGCAGCGGTCGAGGGCTGGACAGTTGCTGGTTGCGGCTTTGGATGGCGTCGACGATGGCCCCGACCTGCTCGACGGTCTGCAGGTCCCGCAAGCCCGGCGTGTTGGGGCTGGAGATGTTCACGACCACATAGTCGGCCAGCTCGCCCAATAGTTCGAAACTTCGGCGATAGTCGGCAGCAGCGGCATCCGCCGGAGTCACCTTTGACTTGCCGATGTTGACACCGAGCGGGATCTCCAACACGCCGCGCTCGCGCAGCCGCGTGAGACGCACTGTCATGGCCTCGGCACCGGCATTGTTGAAACCCATGCGGTTGATCAGCGCCGCGTCCGCGGGCAATCGGAACAGACGCGGCCTTGGGTTACCGGGCTGCGGCAGCGCCGTGACCGTTCCCACCTCGACGAAACCGAAGCCCATGGCCTGCCAAGCGGGGACTGCCTCCGCGTCCTTATCGAGGCCAGCCGCAAGACCGACTGGATTCGCAAAATCCAGCCCCATCGCGCTGCGCCGCAGCACGAGATCGCGAGCAATGTCTCTGCCGCCGACGCCTCCCGATGCCACTGCCGACCAGCGCCGAGCGAGCGCCATGCCCAGTCCGTGCGCGCGCTCGGCACCGAGACGAAACAGCAGCGGGCGGATCAGCCGCCAAGAACCCGACGCGGTCGTAGCGCTCATGCGATCATCTTCATCGGTGCAGCCGGCACCGTCGTGCCGTGGATTTTGGTGACCGAACTCTGACACATCCGCTGGCGGAACGTCCAGATACGCTAAGTAGACGCCCGGATTTGGATGTCGACATCGCGTACGGTCGCCATAGACCGTTGCGAGTGTTTCAAGACCAACGCGGTGCGCCGATCCCCGTCTATGCTGATCTCGATCTATGTTGGTGTCGACGGGCAACTGGCAAACTATCGGGTTTGCGCATCCGGCATGCGGCAGCCGACAACGGCGCAAAGCCTAGGGACAGACTGATTGACTGGCCATCCTGGCCAAAAATCAGGCGGGGCGTCCTGCCTCGCACGGGAAACGCTGCACAATCAGCGTTTCCTCAGGCGGCCGGTAGCGACGCGTCGCCCCGACCAGATCACCACACCACATCACCACACCACATCACCACATAAGCGGAGCCCTCGGAAACGATCATGAGCGACAGCGTCAAGTATCTGCTCGACGAAACACACCTGCCCAAGGCCTGGTACAACATCAACGCTGACCTGCCGGAGCCGATGGCGCCGGTGCTGCACCCCGGCACCAAGCAGCCGATTACGCCCGACGATTTGGCGATGATCTTCCCGCGGGCGGTGATCGAGCAAGAGATGAGCACCGAGCGCGAGATCGAGATCCCGGAGCCAGTGCGCGACGTCTATCGCCAATGGCGCCCGTCACCGCTGTTTCGCGCCCGCCGGCTGGAGCGGGCCCTGGATACCCCGGCACGCATCTACTACAAGTACGAGGGCGTGAGCCCCGCCGGCAGCCATAAGCCCAACACCGCCATTCCGCAGGCTTTCTACAACAAGGAAGAGGGCGTCAAGCGCATCACCACCGAGACCGGTGCCGGGCAATGGGGCTCGTCGCTAGCGCTGGCGGGCTCCATGTTCGGGCTTGAGATCGTGGTGTTCATGGTACGCGTCAGCTTCAACGGCAAGCCCTATCGGCGCGCCTACATGGAGACCTTCGGTGCCGAGTGCATCGCGAGCCCCAGCGACCGCACCGAGTCCGGGCGCGCCATCCTGGCAGGACACCCGGACAGCACCGGCAGCCTGGGTATCGCCATCAGCGAGGCGGTGGAACTGGCGGTGCAGCGCGACGACACCAAATACGCGCTCGGCAGCGTGCTGAATCATGTGCTGCTGCACCAAACCGTCACTGGGCTGGAGTCTATCGAGCAGATGCAGATGGCGGACGACTATCCGGACATGGTCATCGGCTGCACCGGCGGCGGCAGCAACTTCGCCGGCCTAGCCTTCCCGTTCCTGCACCAGAAGCTGCGCGACGGGCTCAAGACCGAATTCATCGCCGTCGAGCCCTCCGCCTGCCCGACCCTGACCAAGGGCGCCTTCGCCTACGACTTCGGCGACACCGCGCATCTCACCCCACTGGTCAAGATGTATACGCTGGGCTCCGGCTTCGTACCGCCCGGCTTCCACGCCGGCGGCCTGCGCTACCACGGCATGGCGCCGCAGATTAGCCACCTTGCGAAGCTCGGACTGCTCGACCCGCGTTCCTACAACCAGCTGGAGTGTTTCGACGCCGGCATTCGTTTCGCCAAGGCTGAGGGCATCCTGCCGGCGCCGGAGGCCAACCACGCGGTGCGCGCAGCCATCCACGAGGCCGAGAAGTGCCGCGAGTCCGGCGAATCAAAGGCCATCCTGTTCAACCTGTGCGGTCACGGCCACTTCGACATGCAAGCGTACATGGACTATCAGGCCGGCAAGCTGAAGGACCTGGTCTACGATGAGGCCGAGGTGGCGATGGCGCTGGCCGGATTGCCCTCCGGCTGCTAAGCCGCTCTCAAAGCAAACGGCAAACCTGCCCGCAAGAAGGCAGGTGCCGACCGCGGTACTCGCGCCGCGATCGGCGAGCCGGTTCAACGCCCCGATCGATCGAACCAGCCGCGACCGATCCGCACCGACCACTTGGAGTACCCCGGATGCCCACACGACAGAGACAGCCCATGGCCGCACGGATCGCGACGGCACTTGCGGCGGCAGGCATCAGTTTGTGCTCGACCGCGCTGGCGCAGCCAGTCGAGCAGGCCAACCCGCCAACCCAGGTCTCCCCACCTCCCGCAATCATCCCCGCCGACACAGCGGCACCACAGGTGGCGCGAGATCAGGAGCTGGCGCAATTGCGTCGCGAGAATACAGAATTGCGCGCGCGCCTCCAGACAGCTGCGCAGATTCCAGCGCCCACAGAGGACCGAGTTGAGCGCACAGAAGCGGAACTCGGTGCGGCACGCGCCATGATTGACCAACTCAATCAACAACGCCAAACCGATGCCCGCCATCACACGGCCCAGCTCACTGCCGCGGAGCTGCGCCTGCGCGAGCATAAAGACCGTCTGATGGGCTTGGAGACACGCATCCAAGCGCTGCAAGCCGAGATCCAGGCGCGCGACGCCGAAATCGCGGTGCTGACGGCGCGGCTCGACGCCAGTAACGACAACGAATCACGCCTCAGTCAACGTGTAACGGCCTTGCGCGGACGGCTGACCGCAAACGAGGGCGGCACACTCACCGCGGCCGACGCCCGCAAACAGGCCGAAGCCGATGCGCAACAACTTCAACAGCTGGTCCAGCAAGGCCAAGGCATCAACAACCCGCAGCTGTGGCGGCAGGTGCGCGAGGCGGAGAATGCGCTGCATCACAGTCAGTTCGTGCTGGCACGCGCCGACAACGCCCGCACCGTCTATCGCGTGCGCCCCGGCGACACCCTGGCCCAGGTGGGGCTAATGTTCTACGGCGACCCCGACCAGTGGTCGCAGATCTACGACGCCAACCGCCACGTCATCAATGATCCGACCCGGCTGATGCCGGGGCTGTCGCTGGTTGTTCCATAGGGCTCGTGGCAGATGGCTCGTTGTTAGTGCGCCGTTGCTTATTTGCAAAGTGCCCCGTCACGACCTTTTACACGCTGCTTATTTCAAGAGCGCCCGTTTTTGCCCGGCTAAGACATGGCCCGAAGCGGGAGTGCTTGGCCGAAGCCCAGAATTATCTCGTCGACTTGTTGGACTACCTCGAGGAAAAGGAAGCTTACAGCTACTTTCCGGGCGAGCGGGAGAAATGTAGGGCTAGGCCAAAAAGTGGAGTAACGTCCACATCATCGACTTCGTCCCGATGCCACTCCCAACGTCCGCAAGTTACATATAGCGTCCTTGAGACTCCCATGTCGGTACTGATCGTCCGTCTCAATGGCGTGCTGGACGACGAGGCGGTCGAGGTGCGAGCGCTGCTCGACGAACACGGCTTCCAAGATCACGAAACCACCGGCGGCTTCCTCGGCCTCGGGGTCGCCGGCGTATGGCTCATGGACCCAGACCAAGAGGCCGCCGCGCGGCGGGTCATCGACACCGATCAATAGGCGCGCAGTGCTCGCTTCAGCGCCGAGCACGCCGCACTGCGTGCCGCCGGCAAGGCTGAGACCATACTGCAGCGCATCGCTCGCCAACCCCTCACGTCGTTGTTCTATCTAGCCGGCGTCGCGGCGGTGCTGGACGTCGTGCTCTGGCCCTTTCTGACCCTGGGCCGATGAGCTACCGGAGTAAAGAGGAGACGTACGCTCCTGATACAGGTTTTCGTTATTGCCAGTCGCCGCGGCCAGCAGCCCCGATAGGAGGCGCGACCGTCGAGCTGGTTATGCCGCGCCCTCATCCCTGCCGTCCCCGCCTTGGTCCGCGAGGGGTTCGAACCGTCTACCGTCAAAGTGGAAGGTGACGAAATCACCGCGCCCTGGGTCGCGATCCCAGATCACGCCCAACACCAGGTTGAGCGGATCGCGGAAGTAGGTGCTGCCGCTCTCTTGTTCGTTATCCAAGACCGGCGCCTCGAGCACGGAGACGACCAACGCTGGCTCACCATAGCGCGGCACCCTGCGGTTCTTCAGCCCGGGCTTCCAGGTCACCAGGTCGCCGGGAGCAAATCGGTGCTTGGCAGACAGTAGCGCGAAGCGCTCGCGCAGCACCGCCCCCAGGTCTCCCTCAAGGTCATCGAGCGCGCCCTCGTCGAACAGCTCGGACGGCGCGTCTTCGCTCAAGCCGATGCGGCTGAGCAGTTCACGGGAGGACAGGGGGCGATCGTGACGGGACATGGGCGTAACCTAGACGGATTGCTGCAAATGCTGGAGCCGCTATTAGACCAGCAGGATGCGACACGATCTGTCCGATCGGCGAAGCATCAATTGCGGCTACTAGGAGCACGCTACGACGTGCGCTCAAACGCGCTCAACCGCGCCGTTGCTGCGATTCGGGAACAATTTGCCGCCGCCTTGAGACGGGCATATGCTGGTGCGAGACAGCCTTCTAACGAGGACCAACATGCCAGACCTCAGCCGCATTACCATCGACCCTAATATTTGCCACGGAAAGCCCTGTGTCCGCCACATGCGATGGCCGGTGGAGGTAATTCTTGACATGGTGTCATCCGGGATGCCGATCGATGAGATGCTTGCCGATCATCCGGAACTGGAGCGTGAGGACATCATCGCCAGCCTGCACTATGCGCGTCTTCTCGTCTCTGGCGAGCCGGTGCGCCAAGTCGCCTGATGCGCGTCCTCTGCGATGGCCATATTTCCTATCGTCTGGTCAACCGGTTGCGCGAACTCGGCGTCGACGCCACGCATATGAACCGCATCTTGGACGGCATCGTATGGGCTGTCGTTTCGGCCAGCCTCCGGGCGATCAGGCCGCGCTTCCTGTACGCCTGGCCGCCATCGGGCTATGCTTCGGCGTGACCAGCAACGCGCCCGTCCAATGCCATGCCCACCTTGCTCGACCCAAAGAACGACTACGTCTTCAAGCGTTTGTTCGCCGATGAGCCAGACCTGCTCATCGCGCTGATCAACGCGGTGCGTTACCGCGCGCCAGCGATCACGTCCATCAAGGTCCGCAATCCTGCCATTGATGCCTCCGAGCTGCACGGCAAGTACATCATCCTCGACATCCTCGCCCTAGATGCCGATGGTACGCGCTACAACATCGAGATGCAGGTTCGCCGTCAGCGTGCCTACAGCGCTCGCAGCACCTACTACCTGGCCAAGATGATCTGCGACCAGCTCAGCGTCGGCGACGCCTACGAGCGGCTCTGCCCGGTCATCGGCATTCACCTGCTGGACTTCGACCTGTTCCGCGAGCCGGAGCATCAAGGTCAGGCCACTTGGTGCTTCGAGATGCGCGATATCGATGCCCCGAGTGTCCGCCTCGGCGAAGAGCTCCAGCTCAACGTCATCGAGCTGAAGAAGGCCGAGCGTCTCGGTCAGCTGCCGCCGGCCCTGTCCGCCTGGATCACCCTGTTCGAACACTGGCAAGAGGAGGAAGCAATGTCCGCCATGACCGACACCCCCGCCCGCCGGGCTTACGACAAGCTCAAGACCTTGAGCGCCGATGAGGAGGCCCGCCGCCTAGCCTTCGTGCGCGAGCGTGCTTTGCATGATGAGGCACAGCTCATGCTGGACGCGCGCGAGGAAGGCCGCGAGGAAGGCCGAGAGGAAGGCCGTGACAACGCCCTGCGCCAGACCGCGAAGACCATGATCCGCGAAAGCAGCCTCGACGATGCGACCATCGCGGCCTACACAGGGCTCCCGCTCACCGAGGTCGCCAAGCTGCGCCTCGGTGGCTGAACGCTACCGCGTGGACCATCGGCAGCTTGCGCGTCAAATCGGAGTCCGGTCGCAGGTGTAACACCGGCATCTCGCCCGAACGACAGCCAATATCGCCGCCGCCGCGCTCGCAGACCTTCCGGCGGTATCATCGATGTGAGAAGGGGGAGCCACTCCGTCGGGATCACGCGAGGTCGGCGTTCCACAGCGGCCAGGCGCAGGTTGATGATTGGCTGGCGAACAAGGCGCTGCAAAACCAGGAAAAGCACCTGTCGGCAACCAAGGTCCTGATCGATCCGGTCGGGAGCATTGCCGGGTTCTATACCC
Source organism: uncultured Gammaproteobacteria bacterium (assembly GCA_963698775.1). GTDB lineage: Bacteria > Pseudomonadota > Gammaproteobacteria > Chromatiales > Chromatiaceae > Thiohalocapsa. The sequence continues at coordinate 19,426 of CAVOSE010000064.1, forward strand.
TCGCGACCGCCCAAGTCGATTTTGCCGATTTGCCGCCGGAACTCTCCAGACGCCTGCCGCGACGCAATCTACCGGCTGCCGTCCTTGCCTGGCTTGGCGAGCGCGAGGCCGATCAGGGTCAAGGCCATGGACGTCGCCTGCTCGCCTTAACACTGAAGGATAGCTACGACGCGGGTCAGACCTTCCCCTTCATCGCCGTAATCCTCGACTGCATCGGCGACAAGGCCCTGACGTTTTACCAGCGTTGGGATTTCCGCCCGCTGCCGGGCCACCCCTACCGACTCTTTCTGAGCTGGAGCCAACTCCAGGCCATGGCGACTGGTTGCTGACCAGTCAGGGCTGCGAAGTGGCGTTCCCGTCCATCACGAGACTTTCGAGCGGCCCAGGCGTTTGGTCTATCGCATCGAACCTGATGCGCTACTGATCATGGCCGTGCTGGACGGACGGCGGGGTTTGCGTTCCGTGTAGCTGGATCGGTTGGTGCGGGCTTGAGGCGCGGCATCAGCTGGCGCTGGCCGACAATGCATCGTCTGTGCGCACATCGCGCGTCCCCCTGGGCACGCCGGATTTATCCTCCACCGGGAATGGGCGACGCTCTGGCTACGGCAGAGCAAGTTCGTCGATCCGCGACCGCGCGGGCCGGATCAGCCTGCCGGCGGCGCTCTTATCCTGGTACGTCCCCGGTTTTTGCTCACTCGCCAGAGCGCAACACGGATTGTTGCCTGCCGGCGGGACAAAACCGTCGGCACTCACCAACCAAAATTTTCGGGGCTCAACACCTTCAGGGGCGGCATCACCCGCTACCTTTGCACCTCGCCTGCTTATCTGGCCTACGCATCGATGCGCCTGTTACCAGTCGCGCCGCAAGGCTCGATACTGGGCTCGCGGCTCACGACTACCCAGGCGGGACTCTCACCCGCTAGAACACACGGCCTTGCCAGGCCGCACTGTCCCAGTTTTCTCTCCGGGTTTCTCATCAGGACAACTATCGCCTGGGGATCGAGTTCCTTTGAAGTGGATGAGTCGCAGCGAGAGAGATTGCTGCAGCTTGTCAGAGCCAGGGCAACGGAGAGTTGAGGTCGCGGGCAGACAAGTGGGCCTTGGTCGATCCTCAGCAGCTTCGGCGGGTGGTCTCCAGCAGCGTCAGCGGAGAGTCTAACCGATGGGTCTAGACTAGAAGAGAAGGGATTTGGGCGTCAGCGCTTACCGCCACTGCTGAAGTGTTCCTTGAAACCCTCCTTCGCCTCGCTGGTAAAAACCAGCAGCTGGTCCTCAGCAACCCGAACGACCGTGATGCCTAGCCGCTCAGCCTCTTGCGACAGGATCTCTGCGGGTTGAGTGGCAGGGACGAACAAGGTCTTCGGGAGCTGTTGCTTGTGCGCTCGACCTTCCTCTAGCAGTTGGCTGGCCTCGGCTTGGGTCAGCTCAGGAGCCTGGGCAGACAGTGGAGCTGAACCCAGAATAAAGCAGCTTGCGACGTCCATGAGTGCGAGGAAGTTGAAATCGCCATCTTGCTCAGTGTGGATTGGCACATCGTTGAGACGAAAGAAGATCCAGGCTTCGTTGATTTCAAATTGATCCGGGGTGAGCACGGAATGTTCCTCGGTGACGGCAAGCGGCTGCTTGGTAGCCGTCCAGTACCTCATACCCAGGCCAGGATTTCAAGGATCAAGGTGCCTTGCACCTTGCTGTTGAGGGAGGCGGCTAACGACGGGGGCGGCGCGCGCCGCCCGACGCCGAATCCGCTTCGAGTGCCGGCAGATCCTCGTGGGGCAGCACCAGCTTCTCGGCCTGTCTCTGTTCGCGGGCGCGGATCAGCTTTTCCTGGCGTGAGCGGACGCTATAGCCCAGCGCGGCGCCACCGGCGGATGCGATGGTCAACAGCCCTAGCGTGACGAGCTGGGCCAGCATCATGGCAACACCGATGCCGACCAGGCCACCCACGGCGGCACCGGTCTTCAAGGTCGCGCCACCGGAGACGCGTTTGCGCTCGCGTGCGATCTTGGCCTTGTCCCTCTCCGCCTGCACGCGCAGCTTCTCGCGCTCCCGGGAATGGCGTTTTTGCTGCCGCGCCATCGCGTGTTCTTTGACGCTGCCGATGACTGAATCGAACCACAGCGCCACCAGCACCCCCAGGCTTGCGGCCAAGGCACCAAACAGCCAGGCGGTCTGCTGCAAGTCCGTCTTCAGCGCGGTATAGGTCAATAGGGCCGTGGCCCCCTGCAACAGCAGGATGCCGATCAGGAACTTGAACAAGCCGCCAATGCGCGCGCCGAACATCAGCGTATCGCCGCGACAGGCTGGCCGCGGTGCTCCGAAGCGACCGATGCGACAGGCGCGCCCAGGGCCCCCTGCGTGCCTAAGCCGGTCGTTTGCCGGCGACCGAACAGGTAGACCCAGACGCCCGCGGGTGGCCGTTCCGCGGTGGCATCGATCGCGTTGTCCGGGAACATATTGATCAGCCGGCCGCGGATCGCGGCCAATGCCGCGACGCTGCCGACCTGCTCTGCCGGGATCAAACGATCGTAGGCATCGACGACGCTATACATGTATTCAGGTCCTATGTCGCTGAGGTCAACCAGCATGCGTGGTGCCTGCGGATCAGCGGGCACCAGGCGCGGCTCAAGACTGGAAACCAGGAAGGGTCCGCTGGCGCGGCTGAGGCGCTGCGCCAGGTCCATCTGCCCCACCGCCCGCAGATGAGCGGCGAAGTCGGCGCGCATTTGTGCCGACAACTCCGGCCCGGTCCGCTCCGATAGGGCGCCATCGACCGCATCCCCATAAACCGGCACGAGAAAGGTATGCGCCTGGCGATCTGCCCCACCGTTGCCGCCTTCGGCGGCGAGCACGTAGGTCTCGATCACACGCAGCAGCTCGCGGTAGGTGTCGACATTGGCGGGCTCGGCGTCTGGGCCGACATCACCGGACAGGATAAAGGTGTACATACCATAACCCGGCGCCGCGGTGCCGAACAGCCGCGCCAGGCTCGGCGAGCGCTCGGAGCTCACGCCACCGGAGCGACCGTCGGTGCCGCCGCCCCCAAGCGGAAAATAGACCATGGAGTAGGACATACCGGCACCCGCCAGCGGCATGGAGCCTCGCCCGGCCTCCAGACCCGTAGCCCGGCGCCACCGTGCAAGCCCATCCGCGGCGGCCTGCTCCAGCTCGGCAGCGGAGACATCGTCCTGCACGGAGACGGCCCGATCCAACACCAGCGGCGCGGCACTCTCGCCACCTTGGGCCACCAGCTCACGCACGATCACGGTAGGCTCCCCACAGCCCGCCACGATCATCACCTCCGCGGCCGCGCCGGGGTCGACTCCATCAACGTACAGATCGGCCACCAGCTCGCGCATGAAGGCGTCGCCCTGCGCATTGGCCGGCACTTGGGCGCAAAGCCCCGCGAGCCGCGCATAAAGCGCCTCTGCGCCGTCCAAACGATAATCCAGTCCGCTGTCCTCGGCGGTGGTTGCTTGGGCATCGACGCCCACCAATTCCCCGGCGGGACGCCACTTGGGCGGACGCTCCCGTTGCGCGGCGACGTCCGACCCAGCCCCCTGCGCCAGATCCCGAGCAGGTTTTGGTCCGAGCTCCGCATCGGCGCCTGGCCGCTGCGGCGGTGCACAGGCCATCAGCGCCAGCATGGCGATAAGCAATAGACCTTTGACGGGGATCTGCATGGGCAAGGGACGACGAGATCGATACTGGAACAATGCGGGGACGGGACCGCCAACTGGCAAGCGGACGTGGAGATACGATGATAGCGGATTCCCCCACGGCAAGGGCGTCGGGTGCCACCGCAAGGCCCACGCACCATCGGCAACCGCGGTTGCGATCCCGCCCGAAGCACCCAATTTTAGTGAGCTGGAGGCGATTCGCGACGCCTCAGACCTAACTCCGCCCCACCCGTTCCGTCCCATACCCACATGCTAAGTAGCGAGAAGCCCTACTCCCCCGCCTGTGACGAGAACAAGGCACCGATTCTGGCGGTACTGCGCCCCCTGCTCGCCGATCGGAAACAGGTGTTGGAGATCGGCAGCGGCACCGGCCAGCACGCCGTGCACTTCGCGGCGGCGATGCCCCATCTGCGCTGGCAATGCAGCGATATCGAAGCGCACTTGCCAGGCATCGACGCCTGGCTCAGCGAGGTAACGCTGGCGAATCTGCCCGCGGCGATCCGTTTGAATGTGGACAGTGACTGGCCCGCAGGCCCGTTCGACGCTGTCTACAGCGCCAACACGGCCCATATCATGTCGCTGCCCCAGGTAGAAAAGATGTTCATGGGCGTCGGACGCTTGCTACCCGTCGGGGCCCCGTTTGCCCTCTACGGCCCGTTCAGCGATGACGGCAAACACGCAAGCCCCAGCAATGCCCAGTTCGATCGCCACTTGCGCCAGTACGACCCGCTCAGCGGCGTGCGCGACCTCAACGACCTCCGCCGCTTTGCCGATGCCGCCGGCCTGGACCTGGAACATGACATGCCAATGCCGGTCAACAACCGCACGTTGGTCTGGCGCCGACGCGGCTGACCATGCGGCGCTTTGCCCTAGATTTGGCACTCGGGCCTGCTATACGTGCGACTTTAGTCGCACGGAAGCCCACAACCGATTGATTTAATGGGCCTAGCAGCGGAATCTGCGAAGCCTAGGCCTACAGATCAATAAATGGCAGATCAGCAAATGGCAGACCAGCAACCGGCCGAACAAAACGGAGGACACCGCCGATGAAGCCAACCCAACGCGAACTCGAACGCGCCCGCAGCCTCTGGACCTACCGTGGACAGCAGCGCCCGGGGTTTGCCGTTCAGCCCATGGAAGGCCAAGAGTCGGTCTGGGACTATCCTCGCCCGCCGGCCTATGTACCAGACCCGCGCAGCGTCGAGGTCTATGCCGGCGACGCCCTGATCGCTCGCACCAACAATGCCATCCGCGCATTAGAGACCGGCAGCCCGCCGACCTTCTACCTGCCAGTGGAGGCGGTCGATCGATCGCTGCTTCAGCTGTCGCGCCGACGCACCTTCTGCGAGTGGAAGGGAGAGGCCGAGTACTTTCATGCCACGACCGGCACCGGCGTCATCGAGAACGCCCTCTGGCGCTATCCGAGGGCCGTCGACGAGGCCGCCTGCATCGCGGGATGGTATGCCTGTTACCCGTCGCTCTTGCGCTGTTTGGTCGACGGCGAGCCGGTCCGACCCCAGGCCGGCGGCTACTATGGCGGCTGGATCACCGATGACGTGGTCGGGCCCTTCAAGGGTGAGCCGGGCACGGGCCACTGGTAGCGACAAGCACCGATGGCGGCAAAAAAAGAACCAGTTACCCAGGCAGTGCGGGCGCTGCGTGCCGCGGGCGTTGGCTTCACCGGTCATCCCTACGACTACACCGGTGGAGGGACGGCGGAGTTCGCGCTCCAGCTCAGCGTCGATGAACATTTTGTGATCAAAACGCTAATCATGGAAGACGAGCAGGCACGGCCGCTGGTGATTCTGATGCACGGCGACCGCGAGGTCGCTACCGGCAAGCTGGCCAAGCAGATCGACGCCAAGCGCGTGCGGCCCTGCGAGCCGAAGGTGGCGGACAAGCACTCCGGCTATCAGGTGGGCGGCACCTCACCATTCGGCACCCGTGTCGTGATGCCGGTTTATTGTGAACGCTCCATCACCGAGTTGGAGACGATCTACATCAACGGCGGTAAGCGCGGCTACATCATCTCGCTGGCGACCGGGGAGCTGCTGCGGGTACTGCACCCAGTGCTGGTGGATGCCGCACAGTAAGGCGCCGCGTTGTGCCACCGATGACTGCGATCCGCGCACGCCCAGGCGGCAGCGGGCGGTTTAGGCGATTGCCGGAAAATCTTGTACCAGGTGACGCCGGATTGAGGTTCGCTTTCAAGGAGCACCGGCGGTCGCGTAGCCGAGCTCTATGACTGGTGCGACACAGAAGGCGGGCGTCAAGACAAGTCAGCTAGTATGAGATTTCACAGAAATCGCCCTATACTCCGGCCACCCGACACGACCCGAGAGGCGATCCGATGCGCAAGATGGCTCCTGCTGCGTTCCGCAGGTTTTCGATGGGAAAAACGGCATTGATGCCGCTTTTGGCCTGTTTGTTTGGCCTATCCGGCTCCGCCATGGGCGCCGTTTACGGCTTTCTCGATCAGGCGCCCATGCGCTACTTCAGCGCCGAGGACATGGCGATGATGTCGGCGGCCATGGACACCGTTCTCGCCGCTCCCGACGATAACCAGGGGCAGACCTGGCGCAACGACAAGACCGGTCACCATGGTAGCGTGGTGTCGTTGCGGACCTTCGAGCAGCAGGGCATGCGCTGCCGCCGCCTGCGCATCGACAATCATGCCGAGGGCAACGACGAGCGCAGCACGGCGGATCTCTGCCAAGTCGATGGTGTGTGGAAGGTGTTGCGGTTACCGAACTGAGGGATGGCATGCGCGGCGCTTCGCGGTTGCCGCGAATTCAGACCGCTCTGGTTCGGTTCGAAGGATTCGGGACGGGGGAGTAACCGCCATGGTGGGAGCGATTTGCAATGGCGACGAAGACGCTGGTTGACTCCTACGCGGCGTCGTCGCGGCTGCAATCCGCTCCCACGGCAACGAGGCGGGAATTATCCTAGACTCGGCAGTTCGCATCGATCGCTCAAGCAGATCAATGGATTGCGCCCCCAGGGTTAGGTACGACTTCAGTCGCACGGAAGGCATTGACTGGGCGAATAAATTTGCCCCTACAGCCGAAACAACTGCCGGACTTAGGGTTATCTCTCTTGCCGCGCCGCCAACGTTGCCAGCGGTCGTGGTCGACGCCAGAATCGGCGCAGATCGGCGCGAGAAAGCGACCACCGCCGCCCGTTGCAGGCATCGACGACGATCTCGTCTAGGCGCCCAGCCCGCAGCGCCGCAAGCGCGGGCCCGAGCCATTGATCAAGCGCTTCGACCGCAGCCCCCCATCCGCGGTCATTGGCATCCAGCAAGGCATCTTGGACCTGATCCACGACCACGAGGGCGCTGCCCGAATGCGGTTGCCAGGCCGACCAGAGGGGTTCGACCAGCGCGCCGGACGCTGCCGCGAGCCCCCGCGCCAGCGATGATCGTGCCCAGATTCGCTGCGGTCTTTGCGCCGCCGGGACCGCGTCTACCAGGTCGCGCCAGACGCCTCCTCCCCAGCACCAAAGGCCATTCACCGACGACCGGCCGCCGGCCTCACGGCGCTGATTCACCGACGACTGGAACAGCAGCATCTGCGCCTCGTTCATCAGGCTCGCCCAGCGCGCGGCATCAACGCCAGCGGGCAGCAGACCGTCGATGTGCTCACCAATGACGCGCGCCAGCGGCTGCGTTCGCAGCGCCAGCGGCTGCCGACAGTGGACATACCAGCGCGATGCGGTGGGGGCCATGAACCGCAGCCCGTCCGCCGCGAAGAAGCCATTGAGTTCGGCCGTCAGCTGATCCGCCTCGTCCTGGGCAATGCCCAGATGCCGGGCGTCGAACAGCCTGAGCAGGTCACGGTCCGGGCGCAGATGGACAGGGTCGGCATGCATGCAAAAGCCGTCACGGTCCCAGGCGGGATCATCGGCGGCCCGACTGTAGGGCGCGCTGGCCTCGGCACCGAAGCATGCCAGCAACGCCGTGTTGAGGTCCGCGCGCTGATCTGCCCCTGAGGGTGTGGATTGCCGGGCGCGAGCCAACAGCAGGTCGAGCGTTGGTGTCGACTGCAGCCCGTCGGGCTGCGGCGGAATAGGGCCGAGCAGACCAGGCACCAGCAGCTCGAGCACGTCGGCGGTTGCGGATCTGTGGCTGGTCACACTGTCTGGTCGGTGGTTCGCGTGTGATGGGGGACCGGCAACCGCCTGTGCCATGCCCGGATTGCCGCCAAAGGCCGTTTGCCGGATGCGACCGGAGGCATCACCCCAAGCTCCGGCAGTTCGCGTCGATCACTCAACCGGATCAATGGCTTGCACCCCAGAGTAGGTGCGGCTTCAGTCGCACGGAAGGCATTGACTGGGCGAATAAATTCGCCCCTACAGCCGAAGCCACTGCCAGATTTTGCATCACAGCTCCCGCGTCGCCAGAAAACGAATGTCGGGCCAGCGCTCCTCGGTCAGTTGCAGATTGACGCGGGTCGGCGCTAGGTAGACCAGCTGATCGTCGCCGTCCAAGGCCAGGTTCTCGTAGGCCTTTTCCTTAAAACGCGCGAGCATCTTGGCATCTTCGCAGGCGACCCAGCGCGCGGTATGCACGCTGACCGGCTCCACCATCGCCTCGACGCCGTATTCGTCCTTGAGCCGATAGGCGGCGACGTCGAATTGCAGGATGCCGACCGCGCCTAAGATCAGGTCGTTGTTCTTCAGCGGCCGGAACACCTGGGTCGCGCCCTCCTCGCACAGTTGCAGCACACCCTTCTGCAACGCCTTGGTCTTGAGCGGGTCCTTCAGCACCACGCGCCGGAACAGCTCCGGTGCAAAGTACGGTACGCCTTCATACTTGAGGTCTTCGCCCTCGGTGAAGGTATCGCCGATCTGAATGGTGCCGTGATTGTGCAGGCCGATGATATCGCCGGGCCAGGCCTCTTCCACGCGCCGACGCTCGTCGGCCTGGAAGGTGATGGCGTTGGCCACCTGCACGGTCTTGCCGATGCGCACGTGGCGCATCTTCATGCCCTGGGTGTAGCTGCCGGAGCAGACCCGCAAAAAGGCGACGCGATCGCGGTGGGCCGGGTCCATGTTCGCCTGGATCTTGAACACGAAGCCGGTGAACTTGGCCTCCTTCGGCTCAACGGTGCGCTGACTGGTGGGTCGGGGGCGCGGCGGCGGGGCGTACTCGACAAAGGCGTCGAGCAGTTCCTTGATGCCAAAATTGTTGATCGCGGAGCCGAAGAACACCGGGGTCTGCTTACCCGCGCGGTAGGCGTCCAGATCCAGCGGATCGCTCGCACCCTGCACCAGCTCCATCTCGTCGCGTAGCTCCGCGGCCTGGTCGCCCAGCAGCTCGTCCATGCGCGGGTTGTCGATGCCCTCGATCACCTCGCCGGTCTGGATCTTGCCGCCGTGGGTGGCGCTGAACAGATGGGTGCGGTCATGCCGCAGATCGTAGACGCCCTTGAAGCGCTTGCCCATGCCGATAGGCCAGGTGATCGGCGCGCACCGGATCTTCAGGATGTCTTCGACTTCGTCCAGGATCTCGATGGCGTCGCGGCCCTCCCGGTCGAGCTTGTTGACGAAGGTCAGGATGGGCGTATCGCGCAGCCGGCAGACATCCATCAGTTTGATGGTGCGATCCTCGACGCCCTTGGCCACGTCGATGACCATCAGCGCCGAGTCCACCGCCGTCAGCGTACGATAGGTGTCCTCCGAGAAATCCTCATGGCCCGGGGTGTCAAGCAGGTTGACAATGGACGCGCCGAACGGGAACTGCATCACGGAGGAGGTGACGGAAATGCCGCGCTGCTTTTCCAGCTCCATCCAGTCCGACGTCGCATGCCGTGCCGCCTTGCGGCCCTTGACCGTACCCGCCATCTGGATGGCACCGCCGAACAGCAACAGCTTTTCGGTCAGCGTGGTCTTGCCGGCGTCCGGGTGGGAGATGATCGCAAAGGTGCGGCGCTTGGCGAGCTGCTCGTCGAGCTGAGACATGGGTTTTGCGCGGGACGGCGGAGCTGAGGAAACCGCCTATGATAGCCGTTGCGGCGAGCTGGCCGCTACCGGCCGACGAACAAAACCCTCGCCTCACCGCCGGGCCGATAAGCCGCTATTCACGTCTTTGGCCAGATTGCTCCAATAGACCGTAGCGCCAGAACAGCCCCAGCAGTTCACGACAGACAAGCTCTGTTGCCTGCTGCGAAGCGACATCATGCGGATGCGTCTGGTCGGCCCCAGGCCGCAGCACGCCGCTCGCGAGGTCATCCCCCAACCGAGCGGCGAGTTCCGGTAGGCCCCGCGTTCCGTCCAGATAGCCAAGCAGGCGCGCCGCCAGCGCGTCGATACCGAGGTTACCGTGATCGATGGTGGCGACCTGATCCTGCCCGTCGGCGACCTGGGCGCGGGCCAGCGCGGTCGCGATCGGACCTGGCGGCATGGCCGCGGGGAACCGCCGCGGCTGCGGACGAGCGCGCAGGGTGCCGCGCGCAAACAGGCCGAACAGCTCCGCGAGCAAGGCATCAACCTCGTCGGCGTGGACAGCACCTTGCGCCTGCACACGGCGCTGCGCGGTCGGGAATAGCTCCGACAGCGGCAACGCCTCCGGATAGCGTCCGGCCAGCTCCGCCAGCAGCGCCTTGGTCAACGGATGCCGCACCTCGACCACGTCACCATCCGGCCGCCGAAACGACGCGGCGGCCGCATCGCGCAGATCCAGCGTCGGCGGCGGTCGGACGTCGACACTGAAGCAAAGACCGGCAAAGCGTTCGAGCGACAACTGTTCTTCGCACCGGGCATCGTCGCGGATCAGCAGGCTCTCGCGGAAATTGCGGGTGCCAACGAAATCGAGCCACTGCTCAACGTCGGCGCCGTCGCCGAGATCAGCCAGGGCGCCGTCGACGGCATCTCCGAGGCTGGCGGGAAACTGTCGCTGCAGGTCCGCATCGCACAGGTAGCGGAGCCCCTGCGCCTCGCTGTCTGCCAAGAAGTCACGGAACAGCAACGCGCGGTTGTGCTCGGCCAGGAACTCGAAGTACAGATAGCTTGGATGCAGCTCACGCAAGGCCGCGATCTCCGCACGGAGATAGTCGGCGCCAAGCCCCGGCAGCTCTGGCAGCGCCTGCTCCAGCCTTGCCAACGCGGCCTGTGCCGCGGCCAGCCGGGCGGGCGGCTCGGTGACGCCGCGACAGGCATCGAGCAAGATGTCCCGCAGCATGCCGCGCATACGCCAACCCGGCAGAGTGTTGAAGCTGATGTAGCACAGCCCGTCCGGCGCCAACACCCGACGCGCCAATCGCAGTAAGGCCGTGCTCACGGCCTCTGGCACCCAAGAATAGACGCCATGGGCGATGACGTAATCGAACTCGCCGAGCCCCGCGTCGAGCCGCGCCAGATCAGCCGCCCGCAGCTCGACGTTGTCCAGCCCGAGTTTGTCCACCAAGTGCTGGCCGGCGGCAATCTGCGTGGCGGACAGATCGATACCGACGAAGCGCGCCCGCGGCAACCCGCACGCCATCGGGATCAGGTTACCGCCGCCGGCGCAGCCCAGCTCCAGCACGCGGCAACCGTCCGGCTCGGCCGCGCTCAGACCCATCAGCCGGCCGAGCGCCGCGAGATGGTCAGGGTGCGTACGGGGCAGGCAGAGACTGCGATAATGAAAGAGGTCGTAGTCGTCCATTAGGGCTCCGGCGCGCACCGGCGGCTCACCGCCGCTGCCGTGATTGTGGTTTGATGGGAGTCGGCGATCCCGGACCCGGTTTCGGCGGCCGGCATCTGCCGACCCGAAGTCTCGCACAGCCCCCGGCGGCGGACACAAGCCCGACGAACGCAAGCCGAGGGGGCCGCCTGGTCCGAATTGTGGCAAGGTTGGACGCAAGGCCGCTGACCGCATGCGGTATCAGGAACCGGTCCGGAAACGATCAATGACAATAGCAGTAAACGCACGCAAGTCGGCAAGCCCCTTGCCGAAGATCCTGATCATCAACGACTCGGCGGTCGCCCGTGCCGTAACGGCGGCCGTGGTGCGCGCCAGCGGCGCCTTTCAGATCACCGGCGAGGCGGTCTGCGGCGGCGACGGCGTCGCACTGGCCCGCCGGCTGCGGCCGGACCTGGTGCTGCTCGACATGCACATGCCCGACATCAACGGCGTCGAGGTCACGCGCCAACTAATGGCGGACCGACCGACGCGCATTCTGGTCACAAGCGCCACCATCCGCAGCAACACCACCTACTTGTTCGACGCCCTCAAGCAGGGGGCGCTGGACTACTGCCACACGCCAGCGCTGATGGCCCGCCCGGGCGAGAAGGTGGACAACCAGCAACTCCTCGGCGCCGGCGCCGAGCTGTTGAAGAAGATGCACACGGTGCTGACACTGCCGCTGGGGCGGGTGCGTCCGTCGACGACGCCGTCTAACGCCACCCAATCTGCGCCACCGCTACCCGCGCGGACCGGACTCTCCGGCACGCGACTACCCATCGTCGCCATCGGCTGTTCGACCGGCGGCCCCACCGCGCTATGCACGCTGCTGGCGGAGATCCCACGCGGTTTGCCGGCTGCATTCCTCGTCAGCCAGCACATCGAACGCGAGTTCACGGAAGGGCTCGCGCGCTGGCTTGGGGAGCAGACCGGTCATCCGGTCAGCGTCGCCGTCGACGGCGAACAGCCGCGTGCGGGCCACGTGCACCTGGCGCGCGGCGGGCGTAACAGCCTGACCCTGAGCGCTGCCGGCAGTTTGCGCTATGAGTCTGCCGCGGAGGCCGTCTATTATCCCAACATCAATCGCATGCTCACCAGCGTCGCGGCCCATCGCGGTGCCGCCTGTTGCGGTGTGATCTTGACGGGACTCGGCGACGACGGCGCCGACGGGTTGATGGCGCTGAAGGGTGCGGGCGGAAAGCCGCTGGTACAGGATCCGGCCACCGCGGCAGTCGAGGGCATGCCCGACGCTGTCCTGCGCCGCGGCATCGTGACCCACGGCCAGACATTGCAAGACCTCGCGCGCCTGATCACACATTGGATCACGCAGGGGAGCGCACGCGCGGCGACGCGGGACGCAACGCCCAGCGGTAACGGCTCATGAGCGAAGCCACCGATTTCCCCCGCGGCCACCCGTCGCTCGTCAACGAAGCCCTGCGCCAATGGATTCACGATACCACCGGTATCGCCATCACCGAGCAGAACCAGGCGCCCGTCGAACTCGCGGTGCGGATTCAGGCAGAGCGTCTGGAATTGGACCCGCAGGAGTTCATCGCACGACTGCTCAGGGGTTTGCTGCCGCCGCAATCGTTCGTCGACGAGATCACGACCAATGAGTCGTACTTCTTCCGCGCCATGGATCAGATGCAGGTGGTGGTGCAACAACTGGTACCGGCCATGCGGCGGCACCGCCCAGGTCAGCCAGTGCGACTGTTATCCATCCCTTGCGCCCGCGGCGAGGAACCCTTCAGCCTCGCGATACTGCTGCGCGAACACAACATCCCCGATACGGCGGTCGAACTGATTGGGCTAGACATCTCGCAGACCTGTCTCGACGACGCCCGCGCCGGGCGCTATGGGGCGCTCGCCTTGCGCCGCACCGACAACGAACGCGCGGCGCGCTGGTTCCGTCAAAGCCCCGCGCGAGGCGGTGGCCGCGAAGTGCTGCTGGACCCCGACATCGTCCGGCGCGTGCGCCTGCTGCGGGGCAGTCTGCTGAGCGATGCCCTGAATCTGCTGCAACCACCCTTCGATATCGTTTTCTGCGAAAACCTGCTGATCTATTTCGACGAACCGACCGCGGCGCGCGCGCTCGCCGTACTGAAGCATTTGCTGGCGCCAGATGGCTGGCTGTTCGTCGATCACGCCGAGTGGAATCTGCCGCGGGAGCGTTTCCAGATGCAAACGCTCGACGGATGCGTCGGCTTTCGACCCGGCGGCAGCACCGCCGGGCCGCACCCCTTGCCGCCGACGCGGCGCATCGAGCAGCCGCTGCCAGCGGCGTCGCACCGGCCCACGACGTTACCAAAAACGGCACCAACGACGCCGTCTCAGTGGGCCGCCGGCACCCTCGGTTCCAACGACCATCCATCGCCCGGACAGCGCTCAGCCGCAGGCCGACCGACAGCGCCAGGCGCAGCCCATGCGCGTCATGCGGCGCCCCAAGGTGCGCCGCGAACGCTACTGACCGCCGCCGATGCACACTATCGCGCCAAGCGCTTCAACGACGCCCTGCTGGGCTACGAGCAAGCACTGGCATTGGCGCCGCACAGCGCTGCCGCGCGCCTGGGCAAGACCCGTGTGCTCGCGGACTGCGGCGAAGACTTCGAGGCGCTGGAACTGGCCGAGTCACTGTTGGACGCGATCGACCAGAGGCGCGTCGATGCCAACCCGGACCAACATGCCGAGGCGCTGGGTCTGATCGCACTCTTACTGCACAAGAAGGGACTCACGGAACTGGCCAACGGCTACCTGCACAAACTTGGGCGACTACAGCCGACGCATCCGATGCTGCGCCTGCTGCACGGGACCAGCCATGAGCATTGAAGCATCGAGCATCAGCCGCTTCCGCGTGCTGATCATCGAGGACTCACCCACCATGCGCGCGGTCTGCGCGCACAGCCTGGGCACCGCCGGCATCGATTGCGACGTCTGCGGCGATGGCGAGACGGGCCTGGCGTTGTTGATCGAGGCCAGCGGCAACGGCCGCCCCTTCGACGGCCTGTTGTTGGACTGGCTGCTACCCGGCATGGACGGCTGGGAGGTGTTGGAGAAGATCGCCGCCGACCACCGGTTGGATCGCGTATCAGTGATGATCTTTACCGATCAGCCCGACGACCGCGCCTACCGACTCGCCAGCGGACGCCCGAACAACGACATCCAGCTCAAGGAAGACCTGACGCTGCTGCCGTATCGGATGCGCAAGTTCCTGACCACCTATAGCGATGTCGGCAGCATGGGCGATTGGCGCGGCCGGCAGCTGCTGAAGAACCGCGAACAGCTCGGCGGCTCGATCCTGTTCGTCGACGACTCGCCGACGGTCTGCGCCAAATACGGCGACCTGCTGCGCAACAACGGCTATCGGGTGCTGATCGCCAAGTCCATGGCCGAGGCGCTGGACGTCGCCCGTCGCGAAAAGCCAGACCTGGCGCTGGTGGACTATTTCATGCCCAACGGCAATGGCGACGAGCTGTGCCGCGCGCTGCTGGCCGACGACCGTACCCGCGATGTCACGGTCGTCATGCACTCCCAGCGCAAGGACGTGATCGAGGACGCGCTGAACGCGGGCGCCATCGACCTGATCTGGAAGGACGACCCGGTCAACATCTTTCTAATGCGCACCGCGTCGATCATGCGCACGTTGCGCGCCCGTCGTCAGGCCAAGGACCTGGACATCCTGTTCGCCGCCACCGATGCCCTCGATGTCGGCTTGCTGTCGCTCAGTGACGGCCAGTGGCGGGAGTTCAACGAGACCATGGGGCGCTTTTCCTCCGAGTGCGGCGGCACGGCGCCCTTCATACCGGACGCAACCGGCGGAAACGGCTCAGATGCCCGTGACCTGACGCCGACGACGGAGCGTCCATCCGATGCGGGCCAACTCCGTCGCATCGTCGACCGACAGGGCCGCCGCCGCGCGTTCAATATTCACGAGGTCGACGTCGCCGACGCCGACCGTGTCGTGCTGGTCCAGGACGTCACGGCGATGGCTGATCAGGCCGAGTTGCTGGAACAGGCGCGGGACAAGGCGGTGGAACTGGCCAATGCCAAGAGCCGCTTCCTAGCCAACATGAGCCATGAGATCCGCACGCCGCTGAACGGCGTCATCGGCATGTTGGAACTGCTGAACGGCTCGGAGCTGAGCGAGGAACAGCGCCACTTCGCCGATACCGGCATCGCCTCCGCCGAGGCCCTGCTCGGGCTCATCGGCGACGTGCTCGACTTCTCCAAAATCGACGCAGGACGCCTGGAGCTGGAGCAGATCGCGTTCAAGCTGCCGGAGATGGTCGAGGACATCGGCCAAATGCTGGCGGCTAAGGCCGCCGAAAAGGGTCTAGAGATGATCTGCGATGTCGAGCCGGACGTGCCGTTGCAGGTGATGGGCGACGCCGGCCGGCTGCGCCAGGTGTTGATCAATCTGCTCGGCAATGCGCTCAAGTTCACCGAGCGCGGCGAAGTGGGGTTGCGGCTGCGCCTGGAACACAACCTCGGCGACCGAGCGACTTTGTCGTTCGCCGTCACCGACACGGGCATCGGCATTGAGCACGAGGCGCAGCAACACATCTTCGAGGCCTTCCGCCAGGCCGACGACACCACCACGCGGCGCTTCGGCGGCACCGGCCTCGGGCTTGCCATCTCCGGCCAGCTGGTGGAGTTGATGGGGGGGGAACTGCTGCTGGACAGCCGCCCCGGCGAAGGCAGCAGCTTCCACTTCAGCATCGACATGCCGCTGTGCGGAACGGACTCCCTAGCCAGCCCCTGGAGCCCGGAGGACCTTGCGCTATTGGCGGGCAAGCGCGCGCTGATTGTCGACGATAGCCCCACCAACCGGCTCTACCTGTGCCATCTGTGCCGAGTCTGGGACATGCCCACGGAGGAGGCCGAAGACGGCCGCCGAGGGCTGGAGGTTTACGAGCGGGCGGCCCAGACCGGGCAGCCCTTCGACTTGGTCCTGCTGGACCGGATGATGCCGGAGATGGACGGCCTGGAATTCCTGGAGCGCCTGCAACGGCGCGACGATCTACCCAAGGCCAAGATCCTGCTGCAGACCTCGATGGACGAGGTGGACGACGGCCGCAACGCCGCCAGACTCGGTGCCGAGGCGCGTTTGGTCAAACCGATCAGGCGGCGTGATCTGCTCGAAACCCTCTGCGGCATGCTCGGCAGCGCGTCTCGCCGACCTAGGCGCCCGCCGGCACCGCAGAGCGAACGGCTGGACGGCTGCCGGATACTGGCGGTGGAGGACAACCGCGTCAACCAACAGGTCCTGCGTGGCATCCTGGAACGCGCCGGCTGCGGCGTCACGCTGGCCGATAACGGGTCCGAAGCACTCCAGCACCTGCGCAACGACAGCTTTGACCTGGTGCTGATGGACTGCGAGATGCCGGTGCTCGACGGCTACAGCGCCAGCCGCAAGTTGCGCGAGCTCGAGGCGGAAGCGGAGGTCGCGCCTGATCGGCGACAGACTATCCTTGCGCTGACGGCACACACCGCAATCGCCGAACGACAGAAGTGCCTCGACGCGGGCATGGACGACTACCTGTCCAAACCGATACGCTCCGCCCATTTGCTGAAGACCGTCAAGCAATGGTGGCAGAATGCGGCGCAGATGCGCGCCGGGTCGGCGCAGACGCCGAGCGGTGAGACGCCCGCGGCGAAGACGACGACGGAGTCGCCAGCGGCATCGACGCGCAACGCGGACGGCAACGAGCGTCCCACCGACGACGATCGGACCGACGCACGCAACGATCATCACGCGCCAGAACGCACCGCTAGGCCGGTGGGAGATCCGCCAGACGAGGGGCAACCGAGGGGCGCAGACGTCATCGACCGACGCCGCCTGAACAGCCTGCGGGACGCGCTCGGTGATCTCGAGCCCGTGCTCGAGGCCGCCATCGCCGAGGTACCGCGTTGCCTGGGCCAACTCAAACAGGCCATCGAGATTGGCGATGCCAGTACCGTCGGCATGGTCGCGCATGCAATGGCGGGTTTCCTGGCCAATCTCGGCGCCACCGAGGCCGTCGCGCATGCACGCGAATTGGAGGCCCAAGGCAAACAGGCGGATCTGACGCACGGCAGCGAACTCTACCAGGAGGTGAAGCGCACGGCCGAACAGGCTGCCGACGCGCTCAGCGAAATCCTGGCTCGGGAGCGCCGTTGAGCGGACTGGGAAGAGACACCAGCCAACAACCCCAGATTCGGCAACTCGCCTCTATAAAGTCAATTAATCCATGGTTTAAGCCACTCGTGCAACTTCAGTCGCACGAAAGCCATCGACTGGGCGGATCGATTCGCCCCTTGTACGCCTGCAGCAACTACCGAATTTAGGATGATCGGTGCCCACCCAGAGGTAGCCGTATTGCAACTTCAGTTCACCCAGGCCCCGACCCTACTCGACGGCGATGCCTCAGAGGCGCCGCACGCACTGATCGTCGACGACGACCCGGTATTGCGCCTCGCCGTGACCCAGTTCATCGGTCGACTCGGTTTCCAGACCACGAGCGTGGAGAATGGCCTACTGGCCGTCGAACGCTTCGGCGACGAGGGCGCCGACATCGCGCTGCTTGACGCCGTGATGCCCGTCATGGACGGCTTCAGGGCCTGCCAGGGCATTCGTGCGCTGCCAAACGGGGCACGCGTCCCCATCGTCATGATCACCGCCTATGAGGACGAGGCATCTATCGATCGGGCCTTCGAAGCCGGCGCTACCGAATACATCACCAAGCCCATCCTTTGGCCGGTGCTGCGCAACCGGACCCGATCGTGGTGATCGATCGCGACGGCATGATCCGCTGGATCAACCTCGCCACCAAGGCCTGCCTGCTGATCGCCGAGCCGAGTGTCGAGCAGGCGCTGCGGCAAGAACGGCGTCCGCTTCGCCTGATGTTGCAACCCCGTGACGTTCCTGGTAATAGCCTTTAGGCGATTGCCGGAAAATCTTGTACCAGATGACGCCGGATTGAGGTCCGCCTTCAAGGAGCACCGGGCAGGACCATAGCCTAGCTATGTGACTGCCGGTGCGACACAGAAAGCGCGCGTCAAGACAAGTCAGCTGGTATGAGACTTGACAGAAATCGCCTTAGCGCCACCTCACCATCGCCCCGCCTCGGTGAAGGCACATACACTAAAACAACGACCCCAGAGGACCGGAACATGCTGACAACATTTTTATACGACGCATTCCAGCGCTTCAGCGGACGCCTCGGCACCGCCCCGGATGGCCCCAGTGCCAGCTGCGTACAAAGCATCGATCAACTCGCCGAACTGATCATCGACGAGACGTCGAGCAAGTTACGCGCGATCCCGGGCAGCGTCCGCCGGCTGCGAGGCCCCATCACCAACACACTGCGTTATGTTGACGATATCTCAGGGCAGATCCCAGGGGCCGTACACTGCCGACGCTCCACTTTCACTGAAGACCCGCGCGTCAATGCCTTCTTCGTCGATCACAAGCACCTGCAGGAGGTCTTCAGCCAGAGCAAAGAAGTGCGCGACCTCTTCGACCACAACCCTGACGCGGCTGAATGCTTCGCGCTGCTTTGTATGTGCCGGGAGGAACGCAAGTACTTGGGCATGGCGCTGGTGGACGACATCGTCCGCAACGAGGTGATGCAGACCAGTGTGAGCTTTTCCGATCATCAGATCATCTCACCTGGGATCGGCGAGGCGGATGCCCGCTGCGCGCTGAAGTGCTGCATCGTCAAGAGCCTGATCAGCTACATCCGAAAACAATCCATCGAGGCTGCAACCCAGGCAGCGGATCTGGAAAACCGTCACCGCGCGCTTAGTGCGCGCCTCAAGCGTCTTGAACTCAACCCTTCCGGCGCGGGCGACCCGATAGAGCTTCGGCGCAAGTTAGAGACCATCGAAGTGCAAATGGGCGGGCAAGGGAGACGGTTCACGTCACTCGAGGACCAATTCGATTTTGTCATCGAGGTCCTGTCGCATCCCGAACAGGTTCTCAAGGGACGCAAGTGCAGCCTGTTCTTGGATCGCCTTGGGGTGAAACACGAGGCACTCGGCGCCGGCGCTGCCTATGAATTGCCGTTTGCAGAGATCGAGATGGTCCGCCAGCGACCGCGGGTCGCGAGCCTGGTCTGCTTTCCCCGCGAGGAGCTGCTTCCGAAAAGGGATTTCCTGCGGGAAGCCAGTATCTTCCTGGCGGCATAGCGGATGTCGATCATGAATACGACGGATTCGGAAACTTTGATCGAAGTGCTGCTGGAACGATTTGAGAAACACCAGCTCGAGCGTATCTTGCGATTGAAACAACAGGTTGTCGATGGCGGCCTCCTCAGCGAATATGACCGAGACTTTCTCGACGAGGTCTGCCGGGAGGCAATGGAGAGCAAGTACCTGGTCGACAAATTCCCGCAGTATCAGCCATTGTTCGCCCAAGTCGTCCATCTCTATCGAGAGATTACGACCATGGCACTCAAGAACGAACAGAACCAAGCGAACGCCGGCGGCGGTTAATCGGGACGATAGGTATGCCTAGCCTTTCCACGATCAGCGGCGACGGATAACGGAAAGGAAATTTAGACGCCCCCGCGAGTCCCAGACGGCCTGAATCTCGGAGAAGGGAGGGTGGAAGGACGAGCCGCAGGCCGCCCAACTCCTTCCTGTCGTTGGACATCACTTCGGTGAAAGTTGGCTCATTCTGCTTCTCGCACGCCGCCCAACAGCTGTTCGAGGCTGCGCACGCGGCGGCGCAGGTGCTCGAGTTCGTCGATCAGTTCCAACGCCAACGCGGTACCGGGCAAGTTCAGATCGAGGTCGCGCTGAAGGCGGAGTGCGCGGCGGGCGCGCTTGACTTCTATCCCTGTAAATCGCCACTGTTCGGGCCGCGCGCCGTTGCGGGGCTGCAGCATACCCTCACCTACCATGAGCTGTACTTGCTCGATGCTGACACCGCAGACTTGGGTCAACTCGGTGACGGTGACGACGGTATGTTCGTCGAGCAACACACCCTCAATTCCGGTCTGTCTCTGTGCCATGGCTCAAACTCCCAGTTTGGCGCGTGGATTGAAGGCGCCGAAACGCTTGGACAGTTCGTCATAAGCCGAACGCCCGGCTTCGTCAAGCGTGGGCGGATTGACGATCTCCAACTGCACGAAGGCATCCCCCGAGTTCTTGCCCTGTCCACCCCCGGGCAGCCCACGACCCTTGAGTCGTAAGCGCTGATTGCTCTGCGACCCGGCGGGGATCTTCAGGCTGACCGTTCCGCCCAGGGTCGGCACGGGCACGGTGGCACCTAGCGCCGCTTCCCAGGGGGCAATGGGCAGTCGCACATCGACGTCGCGACCCTCACAACGATAGACCGAATGCGGTTCGAATTCGACCTCGAGAAACAGGTCGCCCGGCTCCCCGCCGAGGCCGGGACTGCCCTGCCCGGCAAGCCGGATCTGCTGCCCTTCGGTGATGCCGGCCGGGATGCGCACGTTGAGGGTGCGGGTGTGCGGGCGCAGTTGCCCGTGGTCATCGAGCTCGGGCACGTCCAAACGCAACTGGCGGCTTGCGCCGTGGTAAGCGTCCTCAAGCGAGATGCGGATACGTGCGGTCTGATCGGTGCCGCGGCGCCGAAAGTCATCTCGGGCACCACGCCGGCCGCCAAATCCACCCATACCACCGCCTCCGCCAAAGATGCTGGAGAAGAAATCGCTGAAGTGGGCGGCCTCCTCCGGTGAGAACTCGTGCTCGCGTCTGTGGGCGCCTGCCCCGGGCGGCGGTCGGAATTCATCGCCAGCATGCCAGCCGGTGCCCAGCGCGTCGTACTCGGCACGCTTGGCCGAATCCTTTAGCACCTCGTTGGCCTCGTTGACCTCCTTGAAACGCGCCTCTGCATCGGATTCTTTGCTGACGTCTGGATGATATTTGCGCGCAAGCTTGCGGTAGGCGCGCTTGATGTCATCCTGGCTCGCGTCGCGCGCGACGCCGAGGATCTTGTAATAGTCCTTGTACTCCATGCGTGATTCTCAGTGTTTGGCGGTCGAACCGCGGTTGACAGGGAGCGGGATTGCGCAAAGCCGTGCTTGGCGGCGGGCAAGCGGCGCTAGACGGGACTGTTGGCAATTGCTGTGCATAGCAAATGGCGGCGCAATCCGTTCTCGCAACGCCACGACGGCGCGATTAGCGGGCAAGTCCTGGCCGGCATTGTCAGGCAACAGCGACGTTGCATGCTAGCCGTCGATCGCTGCGCCAAACGCGCTGGCCCGCCCATCAGGCCAACACCGTCCGCCCATTGGCCCAGGCCCGCAGCGCGCCGATTTGCCGATCCATGACCACCGACAGCGGCTGCGTGCCCTCGAGCTCTAGCACGATCTGTTGCGTGGTTGGCCCGGTCCTCGAACTGGCGGCGTCAGCACGCGCGGCATACAGCGCGGAGACGACGGCCTGTTCGATGCCGGCGCCAGAGAAGCCGTCGCTGGCATCGGCGAGCCGGTCGAGATCGAAGGTTGCGGCATCGAGCCCGCGCCGCTGCAAGTGAATGCGAAAGATCTCCCTGCGCACATCGGCATCCGGCAGATCGACAAAAAAAATCTCGTCCAGCCGGCCCTTGCGCACCAGCTCCGGCGGCAACCGCGAGATGTCGTTGGACGTTGCAACGATGAACACGCTGCTGTTGCGCTCCGCCATCCAGGTCAGCAGGGAGCCAATGAGACGCCGCCCTGGCCCGCCGTCATCGCTGCTGCCGGTGGACAGACCCTTTTCGATCTCGTCGAACCAGAGCACGCAGGGCGCCATGACGTCGGCGGTTCGCAACGCATCGCGCAGGTTACGCTCGCTCTCGCCGATATACTTGTCGTACAGCGCGCCGAAATCCAAGCGCAGCAGCGGCACACCAAAGCGCCCGGCGACGGCCTTAGCGGCGAGGCTCTTGCCGCTGCCCTGCACGCCGAGCAGCATGATGCCCTTGGGCCGGTCGCCCTGGGCCTTGACGGACAACAGCGCGTCGCGGCGACGATCGATCCAGGCCTTAAGGTTTGGCAAACCGGCGACGTCACCGAAGTTAGCGGTATCGTACTCGAATGACACCGCGCCCTCCGGACTCAACAGCTCGTACTTGGCGCGGGTGACGTCGGTGACGTCGGACTCGGTGATGGCGCCATCCTTGACGATGGCGTTGCGGATCAGGCGACGGGCATCGGACTCGGTCACCCCGAGCAGATTTCGCGAGAGCTGATCGACGGCATCCCGATTGGCGCGGAAGCTGCGGTTGGGCGCCGCATGCTGCCAGCGCTGCGCCTCCTCGCGGATCAGCGCCAGCAACCGGTTGCGGTCCGGCAACCGCAGGCTGAAGCCGGCACTGAGGTGGCGCAGCTCCGGCGGTGCTTGCAGTGCGTGGCTCACCAGCACCAGCCGACGCGGCAGCAGATCGAAGTCCTGCGCAATCTCCTTCAGCAATCGGACATGCAGCGGGTGATCCAGAAACGGATGGAAATCCAGCAGCAGATAGATACCGCGCTCGCTGGTGTGCTTGATGTGCCGCAGCACCGCGGCCGGCTCGGCCAGATCCGAGTCGGCCGCCAACGCGTATTCGATGCGCCGCAGACCATCCGTGAGCGTCCAGCCGAAGACCTTTTGCTCCAGGCGCAGCGCTAGGCGCGTAAACAATTGCAGGATGCGTTGCTCCTCCAGCGACTCGATCAGCAGGATCGGCGTCTCCGAGTGCAGCATCAGTTCCAGGTCGTGCAGGTCGGTCATGCCGGAACTCGCGGGGAAAAGGGTCGAGGCGACGGTATACCCCGTCAATATACAGAATCACGGCGAGGGGGCGACCAGATAGGCGATTGGACGGGCGAATCTATTCGCCCCTACGGGAGGTCCGGGGGCGTCATGGGCGGGTCACAAGGTATAAAGAATGCGTTGATCATCGCTTCCAGGCATTGACCGCCGGTCGCGCTGAGGGCGCCAGGGTCATCGTTGGTGAGACGCTCCTCGGTCTCCATGCGCAACAGTTGGCGTGCGGCGCCGCATGGCTGAGCCGGCGCGCAGCGGTCGTCGGCGCCGCAGACCTGGTCAACGAGATCGCGACAGCGGCTGTCGCCAATGGCCGCCTCCAAGCTGGCGCACGCAGCGTAGGCCGGATCGGTCATGGCCCGCCGACATTGCTCACTGGCGGCGGTGCGCGGGTGGGTGCCGGCGCTCACCGGCTGGTCGCGCTGCTCGCGGCCCTCTTCGCCAAGCAGGCTGCGGGCCCGGAGGCAGGCGGCGCTGTTGTTGCAAGCACTGTCGAAGCCGCAGGTCTTGCGCACCAACTGATTACAGTGTCGGTCCTCGAAGATCGGTTGCGGCTTGGTGTCGCCGGACCAGGTCTCATACATTTGCTCGGTGGGGATGGCGATACCCTGCCGGATGATGACGGTCGAGCCGTCGTCGAGCCGATGCACACCGTCCCACATCGGGCCGCGGCCATCGCCACGCATGGCGCGGTGCGTGTAGGGATCGACGCTGATCTGCCCACCCTGCTGGAGCTGGCCCTGCCAGGTCTCGGCGGCTGTCGGTGCGACCATCCACCCCAGCATCCAAAGGCCGACACACAGGGCCAGCGCCGTGACCGACGAGCGGCGTCGACGACGAAAAAAAACCGTGACTGCCAGATCCGCGTTCATGATGGCTCGCTGACTCAACCTCCCCAGTTAGAAGTCTATCAGCTAGTTTGAATCTTGCTTCTTGCTGCCGGAGTCGCGCACCACAGCAATGCAAGATGTCAATGGTTGGGCAAACCGAAGCTTGATCAGCCGCCAGCGCGTCGAGCAGTCGGCGTCGCCCGCCGGGCCGTCAAGTGGTTCGACCCCTGCTGGCCATCGGCAAGGGCACCAAGGAGGCCTGGCCCAAGCCGGGCGAGCTACCGCTGTCGGACGTGATGGTCGAGGACCACTTCTGAGTTCGAGTTGTTCAGCAAGACGCTCTGCGCGTAGATGCATCTGCTTCGCGCGCCGGCGTTGCTGCTACCGCCTGCGGTAGCGATGAGCAGATCGCGCGTGCGAGTCCGCTCAAGACCACAGCTTCAGCGCTGCCACCACTAGCCCCCCGACGGTCAGCGTGGTGGCGAATGACCAAACCATGAACCGGTCGATGCGGCGGGCGAGCCCATCGAAGCGCTTATCTGCCGCATCGAAGCGCTTGTCTGCCGCATCGAAGCGCTTGTCTGCCGCATCGAAGCGCTTGTCCATCTGCTGCTGCATCGCATCGAAACGCTTGTCCATTTGCTCGATCAGCGTCTTGATCAGCTCGCGCTGATGCCTGAGCTCTTCCTCGACCCGCACCATGCGCTCGCGCAACTCGATCTCGTAGACCGCCGGGGGCTTGCCGAGCGACTTCTCCGCCAGCCACTCACCGAGGTGGTCTTTGATGAACTGGATGTCTTCCTGCGCAAGCGCCATGTCCGCCGCCGAGTCTGTTTGGATCAACGTTTAGTATATCAGGCCCTGTGGGAGATGATCCCTAGGGACACGCCATGATTAGGGCGCCGCTCGCCCACCGCAGGTCTGCACGCACTGCTCCAGGCTCTGGAACGGCACCTTGCTGCCACAGCCACCCCAAATGAAGCGCTTACAACTGTCGGATGGATAGTCGTAGTAGAAGGCGGGCTTAGCGGCGCGGCAGGTACCGGTTGTCGGTGGCTCTAGGCAACTGACATGTAGCGCGTCGGTATTGCCCGCCTCCTCTGGACTGCTGCCGCAGGCGCTGAGTACCAGAACCGCGGCGGCGATCATTGAGCGTCGGTGCCAATGCATTCAATCGGTTCCTGCTGCGATGTTTTCGGGTCTGGAGTTTCTGGGTCTTTGCTGTCGGTCGTTCACGCCGCAGCGGCGCGCAACTCGCGCATCGCGCGCCCCGTCGGCGCCTGTTTCCACCAGTCGCGATGGCGAAACTCGCTGGCATCGCGGGCCATGGCGCGGTAGACGCCTTCGCGCCCCCCGTTGGACAGGAAGCCCCAGCCCTTGACCCGGGGACCATGCATGAACAGCGTCCAGGCGGGGCGACCATCGCGTAGCACGATGCGATGATAATCCTCGCCCCTGAGCCGATTGAGCCGACCCGGACGAATGTGGCGGGTGGCCGTGGGTAGCCGCTTGTCCGACGCCCCCGCATCGGCAAAGCGAATTTCGTCGTAGCCGCCGGAAAGCACGAGGCTCACCGCGCGTCCCCAGGGATGATCGTGCAGACCGCGGTCCGGGTCGGAATCGACGAACCGGTGCAGGTAGGCGTGCCAGCCGGCGAGCCCGATCCGGTCCAGGCCAAACAGATAGTAACGCTCCAGATAGGGCTCTCCGCGTTCGCCGTCGATGATGCGGCAGGGGAGATGGTCGGTGATGCGGTGCAGTAGGTAATCGATCAGGCTCAAGTCCGGCTCCAACAGGGCTATCGGCAATGCCCGCAGGTTACGCTGGCACGGGCTCAGAACATGAGCCCGTGCCCTCGGTGGCGGCGATGCCCATATTCTAGCGTTCATGACACCGTGCCACACCGCAAACTGAAGCGCATTTCACGGCGAGGCGCTTGACGCGGCGCCGATCTGGAAGACGTGGTCTGTTCGTGGCAGGCGCCGACTGGAAAGTCGGCGCTCCCAGCGAAATGGCGCTCGCGGCACGGGGATGCACAGGCACCGGACTCAGCCGCCCATCCCGTCCGGCACCGGATCATCAGTAACCAGCCAGACGACCTGATACGGCGCAAGCGCTAGCCTCGGCGATAGATCGGCCGCGGCGCGCGACCATCCACCGATCAGGTCGACCCAGCGGTGCCTTTTCCAGTTCCGGTCGATGCGGCCCATCGCCAGGGACAGCGGCGCGCCGGTGAGGTTTGCAATCATCCACAGCCGTTCGGACCCGTCGACGGCGTCGCGCCGAACGCCAAATTGCCCCGCGGGCAGGTCCAGCACCCGCTGCACGGCGTCGGGATGAAACGCCGGCGAGGCACGACGCAGGCGCAGCCGACGCAGGTATTCCGGTAGCACCTGGCTGGCCTGGTGACTGGAGCCGTCGGCAAGCATCACGGCAAGCTCGGCCTCGGTCCATTTTTGCCGATTGATAGTGCGGGCACGACCAGTCTGCTCGACACCGGCGAGGTTGTTGGACGCCCCGAGCAGGCTATTGAAGTAGATACCGGGCACGCCTTGCAGGCTCATGGCGATGGTCTGCGCACAGAGGAACCGGGCAACCGAGGCATCCAGGTCTCCGGGCACGCCGACGGCATCGAAGTAGGTGATGTTGAGTTCGTAGGGCGTGGCGGAGCCATCCGGGTTGCTGCGCCGGCTGACCAGGCCGCCGCGCTGCTCGACGGCGGCGACCAGGGCGTCGAATTCGTCCTGCGGCAGCAGCCCCTCCAGCGGGCGCACGCCGATGCCGTCGTGGGACGCGGTAAAGTTGAAGTAGGTGCAGCCGGCGGGCGGCGGCGCCAGATTGGCGGCCCAGTGCGTCAGATAGGCGGCATTGCCGGTGGACAGCGCATGCAACAGCAACGGCGGCAGGCTGAACTGGTAGACCATGTGCGCCTCGTCGCCAGCGCCGAAATAGCTGACGTTCTCGGCATGGGGCACGTTGGTCTCGGTGAGCAGCACGAGGCCCGGCTGCAGCATCTCCAGCACATCGCGCAGCAGTTTGACCACCTCGTGCGTCTGCGGCAGGTGAACGCAGCTGGTGCCGATCTCTTTCCACAAATAGGCAATGGCGTCGAGGCGAACGATCTGGGCGCCGTTATGGACATAGAACAGCAGAATATCCAGAAACTCGAACAGCACATCCGGGTTGGTGAAGTCGACATCGACCTGGTCGTGGCTGAACGTGCACCAAACCCAGCGCTTGCCGTAGGGCGTCTGCACCGAGCGCAACAGCGGCGAGGTGCGCGGGCGGGTGACGGCGCTGAGGTCGGCCTCCGGCTCCACCTCGATGAAATAGTGGCGCTCGGGGGCCATGCCGTTGCAGTAGGCGCGGAACCAGTGG
Source organism: uncultured Gammaproteobacteria bacterium (assembly GCA_963698775.1). Taxonomy (GTDB): domain Bacteria; phylum Pseudomonadota; class Gammaproteobacteria; order Chromatiales; family Chromatiaceae; genus Thiohalocapsa. Next base: position 46,707 of record CAVOSE010000064.1, read on the forward strand.
CTTTGGCTGGAGACGTGGTTGATGACCAGATCCAGCATCAACCGATAGTCCTCGCCGAGCTTCTGGATGTCGTGCCAGCTACCCAGTTCCGGGTCCACCGCGCGGTAGTCGATGACCGAAAAACCGTCGTCGGAGCTGTAGGGAAAGAACGGCAAGACGTGCACCGCGGACAAGGCATCGCCGATGCGCTCGTTGAGAAATCGTCGCAAGGTCTCCAGCGGCGGCTCGCCGTCGGCATCGATGCCATCGGCACGGATCATGTCGCCATAGCAGATCAGCACGGCATCGCGCTGATCCCAGCGCGCACAAAACTCGCCGTCGGGACAGGTCACGCCAACACCGTAACGACCGACGATCAGGTCGAGCCGATGCATCAGCCGCGCCAGCACCTCATCGCCGTAGAGCCGGCCGAGGCGCTGGCGGATACGTTGCAAAACGCGGCGGTCGACGGCGCGCATGGCCTACTCCGTCAAATTGCGGATGTTGTTGATCATGCCGCGCAGGCTGTCGCGCAGCACCCGGTAGCTGAAGAAGCGAGACGCGACGCGGTAATTGTGGTCCACCAGTGCGTCCCGATAGTCGGGGTTTTCGACAATGCGACGGGTCTCGTCGACCACCCGACGGTCGATGACGCCATCGATGGCCGGCAGCCGAAAGCCCTTGGGCTCGATATCGCGCTGATAGACTGAGTAGCGGCCGATGACCAGCGGCAGGCGAAAGTAGATCGACTCGAGCAAGGCGTTGCCGAAGCCCTCGTACAGGCTCGGAAAGGTGACCAAATTGGCATGTGGGTAGAGGTCGCGCAAAACATAAACCTTGTGCCCGTCCTGATTCAGCTGCCGGCGGTCGGCCATGCGGTCACCGAACAGCTTCAGCGAGACGCCCTCTTCATGCGCCAAGGTCTGGATCTGGTGCACGTACTCCATACCCTCGTCGCCGCCGTCGTGGGAGATCACCAGGTGGCAGCGGGGTAACTTGAGACGCCGGATCAGGTGGATGGCGTTCTCGATGCCCTTGCGCGGCACGATGCGCGTGGGTTGCAGGATCAGCAGGTCGTCGTCGAGTAGACCCAGCGCGCCACGCACATCGGCGGCATAGGCATCCGGCTCGCCGGGCGGGTTCTCGAAGTCGAACACGTTCGGCACCAGGATGCTCGGTAGCCCCTTGCGCCAGGCGATCTCCTCGCGGGCGGCCTGATTGATGACGACGTGCTGCAGATGCGGCACCCGCGGCGGGAAAGCCATCTCCAGATAATCGTCCACGGCCGATATCTGAAAGCGCTGCCGCTCCCATTGGAAATCGTGGTGATGCGCGATGGCCGGCATGCCCGTCTCGAGCAGGAACTCGGTGATGGCGACACCGAGCGGGATGTGCATCGGGATGGTCAACGCATTCTGGATAATCAAGATATCCAGATCGAAGCGGTCGCGGAACTCGTACAGCGTCGCCTTCAGGTACTCCGCCAGTTCGCGGATGCGCCGGCTGGCCTCGGCGCTGCGCCGGGTACGCCCCCAGAGCTGGGCATTGATCCAGGCGTTCTCGGCATGATCGAAGAAGGCCTCCGGAATGCACAGGCTGATGCCCGGATCGCGGTCGAGCACGCCGCCGTACCAGTAGCTCACGTGCCCGCCCTGCCACAGCACCTCGGCCCACTTGGCGGACTCCAGCGAGACGCCGTCGGTGCCGGCGAACCGGGTGGAGACAAATCCGATGTTCTCGGGTTGCTTCATGTCTGCATTCTTCGAGGCAAGCGCCGCATCAGGGGTCGGGATGACGATCGAAAGGCAACCAGCAGCGCCAGCTCGGATCGACCATGGGCTTGGCGATGGTGCCTCTCTGTGGTCGGACGTTGTACGCTAGCGCAAGTTGCAGGCATTGTCTGGGCCTGCTGTCACCGGAGCTGTAGGCGGATCAGGATGGGACTAGGCGGGGTCCAAACCACCACATCAGTCACACCAACAGTAATTCTCAACCTTACGCACAAGCCATGCCATCAGCTGCGGCCGTAGTTGCAACTGACGCAGCGGCGTCCGAACCAATGCCGCGGCCGCGATGGCCTTTTTGATTCAATCGCTGAGGTGAAGCCGCTCCCTATGCGCATCGCCATCGTTCATTTCCACTTACAGACCGGCGGCGTCACGCGCGTTATCCAGCACGCCTGCGAGACCCTGGCCAGCGCCGGGCACAGCGTCCTCGTGCTCACCGGTGAAGCACCGGCGCACGCCTTGGGCATAAGCGCAAAGGTAGCCGTGCTAGCCGGTCTCGGCTACGAAGAGCGCCGTGCTCAACAGACCCCCGACGAGTTGGCGGCAGCCCTGGTCGATACCGCACGGGCACAGCTGGGGTCGGCACCCGACATCTGGCATATACACAATCATTGTCTGGGCAAGAACCTCATCCTGCCCGGCGCGCTCATGCGGCTGGCCCGCGGTGGGCATCGGCTGCTGTTACAGCCCCACGACTTTGCCGAGGACGGTCGGCCCGCCCTTTACCGGCGCCTTCGCGACCGGCTGGGCGATGGTGACGTGAGCCGACTCTCCGCATTGCTGTATCCGCTGGCGCCACAGATCCACTACGCGGTGCTCAATGAACGCGACCAGTCGTTCCTCGCCGCCGCTGGCGTGCCAAATGCCAACTTGCACCTGCTCGCCAACGCCGTGTCGGCATCCGCGCCAACGCCCGAGCCCGAAATCGAGGCACGCAGCATCGGCGATGCACCGCAACCGTGCAATGATGCAGCGCGCCTCTGGTTGTATCCAACCCGCGCGATCCGCCGCAAGAATCTCGGCGAGTTCCTGCTCTGGTCCGCCCTGGCCGACCCGCGGGACCGGTTCGCGACCACCCAGGCACCACAAAATCCCCAGGAGCAGCCCCGCTATCGGCGCTGGGTCGAACTGGCGGCGGAGCTCGGCCTACCGGTGGAGTTCGAACTCGGCACCCGCGTCAACGACTTCCAGGGTCTAATCGCCTCCGCGCACGCCCTAGTGACCACCAGTGTCGGCGAGGGTTTCGGGCTCGCGTTCCTCGAGCCTTGGCTCAGCGGTCGACCGCTGGCGGGGCGTGACCTACCCGAAATCACCCGCGATTTCCGAGCCCATGGCATTACGCTCGATGCTCTCTACCAGCGCCTGCTGGTACCGCTCGCATGGGTCGACACCAAACGCCTGCGAGTGGCCTTAGCCACCGGCCTCGCCGCAAATGCCGCGGCCTACGGGCGTCGGCTCGACGACGACGCCGAGGAACGCGCTTGGCGCAGCGCGATCACCGATGCCCGCATCGATATGGGCCGGCTCGACGAACCGGCGCAGGAAGCCGTGATTCGACACCTGCGTGGCGACCCTCAGGCGCGTGCCGATCTCGTACCGTCTACCCTAACCGCGACCACTGACGACGGCATCATCGCCGCCAATGCCGCGGCAATCCGCGCCGGCTACGACCTATCGGGCTACGGGCGGCACCTGGCGTCAATCTATGGCGACATCGTCAACACCACGGTATCCGCACGTATCGACCGAGCCGATGGCGATAGCCTATTGGGTCAGTTTCTGGCACCCGAGCGGCTGACGCTGCTACGCACATGACGCCCTATCTGCCAACTTCGGAGCACTCATGCCCCCTGCCGAGTCGATCGAACAAATCCGCCGCCTGACCTCGCCATTGACGTCCCGGCCCACAGGAGAGGCGCCACGCATCGAACCGTTAGCGGGCATCCGCGCGGTGCTGTTCGATGTCTACGGCACCCTGGTGATCTCGGGTTGCGGGGACATCGGGCTCACGGCCCCCCGGGCGGAGCACGATCAGTTCCGTCGAGCCGTCGGTGCCGCGGGTATCGGCATCGATGCGCTGCCGGACGACTTCAACGGCACTAGAGCCCTGGTCGAGGCCATTGCCGAAAGCCACGCTAATGCTCGCGAACAAGGCGTGGACTATCCAGAGGTCGACATTCTGGCCATCTGGGAGACCGTGCTCGAGGGCCTCGGCATCCGGACCGACGCCGAAACCCTGCGCCGCGTGGTCATCGAGTACGAGTTCCGAAGCAACCCCGTCTGGCCCATGCCGGGGCTCGACCAACTGCTCGATGCCTTGACGCGGCGGGACCTGGTGCTCGGCATCGTTTCCAACGCCCAGTTCTACACACCGCTGATGCTGGCGGCCTTCCTCGGCAGCGACATCGGCACGATCGGCTTCGACCAGCGCTGCTGCGCCTGGTCGTACCAGCATCGGGTCGGCAAGCCGTCGGTCCGCGTTTTCGAGCCGGCGCTGGCGGCCCTGGCACGCGATTACGCAATCGAACCCCAAGAGGTGCTCTACATCGGCAACGATTTGCGTAACGATATCTGGCCGGCCAAGCAATTGGGCTGCCGGACCGCGTTGTTCGCGGGCGACGCCCGCTCACTGCGGCTGCGTGAAGACGACCCAAGCCTTCGCGACGTCCATCCCGATCGCGTCGTGACGGCCCTTGAACAGATCACCACTCACCTGCTCGCCGGATGACGAGGCCAAGGAGCGAGGAGCGAGGAGCGAGGACCAAAAAAGCCAGATTCCCCGAGCGCGCCGAATGTTTGCGGACGAATCAACTTCCGATGCAGCACAGAAAGGGCGAGGCCCCTCGAAATCGAAATCGAAATCGGGATCGGGATCGGGATCGAGTCACGCGCTACGATTTCGATACCGATACCGATCCCGATACCGATACCGATACCGATGGTTACGACTCGCAGGTCTGAGGCGAAACCTCGCTAGCCAATCGCACGACCCGCCTTGGGTTGGTTCCAGGTGTAGACCGAGGTCACCGCGTAGTTCCAGACCGCACCGATGAGGATGCCGGCAACGGCCGACAGTACCCACCAGATACCGCCGGCGGGCGCCGTATTGAACAGGTAGGTCGCGATGCCGACGTTGGCCACCGCGCCCAGGGAACAGGCCAGCGAGAACGAGATCCAGCCCCGCAGCAGACCCCAACCGCGCAGGCGCCGGTCGCGATAGGTGAACCAATTATTGAGAAAGAAATTGAAGGTCATGGCCACCAGGGTCGCCGCGGTCTGACCGGCGACGAAGGTCTCACCCAGACCACGGAACACCAGCCAAAGCACGGCCATGTGCACGAACACCCCGAGCCCGCCGATGAAGGCGAAGGCGATGAAGCGCACCGGCACATAGCGCCCGACGGACTTATCCAACAGCATGGCGATGTACTGCCAGGCGACGACATTGTCGAGCTTGCTCTCGCCGGCGTGCCGGTTGCGAAAGGTGTAGGGCAGTTCCCGGAAGCGCAGCGGCCGCTTGGCGGTGACGAAGATATCCAGCAGGATCTTGAAGCCGATGGCCGAGAGATCATGCACCACTTCATCAATCAGCTCCCGGCGCAGCATGAAGAAGCCGCTCATGGGGTCGCGCAGGTTGGCCTTCAGCACAAGTCCGGACAGACGCGTCGCGAAACGGCTGGCCAACTCACGTTCCGAGGCCCAGTCGCCCATGCTGCCGCCGGCCACGTTGCGGCTGCCCACAACAATGTCCAGGCCGTCGCCCTTCAACGCGGCCAACATCTCAGGCAACAACCGTTCGTCGTGCTGCAGATCGGCGTCCATCACCGCAACGTAGGGAGCGGTCGATGCCAGCATGCCTTCGATGCAGGCCGACGACAAGCCCCGTCGATGAACACGATGCAATAGCCGCACCCGGCTATCCGAAGACGCCAATTCCCGCACCGCCCGAGACGTGCCGTCCGGAGAATCATCGTCGACGAAGACCACTTCCCAATGAATCCCGCTGAGGGTCTGATCGAGTCGGGAGAACAAGGCTGCCACGTTCGCCCGCTCATTGAACGCGGGAACAACGACGGACAACTCGGCGGGGACGCAATTCATGAGCGCGGGAAATGACTGCTGTTGATGACTTGGTGAGTGGACGTCTGAGCGCTTGCCTTCCGACCAGGCTCAACGGGACCTTGGGTAAGGCCGAGGCTTCGACGAATGCGCTGCGCGGCATCGAGCAATCTGTCGACGTCGGTCGTGTAAGCAAACCGAATCATGCGATCCGCGCGATAACTGCCGAAGTCCAGGCCGGGGGTCACCGCGACACCGGCCTCCTCCAACAGACGCTCGGCAAGCGTCTCCGCGTCGGCACAAGCAGCCGGAATCTCGCCGTAGAGATAGAAGGCGCCGGCCGGCAGCGAGGGAATGCGAAAGCCAATCGCGCGCAGCGCGCCCAGCAGGGCGTCGCGCCGCGCTCGAAACAGGTCGCGCCGCTGGTCCAGCAACGCCAACGTTTCCTGCTCGAAGGCCGCGAGCGCCGCATACTGGGCCGGCGTCGGGGGCGCCAAATACAGGTTCTGCGCCAGGCGTTGCAGTGTCGCCGCGAAACGCTCCGGCGCGACCAGCCAACCGAGCCGCCAACCCGTCATGCCAAAGTACTTGGAGAAGCTGTTGACGACGAACACATTGTCGTCGCCGCAGGCCAGCGCGGTATGGTCGTCGACGTCGTAGGTGAGTCCCTGGTAGATCTCGTCAACAATGAGCGCCGCGCCGCGTGCGCGTGTCAACTGGTGCAGATCCGCCATCGCCTCCCGCGACACCACCGCACCGGTCGGATTGGCCGGGCTCGCCAGCATCACCGCGCGCACGGCATCGGACCAATGGGCCTCGGCCTGGGCCGGCGTCAGCTGATAGCCGTCGTCCGCCGACACCGGAACTGACAGCGGACGACCGCCGACCAACGCGACCATGTGCCGATTGCACGGATAGCCGGGGTCCGTTGTCAGCACCTTGTCGCCGATATCCACCAGGGCCGCCAGCGCGAGTTGCAAGGCACCGGAGCCGCCGGGGGTCACGATGACCCGCTCGGGGTCGAGGTCGAGATCATAGCGCCGCCCGTAGTAGGCGGCGATCGCTTGTCGCAACCGCGGCAGACCCGCTGCCGGCGTATAGCCCATGGAACGTTCGGCAAGGGCCGCCCGGGCGGCCGCCAGCATCGGCTCGGGTGTTGCAAAGTCCGGTTCACCGACCTCCATGTGGATCACGTCACGCCCGGCGGCCTCCAGCACCTTCGCCCGCTCTAGGATGCGCATGACATGGAACGGCGCCACCCGCGCGGCACGCTCGGATGGTTGCAACAGCGCGACGGTCACCCGCGCCGATCCGCGAAGGCGTGCCGATGCAGTTGGCGCAAGAGCGCGAGATCGACACAAAGGTTTCCTCCCAGGTCGCCGGCCGGATCATTTGCTAGATCACCGGCCAGGACGGTCCCCGGTCGGTCCGGCTCTCCGAGCTGGTCCACCACCAGTGATGCACCCGAAAAATCCTGTGCTTCGGTGTAGGAACTGACGGTGACCAACAGCGCGTCGAGGCCGGCCCCAAGCGCCGAGCGAGCGCCGTTGTCGGAGTCCTCGATCGCCACGCAGGCCGATGCCGGCAGGCCCAGCTCGCTCAGTGCCAGTTCGAAGATGTCCGGCGCGGGCTTCTTGTTCGGCACCACGTCTCCGGCCGCAACCACCTCGAACCAGCTCATCAGATCGGGCTCCGGCGCCGACTCGAGCAAGGCGGCGACATTCTCCGGCGTCGTGGTCGTCGCGATGGCCAGTCGCACGCCGGCAGCTCTCGCCTCGCGCAGCAAGCGCAGGACACCGCTGCGCAGCGGGATGCCGCCGGCATGCATCATCCGGACGTAGTGCTCGGTCTTGCGACGATGCAGGTCCCGCACGAACTCATCCAATGGCCTGTCGGGCACGAAATCCGGGCGGTGAACCCGCAGGTATTCGTAAATACGCTCCTTGCCGCCGGTCACGCGCAACAACTCGCCATACAGCTCCACAGACCACACCCAATCGAGCCCGACATCGGCAAAGGCCGCATTGAACGCCGGCCGATGCCCGTCGCGTTCAGTATCGGCAAGGGTCCCGTCAACATCGAAGATAAGGGCTTCGAGCTCCGCCATAACACGCTTGGCCTCGTTGAGAATTCGCATCGGGAGCGGGAGCCTACCACAGCGTGAACAGTGGTTCGCGCTGCAAACCTCTCGGCGCCCGATCAACCCGGAGCCAGGCCACGCGAGCCCCGGCCGGCGGCCCATGGTCGCACCCTAGGGTTTCTTGGCTTGCACGAGCCGACGCTGTTGCAGGCCCGCGTCACATCTGGTAAAAACCCGCGCTTACCGCCGTTCGCCCGCGGTGCACTCAGGCTAACCTCATCAGGTCCCCAACCCGCACAGCGCGAACGGCAATCGGTGGTAACCGCAGCGTCTTCGGGAGCAGAATGATGGCCGAGGCAGACAAGCAAGGCGCGAAAGCGCTCGGATTCGAGCCCTACGAGGCCGGCAAGGACGAGGACTACATGAGTCCGGAGCAGGAGGAGCACTTTCGCGGCCTGCTGCTCGAATGGAAGCGTCAACTGATGGAGGAAGTGGACCGCACCGTGCATCACATGCAGGACGAGGCCACGAACTTCCCCGATCCGAATGACCGGGCCACCCAGGAGTCCGAGTTCAGCCTAGAACTGCGCACCCGCGACCGCGAGCGCAAACTGATCAAGAAGATCGACGAGGCCATGGGTCGCATCGACGACCACGACTACGGCTATTGCGAGGCCTGCGGGGTGGAGATCGGCGTGCGGCGTCTCGAGGCCAGACCCACGGCTACGCTCTGCATCGACTGCAAGACCCTGGACGAGATCCGCGAAAAGCAGCGCGGCTAGACCAAGTCCAGCCAGCCCAGCCCTCGCGCCATCGATTGTCCGAATCACACCCTAGCGACAGTCGTCGGGGGCGGTTCGCCCCCTCCCCTACCGGTCCGCTCCATTTCGGCTCCCTGGTCGCCGCCGTCGGCAGTTTCGCCGACGCACGCGCTGCCGGCGGCGAATGGCTGGTGCGCATGGAGGACCTGGACCAGGCGCGAGAGGTGCCCGGAGCGGCGGACGAGATCCTGCGCACACTGGAGCGTTTCGGACTGCTCTGGGACGAGGTCGTGGTTTATCAGAGTCGACGCCTCGAGGCATACGATGCGGCCCTCGGGCGTCTGCGCGAGAACGGCTTGACCTTCCCCTGTGGCTGCTCCCGTGCGGAGATCGCCGCCCATGGCCGAGTCGGCCCCGAAGGACCGATTTACCCCGGCACCTGCCGCAATGGACCGCCGGCGCATCGCCGGCGTCGCAGCGAGAGGCTGCGCGTCGACGATGCACGGATCACCGTCGACGACCGCATTCATGGTCTGATCGAGCAGCAGCTTGCCGCCGAAGTTGGCGACTTCGTCCTGCGTCGGGCCGACGGCATACACGCCTATCAACTCGCCGTGGTGGTCGACGATGCCGCCGTGGGCATCGACAGTGTGGTGCGGGGCGCCGACTTGTTGCTGTCGACACCACGTCAGGTCCATCTGCAACGATTGCTCGGACTGCCGCAACCCAGCTACGCACATCTGCCCCTGGCGGTCGATGACGCCGGGCGCAAGCTCTCCAAGAGTCTGGCCGGCGCCCCGGTCCACCCGGACGACCCGCTGCCCGCGCTGCTGCACGCCTGGCAGTTCCTCGGCCAACTACCGTTACCGGAGACCCCGGGATCGGTCCCGACATTCTGGCAGCAGGCCCTGCCGCTGTGGTCCATCGCGCGCGTTCCCCGCGCCCGCGACCTGCCGGCGGCACACGATTTCCCCGTTGCTAACCTTCGTCGTACCGACACCATGATTCATCCCGCGCGGTAACATCAGGTTCACACCGACCCTTTAACCTTGACGCACCTGCGGCCAACGGTTTACCCAACGCAAAGGCCACAAAAGAACATCGAACGCTTCGCTGAAGCCGCGGCACTCCCTTGGCGACTCTTGTACAGAGAGACGAACGCAACACACCGGAGCTGAGGACAACGCATGAAAGACCTGCCCAGGGACACGTCGCAAGAACAGATCCGCACCGGTTTGTCCAAGGAGGCGCTCAAGCAAGCCTACGTCGACAACCTGTTTTACGTTCAGGGGCGATTCCGGGACGTGGCGGCACCGAACGACCTCTATATGGCGGCCGCCTTCACCATCCGCGACCGGCTGCTGGAACGCTGGATCCGATCTGCGCAGACCTTCAAAGAGCACAATTCGCGCACGGTCTGCTATCTCTCCGCCGAGTTCTTGCTTGGGCCACACCTGGCCAACAACATGATCAATCTCGGCATCACCAAGGTCGCGCGGGAGGCCGGCGCCGAGCTTGACCTGGACTTCGAGCAGATCCTCGACACCGAGGAAGAGCCCGGCCTCGGCAACGGCGGCCTGGGTCGGCTTGCCGCCTGCTACATGGACTCCCTAGCCACTCTGCAGATTCCGGCCATCGGCTACGGCATTCGCTACGAATTCGGCATCTTCGACCAAGTCATCGTCGACGGCTGGCAGGTCGAGAAGGGCGACACCTGGCTCAGGAACGGCAATCCTTGGGAGATCCCGCGCCCCAAGCTGGCATTCTCGGTGGGTTTCGGTGGTCATACCGAGCAATACACCGACGAGCAACGCAATCTGCGCAACCGCTGGGTCCCGGATCTGGTAGTCAACGGCGTCGCCTACGACACGCCGATCCTCGGCTACGGCGTCAACAACGTCAATCTGCTGCGTCTGTGGAAATCCGAGGCGCCGGAATCGTTCAACTTTCAGGCCTTCAATGTCGGCGACTACTACGGCGCCGTCCACGCGAAGATGGAAGCTGAAACCATCTGCAAGGTCCTCTATCCCAACGACGAGCCCGAAGCGGGAAAGGAACTGCGCCTAAAGCAGCAGTTCTTCTTCGTCTCATGCTCGCTGCAGGACATGATACGGCTTCAGCTCGACATCGCCGGCAGCCTCGACGCCTTCCACGAAAAGTTCGCGGTGCAGCTCAACGATACCCATCCAGCGCTCGCCGTCGCCGAGTTGATGCGCCTGCTGATGGACCTGCACGGCATGCGCTGGGAGCAGGCCTGGGCGGTCACCACGGCAACCTGCCACTTCACCAACCACACCCTGCTGCCGGAGGCGCTCGAGACCTGGCCGGTCGCGCTGTTCGAGCGGCTGCTGCCGCGGCACTTGGAGATCATCTACGAGATCAACCGCCGCTTCCTCGACCAGGTCAGGGTGCGCTCTCTCAACGACGAGCAGCTCGTCTCAAGGATGTCGCTGATCGGTGAGGAAGGCGGGCGCAGGGTGCGCATGGCACACCTGGCCGCGGTCGGCAGCAATGCCATCAATGGCGTTGCCGCGTTGCACACGGAATTGCTCAAATCCACCGTCATGCGCGACTTTTTCGAGTTTTGGCCGGAGAAGTTCCACAACGTCACCAACGGCGTCACGCCGCGCCGCTTCATGGTGGTCAGCAATCCACGCCTGGCGGCATTGATCACGGACACCTGCGGCGATGACCGCTGGGTGCGCGACCTGGCCTGCCTGCGAGAACTGCAAACCTGTGCGGAAGACCACGGCCTCCAGCAGCAATGGCGCGCGGTCAAGACCGCCGCCAAACAGGATCTTGCCAACTGGCTGGGAGCACGCACGGGGTTCACGCCGGACCCGCAGACGCTGTTCGACATACAGGCCAAGCGCATCCATGAATACAAGCGCCAGCACCTGAACCTGCTACACATCGTCTGGCTATACGAGCAGATCAAGCAGAATCCCAACATCGAATTGACGCCGCGCACCTTCATCTTCGGCGGAAAGGCGGCGCCCGGTTACTTCCTAGCCAAGCTCATTATCAAGTTGGTCAACGCCGTCGGCGAGGTCGTCAACAACGACCCACAGGTGAACGGCTGTCTGCGGGTAGTCTTCATGCCGGACTTCAATGTCAAGAACGGACAACGGCTGTATCCCGCCGCGGACCTATCGGAGCAGATCTCCCTCGCCGGCAAGGAGGCGTCAGGCACCGGCAACATGAAGTTCTCAATGAACGGGGCATTGACCATTGGCACCCTGGACGGCGCCAACGTGGAGATCCGCGATGAGGTCGGTCATGACAACTTCTTTCTGTTTGGCCTCAGCGCCGAACAGGTGCAGCAACGTCAGGCCGAAGGCTATCGGCCGTGGGACATTTACAATAGCAATGAGCAACTGCGCTCGGCGCTCGACCTGATCGCATCCGGCCTATTCAGCCATGGTGATACGGAACTGTTTAGACCGCTGACGGAGAACCTGATTCATAGCGACCCGTTCATGGTATTGGCGGATTTCGACGCCTATGTCGAGTGCCAGAAGCAGGTGGACTACGCCTATCGCGCACCCCACAACTGGGATCGGATGTCGATCCTCAACACCGCGCGCATCGGCAAGTTCTCGTCGGACCGTTCGATCCAGGATTACGCCGACGACATCTGGCAGATCAAGCCGGTGCCGATCGATCTCTAGCGGAGCGACGCATCGAGTCGACGCGCACAGCCGCCTCATCCAACCACGTCACAAGACCGAAAACCGATAACTAGCCATGAAACCAGTCATCGCAGTTGCCATCGCCGCCGCCCTCGCCGCCAGCGGATGCACCCAAGAAACCCAGAACAAGATCGGCCGTTCGATCCAGAACTGGACCGGCGCCGATGGGGTGCTGGAGGTCTATGCCGGCGAGAAGCTGGTGCGGCGCTTTATCAAAATCGACAAATTGTCCACGGCCGTCGCCACGGAGGGCCTCGGTTCGCGCCCCTATCGCTTCGGTTACGGCGTGCTCGACGCCAATCAGGACGGCATGCACAACGATGGCGAACGCAAGGTCTATTTCGAGATCAGCGACTACTCGACTAATTACGTCTTTTACGGTGATCCGGGTAACTGACGCTGCCTCACTGCAATTCGCGCGGTCGAAGCTCGGCCTTGAAGCCGAAGCCGCGGCTATTGTCGATCAGCCGAATGCGCTCCGGCATGAGCTGGAACAGTGTCGCCTGGCGCAAACGGCTGGCAATGCGGGCTTCATCGTCGTCGCGCGGCTGCTCATCCAAAGAGCGAACCCGTGGGAACTTGGCCAGGTAGCACGCCAGGGCGGCCTGCCGCGCGCTGCCGTCGAGGATCGAGACCGTCCCTTCCATCTGCAACCCGCGCACCTCGCCCCAATCGCTGCAGTCCGGGTGCACGGTGCCGGCGGCACGTCCATTCACCGCCAGGTCGCGGCCATGGCGCGTGCGCGTGTCGGAGACGAAATAGAGATTGAACGCGTCATCGCTGGCGAAGAAAACCGCTGCCGCCCAGGGCCCGTCAGGACCACAGGTGGCCAGTGTCAATGTGCCGTGCGTGGCAAGCAACTCGCGGATCGCTGACCGAAGGACATGCAGATCTAGCTCTGAGCGCTCAGACATCGCCGGCCCCAGGCGCACGCGCGGAGGCGGGGCCCTGCCAGCGCTCGGCCAGTTCGCTGTCGAGGCCGAACAGGTCCAGAAGACGCGCGACGGTATGGTTCACGATGTCGTCGACGCCCCGCGGGCGCGTATAGAAGGCCGGCATTGGCGGGAGGATCACCGCGCCCAATTCCGCTGCCGCGGTCAGCATTCGCAGATGACCAAGGTGCAGCGGCGCCTCTCGCGGCACCAGCACCAGGCGGCGACGCTCCTTCAGCACCACGTCGGCGGCCCGTACGAGCAAGTCGTCAGAAAACGAATGCACCACGCCAGACAGGGTCTTCATCGAGCACGGCGCGATCACCATGCCGTCGGTCAGGAAGGAACCGCTTGCGATGGCGGCCGCCAAATTCCGGTTGTCATGGACCACGTCCGCCAGCGACTCAACATCGCGCACTTGCCAGTCCGTCTCCAGCGCGATGTTCAGCTTGCCCGCCTTGCTGAGTACCAGATGGGTTTCGACACCCTCCAGAGCGCGCAACGCGTCAAGCAGCCGAATGCCGTAAATGACGCCGCTCGCGCCGGAAATGCCAACAATCAAACGCATGATAGGGCCCTGGAGGCGGCGCGGAATGCGCCCTGGTGGGCGAGAAGGTATGCCCGATAGGCCACGGACCCAAGCACCCGATCACGCCTTTGACCCTGGGGTGGCTGACACCGCGGTTGCCCGGCACGGCAAAACTGCGAGGCGCTCGCCGCATCATCGGTGCGAATGACCGACTGCATCAACTCAGCGCATGCTCTTTTTCGGACTCCTTCTTCAACAGGTCGGCGAACCGCTTCACCAGTTTCGGCCGCTCCAGCATCATACGCAGCGTATGCTTGCGCGCGTTCTTGGTGACGGTGGACGGATCGAAATAGGCCTTGGCGTTGTCGACGGAGAGCACGAACGGGGGTTTGCCCGCCCGCGCCAGCATCCAGCTCATGATCAGCGCGCCGGTGCGATGGTTACCTTCGATGAACAACTGCGGCTGACTCAGCAGGTGGATGTAAGCACTGGCGGCATGGCGCCAAACGGATTCAGCATTCATGGACCGCACCCAGTCCACTAGAGACTCGATGCCGCCGTCGCCCTGGGTGTAGTAGCGCTGGGTGGTAGCCTCCACGAGCTGTGCGCACTCCTCCCGCTGCGACCGATCGTTACCGCAGAGCACCAGCAGATTGAGATTCAAGATCTGCTCTGAACTCCCAGGGGCGAAGGGATCCACGCCCGCGTCGAGCAACGCGTCCACCCGACGGTAGCCCCACATCAAGCGCTCGAGCACGAAGTCGCTGAGTGGGTCTCTCGGCGTCGACAGGGTCTTATTGATGTCACTGAAGTGCGCTTGCACGTCCCGCAGCGACGTCTCGATGGCATCCAGGTTCAAGCGTCGGGCATTGCCCATGCAACGACTCCTCGGCTCGACAATGCTTGAGACAGACCGCGATCAGCTGAACTCGCCGGCCACGTATTCTTTGGTGAGGCTCTCGCGGGGCGCCTCGAACACCTGCTGAGTGGATCCCATCTCTACCAAGTAGCCGGTGCGGCCGCCGGCGGATATGTCCACCGAGAAGAACGCCGTAGTGTCGCCGACGCGAGTCGCCTGCTGCATGTTGTGGGTGACCAGCGCCACCGTGAAGCGGTCCCTGAGTTCCAGCATCAGTTCCTCGACCTGGCGTGTGGCAATCGGGTCAAGCGCTGAGCAGGGCTCGTCCATCAGCAGCACATCGGGGTCGGTGGCAATGGCGCGGGCGATGCACAGACGTTGCTGCTGACCACCGGACAGGGACAGGCCGCTGTTCTTGAGCTTGTCCTTGACCTCCTTCCACAGCGCCGCGCGCTCTAGCGCCTTTTGCACCTTTTCGTCGTAGTTGCCCTTGAACCGGTTCAGGCGTAGGCCGAAGGCGACGTTGTCGTAGATGCTCATCGAGAACGGGTTCGGCTGCTGGAACACCATGCCGATGTAGCGGCGCACCACCACCGGGTCGACCTTCTTGGCGTAGATGTCTTGGCCGTGATACATCACCGTGCCCTGGAAACGGAACACGTTGATGAGGTCGTTCATGCGGTTGAGGCTGCGCAGCACGGTGGACTTGCCGCAGCCGGAAGGGCCGATGAAGGCGGTGATCTTGTTCTTCTCGATGGGCACGAAGCTATCGCGCACGGCGAGGAAATCGCCGTAGAAGATCTTCTCGACGTTGCAGTCGATCACGGTACCGCCCTCGGGCGTGAAGCGCTCGGCCACGAAGGTCGATTCTGTTGCAGCGTTCATTGTCGGAAACCTCGATTGCATTTGGGGCTGGGCCAACCCGGCTGGACGGGCCGACGATCGGCCTCGGCCGGCCCGACAGAGGGCCCAGCGTAGCTGGCCCTGAGTTAGACCTTTGGCTGGCCGAAGAGCCGTGCCAGGATGTTGAACACCAGCACGATCAACACCAAGACCAGCGACGCCGTCCAGGCCAGTTCGATCTGGTTCTCGAACGGCATGCCGGAGAAGTTGTAGATCAGAATCGACAGCGAGGCGGTCGGCTCCATGAGTTCGCTGATGTAGTAATTGCTGAACAGCGCCGTGAACAGCAGCGGCGCCGACTCCCCGGCCGCCCCGGCGATGGCCAACATGACGCCGGTCAGGATTCCCGGCAGACCGGTGGGCAGCACCACCTTCCAAATCACCTGAGTCCGCGTGCAACCCATGCCATAGGCGGCATCCTTCATGCGCTGAGGTACCTGCTTGATGGCCTCCTCGGCGGCCAGCACCACGGTCGGCAGCATCAGTACCGCCAGCGCGACGCCACCGGCCAGCGCCGAATAGCCGAAGCTGATGACCAGCACCGCGTAGACGAAGACACCCGCCAGAATGGATGGAAAACCGGTCAGCACCTTGGCCAGAAAGCGCGACGTGCCGGCCACCTTGCTGTCGGGATCGAGCATGGCCAGATGGATCGCGGCGAGGATGCCGAAGGGGACGCTGATCAGGGTGGCGATGCCGACCATGATCAGGGTGCCGACGATCGCCGGGCCGATGCCGCCACCCATTTCGAAACCCGCCGGCGGCAGCTCCGTAAGCACCTCAACGAAGTCTGCGCCGAACAGCCGCGTGCCGCCCCGCATAAGCAACATGTAGATTACCGACAGCAGCGGGATGGAGGCCAGGATCGCGGCGAGCCAGGTCAGCGCCGTGAGGATATTGTTCTTGACCGCGCGCCCTTCGAGCAAACGACGGTCGAGGTTGGGGCGGACGAAATCTTGATCGGCAGTCATGGTGAGATCGATATCGCTCATCACTTACCCTCGAACTTGCGCATGGTGTATTGCTGAATGCCGAGGCCGAGCACGTTGACGATGAACGTGATCAGCAGCAGTACGAGCGCGGCATACATCAGCGCCTGCACCTCGATGGGGCCGGCCTCCGGGAAGCTGGACGCCAGCAGCGAGGCCAAGGTATTGGCCGGGGCAAACAGCGACAGGCTGATCTGGTTGCTGTTGCCAATCAGCATGGCCAAGGCCATCGTCTCGCCCAGCGCGCGGCCAAAGCCCAGCACCAGGGCAGCGAGGATGCCGCTTGAGGCGGTCGGCAGCATCACCTTCAGGATGGCCTCCCACTTAGTGGTACCCATGCCGTAGGCGGCCTCCTTGACCTTATAGGGAATGCGCCGGAAGGCATCCACCGAGATCGCGGCGACGGTCGGCAGGATCATGATCGCCAGCACCAGCGCCGCCGGCGCCATGCCCGGGCCGCTGAGATCGGTACCGAACAACGGAAACCAGGAGAAATGCTCATGCAGCCATTCGGCCCCAGGACGGATCATCGGAATAAGCACGTAAATGCCCCAAAGGCCATAGACCACTGACGGGATCGCGGCTAGCAATTCGACAGTGGTACGGAACACCATCGCCATGCGGTGATGGATGAAGTCCTGGGTCAGGAAAATGGCGATGGAGACACCAAATAGCCCGCCTAGCAACAGCGCAAGCAGAGAACTGTAAAGCGTGCCCCAGATCTCCGGCAGCACGCCGAAGACGCCCTTATTCACGTCCCAGGTCGTACCGGTCCAGAAGCCGAAGCCGTAGTCGTGCATGGCCGGCACGGCCTTTTTGCCGACCTCCCACAGGATAAAGGCCACCAGGACGATGATCAGCAGCGCGCACGCGTACGCCACCGCCCTGAACAGGGTGTCGGTGGTGAATTCGCCGGATGACGGCGGACGGGTGATCGAACCCGATGATCCCGCCTGTTCGAAGGAGTTCTTGGCCATGAGTCGATTCCTGCTGATGGGCAGCGGGGCCAGCTATGAGGGTCAAAGGAAAGCGCAGGGGCCGGGACGATGCGGAGCACTAGACGACTCCACGACCCCTCGTGCGGCCCTCGCAGGCGCCGCGAACTTCCGCCGCCGATTGAGACGAGGTCGCAAAACCGAAAAACCGCAAGCAAAGGCCGGAGCGGATTCCGACCCTTACTTGCGGAGCTCATGCGGAACCCGCCCAATGGGGCGAGATCCTCAGGCGACGAAGCCTTTACTGAACGAATTCAGCGGCGGCGCGAACCTTCTCGATCACCTCCGCCGGCAATGGGATGTAACCGAGGCCGTCGGCCTGGCCCTGGGCCTCCTCACTGGTGCAGTACTCGACCAGCTTGCGCAACGCGGCGGCCTTGTCGTCGTCCTGATCCTTGTAGAGCAGCAGCCAGGTCATGGTCGCGATGGGGTAGGCAGCCTCACCAGCCGGGTCCCAGACCCAGGCGATCAAGTTGGGCACGTCGCTGTTCGGCAGCGTCCCCTCGGGGAACTCAGCGCTGGCCAGCGCGGCGGCACCGGACTCGGGCCCAGGGGCAACGAACTTGCCGGCCTTGTTCTCCAGCATCGCCGTAGGCTGCTTGGTCAGCTTGGCATAGCCGTACTCGATGTAGCCGATGGAGCCTGGGATCTGCTTGATCTGGGCCGTCACGCCATCGTTTTTCGGCGCCTTGATGAGTCTATCGCTGTCCGGCCAGTTGGGGGCCTTGGCCTGACCGACCTCGGCCTTGAAGGCATCGTCGATGTAGCTCAGATGGCCGGTAAAGACATAGGTGGTGCCGGAGGAATCCGAACGGACGACAACGGTGATGTCCTCGTCCGGCAGGTCGACACCGGGGTTGGCGTCGGCAATCTTCGGGTCGTTCCACTTAGTGATGTTGCCAAGGAAAATCTCCGGATAGACGTCGCGCGGCAACTTGAGCTCATCGACACCGTCCAAATTGAAGGCCAATACTACCTGACCGGCGGTCATTGGCAGCAGTACGACGCCCTGCTCCACCTGGGCCATTTCGTCGTCCTTCATGGCCGCGTCGGAGGCGGCGAAGTCGACCACGCCATTGATCAGGTCCTGGATACCGGCGCCGGAGCCCTTGGCCTGATAATCCACGCGAATATCCTTGTTTTCCTTTGAAAAATCCTTGAACCACTTGGCATAGATAGGAAACGGGAAGCTGGCCCCCGAACCGTTCAGTTTGACCTCGGCCTGGGCTGCGGGGGCAATTAGGAGGGCGGACAGGCAACCGGCGACGGCGGCCGTTTTCACGAAGTGTGAATACATCATTTTTCCTCAAGGCTCCGAATAGCGTGGTGAGCGCGGGCGTCTAGAATGCAATGAGCGTCGTATTTTGCCCGTTCAAACCGGTGCTTAGATGAATTTTTGATGACAGACACAGCGCTCGGACCCGGTTCCGTCGGTCGGCGAGACATCCGCCGCAGGCACGGCTTCACTGGCCTGCGGGTCAACGCGGTAGCACATCCCGCACCTGAAACACCGTAAATAGTTCACACCCACAAAGGCCTTTTCCGTGCAACATTAACCTTGCGAGTTATGCGGAAAGCAAGACCACCCCAGAGTCCGCTTTTCGACCGGCCGAACCTTGACGCAATGCGCGGAGAATCCAATGGAAAACATAGCCAATATCTTGTTCGACGCCACCATCATCATGGGCGCACATTTGGCCGAAGGCGAGGAACGTGATGCCTGCCAGGGTGTGCTGGCGCTCGCGAAACAAAAGCGCATCCGCGCGCACATCTGCGGGAACTCCCTCGGGCAGATCGCTGAAGAGTTGGCCCGCGGCGAAGGGCGGGATTCGGCAAAGGAATGGATGGCGAACGCTCGTCAATTCCTCAACGTCGTCCCCACCAGCAACGAGATCCTGGACGCCGCGCTCAGCAACGCATTGAACGGCGACCGGGTCTATTTTGAAGACGCCATCACCTTGCACACCGCGCGTGTGGAGAAGATGGAACTGATCGTGACCCTGAACGATGGCGACTTCAGCGCAGCAACCACTCCGGTCGCGCAGCCCCAGCACCTGCTCGAACAGTTCCATCCGCAAGTCGGCGTTGCCTGAAGACGTACACCCGGTGACGTACACCTAGCGAGGCTGCGCCTCAGACCGACAAGGCTTGGTCATCGGTATCGGTATCGGTATCGGTATCGGTATCGGTATCGGTATCGGTATCGAATCGAAATCGAAACGAGTGGCAGGCGATCCGATCGCGACCCCGATCCCGATCCCGATTTCGAGGCCCCCCGCCGGTCCTAGGCTGCGTCGAAACTTGATTCATCTGCAAACATTTGTCGCCCCCAAGCAATCTAGGGGGGGATACCCGGGGGGCGTATACCGGGGGCGCAAACTGGGACGCCTGGCTCCACCGGCGCCTCTACTCCGGAGCAACGTTAAGTCCAAAACACGCATCGACGCGACCCCGCGAGCGATCACCATTCGGTCGGGCCGGCCACGGGTGGCCCTGCACCCGTGGCTTGCATGTGCGAGAATTCCGCGCCTGTTAGTCCAGTTTTCCCTCGCATCCTCGCGCCTCCTCCATGCAGTCCGCTTCCGCACCAGTCCAGGCTGAACTTCTGTTCGGCGACAACCCGAGCCACTCGCCACTCAGCCCGCCACTGCCGCAACGGCCGGGCGAGCGTTTACTCTGGGGCCGGCTCTATGGCGCCGCCGGCGCGCTCGCGATTGCCTCCGCAGCGCGCCAGGCCAAGCAACCGATCATCGCCGTGGTGGCGGACATGCAGGCGGCCACTGGCCTGCGTGCGGAGCTAGGCTTTTTCCTGCACGGCGAAGACCTACCCATCCTGACCTTTCCGGACTGGGAGACCCTGCCCTACGACGTCTTCTCACCGCTGCCGGAACTGGTCTCGGAGCGGCTGCTGACACTGCATCGCCTGCCGATGCTGACCCGCGGGATACTGCTGGTGCCGGTCGGCACGCTACTCCAACGCTTGCCGCCCCGCGACTATGTCGACGGCCATTCCCTGGTGCTGGCGGTGGGCGACCGGCTCGACCTGGACCGCACCCGCCAACGCCTGGAACGCTCCGGCTATCAGTGCGTGTCGCAGGTCATCGCCCACGGCGAGTTCGCGGTGCGTGGCGCGCTGCTGGACATCTTTCCGATGGGTAGCACGCAGCCCCTGCGCATCGACCTGTTCGACGACGAGATCGAAACCATCCGGACCTTCGACCCGGACAGCCAGCGTTCGATCGACAAGCTGGAACAGGTGCGCATGTTGCCGGCACGGGAGTTCCCGTTCACCGACGAGGCCATCAGCGGTTTCCGCCAGCGTTGGCGCGCGACGATCGACGCCGACCCAAAGGCCAGCCTCATCTATCGCGAGGTCTCCGACGGGCGCATGCCGGGCGGCATCGAATACTACTTACCGCTGTTCTTCGAGCAGACCGCCACGCTATTCGACTATCTGCCGGACGCGACACTCGCCTTCGAGTCCGCCGATGCCCGCGACGCCGCGCAAACCGCCATCGACGCCATCGGCGCCCGCTACGAGCAGCGCCGGCACGATATCGAGCGCCCGCTGCTTTCGCCGCCGACCCTGTATCTGGGCGCGGACGAACTAGCAGGCCGGCTGAACGGCATGACAGGAGTCTGCTGGCAAGCGCCGGAGGTCGCGCTGCGGCGCAAGGGTTACAGCGCCGTCTGCAATTTCGCCACCGGCACGCCGCCGGCCATGGCGATCCAGGCTCGCGCCGCCGAGCCCGCCGCGGCGCTGAAGGCGTTTCTCGATCGACCCAACCAGCGCACGCTGTTGGTCGCCGAGAGCACCGGCCGGCGTGAGATGCTGACAGACAACCTGCGCGGCTTCCATATCCAGCCCGCGGCCGTCGGCGACTGGCACGACTTCGCCGGCGGCGATCTGTCGCCCGCCGTCACCGTCGCGCCGCTGGAGCAACCGTTGTTGCTGGAGCGCGAGGGCATCGCGCTGATCACAGAGACCCAACTCTACGGCGAAAAGGTACGCCAGGAGCGCCGGCGCAAGTCTCGCGAGCGCGACGGCGAGGCGGTCATACGCAACCTCACCGAGCTGCACGAAGGTGCGCCGGTGGTACACGAGGAGCACGGCGTCGGTCGCTTCCTGGGGCTGCAGACGCTGGACGTCGGCGGCACCCGCGCCGAGTTTCTGGCCCTGGAGTATGCCCGCGGCGATAAGCTGTACGTACCGGTCAGCTCGCTGCACCTGATTTCCCGCTATACCGGCGCGGCCGAAGACAACGCACCGCTGCACCGCCTGGGCGGCGAGCAATGGGACCGAATCAAGAAAAAGGCCGCCCAAAAGGCCCACGATGTGGCCGCCGAACTGCTCGATATCTACGCCCGCCGCGCCGCCCGCCAGGGCATCGCCTTTCCGGACCCCGGCGCCGAGTATGCCGCCTTCGCCAACGCCTTCGAATTCGAGGAGACGCCGGACCAGCAGCGCGCTATCGAGGCCATCCTCACGGACATGGCCGACCCCAAGCCGATGGACCGCGTGGTATGCGGCGATGTCGGCTTCGGCAAGACCGAAGTGGCGATGCGCGCTGCCTTCGTCGCCGTCAACGGCGGGCGCCAAGTCGCCGTGCTGGTGCCCACCACGCTGCTGGCGCAACAGCATTTCCAAAACCTCTCGGACCGCTTCGCCGACTGGCCCATGAAGATCGAAAGCCTATCGCGCTTTCGCAGCACCAAGGAGGTCAAGGGCGTCTTGGACGGGTTGGCCGACGGCACCATCGACATCGTCGTCGGCACCCACAAGCTGCTGCAGCCGTCGATACGCTTCAAGAACCTGGGGCTGGCCATCATCGACGAGGAGCACCGTTTCGGCGTGCGCCACAAGGAGCGCGTCAAGGCCCTGCGCAGCGAGGTGGACGTGCTCACCCTCACCGCGACACCGATCCCGCGCACGCTCAACATGGCCATGTCCGGCCTGCGCGATCTGTCCATCATCGCCACCCCGCCGGTGGAGCGGCACCCGATCAAGACCTTCGTCTCAGCCTGGAACGATGCCCTAATTCAGGAGGCCTGCCAGCGCGAGATCAACCGCGGCGGGCAGATCTATTTCCTGCACAACGAGGTCGAGACCATCGAGAACATGGCGCAAAAGCTCGAGGCGCTGGTGCCGAGCGCGCGCGTCGACTACGCCCACGGCCAGATGCGCGAGCGCGACCTGGAACGGGTCATGCGCGACTTCTACCACCGCCGCTTCAACCTGCTGGTCTGTACCACCATCGTCGAGAGCGGCATCGATGTGCCGAGCGCCAACACCATCGTCATCAACCGCGCCGATAAGCTCGGCCTGGCCCAGCTGCATCAGCTGCGCGGGCGAGTCGGGCGCTCCCACCATCGCGCCTATGCCTACCTGATCACGCCGCCGCCCAAGGCGATGACCGCGGACGCCAAGAAGCGCCTGGAGGCGATCGAATCCCTCGAAGACCTCGGCGCCGGCTTCACGCTGGCCACCCACGACCTCGAGATCCGCGGCGCTGGCGAACTGCTCGGCGACGAGCAATCGGGGCAAATACACGAAATCGGCTTCACGCTCTACATGGACCTGCTGGAGCGCGCAGTCGAGGCGTTGAAGGCCGGCCGCACGCCGGAACTCGACCGCCCGCTGGACCACGGCGCCGAGATCGACCTCGGGCTCCCCGCCCTACTGCCCGACGACTACCTACCCGACGTGCACACGCGTCTAATCACCTACAAACGCATCGCGAGCGCCGCTGACACCGCCGAGCTCAAGGACCTGCAGGTCGAAATGATCGACCGCTTCGGCCTGCTGCCCGACCCGGCCAAAAACCTGTTCGCGGTTACCCAGCTCAAGCTCAAGGTTCAGCCCCTCGGCGTCCGCAAGATCGAGGCCGGCCCCCACGGCGGGCGCGTCCTATTCGGTGAGCAACCCAACATCGATCACATGCGTCTGATCAAGTTGATCCAATCGCGGCCGAAAGACTACAAACTCGACCAAGCGGCAGGTGCCCTCAGGTTCAACATGGACATGGCCGAGCCGGGTAAGCGGATCGCGCAGGTCGAGACCGTGATCGGTCAGTTGTTCGGATGAGGAGGTTGTGGGGGGGTGCCTCGAACAGGCTGCCTTTGTCCAACCAGCCCTCAGCGGTGCAACCCCGCCATGCGGTGAGAGCTTGTCTCGGCCACTCGGAGGTCGAAAGCCGAAGTTGTTCAACGCGGCAATCGGCAGACAAAATTCGATGCTTGGGTTAGCATTCGGGACATCGGCCGGCTACGTTGCCGTCGAGCACTTGCGTCAATGATTCGGAGGAATTTGAGCCATGAGCCACGGTATGCGACTAAATCCACTCGGCGGCACCCAATTCGACCACCTTGGGCTAGCTCCCGATACGTTGCAGGGCGCGATGGAGTTGATCGACCACGAACTCAGCGCAGAGGATAGCACCGCCTATAGCGCGCGGGCAGTGACGCGTGAGGTGCGCCGTACGATGGAAGAGGTCTTGGGGCTGCTGAACGAGGCGCTCGCCGCCGCTGACCGATAATTGAGCGCCTGCACCGGTCATGCGCGTCACCGACCCCGGTCGCTGACACCGGTCCCTGGAACCAAGTCCGCCGGTTTGCCGCGATCAGGACTTTACTCCGTCGGCGGTACCGTACGCTTGTGCGATGCATATCGGCGTTGTGCGCATTCGCCGCGAGCCCTGCCAACAGCAGAAAGGCCCGCCACATAAAAAAGGCCGCCACGGCAGGGTGTGTGTCTGCCGGACGGCCAACTGGCTTGCTGCCCAGAAATCTTACTCAGTCGCGCAGGCCCGGCGCAGTGCTCGGCCAGGTTGATTTTGACGGAGGCTGAGGCGCTGCCGACATCTGTCGCAATTGCTAAGTAGGCGGTCGCCAGAGCGAGGGATCGGGAGCCTGGCTTGTCGCCTGCTCCGAGCTAATGGTGGCCGGAAGGGTGAACGCCGATGGTTGCGATTCGATCGCCGCGGCTCAACCGTGCTCTTGCACCGAATTGGCATGGTCATCGTGATGACCTTCGGCCCCGTCCGAGCTGGAACGTCTGTCGTTGTTCTTGACGACTCCCACTAGGAAGCCACCGCTCACGATCGCCACCAATAAACCGCCTATAGTCAAAGCGTCGAAACTCATGGTTCTACCTCCGTTCCTGACGTTTGCGCCGACCAAAGTGAGGCGCTGAAATGGTGGGCAATTTCCGTGCGGAGCAGGCCGCCCCGCGCTGATTGTGCCCGTGTGGGCCGATGAATCGCCCTCTCCTAAGGCGCCCCAGAGCGCCTCCCGCAGGCCTTGCCTCGCCCAATCCGGCTAGGCGTTTCGCCGACAGGTCGGGGTAGCTAACATTATCAGCGGAAGGCATTATCCAGGTATTTCGCTATATACTAATAATGTGTCATTTTGTTTCGGCGTTGCGCGTCGAACCGCGCACGGGCCACCATGACGCAAGAGACGAACCAGCCGGCGGCGACCGGCCTAACTACGCTGAGCGAAACAATGCACACTCACCCCGTCGACGCACTCACTCACGTGCTCGTGGTCGATGACGATGCGTCCCTTCGCGAACTGCTGACAGGCTATCTGCGCCGCGAGGGCTTCGAGGTCAACGGGGTCGGTGACGGCACTGAAATGTTCGAATGGCTGGAACACCACCAGCCCGACATCGTGATCTTGGACCTCATGCTGCCGGGGGACGACGGCTTGACCCTGGCGCGCCGACTGCGGACGCAGACCGACATGCCGATCATCATGCTGTCCGCGCGCGGTGACGACATCGACCGCATCGTTGGCCTGGAAGTCGGCGCGGACGACTACCTGGCCAAGCCCTTCAATCCACGAGAATTGCTGGCACGCATTCGTGCGGTGCTGCGGCGCCACGGCCAACCCGCGGCAGATCAGCGGGCCGAAGGCCTGGCCGAATTCGGCCCCTACCGGCTCGACATTCAGGCCCGACAACTCACCCGCGACGGAAAACCGGTGACACTGACCGGTAGCGAGTTCGACCTGCTGCGCATCTTCGTTGAGCACCCAAACCGCATGCTCGACCGCGACCGACTGTTGGATTTGCTCAAGGGCTACGAGCGCAACCCCTTCGACCGCAGCATTGACGTCCAGGTGGCGCGACTGCGGGCAAAGATCGAGCCCAACAAGAAACAACCGCGCTATATCCGCACGGTCTGGGGCCGCGGCTACGTATTCACGCCGAGGGCCGAGGTCTAACGCCCTTGCCTACGCTGCTGCCGCCGTCTCTGTTCGGCCGCGTACTGCTGACGCTGGTCCTGACCTTTGGCAGTTTCGCCTTCATCACCTTCGGCGCCGTTGTCTACTACGCCTTGTTACCCGTGGTGCAACGCTCCACCGCTGACCTGGCGGCGTTCATGGAACTCTCCGCCCGGACCTTGGTGCAGTTGCCGCCGGAGATGCGCGACGAATACCGCGAAAAGTTGCTGCAAGAATACCAACTCTGGCTACGCACCGAAGGCGAGCCGCCACAGAGGCTGCGGCGGTATTTCTTCCCGTATGTCGAGCGCCTGAGCCAGGCGTTGGGCGAGCGCGTCGGCGGACAGGTCAGCATGCGCAGCAACGTCATCGACGGCAAGCGCTGGTTCTGGGTCGACCTCGATACGCCCCGGGGAACCGTTTGGGCAGGTTTCCCCCGTGACCGCATCAACACCAAGCCGATGGAGGGCATTTTTGTCATCTCGACACTGGCGATGCTGCTGCTCGTCGTCACGGCGGCGGTGTTGGCTCGCCGGGTCACGTCGCCACTGACCGCCCTTTCGCGGGCAGCGGAAGCGGTCGCAAAGGGGCGCTCACCGGAACCGCTACCCGAGACCGGTCCCCGTGAACTGGCCAGCCTGGCACGGCAGTTCAACGAAACCAGCCAACAGGTCCGCGAGTTGCTTGCAGATCGCACCGTACTGCTGGCCGGGATTTCCCACGATCTGCGTACGCCACTGACAAGACTCCGATTGGCACTGGAAATGCTCCCGAACAACACGAATCCGGATCTGAAGACGCGCATGGAGCGCGACATCGAGGAGATGAACACGCAGATCAGCCAGGCGGTGGAAATGGGACGCACCCTTGGCGCCGGCCAACCGAACGACACCAACATCAATGCGTTGATCGGCGAGGTGGTCGGGAATCGACCGCGGATCTTATGGTTGCCCATCGGCCACTGCATCAGGGGCGTCAATGCGATCGCCTTGCGGCGCATCCTCGGCAATCTGATCGAGAACGCGCTGCGCTACAGTCGAACGATGGTAGAAGTGCGGCTCGACTGCAAACACCGAGCGGCGGTCGTTTTCGTACTTGACCGTGGACCAGGCATTCCGGAGGCGGACCGCGAAGCGGTATTTCGCCCCTTCTATCGTCTGGAGAGCTCGCGCAACCGGGCAACCGGAGGCTCGGGGCTTGGGCTGGCTGTCGCGCGCCAGCTCTCCATCGCAAACGACATGGAAATTCACCTGAGCACCCGCATGGGAGGCGGCACCGTTGCCAGCGTCCGGCTGCCGTCACCCCTGCAAGAAGACGAATCAGCCGCCTCCGCTGAGCCGCCGCGAGAAGCCGCACGACTCCCGCGCGAAGCAAGTGCGGAGCATGACACCGATTTCGGTTGACGATCAGCGATCGCCCTCCTACATTGCGGTTCCAAAACAAGTCATCATCGCGCGGGCGCACATCACCTCACGGACGCGACATGCCCTACGCACGGTACTCACAAATCTCCAAGAAACTACCACCATCGAGGCGCCCACCATGCTGCAATCCGGAGACGAAGCACCCGCGTTTTCACTACCTGATTCTGACATGGAGCGGGTCGAAAGCGATCAGCTGATTGGCGAGAAGAACCTGATCCTTTGCTTTTACCCCAAGGACGATACGCCGGGATGCACCATGGAAGCACTGGAATTCACAGACCTTCAGCCGGAGTTCGAGGCCTACGAGACCAACGTGGTTGGCATCAGCCGAGACACCTGCGCCAGCCACGGCGCCTTTCGCGACAAATATGGACTCAGCGTGCACTTACTCGCCGACACCGACGGCGAGGCCTGTCAGGCCTACGGGGTTTGGCAAGAGAAAGAGAAAAATGGCGAGAAGCGCATGGGCATCGTGCGCTCGACCTTCATCATCTCGCGCGACGGCATCATTCGCCACGCCATGTACGACGTGAAGCCGAAGGGGCACGCGGCGCGGGTGTTGGAACTGGTCAGGGGGCTGTAACGCAACCTTCCGTGCCCTGCGTTGCATTTCCACAACTGAAGCATAAATACCCTAGATAAACTGCCGCCCAGGCCTTTGGACGAAGGAGTGTGGCGCCGATTGTCATTTTCTTGTTTCATTTTTCCGACAACGCGCTATCATAGGAAGACAGCAGTTGTCGAAGAACGGGGTACGGTCGCCCGTCTCGGCCGCCGCTTTTCATACAGCGCTACTTGAGCAGACGTCGACTTTCCACACTCCGGAGAAATTTAGGAGCCTTCCATGAGCAAAATCACATCCGCCCGCGCCGCCGCGCTGGTCCTCTCCTCCACCCTAGCCTTCGGGCTGACCACGGCCGTCGCCGACACACTCGAGGAATCCTATTGGTACGCCTCCGGCGACCCGACGGTGCCGGACGGTCAACTATGGGTCAACAGTGCTGGCGAATGCTGGCAGAGCGCCTATCCGGACGGCCCCAACAACCTGCCGCCGTGCGTAAACGAAGTCGTTCCAGAGAGCATCACCGTCGCGCTGAACTTCGAGTTTGATAAGTACATCGTGCCGGATACCGTCGTCAACACGGAGATGTTGGTCGAGATCGACAACTACATCGAGAAGGTTAAGAGCACTCCGGCGGACGAGTACGTGACCATCGTCGGGCATACCGACGCCAAGGGTTCGGACGAGTACAACATGGCCCTAGGGCAGCGTCGCGCCGATGCGGTGCGCGACTATTTCATCGCACAGGGCTACCCGGCGCAGGACCTCGCGCCCGCCGAGTCAATGGGTAAGCGCGACCTCCTCCCGGACGTCGATCCGTTCTCCGTGCTGCAACGCCGCGTCGTGATCAACAAGACCGACCGCTGATCAATTCGCGCCACCGTGATGCCGGTATCGTGCCGGCCTTGAAAGACCGGCCGGGTTATTCCCGGCCGGTCTTTTTGCGTTATCGTGACGGCAATGTCCCGTGCGTTGTATTGGCCAATCGCCATGCAAGCGAACCCCGGCAATTGTCGAGATGAAGCTGCGTTACTACATCCTCTTCCTACTGTTGCTGTTCGGCCTCGTGCCGCTCACCCTGGCCGTGGTGATCAACCTGCCGTTGGTGCTGGATCGCACGGCGCTGTTCTATCAAAAGGCCTATTTGCAGAATCTGCGCGCGGATTTTCGCGATCTCGATCAGCACCTCGCCAGCCGCGATGAGATGATCCGAATGCTGGCGAAACTACCCGAGCCCGGAATCATCCTCGGCGACGGCGGCAACGACGATGAGATTGACCTGGCGCGGGCCCGCTACACGGGCTGGATCAACCAGATGCTCGGCGACCAGGCGGACATCATCCAAATCCTGTTTGTCGATTCCCAAGGCAACGAACGCTTTTGGCTGCGCCGCGACGCCACGACGAACGAGTGGCGACCGACCGAATTACCCCCGGAGCCACCGAACCGAGGCTTCGTCAACGCCGGCATCAAACTCCCGCCAGGGGAAGTCATCGTGAGCCGCATCCGCATCAACCCCTACGCCGGCAACGAAGACCCCCGGCAACTCATGACACTGCAACTGGCCAGCCCAGTTGGGGAGAGTCTTGGCCCGAACGGACAGCCCCAGGGCTTATTGCTGATGAGTATCGACGTAGGCGGCCTGGCCCAGTTCTATCGCGACACGCTGTGGGTCAACAACAACGGTAGCTATCTGCGCCCCGGCGAGCCTCTGAGCCAGCAACCAAGCGCGTTTCACGACTTCCCCGGACTTGAGCGCATCTTCGCAGAAGGTAATTTGGCGCTGTGGAAAGACGGTGACGGCCCGCCCTTGCTCTGGGTGCCAATGTTCCTGACAGAGGAGGCGGTGCCGCTGTGGGTTGGACGCCCGGTCGATCCGTCACCGCTGGAGAGCTTTCGCGACGCGCTGATTACACGGGTCTTGTCCATTGTCCTTCTGCTGGTCGTGGCAGTGTTGCTGATCGCGCGCTTGATAGCCCGACGCGTTGAGCGTTTCGGCCAAGAACTCACGCACGGCATCGAGACCATTCTCGGCGACGGCAAGCCCAGACCCTTCGCATGGGGCGGCCCGCGCGAAGTCCGCGAGCTGGGGAAGCAGTTCAACGCCCTCGCCCGCACCCACGCCGAGCACATCGCCACCGAGCGCCAACACACACGCCAACTCGAACAGTCCAATCGCTACAAATCGGAGTTCCTGGCCAATGTCAGCCATGAGTTGCGCACACCGTTGAACTCCATTCTGCTGCTATCGAAGATGCTGGCAGCGGAGGAATCCGACATTGATGCAGAGCAGCGTCGCCAGGCGCAGGTGATCCACGAGGCCGGGCGCGATTTGCGCGCAATGATCGACAATATCCTGGACATCTCGCGCCTCGAGGCAGGCCCGGTCACCGTGAGCCTGGAATGGGTCGAGCTCGGGTCCATGCTGCGCGAAATCGTGACCATGGTCGGCCCGATCTTTAGCGAGAAAGGCCTAACCCTGCGCGTAGACACAGATCCTGCGGCACCTGCGCGCATCTACAGCGACCGCGACAAGCTCCGACAAATCCTGAAAAACTTTCTGTCGAACGCCGCCAAATTTACCGATAGCGGCAGCGTTGTCGTCACACTCGCACCCGGCAAGGAGCCTTGCCCACTGCGGATTTCGGTGACCGACACCGGCATCGGCATCCCGCCCGGCAAAGAGCAGATCATCTTCGACGCCTTTCAGCAGGCCGACGGCTCAACCCGCCGGCGCTATGGCGGCACCGGACTGGGTCTCTCGATCAGCCGTGAACTCGCGCGCCTGCTAGGCGGCTATATCGACGTCCAGAGCAGCCTCGGCCATGGCTCATGCTTTACACTGCATCTACCGCTGTCGCTCGACCCCGACGATTTGGACGCGGTGGAGATCATCGAGCAGTTGGATGCCTCCGCAAACGGCAACGCGCTTGCCCTGGCGCCCGAGAGTCCTGCGACAATCTCGATGCAGGCACCAGAGGCCGACGACGCACCAGCGGCAGAAGAGATCGAGGCTCGCCGCGGACATTGGGTGCTGCTGGTGGAGCGAGACGTGCATAGCCTGGTCGCCGTCGCGGCGCAACTTGAGGGGCTCGGCGTGCGGGTGCAGACCGCGGCCGACGGCGAGGAAGCGCTGGAGACGCTACAAGAAGAGCGGGATTGCGCCCTGTTGCTGCTGGCAGCACCGGCATCGCCGCTTGAGAGCTGTGATACGATCAAACGGGTCCGGACAGAGGCCGTTCTGCAAGGACTCCCGATCGTCATCCTCGGCGACGTCGATCAGGCTCAGCGGCAGCAATGCCTCGAGGCCGGGGCCTGCGGTTTTCTCGCAAAGCCCATCGTTACCGAGACGCTGGCGGAGATGCTCGATGCTGCGCTGGTGGGGCACCGCGAAGCGGCGGACGAATCGCCAACCGACGCGGGCTGATGAGCATGAATTGATCGGGTCGGGGACCCGACGAGAGGACGTATGACCGGCGCATCCGACTACAAATTGTTGATCGTGGACGATCATGCGCACAATCTTTACACGTTGCGCACACTGATTGAAAGACACCTCGGCGCGATGGTGCTGGAGGCGTCGTCGGGGCGCGAGGCCATCGACCTGACACTCGAGCAACGCGACATCGATTTGATCATTCTCGACGTGCAAATGCCCGAGATGGACGGCTTTCAGACGGCCTCACTGCTGAAGCTGAGAAAACGCACGCGCGATATCCCCATCATTTTCCTCACCGCCGCCTTCAAATCGGAGGAATTTCAGCAGCGCGGATTCGCGGTTGGCGCGGTGGACTATCTACTCAAACCGATCGACGACAACCTTCTGATCAATAAGATCAGCACCTACTTCCGTTTGATCGAGAAAGAGCGGTCGCTGAACCGATCACTGGAGCAGAAGGTCGCCGAACGGACCGCGGAGTTGGAACAGGCGCGCCAGTATGTGACAAACATCCTCAGCCACATGGGAGAGGCGCTGCTGGTCCTCGACCCGCAGGGCGTGATCAAGACGACCAACCCCGCGGCTTGCGGCATGCTCGGCTATGCTGAACAGGAACTGATTGGACTGCCCATCGGCGATGTGTTCGAGGAGGAAGCGGACGAGGAAGCCGGCGCCTTCATGGGAACCTGGCTCGAAGCGCTGATCCGGACCGGCGCGCTAGCCAAGATTGAGGCACGATTCATCGCCCAAAATGGCAAGCGGGTGCCGATCCTGTTCTCCCGCACGGCGGTGAAGGATGCCGACGGGGCCATCACCGATATCATCTGCATTGCAAAGGACATGAGCGGATACGTTCGCGTCGATGACCTGGCAACTTACCAACGCAATGACAAGCGGGAATAAGACTGACCGACCACAGCTGCCATCGACCGGACGCCCCGATTGCGCGGCAATCGATGCGAGGCAATCAGCGATACCAGACGCACTTTGGTGCTTTACGACACGATTAGCGCGGAGCGACCATGAGCGAACAGACTCCAGCCGATACCCCCGAGCCGTCCCCCAACGAGGGCGACAACCAGGAAGAAGACACTGCGCTGACCGCCATGGCACTCAAGGCCATGGCGCATCCGCTACGCTGGAAGATCCTCTGCTCCCTCGGCGACAACGAACTCTCCGTGGGCGAAATCGTCGAGCGTACTGGCACGTCGCAGAGCAACATCTCCCAGCATCTAGAGCAGTTGCGCAACAAAAACATCGTCGTCGCCCGAAAAGAGGCGAATCGCATCTACTACCGCATCCGCAACCATCAGCTGCTTGAGCTGATCGGCATCATGCGCGACGTGCTCTGCCCGGCCAACCTCGACGATCGCTATCCGCACTAAGGCGGCGGGCAGGGCCCGCCTTACTACGCGGCACCAACATAGCCTCGGGGACAGCGTCAGGCCGCTACGGCCTCCTTGTCTTCGACCTTACGGATCAGCGGGTACAGGTGTTCCGTCTCGCGTTGGATGCGATCCAGCACCAGCGCGAACATCTGCTCTGTTTCCTTGAGGAACTCGCCATGGTCCTTGATCGTAAGGTGGTGCCGCGATTCGTTGCACCAGTCTTTCAGGTATTGGTTGAAGATGCGCTTGATCTCGGTGGAGCCCGACAGGAAACGGTCCGCGGTGTTCTTGATGGCCTGATCCGGATACGAGATCAGCTTTCCGCACAACTCCCGGTCCACGAGCTCGATATGCTCTTTCACCTTTGCGCTGTACTCGAAGAACACGTCACACGCGGTCTCGGTATCGCAGATCTCGCGGTTTTGCACCAGATACAGGAAAACGTTCGAAAGTTCGGTGATCTTGTGGTTCTGTGCATGCAGTTTCGAGAAGGCGGTCATGTCTCGGAGTCCTCCAAAGGAAGTTATTCGTCATTGCTGGCGGAACATATCCAGGCCCGCTTGTTGAGCGCCTCGCCCGCGGGTCCCAGGCAGTGTCGGAGTACTGTCCCACCGATCTCATAGCCAACCAATAGGATTAACACAAGTGCGGTTATGGCTCAAGCAAGCGCCACTGTCGGCCAGTGACGCTGATGCCGAGGCACGACGCGCCCGCCACTGAATCCGAGTCGTCGACGCTCCGGCGCGACACCGACCAGAACCAGGCTGAAACTTATCCCGCGAGGGTCCCTCCGCAGCCGCGACCGCCAGCGCCGCGAACCGGGGAACTGTCTTTAAGACTCGATCATCGCGTCCAACCGCTGCCCCGGCGGCACCATCGGCAAGACATTCTCGGCCTTGTCCACCCAGACGTCCGTCAGCACCGGACCATCGTGCGCCAGGGCATCTTCTAGCACGGCACGCAGCTCGTTCGGGCGACGCACGCGTAGCGTTTTCAGACGCGGGTAAACCAACCGCAGACCAGTCAAGTTGGGCAACTGCCGTCGACACCCCTGATCCAGCACGGTGCAATCCGGATCGCAGTCATGCTGGCGAGCCAGGCAGGTCTCGTAATGATTCCCGTCGTCCATCATGTCTTCCCACTGCCGCACCATGCCGAGGAAGCTGTTGTTCAGCACAAACATCTTCAGCGGGATACGGTTGGCCACGACCGTGGCCAACTCCTGGATGTTCATCTGGAAACTGCCGTCACCATCCACCAGCACCAAGGGGTGGTTCGAATCCGCGTACCAGGCGCCTACCGCCGCCGGTAACCCGAAGCCCATGGTGCCAAGTCCGCCCGAGCTGATCCACTGCCGCGGCCGGCGGAAGCGATAATACTGCGCCGACCACATCTGATGTTGCCCGACGCCAGTAACCAGGGTCGCGTCCCCTCCGGTGAGCTCCGAGAGTAGCTCGACGACGGCCTGCGGCTTAATGTACTCACCGTCAGCGTAGGGCAACGGCATTTGCGTGCGCCAGTCTTCCACGCGACTGATCCAAGCCGCATGCCAGGCCTCGCGACCATGTTCCAGCGCATAGGCCAAAAACTGTTCGAGCGTCGCCACCAGCCCCAGGTCCGCCTTCACCGCCTTGTCGATCTCACTGGGGTCGATGTCGACATGAGCAATACGCTTGCCAGCGGCGAAGCCTTTCACCGCAACACGATCATCAAAGCGGCCGCCCAGCGTCAGGATCAGGTCAGCCTCCCGCAACGCGTAGTTGGCCGGGATGGTGCCGTGCATGCCGGGCATGCCGAGGTTGTACGGAAACTCGAACGGCACCGCGCCCAGGGCATTGAACGTGGTCGTCACCGGCACGTCGAAACGCTCGGCGAGTCGACACAGCGCCTCAGCGGCACCAGCATGGATGATGCCACCCCCGGCCTTGATCACTGGCCGCTCCGCCTCCGCCAGCGCAGTCAGGATGGCATCGGCCTTGTCCGAGTCGAACGGCACCGACTCGCGATGGCGCGTACGCGGGCGGTTGACCTCGGCCACCAAAGCCAGCTGCGCATCCTTGCAAATGTCGACCACGACGGGGCCGGGCCTGCCGGTAGCCGCGAGTTTAAACGCCTCGCGCAGGCTCCACTCCAAATCGGCGACGTCTTTCACCAAATAATTGTGCTTGGAGATCGGACGCGTGACGCCAACGGTGTCGACCTCCTGGAAGGCGTCACTGCCGATGGCAAAACTCGGTACCTGGCCAGTGATGAAAACCGTTGGCACCGAGTCCTTGTAGGCATCAGCGATGGGAGTGACCAGGTTGGTGGCCCCCGGACCGGACGTAGCGAGCGCCACACCAACGCGCCCGCTGGCCCTGGCATACCCCTCGGCGGCATGCCCGGCACCGCCTTCCTGCCGGCAGAGGATGAAGCGAGGCACTGCTTCGCCACGGCGCATGCGCTTGTTAAGCTCTACGTGCAGCGGAATCACCGCACCACCGGTGTGGCCAAAGATCATTTCCACCCCGAGCTCGCGCAACACGTCAAACAGGACTGCGGCGCCGGTGCGAGGCGAGGCGACGGGGCTTTGCATAGGGAACACTCAGTGCGGTATCGATCAATGCCACCCATCATACTGCGCCAAGAGAATTCGGCCTTGATCCGCGCCAACCGCGCGTGCCGAAAAACGCACTTCCCACCGGAGATCTGCCCTGACTAACCCATGGCATCACCCATCCCGCAGGCCGACAGGCAACCCGATCGGTCGCTGGTGGAAGCGACGGAGCCTGCGCCTGGCACACGCAGACATCGACCCCGCGCTCTGGATACCGGCCACGGGGGCGCTGCCGCTACTTGCGGGGCTGGATGACTCCGCGCTGGGGCGACTAAGAGACCTGGCCGCGGTATTTCTGAAGGATAAGTCGCTGGAGTTGGCGCGGGGCGCCACGCTCGACCCACTGATGCAACTGGAGCTGGCATTGCAGGCCTGCCTGCCGGTGCTGGAACTAGGCCTCGACTGGTACCGCGGCTGGCATGCGCTCATCCTGTATCCGGAGGAATTCGTGCCTGCGCGCGAGGTCGTCGACGAGGATGGCGTTGTCTGGCTGGACGACATGCCGAAGAGCGGAGAGGCCTGGGAGCAGGGGCCAGTGATCCTGTCGCTGGCTGATGCGGCAGCGGGCCGCGAGCGCGACGGCTACAACGTCGTCATCCACGAATTGGCGCACAAGCTCGACATGCGCAACGGCAGCGCCAACGGTCATCCGCCGCTGCACGCGAACATGAGCAACGCCCGCTGGGCGGAAGACCTGGGGGCGGCCTACGCCGATTTGTGTCGACGCGCCGACACCGCACGCACACCGGAGCAGGAGCCTCTCATCGACCCCTACGGCAGCGAATCACCCGCGGAGTTCTTCGCCGTCTGCACCGAGCACTTCTTCGAACTGCCGCACCTGCTGCGCGATGAATACCCAAGGGTCTACCGCCAGCTGACCAGCTTCTACCGGCAAGACCCGGCGGCGCGGCTACAACCTGTGCGACGGCTGGGACCGCTTTAACGCTGAATCAGCGTCAACTTGTCGTGCTCGTCGTCGATGGTCATCTGGTAGCGGCCAAGGACGTTCATGCCCAACAAGCCGCCGCCGCCAAGCTTGGCGTCATCGAGGAAGGCGACCTCGACATCGCCGATGCGCTGCTCGCCAAGCCAGACACCCGCCAGCTTGCCGATGGATGCTTCGACGCGGCCATTGGCGGTCTGTACCTGACGTTTAGCCAGCCCGTCCGTCGCGATGCCGAGTTGCGCGATCAGCGACGACGGCAACACCAGCGTATCGGCGCCGGTGTCGATCAGCAATGAACGTTCGATACGCTTGCCATCAGAGGTCTCCAACGAGATCCGCACGGAATGCTGGTTGCCGTTGCGCTCGGTCTGCAGTTCGATGCGGGCCTCGTCTGACCCTTCCTCGGGGGCGTCCGCATCGCCGGGTGTATCGATCTCGACCACGGTCTTCGGCGGCGCGCTGCCCGGCATCGCCCGCCCGAGCACGATCACTCGGTCGATGCCCCCGCCAGGCTGCTGAAGGATGATGTGGTCGAACCGCTCGAGCAACACGCGCACTCGCAAGTACGGGTCATCTCCCTCAGCGCGACCAACAGCATCCTGTAGATGCTCGTCACCGGTAACGGCAAAACCATAGGTCGACGCAAGTTGAGCCAATTCGGTCGCAACATCAACCTGTGCCGCCGATGTGCCGGTCGAGACGGCGACGCCAAGACCACACAGGCCAGCCGACATCAGCGCCCGCGATAGGCGCAGTGCCTGGACCGCGGCATCTGCTCGCTTGAGGATGCATACCATAATCTGTGCCCTGCACGGTTGGAAGCGCACGAACGCCGACTCAGATAGCTTAGCAGCGGTGCCAGGCGCCAACCAGCCACGTGATGCCAAAAACGACAGTTGACCGCTCCAAAGTAAAGTTCCCGCTGCATGCTCGCGACTTTTGCGTCGTCTAGGCCAATCACACACGCCGCGGGCGATCCGCTCCACTTGGCGCACCAGACGCGAAGCTGCTATACTGGCCGACTTTCAAGCGATATTTTAGGCGGCTTCCTGGTTGATCCGGACCGCCTTTTGTGTTTCTGGAAACGCATCTCGCCAACACGAACTTGAGTCAATACGCCTTCGTTCATGGCTGATCATCTCATGGCAACCTACGGCCGGCTCCCCGTTGCGTTCACACGCGGCGACGGCGCCTGGCTTTGGGACAGCGACGGCAAGCGCTACCTCGACGCACTCTCCGGCATCGCAGTATGCGGCCTCGGGCACGCGCACCCCGCCGTGCGTGACGCACTGTGCGAGCAGGCTGGCGTCCTGATCCACACCTCTAACCTGTACCGAATTCCGGCTCAAGAGGCACTCGGCGATCAACTGTGTGCCGCCGCCGGCATGGATAGGGTGTTCTTCTCTAACTCCGGCGCGGAGGCCAACGAGGCCGCTATCAAACTGGCGAGACTGCACGCCCACCGCAACGGCATCGATCGGCCGGAGGTGCTGGTACTCGAGAACAGCTTTCACGGTCGCACACTGGCAACACTCACGGCGACGGGCAATCGCAAGGCCCAAGCCGGCTTCGAGCCGCTGGTGCAGGGCTTCGTCCGCGTGCCTTACAACGACCTGGACGCCGTGGAAACCGCCGCCGCTAATCGCCCCGGCATCAGCGCCATGCTGGTGGAGCCAATCCAAGGCGAGGGCGGCATCGTCGTCCCCGACGAGGGCTATCTGGCTGGCCTGCGCGCGCTTTGCGACCGGCATGGCTGGTTGCTGATGCTGGACGAGATCCAAACCGGCATGGGCCGCACTGGGACGATGTTCGCCTACCAGCACACGGGCATTCTGCCGGACGTCCTGACTCTGGCCAAGGGACTCGCCAACGGTGTGCCGATCGGTGCCTGTCTGGCACG
The DNA here is from genome assembly GCA_963698775.1 of uncultured Gammaproteobacteria bacterium. Taxonomy (GTDB): domain Bacteria; phylum Pseudomonadota; class Gammaproteobacteria; order Chromatiales; family Chromatiaceae; genus Thiohalocapsa. The sequence continues at coordinate 84,753 of CAVOSE010000064.1, forward strand.
GGGCGCCGCGGCCGAGGTATTCGGCCCCGGCTCGCACGGCTCCACCTTCGGCGGCAACCCCCTTGCTTGCCGCGCTGGCAGCGCCGTGCTGGACGCCCTGATCTCCGAGCGACTCAGCGAACGGGCGGCCATCCTCGGCCAACGGATGCTCGACGGCTTCCGCCATGCATTGGACGGCACCGACGGGGTCGTCGAGGTTCGTGGTCGGGGACTGATGCTTGGCATCGAACTTGACCGGCCCTGCCCCGAGCTGGTATCCCGCGCCCTCGACGAGGGTCTGCTCATCAACGTCACGGCCGGGCGCGTCGTACGGCTACTGCCGCCGTTGATCATCGACGACCAGCAGGCGGATTGCATTGTCGATGCCGTTTCGCGCCTGATCCGCGCATTTCTCGCCCCCGCATGAGTCGGGCCGGAGAACCGAACGCGATGCTGCAACCGCCCCGCCATTTCCTGACCTTGCTCGACCTCCAACCGCGGGAAGCCGAGGCGCTCATAGCAAGAGCCGTCGAGCTGAAGCACATGGTGGCGCAAGGCGTCAGCTACCTACCCCTGGCCCAGCGGACGCTAGCGATGATCTTCGAGAAGTCGTCGACGCGCACCCGCGTCTCGTTCGAGACTGGAATGGCCCAGTTCGGCGGGCACGCCTTGTTTCTGTCGCCCCGCGACACCCAACTCGGCCGCGGTGAACCTATCGAAGACAGCGCCCGTGTGCTATCGCGCATGGTCGATGCCATCATGCTGCGCACCTTCGATCACGCCATCGCCGAACGCTTCGCCGCCCACTCCCGGGTGCCCGTCATCAACGGCCTGACGGACCGCTTCCACCCATGCCAGTTGCTGGCGGACATGCAAACCTACCTAGAGCACCGTGGCAGCATCCGCGGGCGCACCGTCGCATTTGTCGGCGATGGCAACAACATGTGCCACTCATACATCAACGCCGCGCGCCTGTTCGACTTCCAGCTACGCATCGCCTGTCCGCAAGGCTTCGACCCGGAGGAGGAGATACTGAGCAACGCCGCCGACCGCTGCGTACTGGTGCGCGACCCGCTCGCGGCTGCCCAGGACGCGGACCTGGTGGTGACCGACGTCTGGGCGAGCATGGGGCAGGAACAGGAGCAAAAAGACCGCGCGGCAGCCTTCAAACGCTACTGCGTCGACCAGGCCGTGATGGCGGCAGCCAAGCCAGACGCCCTGTTCATGCACTGCCTTCCAGCACACCGCGGCGAAGAGGTCAGCGCCGAGATCATCGACGGTCCGAAATCGGTGGTCTGGGACGAAGCCGAAAATCGTCTGCATGCCCAAAAGGCTCTGCTCGAACTGCTCATCGTCGGCGGACCGCAATAAGGTTCATGGCTCAGCGTCATACCGCGAGTTGAAACCTCATCAAAAGCCAGGCCATCGCAGGCGCTGAAACAAACGCCCGCGCAAGAGGACAATCGCAGTGATACGCCTTCTGCCCCTGCTGCTGCTCGCTGCCATACTGCCTGTCGGGATCGCCGCACAGGCCGAAACTCAGTATGTCACCGACCAGTACGACTTCAACTTGCGCGCAGGCGAGAGCACGCGCTACAAGATTACCCGCACCCTCCCCAGTGGCACGCCATTGGAGATCCTCGGCGTCAATGCGGGCAGCGGCTACGCTCATGTGCGCACCGAGGACGGCGTGACCGGCTATATTCTGACGCGCTACCTGCAAGCAGAACCCGCCGCCCGCAACCAGGTCACCGCGATGCGTACGCAACTGGAAGAACTGCAGCAAGCCCCGGACAAGCTCGCCGCCAAGCTCAGTACGCTGCAGCAATCACAGCGCACGCTAACCGACAGCTACAAGACCCTCGAACGCACCAAACAACAGCTGGAGCGACAACTGGCCGAGATCCGCCACGCCTCTGCCAACGCCGTGCGTATCAACGAGGAGCGCCAACAACTCCAAGATCAGGTCGCCGAACTGATGGAAAAGGTTAACGACCTCGAACACCGCAACGTTGAACTTGCCAATCACCGCGACCAACGCTGGTTCCTCATCGGCGCCGGCGTCGTCGGTGGCAGCATCCTCCTCGGACTCATCCTGCCCAACCTACGCCTGCGCCGGCGACGCAATGGCTGGGGATCTTTGTAGCGGATCAATGCAGGTTGCAAAGCCGACCGAACGATCTTCGCGAGCTTTTCTTATGCTTCTTCAAGCGCTTGCGTAGCGTTCGGCGCCATTCGAGCGTGGCCCCTTTTTCCTCGACTCTGAGGACGGGCGGTGCGCCCTAGACTCAAGACGTGCGCGTCCTGGTCTTTGCTCCCAGCCATCTCCTCCGTCCGCGCGCCTTTGCTTCCATCGCCTTAGGCGAGGCAGCTAAACGGTGAGCACTACTCCTCTGTCGATGCGCAAACGTACCATTACGAGTCACGCTGCATCATATAGTGGATACCCAATATCAGCCGGGGCTTGGAACTCACGCTGCGCTGATGATAGCCGGACAGATCCTCAAAAAACCCTGTGCCACTCGGACCCAAGATCGTCTGCATTCTGTTGCCGTAACACGTCAAGGCGTTCTCGGCACTGATGCGGTTGGTGAGCAACTGGCGCAGGGTCTTGCGCTTGTGCGTCCCTGTGATCATGACGTGCGGGCCGCATTGTGCGTCAACGTCGCTCAGATAGACGAAGACGACGGTCGACATGAAATCGCCTGCTTCGAAATGAAAGGGATCGGTCACCGCCTTGGCGTTGTCACTTCGACGGCTTTCGACCGACGGAAAGGACCAATATATTTCAGTATCGTACATCACCGGATTCACGCCGAAGTACTGGCCGGCGACAGCGACCAGCAATGGATCAAAGGCTAGCTTCCGCACGGCCTCGCAACGCTTGTGAGGCGACAGATAGCGGAAAGTCCGCCGGCCCTCGATAGGCGCATCGATAGGCTCGAAGGCGATGCGATAGGTCTTGTTGGCGGCTCCATGCGCCGGGTGCGATGCACAAAACCACCTAATCTCGGCCACCAGCTCCGAAGGGACCCGTAGCCCGGTCGCCAAGCCGTCTCGCCGCAGGGACGCAACAAGTTTCCCGGCATCCAACTCCGGGAACAGCGTCCGCGGTTGCGTCGGCAGAGGAGGTTTCGAATCACGCCATCTGTAATACCTGATGACGCTATTCCTGACGGGGCCTAGGAGTGCAGCCAACCTCAGGCTGCGTAGAGCGCGGTACAGGGGTGGCCGATTTTTTACGAACGAGCGAAGAGGCGTGTTCGAACGTTGAAAATGCCAAGGGTCAGTCATCTCGGACCTGAAGGCTCGAAAAGATCCACAGCGTAAAGGCTCAGCTTTATCCGGCTTCAGATATGGCGCTCGTCGCTCGACTGGGCGCCGGAAACGATACTCAAGACCGTCGATAAAGGAACTCAGACCAAGCGACCATACGCTAAACCTAGCGCAAGCGATCAGGGACGAAGGAGCGGCTTGTCGAAAAAGCCGTCTGCGGCTCCGAAGCCCGGCGCCCTCTTCTGAAGAGGCATGGCCATCAGGGGAAGCACCGTTCGGCATTCTGCCTTTGGAAGAATGGTGCCCAGGGACAGAATCGAACTGCCGACACGAGGATTTTCAATCCTCTGCTCTACCAACTGAGCTACCTGGGCCAAATGGGGGCGGATTTGATCCCTCTTCGTGGTCGACCCGCAGGTCTCAACCGCTAACGAAGGAAATCTGCGTCGTGAGTTGGCTTCGCGACGAAGCCGCGTATTAAAAGCGTTTCGAAGCCGAACGTCAAGCCAAACTTCACCGTAAAGCACGACGCGTCGCAGACAAAGCGGAGACCGTTGCCGGGGATCGACGTGGTCGGATGGCTCCTTCTGGGACATCATCCGGGGTGGGACTCCATCCGGGCCGCGCGGCCGCACTCATCGCGTTGGGCCGGCACCCTAAACGAAACGCAGCGCAGGCCTCACCGGCTGCCGGGCGATCCCTTGCTTGGGGCCGCTCGATAGACCAGACTCTATTCCCTCAATTTCAACAAATGATTTTCTTCTTGGGGCCCCGCGCCCACATCGCGGACATCCCAGAGAAACCAACCCTGCCGCGGAGAGCGCGATGCGGATTTTCAACCAAATCGGACTAAGCCATTTGAAGGGCGACCTGTTCGGCGGCGTCACGGCGGCGATTATCGCGCTGCCGATGGCGCTGGCGTTCGGTGTCGCGTCCGGTGCCGGCGCTGAGGCCGGCCTCTACGGCGCGGTGTTGGTGGGTTTGTTCGCGGCCCTGTTCGGCGGCACACCAACTCTGATTTCGGAACCGACGGGGCCGATGACGGTGGTGTTCACCGCGGTGATCACGACCATGATCGCGGCCGATCCAGAGCACGGCATGGCGATGGCCTTTACCACGGTCATGCTGGCGGGCCTGTTCCAGGTGCTTTTCGGCGTGCTCAAGCTGGGCCGTTACGTGACCATGATGCCCTACACGGTCATCTCCGGCTTCATGTCAGGCATCGGCTTTATCCTGATCATCATCCAGTTGCCGGCGCTGCTGGGCTATGCGTCACCGGGCGGCGGCGTGCTCGGATCGCTGCAGGCGCTTCCCGGTCTGGCGGCCGATATGAAGCCGGGCGAGTTCATGCTCGGTGTGCTCGCGCTGGCCATTCTGTTCTTGATGCCCAAGCAGTGGCGGCGCTTTGTGCCGCCGCAATTGCTGGCCCTGGTCGCCGGCACGCTGCTGGCCATCGTCGCGCTGGGCGGGGCGGACTATCGCGCCATCGGCGAGATTCCGGGTGGTCTGCCGTCGATCCAGGTGCCGACCTTCAGCGCCGATCAATGGCAGACCATCGTCGTGGATGCGCTGGTGTTGGCCATGCTCGGCGCTATCGACGCGCTGCTCACGTCGGTCATTGCGGATAGTTTGACCCGCACCCAGCACAACTCCGACAAGGAATTGGTCGGGCAGGGACTGGGAAATCTCGCCTCCGGTTTGTTTGGCGGCCTCCCCGGCGCGGGCGCTACCATGGGCACGGTGGTCAACATCCAGACCGGTGGGCGTACCGCGCTATCGGGCGTCACACGCGCGCTGATCCTGGCCGTGGTGGTGTTCGGCGCCAGCGGCGTGGTGGAGATCATCCCGAAAGCGGTACTGGCGGGCATCGCCATCAAAGTCGGCATCGACATCATCGACTGGGGCTTTCTCAAGCGCGCACACAAGGTCTCGATGCGCGGCGCCCTGATTATGTACGGCGTTATCGCGATGACGGTGTTCGTCGATCTGATTACGGCGGTGGGCATCGGGCTGTTCGTCGCCAACATCCTGACCATCCGGCGGCTCGCCGACCTGCAGTCCGAGGAGGTGCGGGTGCTCGGGCTGCCTGGAGAGGACGACGGCGAGGAATGCACGAACGCGCTGCCGGAGGAGAAGAAGATCCTCGGCGACCCGAGCAACGGTGTGGTTATGCTGTGCCTCAGCGGACCGCTGATCTTCGGCGCCGCAAAGGCCCTTACGCGCCAGCAAAACGCCCTCGCCGACGCGCGCAGCCTGGTCATCGATCTGACCGATGTGCCGCACCTGGGCGTGACCACATCGCTGGCGCTGGAAAGCACCATCCACGAGGCCCTGGCCCATGGCTGCCGGGTCTACCTCGCCGGGGTCAACGAGCAGCCGGGCAAGCGGCTGGGGAGCCTCGATATCGATAAGGCGGTGCCAGCGGAAAACTGGATTGCCAAGCGCGTCGATGCCCTGAAGCGAGCTGTCGCCGACCGCGCCGGCCACGCCAGCAAGCCGGCCTGAGCGGCGCTTCAACCGGGCGCAGCTGGTCCAGGACCGGCGGAATGCTCGCTGGCAGCACGCGCGTGCAGCGCTTTACGGTCCATCTTGCCGGTGGCCGTGCGTGGGAGTTCACCGACGATGCGCCAAAGCGTCGGGATCTTGTACGCGGCGATACGGTGCTTGAGCCAGGCCGTGAGCATCTCCCCAGCAAGTCCGGAAGCCCCGGCCTCGGGTTCGACGAAGGCCTCGAGGACGGCGCCATGCCTTGGGTCGGAAACGCCGACGACGCAACTCTCTGCCACGTCGGGGTGGGAGTCGATGACGTCTTCGACCTCGTGTGGCGCGATGTTCGATCCGTCGTGGATGACGATCTCGCGCTTGCGCTCGATGAACCAGTAGTACCCGTCGGAATCACGACGGGCAACGTCCCCGGTCAGCAGCCAGCCATCGACCAATGTGCGCTGCGTGGTGTCCGGATCCTGCCAATACCCCTGCATCAAGCCCGGCGCATGCACCTGGAGTTCCCCGGCCCGACCATCACAGACCTCGGTACCGTCACTCGATATCAGGCGGACCCTGACCTCCCTCGCCGGTTCGCCCACGGAGCCGATGCGATTGTCGCTGCCGGGCCGGTTGGTCAGATAGCCTTCGCACTCCGTCATGCCCAGCAACTGAGCCAGGTCGTAGCCGAAGCGCGCCCGAAAGCGCTGGTACAGGGCATGCGAGCACTCGTCGCCACCCACGTAGACTTGCTCGAAACTGCTGAGATCAAGGCTGTCCGCCAGCGGACTCTCCAGCATGTCGAGTAGCTTGGTCGGCAAGATCACGGCGGCATGGGCGCGCTCGCGCTCGATGGCGCGCAACAGGGCATCCGCCGACAGGTCCTCTTCGACCACCAGCGTGACGCCGCTGTACAGCCCCGGCACACTGACGCCCGCCAGACCCGCCACATAGCCGATGCCGGTGGCGATCAGCCATCGCCTCCCCGGTGCCATCTCACGCGTAACGCCTTGACAGCCAGCCTGACCGAGCAGGCCGGCATGCGTGTGGACCACGCCTTTCGGCTTGGCCGTGCTGCCGGAGGTGTAGAAAATGACCGCGGCATCCTCAGCACTGGCCGCGTCCTCGACGGGCGATGCCTCCACGCCCGCCAGGAGCCGATCGACATCACGCTCGCGCTCCCCGTTACCGCCTCGCAACAATAGGTGGCGTAGTGCGTCGCACTCCCGCTCCAGACCATCGACGATGGGCAGAAAAGCACTATCGGCGATGAGTAGGCTGGCGCCCGAATGAGACAGCGCATAAGCTGCCTCGGCGCGCTGATAGCGCGAGTTCACGGGCACTGCCGTGGCACCGAGGCGAAAACAGGCAAAGTCGAACACCAGCATCTCGGGGCAGTTCGGCAACATCAACGCAACGCGATCGCCGCGATGGATGCCAAACTCCATCAACAGCCGAGCCGCCTTGTCCACGGCGGCATCCAGTCCGGCGTACGTTATCGAACTGTCCTCATAGCGGATCGCGACGCTATCGGGAGATTGGCCGGCACGCTGCCGCAACATGTCGCCCAGGGTGCGGGGGGTTGGGATGTACATGATTGGTCCAGGGTCGTCTTTAGACAGGTGATCTCCTGAGGTTCACGGCCCGGTGCAAACCGGAACATGAAGCGTTCGACTGACGTCAGAGTATCGAAGCAAAGTGTACTGGGTGCAATGTTGACCAAAACGCGCTAGCGAGACTTCGCCTCAGACCGACGAGTCGTGATCGCCGTTCCCGCAAGTTTGGCAGTGATCATCGTTGTCGTTGTCGTAATCGTAGTCGGATAGTCGATTACGACAACGACAACGACGATGGCAAACTTGACTTACCTGCAAGCATTGAGCGCCTCTAAGCACTCTAAATTAGGGCGAACGTAACCTCGGCCACCGCGGAAAGTCCACCGTTGTGCAGATCAGGGCCGCTGCCGCGCTGGCTTTCCGGCCAAGACAGCCAATGAATCCGGGGCTCGCCGGCGCCAAACCCGGCGCAGCGCGCGGTTGCGGCATGTCGATGTCAATGCCGGCGGCCCTGCCTGTTGCGGTAGTATTGACGCACCGCAGCAAAGCCGAATGTCCGCTATGCCCCCCGACTCCCTTTCGCCGGTGCCGCCTTCAAGCGCGACACCCCCAAACCTCGAGCACGCCGAACCCCAGCACCGCGCCGGCCGCATCCGCGAGATCCCGTATAACTACACCTCGTTCTCCGATCGCGAGATCGTCATCCGCTTTTTGGGCGAGGCCAACTGGCGGCTGATCGAAGAACTGCGCGGCTCGCGCCGCACCGGGCGCTCGGCACGCATGCTGTTCGAGGTACTGGGCGACATGTGGGTGGTCACCCGCAACCCGTACCTTCAGGACGACCTGCTCGAAGACCCCAAGCGTCGCCGACTGTTGGTGGAGGCGCTGAACCATCGGCTGGACCAATTCGAACAGCGCCTGAACAACAACGCCCGCGCCGGCGACCTGTTGACCGCGGCCCGCGACGCGGTGACGGCCTTCGGGGAACAGTTCGAGCACGACAAGGCCCTGCGCCAACGCATCCGCAAGCGCCTTAACGGCATCACGCGCAAGGACAACATCGACTTCGGCGGGCTGGCCCGCGTCTCCCACGCCACCGACGCCACCGACTGGCGCGTGGAGATGCCCTTTGTCGTGATCTCACCGGACACCGAGACCGAGGTCGCCCCCATCGTCGCCGCCTGCATCGACTGCGGCCTGCCGCTGATCCCGCGCGGCGGAGGCACCGGCTACACCGGCTCCGCGGTGCCGCTGGATGCGCGCACGGCGGTGATCAACACCGAAAAGCTCGAAGACCTGTCGGGCGTCGAGCGCATAGCCCTGCCCGGCGTCGATGGGCCTGTGCCCACGGTGCGCTGCGGTGCCGGCGTCGTCACCCGCCGCGTGTCGGACCTGGCCGATGCCAACGGCCTGGCCTTCGCGGTCGACCCGACCTCCCAAGACGCCTCCTGCATCGGCGGCAACGTGGCCATGAACGCCGGCGGCAAAAAGGCAGTGCTGTGGGGCACGGCGCTGGACAATCTCGCCTCCTGGCGCATGGTGACGCCGAATGCGGACTGGTTGGAGGTGGAGCGGCTCGGGCACAACCTGGGCAAGATTCACGACGCCGATCGGGTGCACTTTCGCGTCAGTCGCTTTGCCGAGGACGGCGTCACGCCCAAGGGCAGCCCTGAGCTGCTGGAGATGCCCGGCAGCGCCTTCCGCAAGCTCGGCCTCGGCAAGGATGTGACCGACAAATACCTGTCCGGTCTGCCTGGCGTGCAGAAGGAGGGCTGCGACGGCATCATCACCTCCGCCCGCTTCATCCTGCACCGCATGCCGGACCACGTGCGCACCGTCTGTCTGGAATTCTTCGGCACCGACCTGGAGCGCGCGGTGCCCGCCATCGTCGAGGTGAAGGCCTTCGTCGACGCCCGTTCGGATGTGCAGATCGCCGGCCTGGAGCACCTCGACGAACGCTACGTGCGCGCCGTCGACTACTCCACCAAGGCCAACCGCCGCGAACTGCCGAAGATGGTGCTGATCGCAGACCTGGTCTCGGACGACGAGAACGCCGTCGCCGCGGTGGCCGACGCGGTCATCCACCTGGCCAACCAACGCGACGGCGAGGGCTTCATCGCCGTCAGTGCCGATGCCCGCAAGCGCTTCTGGCTCGACCGCGCCCGCACCGCGGCCATCTCGCGCCACACCAACGCCTTCAAGATCAACGAGGACGTGGTCATCCCGCTGCCTCAACTCAGCGCGTACAGCCGCGGCATCGAGCGCATCAACATCGAGCAGTCGATCGGCAACAAAGACGCCATCATGGCCGCCGTGCTCGACTACCTGAACGGACCGCTCACCGAGGCGCGCCCGCTCGGCGACTACGCCAGCGACGATGAGGCGACGGCCATCCTGTCCGCCAAGCGCGACACGGCCATCGAGGTGGTGCGGCAGGCGCGTGCGCGCTGGCGCGAGATCCTACAGCGCCTCGACGAACCCGCCATCGAGCATCTGGACCTGCTGCGCGAGCCCGAACGCGCGTTGGTGCAGGTTGGTGACCGCCTGCTGGACCTGATGCTGCGCCGCGACCTGCGCCAGAGCTACAGCAAAGAGGTCGGTAACCGCCTGTGCGAACTGTTCGCCGGCCAGGACATGCTCGGCGTGCGCGAGCGCCTGGCCGAGATCCACCGCCAGGCGCGCGACTCGCGGCTGTTCGTCGCGCTGCACATGCACGCCGGCGACGGCAACGTGCACACCAACATCCCGGTGCACTCCGACAACTACGCCATGCTGCAGGAGGCCGACCGAGTCGTGGACCGCATCATGGCGCTGGCCACGGACCTGGGCGGGGTCATCTCCGGCGAGCACGGTATCGGCCTGACCAAGGTGCGCTATCTGGAGCCCGACAAGCTCGCCGCCTTCGCCGCCTATAAACAGCAGGTGGACCCCCACAACCGCTTCAACCCCGGCAAGCTGGCCGCGGACTCCGGCCTCGACGGCGCCTACACGCCGTCGCTGCGACTGGTGACGCAGGAGGCCATCATCCTGGAGGAGACCGAGCTCGGCGCGCTGAACGACGACGTCAAGCACTGCCTGCGCTGCGGCAAGTGCAAGCCCAAGTGCATGACCCACGTGCCGCGCGCCAACCTGAGCTACTCGCCACGCAACAAGATCCTCGGCACCGGGCTGATCATCGAGGCGTTCCTGTACGAGGAGCAGACCCGCCGCGGCCTGTCCGAGCGCCACTTCGACGAGATGAACGACGTCGCCGACCATTGCACCGTCTGCCACAAGTGCCTGAACCCCTGCCCGGTCAACATCGACTACGGCGACGTCACCATGCGCATGCGCCGCATCCTGGTGGATCGCGGCAAGAAGCGCGGCAGCCCCGGCGCCGCGGCGGCGATGGCCTTCCTCAACAGCCAGAACCCGCGCGCCATCCAGATCATGCGTAAGGGCCTGGCGGAGTGGGGCTTTGCCGGGCTCAATCTTGCCAACGCCGTGGCCAAGGGGCTGCGGCTCACCGACCGCCCCAACCGGCACCCCGGCGCCAGCAGCGGCAGGCCGAATCCCGCGGCGCAGGCGGTGCAGTTGGTCAGCCGCTCCATCCGCGTCGACCTGCCCAAGCGCACCTTTCGCCAGGAACTCGGCCTGGAAGACAAGACCCAGGTACCGATCCTGCGCGACACAGCCGGCTCAGCGACGACTCGGAGGCGGTGTTCTACTTCCCCGGCTGCGGCTCCGAGCGGCTGTTCTCCGACATCGGCCTGGCCACGCTGGCCATGCTGTTCGACCAGGGCGTGCAGACCGTGCTGCCGCCGGGCTACCTGTGCTGCGGCTACCCCCAACGCGCCTCGGGCCTGGAGCAGAGCGGCCACCGCATCACGATGGAAAACCGCATCCTGTTCCACCGCGTCGCCAATACGCTGAACTATCTCGACATCCGCACCGTCATCGTCTCCTGCGGCACCTGCATGGATCAGCTGTTGAACTACGAGTTCCAGCGCATCTTCCCCGGCTGCCGGCTGCTCGACATCCACGAGTACCTGATGGAAAAGGGCGTCGGCATCGACGACGTGACGGGTACGCGGTACCTCTACCACGACCCCTGCCACACGCCGATGAAGACCTATCAGCCGACGGCGGTGGCATCCAAACTCATGGGCCAACCGGTACCGCTGTCGGACCGCTGCTGCGGCGAGGCCGGTACGCTCGGCACGGCCCGCCCCGACATCGCCAACCAGATCCGCTTCCGCAAGCACGAGGAACTCACCCAAGGCATCCAGGCCCTGACCGGCAAGCCCCGCGCCGATAACGGCGAGGTCAAGCTACTGACCAGCTGCCCCGCTTGCCAGCAGGGCCTGGCCAAGTACACCGACGAGACGGGCTTACAGACCGACTACATCGTCGTCGAACTGGCCAAGCACTTGCTCGGCGACGGCTGGCAGAAGCGCTTTGTTGAGCGGGTCAAGGACGGCGGCGTGGAGCGGGTCTTGTTGTAGGGTCGCGACGGCGAAACCCACGTTGCCGGGGTCCGGATTAAGGTCCGGGGCTTGATGCTTTTTTAGCAATGCACCTAACAGGTGGGTCAGCGGCATCGGCCGGTCTGCGGTCCAGCCGGACCCTCAACGGAAGTGCTCCCGCAGCTCGTCCGGCAGGGTATCGAAGTCCGCTGCGATCTGGACCAAGTCCTTGGCCTCGCCGAGACGGCGCTGAACCTTCGGCGCGGCGACCGGCACCAGCCGAAACACCGGCTTGTTTGCACACTCCACGCTAGGCAACGACTCAGTGCGCATCCTCTTCGGTGTGGTCTCTCAGCAACGGCGGGATGTCCCGGCGACCACGCAAGACTCGCCAAACATCGACGAGGTCCTCGCTTCCGATATAGGACACCAGGTAGGGATGCTTGCGAAGCGACCGGCGGTTGTCTCCAACACTGCTTCGCCACGAACCCCTCACATTCACCCGAACTAACGATCGGAAAACCTCGTCACGTGGAGCAACCTGCGCGACAGAGTGGGGAGATCCGTAAACGACTCAAACCCGGAGTGGGAGCCACCACGAGTCGGATCACCGGCAGCCCCGGCGGGGATCGATCCAAGCACCTGTTGCGACCGACCGCTTCCGAGTGCGTCAGGTGACTCCTGCCAGCCACAAGCCGACATTGACGCCGCCGGCCCGGCACGGCAGGATTCCGCCAACAGCGGACAGTCGCGCCCCCACCCATTGCGTCCGCATTGGGACAGGTCGCAGACCCTCGTCGGCAGGGAGCCGACTCACAGCTTGGTGATTAGCGCTGTAGCTCAGCTGGACCCAGCAGCACGGAATTTCACGCCCTTTCAGGACTGAAATCGATGCTTGTACACCAAGGGCGTTGCCCTTGGCTGGCGTGACACGCCCCTTCGGGGCTTTGAATGTGGTTCAGCTGAGGCACAGCGGTAATCACCTTACCTTTTTTGTTTACCAGTTGATGCGGAGGTAGGTGCGACTTCAGTCGCACGGTCAAACCCTTGCTACCGTACGCATGCCACCTATTGAGCATAGTGGACTGCTAACGCCGACTGCCAAATCGAGGTTCATGGCCATCGGGCCCGTCCCCAGAGATGCACGAGCGAGACGCCGAACTCAGCCGCGCAACCCTGTACTCGACGAACAGGGCGAACAGGTCCAACCCGCCCCGTTGGTCCGATGGTTCCGACGCAAGCAAGGGCGCTACACGTTGAACACAAGCTTCAGGCTGCAAGCACTGCCATGAGCCTGCCGGTCGATTCGATCGGCCTGGAGGGCCGACAAGAACCCCGTGAGTCCAACCGCAAAGCTCTGCTCTTCGAGCATCTCGCGAGTCGGTTTCTGATCCGAGGTCAAACTGGGAAGCACCCCCTGATAAGTCATCAGCACCGTCAACTCGAAATCGTCGTACGACAGCCGTAGATCGATCGGTCCTTCGGCACTGCTGCCCGCGGCGATAAGATCCAAGAGGTCCGATACGGTGGTCTTGGCCCTGGTCAAGACATCCCGAGGCACGTCCCAGGCTGCGCCTTGCTGCTCGATCGCCTGCACCGGCCGCGAACCTTCCAGGTCGATATCGGTCGGCCCAGACAGCGTGATCACCTCCGTCCGCTTACGCCCGATCAAGAACAGCAGGTTCGCGAGCACCGCACCGATCAAGGTGATGTCGATGATCGATCCGGTGATCGGTTGCATCCAATGGGGCAGAGAGGCGTAAAAATCGGGCAAGACCTGGCGGCTCAGACCGAACAGCGTGGGGATGCCAATGACAAGCGTGGTGCGGGCATTGATTGGGCGCGACGTCAGGATTTGGATGCCGGCCACGAGCATGAAGCTGCCGTTGAACACCAGCGCGGCCCCGATGACCGCATTGGGCATGGTCAGTATCAGGGTCGCCAGCTTCGGCAGACAGGCAAGCAAGAGCAGCCAGACCCCGATGGCCCAAGCGATCGATCGACTGGTTGCCCCGCTCGCCTTGGAGAGGCCGACCAGGCTGGGCGCGGCACTGATGCCCGGCGTGCCAAGCAGGCCACTCAGCCCGCAACCGATTCCGTCCGCGAGGATGCCTCCACGGATGCTCGACATCTCCGGCCGTGTCCAGCCCGCATCGTTGATGCGCTGGCAGGTTGTGACCACGCCGATGACGCGCAGTCCGCTGGCGAGGCCCGCGATGATGAAGGGCAGCACCAGTTCGACATCGAAATGATAGGCCAGGAAACCTGCGTTTGGCAGTCCGACAAGGGGTGCGGCGGCGATCGCCTGCTGCTTGTCTGGGGTCAGCAGCCCAACGCTAACGGCGAAGGCATAGCCCAGGACAATGCCGAGGAGTGCGCACAGCAGGCGAAGCAACCCCTTGGCCCAGACCGAAAGCCCAACCATCACCGCCAGCGTAACGGTCGCGGTCAGGTAGTGCATGGATTGCGAATCGGGGGCATGCGCCACGGATTGATCCAAGAACTCCTTCACGCCGATAAGCCCGAGTTCAAAACCAACGGCCATGACGATCATGCCGGACACCACCGGCGGAAAGATCTTGCGGAGTCGCGGCAGCACCCACGACAGCAGCGCCTCGAACACGCCCGCGAAGACGATCATGCCACACACGAGGGGAAGACCGCCGCGCTCCGCCGCGAGCAGACACGGCGGCAAGTAAATGGCCGAAACGACAGGCGGAGCGAGAAACCCCGAGCCGATCGGCCCCCGCCGTAGGGACTGCAGAATGGTAGTCACGGCGATCGCAATCATCGCTAGTGCGATCGCATTATGCGCAACGCCCGAGGAGTCACCAGACTTGGTCACGACGATCGCGACCAACACCAGGTATGGCAGCAACGCTGCGACATGCTGCAGGCCAAGCAGCGTCAGGTGACCGAGGGGCGGCCGTTCGTCGAGCGCATAGATGAGATCCTTAGGACGGATAGGCATCAGGGAGCGGGCTCCTTAGTCGTTTCACGGCCATACCAGTGCGTTGCTCGGCGCGCCGGCAGACTCGATCGGGCGTCATATAGCGCCGGCCATACCCTCAACCGGGACTCGTCGATCAGAGCGTTGATTCGAATGTAACCGCTTACATCAATTCGTTTGGACGACGGCCGGAGCTTAGCTTACCAAATTGCTCAGAATTTTCCTTAGTCGCCGCGGAACCACTGCGGACGCATGCTCGAACGGTGAACCCGTACGACGTAACGGCTGGCGCAGCCTCTGAAGACGCTACTGACTGACTGGCCATCCCGGTCGAATCTCAGACGGAACGGGACAGGGCGGTCGAGATTGCCGCACAGCGAACGGACGCGATGCCAAAGCATGCTGTGCTGGCATCCCCGAGGCTGTCGAAGCAAATCGAGACGGGGCGCACACACTGCGCTATTGTTAGCGTGGTGCCAGAGAGACCGGCAGTTCTCGCTCACTCTATTCCGCGGGAAGTTCTCACCCTAATCCGGGCTGGCCCCGCCGGATTCGTCCACCGCTGGCGCGGACGCCTACGGGCGAGACGATCTTGGGTCGATTCGGTAGCCCCTGATGTCCGCTCTCGGCCATTATGTAGCGCTCAACATAATGGCCGTTATGTAGAGGTCGCATTTATGTAGAGTTTACATCTGAGGGTGTCGACAGCGGCCGAAGGAAAAGGGCTGAAGCGGGTAGAGCCTAGGATGAACTCAACATAATTTTCAGGTCTTCTGGAGTGCCATCCCAGCACTTTAGGAGACCACGATGAGCCCTACGCGACGACCATACCAAGACCCGGTCGACGAGCTTCGAGCGAGTCCGCTTGCATTGCATGTTGATGCGTTCGAGAGTCATTTGCATGACTGGCATTACGCCTCCTCGACGCGCAACCTCTATCTCAGCTGTCTCGCCGACTTCGCTTGCTGGATGGACGACCAGCAGCTCACGGTAGCGCAACTGGACGAGGCCGTGACGGCCAGGTTTCTCAGCGAGCACCGCTCGCGGTGTCGTTCTCTGCAACCGCCTTGGCCGTGGCAAGCCGCACTGAAATTGCTGCTGACGTTGCTGCGGGCCAAAGGCGTGATCGCCGAGCGCATGCCACCGGCAACCCCAGTCGAGGAGGAACTGCGCCGCTTCGACGCGTACATGGACCATGTGCGCGGTCTTGCCGTGAAGACGCGCAGTCAGCATTGCTGCACGGTCAGTCGTCTTCTGCGCGAGCAGTTTGGCGATCAGCCCATCGTTATTGCGGCGATCGTGCCCGAGGCGCTGCGCCGATTCGTTGCGTGCCAAAGCGAGCGTTACCGTTCGCCCGGTGATACCGCCTCAATGATCGCGGCGCTGCGCGGGTACTTCCGCTTCCGCAGCACCTGTGGCGATGAGGTCCATGCGCTGATCGGCGTGCTCGCGTATCCGATGAGGTGGGCGCTGTCGGCCCTGCCGCAGACCCTGAGCAGCACCGAGGTCGAGCGGCTGGAGGCGGTGCTCGGCGACGCGACAGGCCGCTCGCCACACCGGGCGGATGCCATGGTGCGCTGCGCGCTGGATCTCGGCCTGCGTCGCGGGGAAATTGCCGTGCTGTCACTCGATGACATCGACTGGCGCGCCGGCACGCTGCGCTTGCGCCGCACCAAGGGTCGGCGCGAAGACTGCTTGCCACTACCGCAAGCGACTGGGCGTGCCATCGCCGATTACCTTCGGCTCGAACGTCCCCAGACCTTGAGTCGGGCGATCTTTGTCCGCCACGCGACCCCCATCGGTCAGCCCATCGGTCCGGATACGGTCGCCAAGGCGATCCGCCAAGCCTACGCGCGCGCCGGCTTACCCTATACCCGGACGCATCTGCTGCGCCACACCCTGGCCAGCCGTCTGCTCGCGGGCGGCAGTTCGCTGAAAGAAGTGGCGGATGTGCTGCGTCACCGCTCGCTGGAAACCACGCAAATCTACGCCAAGCTCGACGGGCGCAACCTCTCGGCGATCGCCTTGCCGTGGCCGGGGAGGGACGCATGAACAGCACCGTGTCGCTGCAAACCCGCGTCGAGGACTATTTGGCCGAGCGTCGCCGGCTCGGCTACCGTCTGCGCACGATCGCGGGCGCTCTCAGAAGCTTCGCCCGTTACGTCGACCAGCTTGCGCTGACGGGGCCGCTCACCATCGACGTGATGAGCGCCTGGGCGCGGCAGGCCAAGACCCACAACGACAATCCCGCGACCTGGGCACGACGGCTGCTGGGCCTTGGCCCCTTTATCACCTGGCTGCAGCAATTCGAGCCCGCCACCGAGGTACCCGATAGCACTGTCTTCGGGGGCATCGCAGGGCGACCCGCCCCGCATATCTTCACCCAACCGGAACTCATCGACCTGTTGGCCGCCGCGCGACGGCTTGAGCCGGATCTGCGTGGCGTCACGTATGAGGCGCTGTTCGGCTTGCTGGCGGGCACGGGTCTGCGCATCTCCGAAGCGCTGAACCTGACCCAGGCGGACGTCGACCTGCACGCCGGCGTGCTGACGGTGCGTCAGACGAAGTTCGGCCAATCCCGTTATGTGCCCTTGCATCCCACTGTGCGCGATGGCTTGCGCGACTATCGCCAACAGCGCGATCTGCACATGACGCCGTCAGAGCAGACACCCTTCTTCGTCACCACCCGTGGTCGGCTGCTCGGCTGCGCCATGTCCCTGCGCCAAGTCGATCGGGTTTTTCGGCAACTGCGTGAGCACTTGGGCTGGGTCAACCGCGGCTCCCACGCGGCGATCCGCGTCCATGATCTACGCCACACCTTTATCGTCCGTCGCCTGGTGCTCTGGCAAGCCCAGGGAATCGACATCGACCAGGCCATGCTGGCCTTGTCGACCTATGTCGGCCACATCCGTGTCAGCAATACCTACTGGTATCTGTCCGGCGTTCCCGAGTTGCTGGGACTGGCAGGCGAACGCTTCGAACCGCTGCCACTCGGCGCGGAGGTCGACCATGTCTGAAGCCAACGTATCGAATCCCCCGTCGTTTCCGGCGTTGGTGCAACAGTTCTTTACCCTGTACCTAGTCAACCAGCGTGCCATGAGCCCGCATACCGTCGCCGCTTACCGCGATGCCTTGGTGCTGTTTCTGAACTTTGCCAGCCAGCGCTTGGGCAAAGCGCCGACTGCGCTGTTGCTGAGCGACATCGCGCCCGACCTGATCCTGGCTTTCCTCGATCATCTGGAACAGCAACGCCACAATACGGTGCAAACCCGCAATCTGCGGCTCGTGGCATTGCGCGCCTTCCTAAAATTCGCAGCACGCCGTGATCTGGCCTCTTTGCAGTGCATCGAGCAGGCCTTGGGCGTCCCCATGAAACGCTTCGAGCGACCGATGCTCGGGTTCCTGACGCGCGAGGAGATGTTGGCGGTGATCGGCGCGCCGGGTGAGACCTGGACCTCGCAGCGCGATCATCTCTTGCTGAGCATGCTCTACAACACCGGGGCACGCGTCTCGGAGCTGATCGGCGTGCAGCTCGGCGATGTCGTGCTCGACGCCTCGCCCTGCGTCCATCTGCATGGCAAAGGCCGTAAACGACGCTCCGTTCCACTGTGGAAGGGCACCGTACAGGCAATTCGAGCCTGGCTGCGGCGCAATCCCTCACTGGGGAGTTCGGCGCCCTTGCTGCCCAATCGCAACGGACAGGCGATGACGCGCTCCAATGTCAACAAACGCTTGGAGATCGCGGTGGCACGTGCCGCTGAGCGCTACCCCAGCCTCAACATGCGTCACATCTCACCTCACTCGGTGCGCCACTCCACCGCCATGCATATGCTGCAGTCCGGCGTCGCCTTCAGCGTCATCGCACTCTGGCTGGGGCATGAGAGCATGACGACCACGCATCGCTACGTCGAGGCCGATCTGACAATGAAGCAAAACGCTCTGGCCCGCCTTCAGGAGCCCGCAATGGACCCGATACGCTACCAACCGTCCGATGAGCTGATGCGCTTTCTCCTGGACCTGTAACTATGTAGAGCTCCAATCGCGCCGATGCTCAGCAGCACCGGCATCGGCGCGACAACTCAACATAAATGCGACCT
>CAVOSE010000065.1:0-39031 GCA_963698775.1 uncultured Gammaproteobacteria bacterium
CTGACGCTGCAGGGCTGTTTGTCTATCCCCGTCAAGATTCGGTCTGACCCGGCCGGCGCGACCGTGTTGGCAAATGGCCAGGCGATCGGGACCACGCCCATGCAAATCTACGCGGATCGCGTATTTCCGCACAAGCGTAAGGGCCTCGACTGGCATCGGGAAGGCACCCTGACGCTGGAGCGGACAGGGTGCACGCCCGAGACCATGGAGGTCGACAATGACCTACTGAAGCGCAGCCTGACCGTGGACCTGGAATGCCGCCCTGACGCGCCGCTGTTGACCACGCCACAGACGGTGCCCGCACAGCGGCTCGCGGCGGGGCGACCGGCCGTGCAGGGAAGTGGGGCGACGGCCGAGCGCCTCAAGGAACTGGAGGGGCTGCGCAAGCAGGGCTTGATCAGCGCTGAGGAATACCAGTCGATCCGCAGGCGGATTCTGGATCAGCTCTAAGCCGCCGCGATCTCGGCGAATGCGAAAAGGGGGCTTTCGTTCGCCGCCGAAGACGCCCGCCCAAGACATCACCCTCAATCAGTGGGTTGCACCACGAAGCACACGAAGAGCACGAAGGATTTCAATGATACGGGTAGACTTCGGGCGTCACCCTGCAGGTGCGCTAGAGATTAGCTACACGCGTCTCAATCACCCTGTTCTTCTTCGTTTTTCTTCGTGCACTTCGTGCACTTCGTGGTGAACAGTCTCTTTCCAGCATCACCACCAAGCACGGTTTGAAACCAACCCCGGCGGTCACGACCCGCTTTCTACCTCAGGTGACTACATCCGGCTCGGCTCGGCCGGTACGCGCCTCGATCTGCGCCAGTTCGCGAGCGATCAGGATCAGCGGTGCGAGGGCATCCTGCACCGGCTGGTCGTGTTTGGCCGGGTCCGGCTCGTACTGCTCGATGTAGACGCGCAGCGTGGCGCCCTGGGTACCGGTGCCGGACAGGCGCATGACGATGCGTGAGCCGCCCTCGAAGCCGATGCGGATGCCCTGCCGGGCCGACACGCTGCCGTCGATCGGGTCGGTGTAGCTGAAGTCGTCGGCGTAGGCGACGGTGAAGTCGCCGAGCCGTTTGCCCGGCAGGTCCGGCAGCAGGATGCGCAGGTGGTCGACCAGGCCGGTCGCGGCGTCGCTGTCGACCGCCTCGTAGTCGTGGCGGGTGTAGTAGTTGCGACCGAACCGGCGCCAGTGCTCGGTGACGATGTCGGCCACCGATTGGCGCTTGACCGCCAGCAGGTTGAGCCAGAACAGCACCGCCCACAGGCCGTCCTTTTCGCGTACATGATCGGAGCCGGTGCCGAAGCTCTCCTCGCCGCACAGCGTGATGCGCCCGGCGTCGAGCAGGTTGCCGAAGAACTTCCAGCCCGTGGGCGTCTCGAAACACTCCACGCCCAGCGCCTCGGCGACGCGGTCGGCGGCCTGGCTGGTTGGCATGGAGCGGGCGACGCCGGCGATGCCGTGCTTATAGCCGGGTGTCAGGTGGGCATTAGCGGCCAGTACCGCGAGGCTGTCGCTGGGGGTGACGAAGAAGTCACGGCCGATGACCATGTTGCGGTCGCCGTCACCGTCGGAGGCGGCGCCGAAGTCGAGCCCGCTGGCGCCGTGGGACAGTTCCACCAGCTCGTGGGCGTGCACCAGGTTTGGGTCCGGGTGGCCATGGCCAAAGTCCTCCAGCGGCACGCCGTTCATGACGGTGCCGGGCTCGGCGCCGAGGCGGTGCTCTAGGATTTCTTTCGCGTAAGGGCCGGTGACCGCGTGCATCGCGTCGAAGCGCATGCGAAAGCTGCCGGAATTGAACAGCTGATGGATCGCGTTGAAGTCGAACAGCGTCTGCATCAGGTCGGCATAGTCCGCCACCGGGTCGAGCACCTGCACGGTCATGTCGCCCAGCATCACCGCGCCGATCTGGTCGAGGTCCACCGGCTCGGCGTCGATGGTCCGGTACTGCTCGATGGTCTTGGTGCGCGCGAACATCGCATCGGTCACCGACTCCGGCGCCGGGCCGCCGGCATCGATGTTGAACTTGATGCCGAAGTCCTCGTCCGGCCCGCCCGGATTATGGCTAGCGGATAGGATGATGCCGCCCTGGGTCTTGTACTTGCGTATGATGCACGAGGCGGCCGGCGTGGACAGGATGCCACCCTGGCCCACCAGCGCCTTGGTCACACCGTTGGCCGCGGCCATGCGCAGGATGACCTGAATCGCCTCGCGGTTGTAGAAGCGCCCGTCGCCGCCGACCACCAGCGTGCCGCCGTCGAGCTTGGGCTGCGTGTCGAAGATGGCCTGGACGAAGTTTTCCAGATAGTGCGGTTGCTGGAACACCTTGACCTTCTTGCGCAGGCCCGAGGTGCCCGGCTTCTGGTCGTCGAACGGTGTGGTGTTGACGATCGTCGCTGCCATCTTCATTACCCTTGAAATCGAGTTGGTTTGCCTCTAAAACTTCGCCGCTATCGACCCAGCGCGCGGTGCTTATCGGCACCATTGTAGCGGCTGCGTTGCGCGCGCGGACGACGGATCGCCGTCCCCGCGCCAACCGCTTCGAATTCCGACCTCAATCCATCGAACCCAACATTTTGAACCTGTAGCGTTCCAACCAAGTAGGTAACCCATCACCATGACCGTAGATGCCCATAAGGAAACCCTCGAATTCAAGGCCGAGGTGAGCCAGGTGCTAGACCTGGTCATCAGCTCGCTGTATTCGAACAAGGAGATCTTCGTCCGCGAGCTGATCTCCAACGCCTCCGACGCCGCCGAAAAGCTGCGCTTCGAGGCCCTGACCGACGAACAACTGCTCGAAGAAGACCCAAATCTTCGCGTGCGCGTGCTGGTCGACAAGGACGCCGGCACCGTGACCATCTCCGACAATGGCATCGGCCTGAGTCGTCAAGAGGTCACGGAGACCATTGGCAGCATCGCCAGCTCCGGCACGCGGCGCTTCGTCGAGGCCATGCAGAGCGCCAAAGGCGAGGGTGAGCAAGGTGGGGCCAACGACAACGCCCTGATCGGCAAGTTCGGCGTCGGCTTCTACTCCGCCTACATCGTCGCCGACAAGGTCACGTTGATCTCGCGCCGCGCCGGCCTGACCAGCGAGCACGGCGTGCGCTGGGAGTCGGACGGTCGCGGCAGCTACACGCTGGAGACGGTCGACAAGCCGAGCCGCGGCACCGACGTGATCCTGCACCTGAAGGACGACGAGAAGGAGTTCGCCGACGCCTGGCGCCTGCGCAGCATCATCGGCAAGTTCTCCGACCACATCGCCATGCCGGTGGAGATGGAGAAGGAGAACTACGAGACTGACGCCGACAAGGAAGGCGAGGAAGCCGAGGACGCCGAGGCCAAGACCGAGCAGCCGCCCGAGTTCGAGCAGGTCAACCGCGGTACCGCGCTATGGATGCGCAGCAAGTCCGAGCTCACCGACGACGAGTACAAGGACTTCTACAAGCACATCTCCCACGACTTCGAAGAGCCCATGAGTTGGGTGCACAACCGCGTCGAGGGCACCAACGAATACACCGCGCTGTT
This sequence comes from uncultured Gammaproteobacteria bacterium, assembly GCA_963698775.1. Taxonomy (GTDB): domain Bacteria; phylum Pseudomonadota; class Gammaproteobacteria; order Chromatiales; family Chromatiaceae; genus Thiohalocapsa. The sequence goes on from CAVOSE010000065.1 coordinate 3,521, forward strand.
GTATCTGCCCAAGCGTGCGCCCTGGGACATGTGGGAGCGCGAGCAGACGCACGGTGTGAAGCTGTACGTGAAGCGCGTGTTCATCATGGACGAGGCCGACAAGCTGATGCCGCGCTGGTTGCGGTTCGTCAAGGGCGTGGTGGACTCCGACGACCTGCCGCTGAACGTATCCCGCGAGATCCTGCAACACAACCGCAAGATCGACACCATCCGCGGCGCCAACGTCAAACGCATGCTCGGCCTGCTGGAGACCATGGCCAAGGACGAGCCGGAGAAGTATCAGGAGTTCTGGAACGAGTTTGGCCGCGTTCTAAAGGAAGGTCCCGGCGAGGACTTCGCCAACCGCGAACGGATCGGCGGGCTACTGCGCTTCTCCACCTCGGCGGCCGAGGGCACGGACCAGACCGTGTCGCTCGACACCTACATCGAGCGCATGAAGGAAGGCCAGGACAAGATCTACTACATCACCGCCGACAGCCCCGCCGCGGCACGCCATAGCCCGCATCTGGAGGTGTTCCGCAAAAAGGGCGTCGAGGTGCTGTTGCTGTCCGACCGCGTCGACGAATGGCTCGTCTCGCACCTGCACGAGTACAAGGGCAAGCACCTGCAATCGGTCACCAAGGGCAAGCTCGACCTCGGCGACCTGGAGGACAAGGAAGAGAAAGAAAAGACCGAACAGGCCGAGAAGGAACACGGCGATCTGCTCAAGCGCCTGAAAGACTCGCTGGCCGAGCGGGTAGCGGAGGTGCGCGTCTCCACCCGTCTGGTGGACTCCCCGGCCTGCATCGTCGTCGGCGAGCACGACATGAGCGCCAACCTGGCCCGCGTGCTGAAGGCGGTCGGCCAAGACGCCCCCGCGCAGAAGCCGATCTTGGAGGTCAACCTCGACCACCCGCTGGTCAAGCGTCTGGAATCCGAGACCGACGACGGCAAGTTCAACGACCTCGGCATGATCCTGTTCGACCAGGCCCAACTCGCCGAGGGCGGTCAACTCGATGATCCCGCCGCCTTTGTCGGCCGTCTGAACAAGCTCATGATGACCATGTTCATGAGCGGTGGCTGATACGGCTCGAAGCGCCGGGAGGCAGTGGAAGCGCCGACTGTTCAGTCGGCGCGTCGGCCTGCCCCCGGGCCAATCCTTCCGGCGATAAGCGGCAATCGCACCGTCAAGAACGCTCGCCAACAGTCGAATAGGGCGTTTCGAAAGCCGCCCCTTCCCATCATCCCACGCCTGGGCCAAAAAAAACCCCGCCAAAGGCGGGGAACACGACAAGGAGTCAGTAAGCTTCTATGAAGCTCGGGAAATCAGAGCCTAAAGATGACAGAAAGTTCGCTCGCACTCGGGACAAAGGCACGTCAATTCCCGCTGGGTTTTCAGGGGTTTGGCGAGCGAGCTGCATTGGGCAAAGGGCTTGCGGCTGCCAATGGCCCCGAGCCTGCTCAAGCCCTGGCGGGCGATGTTCGGCAATCCGTCGGACCAGGAACGACAGTCCAGACGGGAAGTTGTCCGATCGATAAACGGCGGTTCAGGCTGCTGTGCTATCTTGCCGCCTGCACCCGCCTCGGCCGGAACTCCCGATGACCGATCCAGACCGTTTGATCGACCCTGAAGCCGCAGACGACGACAGCGCGCTCGACCGCGCGATCCGACCGCGCCGGCTGGCGGACTATGTGGGCCAGCCGGCGGTGCGCGAGCAGATGGAGATCTTCATCGGAGCCGCTCGTGGCCGTGGCGAGGCGCTGGACCACACCCTGATCTTCGGTCCGCCAGGGCTCGGTAAGACCACGCTGTCGCACATCATCGCCCACGAGATGCAGGTAAATCTGCGCCAGACCTCTGGGCCGGTGCTGGAGAAACCCGGCGACCTGGCCGCGCTGCTGACGAACCTGGAGTCCGGCGACGTACTGTTCGTCGACGAGATTCATCGCCTGAGCCCGGTGGTGGAGGAGGTGCTGTATCCGGCGCTGGAGGACTTTCAGCTCGACATCATGATCGGCGATGGGCCGGCGGCGCGCTCCATCAAGCTGGATCTGCCGCCGTTTACGCTGGTCGGCGCGACCACCCGAGCGGGTCTGCTGACCTCCCCGTTGCGCGACCGCTTCGGTATCGTGCAGCGGCTGGAGTATTATTCCGCGGAGGATCTCACCCATATCGTGCGGCGCTCAGCGCAGATCCTGGCCATCGAGACCGAGCCCGACGGTGCGGCCGAGATCGCCCGCCGCTCGCGCGGTACACCGCGTATCGCCAATCGGCTGTTGCGACGGGTGCGTGACTATGCCCAGGTCAAGGCTGACGGGCGCATTACCCGCGCTGTCGCCGATCAGGCCTTGGGGATGCTCAAGGTGGACGGGCTTGGCTTCGATCATATGGACCGGCGGCTGCTCGATGCGGTGATCAAGAAGTTCGATGGCGGTCCGGTGGGTGTCGAGAGTCTGGCCGCGGCCATCGGCGAGGAACGGGGTACCATCGAAGACGTGCTGGAGCCGTTCCTGATCCAGCAAGGATTCTTGATGCGTACGCCGCGCGGACGCGTCGCGACACAGATGGCCTACCAGCACCTCGGACTTCGTCCACCCCAGCGCACGGACGCGGCACCGATGCCGGACCTGTTCGACCCGCCTACCGCCTGAACTTGCAGTGCCGGTTCTCCAACCGGCGCGCGGCGTGCGAAGCGCCGACAGGAAGGTCGGCGGTTCCTGTTTCATCGACCGATTTGTCAATCCAGCCTGTCTTGTCGGCAGCTTTTCGCTATGATTGTGGGATTTTTTGCACTGGAACCAGCGCCATGAACCCTGCGACCGAGCCGTCGGCGGCATTCCGCTGGCTGGTGCGCGTCTATTTCGAAGATACCGACGCGGGCGGCGTCGTCTATCACGCGACCTATCTGCACTTCATGGAGCGCGCGCGGACCGAGTGGCTGCGGGCCCTCGGCTTCGAGCAGGATCGGCTGCGGGCGGACCAGGGCGTGCTGTTTGTCGTGCGGCGCATGGGCATCGAGTATCGCGGCGCCGCGCGCTTCAATGACCTCCTTGTGGTGACCTCTCGCTTGTCTGGGCAGGGTCGTGCAAGCCTGGATTTCGAGCAGACGGTGCTGCGTGAGGCGGACGGCAGTCTCTGCTGCCGGGCGAGCGTCAACGTCGCCTGCGTAGACGCGGAGCGAATGCGTCCAACGCGGATGCCTCAGGGCATCTTGGCCGCGCTCTCTGGTCTTGTTATCGGGACGACCGCCGACTCACACGCAGGTTCGAATCCCGCTCCCGTGCCCGATCCCGTGATGGGCCCCATTTCAGTCGGAGAGTATTGATGGGCTCTGAGCTTTCCCTGTTGGACCTGGTGCTTAACGCCAGTCTGGTCGTGCAGCTGGTGCTGCTGATCCTGGTGTTGGCCTCGGTGCTGTCCTGGGCCGCCATCTTCGATCGCTCGCGTGTCGTTAAACGCGCGCGGAACGCGGCCGACGACTTCGAGGCGCAGTTCTGGTCGGGCGGCGATCTGAGCGCGCTGTACCGAGAACTCGGCCAAGAGGAGAAGGCGCTGACCGGGCTGGCCGCGATCTTTCGCAACGGTTTCAAGGAATACGTGCGCCTGCGCAAGACCGAGCCGGACGACACCATGGCCGTGATCTTGGGTGCAGAGCGTTCCATGCGTGTGGCGCTAAGCCGCGAGATGGACCGGCTGGAGTCGAATCTGTCGTTCTTGGCGACGGTAGGCTCAACGAGCCCCTACGTGGGACTCTTTGGCACGGTCTGGGGCATCATGCATGCGTTTCATGCCCTCGGCAATATGCAGCAAGCGACCCTTGCGCTGGTGGCGCCGGGCATCTCCGAGGCCCTCGTGGCTACAGCCATCGGCCTGTTCGCGGCGATTCCCGCCGTGATTGCCTACAACCGCTACTCCAACCAGGTCGAGCGACTCAACAACCGCTACGAGGAGTTCATGGAAGAGTTCTCTACGCTGTTGCAGCGCCAGGGGCGTCGCGGCGTCGCGAGCGCGGCATGAGGAAAGAGCCTGCTGCCATCCACGCCTGCGCCATGAGAAGACGAGCGCCGTGAAACAAAAGGAACGCCGCAACCGCCGCAAACCGATGGCGGACATCAACGTGGTGCCGTACATCGATGTGATGCTGGTGCTGCTGGTGATCTTTATGGTCACCGCGCCGCTGATTACCCAGGGCGTCAGGGTGGACCTGCCCCAGGCCGAGGCGCAGCCGCAGCCCGGCGAGGGCTCGCCGCCGGTGGTGATCCACGTCGATCAGTTCGGCGACACGTATGTGGATCTCGGCGATGCCGATCTGCTGCCGGTGGACCAGCAACTGCTGTATGAGCGCCTGCGCGGCGTGCTCGACGTTGCCCCGGCGACCCCGGTGATGCTGCGGGCCGACGCCTCGGTGGACTACGGGTTGGTGGTGGATGCGATGGTTGCGGCCCAGGCCGCCGGTGCGCCAAGCGTCGGGTTGGTGACACGCCCGCCCGTGGACGGCTCGCGCTGACGGACCGCCATGTGGCAGATTCTGAAGCGCTATCCGAAGGCCTACCTGTGGTCCTTTCTCATGCACCTGACGCTGCTGGTGCTGATGCTGACCGGCGTCGATTGGCTGGTGCGCAATCAGGACGTGGGCGGTTTCGAGAACATGGTGCAGGCACGGATGCCGGCGACGCCGGACATCGAGCGGCGTATCGAGGCGCTGCGTGCGGCGCCGCCGTCGAGGCCGATTCCGGAGCGTGATCCAACGCCAGAATCGGAGGCAGAACCGGAACCGGAGCCAGCACCGGAACCAACACCTGTTCCCACTCTGGAAGCCGAGCCCCAGACTGGCCCCGCGCCGTCGCTGGAGCAGGAGGTGGCCGCGGCCGAGTTGGCCGCCCAGCAGGCGGCGGAGCGCGAGCGGGTGGAGGCAGAGCGCCAGGCCGAATTGCAGCGCGAACGTGAGCAGGAAAGGCAGCGCCAGGCTGAGTTGGAGGCAGACCGCTTGGCCGCGCAGGAGCGCGAGCGCAAGGCGGCGCAGGAGGCCCAGCGTCGCGCGGAACAGGAGGCCAGGCGCAAGGCCGAGGACGAGATTCGCCGCAAGGTGGCCGAGGAGGCCGAGCGCCGGGCCGCGGAGGAGGCGCGTCGTCGCGCGGAGGCCGAGGAGCGTCGGCAACAGGCCGCCGAGGCCGCACGCCAGGAGCGTGAGGCACGAGAGCAGCGTGAGGCCGAGGAGGCCGCGCGCCGCGCCGAGGAGCAGGCGCGCCAGCAACGGGAGGCAGAGCGCGAAGCGGCCCTGGAGGCCGAGCGCCGTGCCGAGGAACAGGCCCGCCGCGACGCTGAGCGGGAGCGCCAGCGCCAGGCGGAGCAGGCCGAACAACGCCGCTTGGAGCAGGAACGCAGGGCCGCCGAGGAGCGGCGCGAGGTCGAAGCCCGCGAGCGTGAACTCGAGGCGGCGCTGGCCGAGGAACTGGCTGCCGATCGCAGCCGGCTGGACGCTGCCGCGGAGCAGCGCATGGCCGCGGCGCGGCAACAGACCGCGAACAAGTGGGTGCCGGCCATCCAGAGTCGCGTGCGGCAGTTTTGGGTGCGACCATCGGTGTCGCGCAGCGACCTCGAGACGGTGGTGAACCTGCGTCTGGAGCCGGGCGGCTATGTGGTGCCCGACAGCGTGCGTGTTATCGAGGGCAGCGGCAACGCGGCCTTCGACCAGTCCGTGGTGGTCGCCATCAACAAGGCGTCGCCGTTGCCGGTGCCGGACGGCAGCGAATTCGAGCTGTTCGAAGACTTCAATCTGAGATTCCGACCCTAAAGGGCCGTCACCATGAAATCCCATCACAAGATCCAGAGGCCCTTCGCGGTCGTCATCGCCGGGCTGATCGTATTCAGCCTGTTCAGCGCGGCGGCCTCGGCCAAACTCACCATCGAGATCACCGGCGGGGTCGAGGGCGCACAACCCATCGCCGTCGTGCCCTTCGGCGACCTCGACGGTGCCCGGCCCAGTGTCGACGTCGCCTCCGTGATCTCCGCTGACCTGGCTCGCAGCGGCCGCTTCAAACCAATGTCGCGCCGGGAGATGCTGGTCACGCCCCACCGCCAGGAGGACATCGACTTCCGCGAATGGCAGCTGTTGTCGATGAACAACCTGGTGGTGGGGGAGATCGCCCCGAATCCGGCGGGTGGCTACATGGTGCGCTATCAGCTGTTCGACGCCTTCAGCGGCAAGAAGCTGCTGTCCAATTCGGTGCCGTCGACGGAAAAGGGCCTGCGCCATGCCGCCCATCGCATCGCCGATGCGGTCTACGAGCAACTCACCGGCGAGCCGGGCGTGTTCGCCACCCGTATCGCCTACGTGACGTCCAGTGGGCGCGGCCCGAAGTCGCGCGTGACCCTGCGGGTCTCCGATGCCGATGGCTTCAATCCACAGACCATCGTCGACTCCGCCGACCCGATCATGGCGCCAGCCTGGTCGCCGGACGGTCGCAAGCTCGCCTATGTCTCGTTCGAGAACCGGCAGTCGTCGATCTATCTGCAGGACCTGGCCAGCGGCCGCCGCGAGCGCATTGCCAGCTACGACGGCATCAATGGCTCGCCCGCCTTCTCGCCGGACGGCGGAAGACTTGCCATGACGCTGTCCAAGGGCGGTAATCCGGACGTCTATGTGCTCGACCTGGGCACGCGAGCGCTGACCCAGCTGACCGACCACTACGCCATCGATACCGAGCCGGCCTTCTCGCCGGACGGCAGCCATCTGGTGTTCACGTCCGACCGCGGCGGCAAGCCCCAGATCTATCGCGTGTCGGCGGCCGGCGGACCGGCCGAGCGCGTCACCTTCGAGGGCGACTACAATGCCGCCGCGTCCTATGCGCCGGACGGCCGCTCGCTGGTCATGGTGACCCGCGAGGGCGGCAGCTTCCGCATTGTGGTGACGGACGCCCGTGGCGGCTCGCGGCGCTATGTCAGCAGCGGCTCGCTGGACGAGTCGCCTGGTTTCGCGCCGAATGGCAGCATGGTAATTTACGCTACCCAGAATAACGGCCGCGGCGTGCTCGCGGTCAAGCCTATCGGCGGCGGCGCCAGCCAGCGGTTGTCCCAGGACTCCGGTGAGGTGCGTGAGCCCGCGTGGTCGCCACTGCTGCGCTGAGCCGTCGTAGCTTCGTGTCTATGACGCCCATCATCGACCTCCCCCACATGCCCGTTCTCGCCATTTCAGGAGCCAAGCCGTGACCCAGTGCCTGCGCCGGTCCTTACTGTTGTTCGCGACGGCACTCGTCGTCAGCGGTTGCGCGACGAAGCCGCCCGCATCGGTGCCCGAGCCCGCGTCCGCGCCGAGCGCGGCGGAACTGGACGCGATGAATCGTCCAAGCGGCGATGTTGGCACCGTCACGCGGCCGTTGGAGACCAAGCCCTTGTCGCCGCTGGACGATCCCTCCAGCCCCTTGTATCGGAAGGTGATCTATTTCGACTACGACAACGCCGCGATCAAGCCCGAATATCTGGATTTGCTGCGCGTGCACGCGAACTACCTGTATCGCACGCCCGGGGCCAGGGTGACGCTGGATGGGCACACTGACGAGCGGGGGACGCGCGATTACAACCTGGCGCTCGGCGACAGCCGTGCCGACTCGGTGCAGCGCTTCATGGTGGCCGAGGGCGTGCCCGCCGATAAGCTGAGCAGGCTCAGTTATGGCGAGGAGCGGCCGGCCGATCCTGGCCACAACCAGCAGGCTTGGGCGCTCAACCGCCGCGTCGAACTGGTCTATTGACGTCTTTGAACCAAGGTATTCGAACATGCGCCGACGACTCCTTCGCCTCCTCGCGCCCAGCGCCATTCTCTTGTCTCTGGCGGCAATGCCGCCCGTCGGTGCGCAGACCCAGGGCACTCTGCCTTACGGCGGCGCCGCGCCCGGTGCTGGCGCACTCGGTGGCGGCGCACTCGGTGGTGGCGCTCTGGGCGGCGGCACCGAGGCCCGGCTCGATCGCCTGGAACGCATGCTCAACGAGCAGGCCCTGTCGGACTTGGTGTTGCAACTCCAGCGGCTGCAGCAGGAGGTCCAGGAATTGCGCGGCCAGGTCGAGGTGCAGCAATATCGGATGCAACAGATGGACCGCGGCGGCTTTGCCGGATTCGGCGCCGGTCCGGTTAGGCCGCCGCTGCCGGGCGGCGATGCCGGCGCACCAACGGGCTCCGATCCCGGCGCCGTTCCCGGCGCCGTTCCCGGCTCAGGGGGTGGCGCGGAGCCTACTGCCGGAAATGCGGGCGCCGGTGAGTCCGCGGAGGGTCCGATCGCTGACACTGCCGGCGATGGCGGCATCGACGCCTCGGCCCCCATCGTTGCCCCACCGCCGCAGCAGGGGATTGGCGCCCTAGGGCGTGGCAGCAGCAGCGGCGGTACCCTCGCGCTGCCGTCGCCAGAGACCACCGAGGGCGGCGAGCGGGAGGCCTATCGTGCCGCGTTCGATCTGCTCAAGGAGCGCAAATACCCGGAGGCCAAGCAGGAGTTCACGTCGATGCTGGTCCGCTATCCCCAGGGCCAATTCGCCGACAACGGCCTTTACTGGCTTGGCGAGATCGGCTATGTCACTAAGGACTATCCCTCTGCGTTGATCCACTTCAACCGCCTGGTTGCCGACTATCCGCTGAGTCCGAAGTTGCCCGGCGCGATGCTCAAGCTCGGGTATGTGTATAGTGACCAGCAGGACCTGGAGCAGGCCCAGCGGATGTTGATGGAAGTAGCGAAGCGGTTCCCAGACACCACGGAGGGTCGCCTGGCCCAGGGGCGTTTGGAGCAGATGACGCGCGACGGCGGCTGATCCGGCGACAGTCCAGCGGGGCATTGCCGGTGTCGATCATCTGCAATCGGCCGCCGCCTGGCGCTCAGAACTTGCGCAAAGTGTCCCAAATCAAGGCCGCCGCCATCACCCATAGACCGAGCCGAAGCAGTTTTCGGTAGTGCTCCGGGTGGATGCGTCGGCGCAGCAGAATGCCTGCCCAGAGCATACCGAGTACCAGCGGCAACGCCCACAACGCCTGAGTCAGCACGGTCTTGTCGAGTGCGTCGTTGAGCGCGAAGCCGATCAGCTGGCCGGATTTGCTGGTGATGAAACTGAGGTTGAATGCGGCCACCATCAGCTCCGGACGCATCCGCGTATACAACGCAAACACGATCAACACCGGGGCGAAGATGTTCACTACCCCGGCCAGCAGGCCCAGGCTTAGGCCGAGCACCGCAAGCCCCCACTTTGGTACGTTGCGCTCGCGGTCGACGCCGTGCAAATGCTCTGCCAGCAGATAGGCCACCAGCACCAAGGCCAACAGCATCCGGAATGGCTCCGGGTCCACCGACAGCAACACTTGCGTGCCGATCAGACTGCCGACGATGGTGAAGGCCGGAATCGGCCAGAATAACCGCAGCGCCTCGGCGCGATGCTTTTCGCCGAGAATACTGGCCAGATTGATGAAGATGGTCGGAATCAGCGTCAGCAGGATGGCCGCGCGCAAATCCATCATCAACGCCAGGAGCGGCGTCGATACCATCGGAAAGCCGAAGCCAAAGGCGCCGTGCACGAACGCGGACAGCAGCAGCACGGCGAGGACGGGCAGGTCTGGCATTGGGTGCGGCAAAGTCTCAGTAGGTGCGTTTTCCGAAACCCAGTCTAACGTAACGCTGGCTACTTGCCGCTGCCAGCGAAACGCAATCATCTCGCCGCGCGCCTCCCTGTGCTAGCCTTCACCTACCAAACATTAACCGCGTTCGCGTCCGTCGGGCGCAGACAGCTCTGTGAAGAGGAGGCGCCTATGTCGCATCGCTTGCTGATTCTAGGCTGCCGGACCATGCGCGATGGCGTGGTGGTTTCGGCGATTTTCTTTGCCGGCGCGGTGCTGCTGTTCCTTGCCGCGACTCATGTGGTTCCAGCAATCGCCTATGTGCAGCAGATCGTCCTGTTCCTGGCACTGGTCATGATCATCCTGGCGCCGGTCATCCTGATCTCGACTTTCCTGGTTTCGGTGCTGCCGGGGGCGCGGGAGAAGCTGGATAAGTGCGACCACTGAGCCTGCAATGCCGGCGCCGGCGGCAAACTCCCTGGATTCCCTGCTCCGCGCGGTAACAACGGCACCTGTGGGCTGTCTGTCTCTAGCGAGGCTTCGCCTCAGACCGAACGAGTCATGATCGCCGTTTTGGCAAGACGGGCAGTGATCATCGTTGTCGTAATCGTCGTCGGATAGTCGATTACGACAACGACGAACGCAAACTTGACTCATCTGCAAGCATTCGGCGCCCCCAAGCAATCTAGGTAGACCGCCTCTTCGCTGCCGATACCCTTTCGTACGGGCGCTGAATCTGTAATGCTCCCGATCCGATATCGAACCAGCGGGCCCCACCGAGTTGTCTCGCGGCCCTCGACCCAAAGACCGAGGTAGTCATGATTGCGCTGATCATAAACGGCGAGCCCCGTGAACTTGAAGTTGCCGAGGACACACCGCTGCTGTGGGTGCTGCGCGATCGGCTCGGTCTAACCGGAACGAAATACGGCTGCGGCATCGCCCAGTGCGGCGCGTGCATCGTCCATGTCGATGGGCGGCCGGTGAATTCCTGTGTGACGACAGTGGGCAGCCTTGCCGGCAAGACCGTGGTCACCATCGAAGGCCTGTCGACGGGCAAGGGCTCGGCAGGCCAGGGTGTCGCCGGGCCGGCCACGAATGATGACGCCTCCAGCAAGGATCTGGGTTCCATCGGCGCCGCGCTTCAGCAGGCCTGGATCAGCGAGCAGGTACCTCAGTGCGGCTACTGTCAGTCAGGGCAGTTGATGGCGGCGACCGCGTTGTTGGCCGAGCATCCGCGCCCCACCGATGAGCAGATCGACCAGGCCATGGACCGGGTGCTCTGCCGCTGCGGCACCTACGGCCGCGTGCGTAAGGCCATCCATCGCGCGGCCAGCCCAACCGTCGAGGAGGTCTGATATGGCCCGCTATTCCGGTCTGAGTCGGCGCGATTTCTTGAAAGTGGGTGTTGCCGGCGGCGGGTTGCTGCTGGCGCTGCAGCTACCCGCTCGGGCGGTTGGGCAGCCTGTGCAACAGGTGTCGGAGAGTCACGACCTGTTCGAGCCCAACGCCTGGATACGCATCGGCAGCGACGGCAGCGTCCTGTTCGAGGTGGCCCGTTCCGAGATGGGGCAGGGCGTCATGACGGCCTTGCCGATGCTGATCGCAGAAGAACTCTGCGTCGGCCTGGACCAGATCAGCGTGCGTTTCGCGCCGGCCGCACCAGAATACACCAATCAGCTCATTGGCCAGCAGCTGACAGGCGGCAGTACCTCGATCCGCGATGCCTGGACCAAGCTGCGGGAGGCCGGTGCCGTTGCCCGGACCATGCTCGTGGAGGCCGCCGCACGACGCTGGGACGTGGATGCAGGGGAGTGTCGCGTTGAACGCGCCGAGGTACTGCATCCCGACGGCAGCCAACGACTCGGTTTCGGCGAACTCGCGGAGCAGGCCGCATCGATGCCGGTGCCGCCGGGTGTCTTTCTCAAGGAGCCGGACGAGTGGACCTTGATTGGCTCGCCAGCGCCGCGCCTGGATACGCCGCGCAAAGTCAACGGTCGGGCCCGCTACGGCATCGACGTGCGCTTGACCAATATGGTGCTGGCCAGCGTAGAGCGCTGCCCGGTGTTCGGTGGGACGCCGCGTGCGTTTGACGCGAACGCGGCGTTGCAAGCCCCTGGCGTGATCGCGGTGGTGGGCATCAGCGGTGGGGTCGCCGTGGTGGCGGAGGACACCTGGGCCGCGCTGCGCGCGCGCAAACTGCTCGACATCGACTGGGACTTTGGCGCCGATGCCGAGGTCAGCAGTGCTTCGATCAAGGCCCGCTTCGAGCGCAAGCTCTCCGGGCAGGGCATCCCGGTACGCACCACCGGGAACACCGCGGAAGCGTTGTTGGCGGCCGAGAAGATCGTTGAGGCGGTCTATGAAACGCCGTTTCAGGCGCACGCCTGCATGGAGCCGATGAATTGCACCGCCGATGTGCGCGCCGACGGTTGCGACATCTATGTGCCGACCCAGGCGCAGACCAGGTGCCAGCGTACCGGCATGGAGGTCACCGGGCTGGAGCAGTCTCAGGTGCGGGTGCACACCACTTTCCTCGGCGGCGGTTTCGGTCGACGCGGCGAGCAGGACTTCGTGCGTGATGCGGTGGAGCTGTCCAAACGGCTCGAGCGGCCGGTTCAGGTGGTCTGGACGCGGGAAGACGATATTCGCCACGACTTCTACCGCCCCGCGGGGCTGAACCGCCTGCGTGCCGGCCTCGATGCCGATGGCTTGCCCAGTGCCTGGTATCACCATATCGTCGGTCATTCGATTCTGTCGCGGGTGGCGCCCGGCGCGGTCGCGGATGGGACCGATCGGACCTCCGCCGAGGGCGCCGCGAACTTACCCTATGCCATCGCCAATGTCCAAGTCGACTACACGCTCGACAACACCCACGTGCCGGTCGGCTTTTGGCGCGCCGTCGGCAGTTCGCAAAATGCCTGGATCACCGAGTGCTTCATCGATGAGCTCGCCGCGGCTGGCGGCCACGAGCCGCTGGCCCTGCGTCGCCAACTATTGGCCGAGCAGTCGCGCCATCTTGCGGTGCTGAATCTGGTCGCTGCCAAGGCCGGCTGGGAGACGCCGTTGAGCAACGGCCGCCACCGCGGCATTGCCGTTGCCGAGTCCTTCGGGAGCTACGTCGCCCAGGTGGCCGAGGTATCCATCGAGAACGGGCAGGTCCGCGTGCATCGTGTCGTTTGCGCCGTCGACTGCGGACTGGTGGTCAATCCAGACATCGTCGTCGCGCAGATGGAGAGCGGTATCGTCTTCGGCCTGACCGCAACCTTGAAGAGTGCCATCAGTATCGATAACGGCCGCGTGCAGCAGGGCAATTTCGATGACTTTCCCCTGCTGCGCATGAGCGAGACTCCGGTCATCGAGGTGCACATCGTACCCAGCGAGGAGTCCCCCGGCGGCGTCGGAGAGCCGGGTCTGCCACCTATTGCGCCGGCCGTCTGCAACGCCGTGTTCGCGGCTACAGGCCAGCCGCAGCGCAGCCTGCCGATTCGGCTCTGACGTCCGCCAATGCCGGCCTGGCAGCGATGAGCAGTGATGACGAGGCCATCGTCGGCGCGCTGTGCGCCCTGGATCAGGGCGTCGGCTGGCTGTTTACCGTCGCCGCCACCTGGGGTTCATCGCCGCGCCCGGCCGGCTCGTTGCTGCTGATCGACGCCGACGGGCGGAAGACCGGTTCCGTGTCCGGTGGCTGCGTTGAGGCCGACCTGGTCGAACGCTGCCGCGGTGGCGCCTTCGATGCCGGCTGCCCGGTTCATGTCAGCTACGGGGTCGATGCCGACGACACCCGCCGCTTTGGGCTGCCCTGCGGCGGTCGGCTGGACCTGATCGTCGAGCGCGTCGATGACCCTGGCCCCTGGTGTTGGTTGTCCCGGAGAATCGCCGACCGTGCTGTCGTGCGGCGTCGACTGTGGCTCGAGACGGGTAAGGTCAGCCTGCAGGCTGATCCGTCTCTGGAGACACCGGATTTCGCCTTTTCCGAGCGCACCGCGTGCCGCCTGTTCGGCCCGCGCCTGCAGCTCGTCATCATCGGCGCGGTGCACATCGCCCGCCACCTGCTGCCAATCGCCCAGGCCCTCGGCTATCGCGTCGTCGTCTGCGACCCTCGCCGCGAGCACCTTGCGGAGTTTGCGGACACCGGCGTGGAACTCGACGCCCGCATGCCGGACGATTGCGTGCGCGCCCGGGCAGATGACCCGCGCAGCGCCGTCGTCGCCCTGACCCACGATCCCAAACTCGACGATCTGGCCCTGATGGAGGCATTGACGTGCCGTGCCTTCTACGTCGGCGCCCTGGGTTCTCGCCGGAGCCAACAGTCTCGCCGCGAACGACTAGCTCAGCTGGGTCTGCCCCCCACGGCCATCGGCCGTCTGCATGGACCGGTTGGGCTCGATCTCGGCGGAAAGGCGCCTGCTGAGATCGCGGTGGCCATCGCCGCTGAACTCATTCTCTGCAAGAACGGTGCGGACCGATCCCCCGGTTGAGGTGAATCTCCCTTGACCGGCGTCGGTGTCAGCGCAGGACGAACAGCAGCACCGCGAGGAAATGGCAAACACTCCCGGCTAGCACCCACAGATGCCAGACCGGATGCATGTACTTCACCCGTTGCAGCACATAGAAGATGGTGCCGATGGTGTAGGCGAGACCGCCCGCAACCAGCAGCCGGACGCCCGCGGGTGCCAGGTTTGCGACCAATGGCTCCATCGAGGTCAGCACCAGCCAGCCCATGCCGAGAAAGATCAGCGCCGACAGCCAGCGCGGCCGATAGGCCCAAAATGCCTCCGTCGCCATGCCGATGATGGCGAGCCCCCAGACCACGCCGAGCAGTAGGATGCCGTTGTCGCCACGCAGTGTCACCAGGCAAAACGGTGTATAGGTGCCGGCGATCAGCAGGTAGATGCCGCAGTGGTCCAGAATCTTAAGAACATGCTTCGCCGCCGGAATCGGCACGCCGTGGTAGAGGGTCGATGCGGTATATCCCAGCACCAGCGTGACGCCAAAGACGATGGCACCCGCCAGTTTGAAAGGGTCGTGGGCCGGTACGGCGAACACCACCAGCAACACTAAGGCGGCGACCGATAACCCGATGCCGAGGCCATGGATGATGCTGCTAGCAATTTCTTCGCCGACCGTATAGGGGCGCCGTTCTCGCGTCTGAGGCGGACTGGCCGTCTGTGAATTCAAACTAGGCGTTTCCTTTGGTTGCGCGTTCGGCAGGTCTGGCATAGCAAGTGCGAGTCCACGCGCTCACGCATCCGGTCCAGCGATCTGCCGCAAATTCTAGCGGATTATGCGATTGCTTCGAAGATCAGCGCGGCGATGCGCTGAGGATCCTCTTCATGGGCGAGGTGGCCCAAACCGCCGACAATGCGCAGGCGGGCGCGGGGTAACACTGCCAGCGCGCGTTCGGCCTCTGCCGGCGGCACGGTCTTATCGTTGTCAAAGGCGATCAGCACTAGCTCCGGCGCGAGGTGCGGAAGTTCCACCCGAAGGGGCTCCAGATCCCAGTTGGCCATCATGTTCAGCGCGGCGGCGAGGTGGCCGGGGCTGGAGATGAGCAGTCGGTATAAGTCCACGCCTTCGGCGCTCAGTGAGGAGCCGGTGCCGTCCGCGAGGCGCTGTACACCCTGGGGGTCTTTCTTGGCGCCGTTGGCGACGAAGCGCGGCAGAAAGGAGTTGCGGGCCATCAGTTTGGCGGCGGGTGAGAACCATTTGCCGGCGAGGCCCCGCAGCGGCAGCAAGGCGCCGTTGAGGCTGATGAGCAGGCGCGGCTCGATCAAGTGGTCGAGGCACATGCGCGCCAGAATGGCGGCGCCGGCGGAGTGGCCGACGACAATCTCTGGCTGAAGGTCGAGTTGCCGCAACAGCGCATGGACGCCGGATGCCATGCAGGGCAGACATAGCTCTCGCGGTGCCGGCGTCGACGTAAAGCCGTGGCCGGGTAGGTCCGGCGCGACGATGGTATAGCGGGCCGCCAGCAGCGGTAGGAGGCCGCCCCAGGAATGGTTGGCCGCCGCGGTGCCATGGATCAGCAACATCACCGGCCCGCTGCCCGCGATCTGCACATGCCAGGTCAGGCCGCCCGCCTCGATGAAACGGCTCTTGTCGCGATTGGGCCAAGCCTGGCTGTCACGATCCCAGGCCAGTTTGTCCTTGAGTACGCGGGCAGAGGTCATTGTGATGAGGATGGCGTCGCAGGGTGAGGTTCGGGTCGTTGTCGTCTGATGACTGAGTCGTGCTATCGCGACGGGGCCCAGCGTTGGGCCCCTGTTGCTGGTCGGAGGCTAAGACACCGCCTGCACGGCGCTCGACAATGCCGCCGCATTCGCGTGGGGTAGCGGCAAATACACGGCGCCCATTTCGTGGGCGAGCTTTTCGGCGTCGGGACGGGGCCGTGGCGACATGTCCACGACCAAGGCCTTGAGTTCGGCGACACGGAAGGCGCGGGCGGATGCAATGGCGTCTTCGGTGGCCTGTGCGCGCCCGCCGATGCCTTCGCGTGTGACGTTGGCGCGGCCGTCGGTGAGCATGACAACCACCGGTGTGCCACCCCGGCGTTGCACGCCGTCGGCGAGATCCACCGCGGCGTCGATACCGCAGGCGAGCGGGGTGCCGCCGCCGCCTGGCAGTCCGGCCAGGCCGCGCTTGGCACGCACCAGTGAGCGCGTCGGCGGCAGCAGGAGCTCGGCGCCCGGGCCGCGGAAGGCGATCATCGCGACGCGGTCGCGACGCACGTAGCAGTCCGCTAGCAGCAGCTCGACGGCGCCCTTGGCCTCGGCCAGGCGGTGCAGCGCGGCGGAGCCGGAGGCGTCGACGACAAAGATCGTCGTGGTTTCCGAGCGCTGTTTGTAACGGGTGACGCGAAAGTCGTCGTGGCGCACCTCCACCAGGATGTCGACGCCCTTGCCGGTACTCTCCCGCTCGGCGCGGCGCAGCCGCTGCCAAGGCGCCGCGGCGCGGAGGGTCTCGATGATGCTGAGCTTGGCGCCGGCGCCGGGCTCGCCGCGCCGGGTGCCGGCGGGCCGACCGCGCAGGGAGCCGCT
The DNA here is from genome assembly GCA_963698775.1 of uncultured Gammaproteobacteria bacterium. GTDB lineage: Bacteria > Pseudomonadota > Gammaproteobacteria > Chromatiales > Chromatiaceae > Thiohalocapsa. The sequence goes on from CAVOSE010000065.1 coordinate 20,127, forward strand.
CTGGCTGGCGCCGGACTTGCCGCTGGTGCGGCTGCGGCTGCGCAGCGCGCCCATTTGCAGCATCGCCAGCAGATTGCTGGGGATGGCCGCCTCGGCCGATTCCAGCACCACGTCTTCCAGCGGCTTGTCGATTTCCTGCTCGGGGCTTTGGTTGTCTTGGTTGTCGTCCTGGTTCTCTTCCGGCGGTGGGGGCTCCTCCGGCGGGGGCTGATCGTCCGGCTGCTCCGGCATCGGCAGCCGGGTGGCCCGCGGCGCCAACACCAGCCGTGCGGCGATGCTGACATCCTCAGCCGCCACTTCGTCACGTGCGGCCAGCGCGGCGGCGGCCCGGGCAACACGCAGCGCCGCCAGCGAGGCACGCAAGGAGTCGACACCGAGGGCCAGCGCTGTGCCGCAGATGGCCTCCATCATTTGCTCACCGACGTCGATCGCGGCCAGGCGCGCGCGCGCGCTCAGGATCTCTTCCGGTGCATAGTCGGGGGGCAGGGCATCGCGCCAGCCGACGTCGTTCAGATCCAGCAAGATCCCGAAGCGGTCGACCAGGGTATGCGGCAGCTGTTCCTCGTCGTTGGCGCCCTCGTCCAGTGCGATGACGCCGAAGCGGCTGGGTGTGCGGGCGGTGATGCCGTCGCGCTCCACCAGGATCTCGTGAGTGTCGAGCGCCGCGCTCAAGTGCGCCGCGGTGGAACGGGCGACGCGCTCGGCCATGGCCAGCAGCACGACCCCGCCGTCCGCCTCGGCCAGCAGGCCGCGCTCGGCGACCGGTCGCCCGGCGCGCAGGGTGGCGGACAGGTCCAGGCCACCCAGTAGGCGCCCATCGGCGATGTGCAGCGGAATGCGTCGGAAGGGCTTGTCCGCGGGCAGCAGCTCACGCGCCAGTTCGAGCCATAGGTCGCGGACCGGACCGGGCAGGGCACGCACGGCGATACCGCCGCTGCCGATGGGGTCGATCGCGAACAGGGCCGCGGCATGGCACGCGTCATCCCAGCGCGAGATCTGCGGTTGTGTCGATTGCCCGGCCGATGGGCCGGCGGCGCCGGCCGGGCCTGCAGCGGAAGAAGCGGTATTGCCGCCATCGCCGTCGATCATGCGCCGGCCTGATCCGTGCCGAACAGTTCTTCGATCGCCCGTTCGACCCGGGTGGTGGAGCCGGCATCGTCGAGCACGTTGCGGCGCAGGCGATGGCGCAGGGCCGGCGGGGCGACCTTCTTCAGGTGCTTGTCGCCCACCGCGTCGTCGCCCTCGAGGGCGGCAAAGGCGCGGGCAGCGCGAATCAGCGTCAGCTCGCCGCGCAGACCGTCGGTGCCCAGTTTCATGCACAGCTCGGTGGCGCGCTGAAGTGTGGCATCTGGCACGTCGACATTGGCGAGATGCTCTTTGGCCTTCAGGATCTGGCGGCGGATCTTGGCGTCCTTGCGCTTCCATTTGTCGATAAAGGCGGGTGGGTCGCGTTCGAACTCGTCGCGCAGTCGGACCACCTGCATGCGGCTCTTGAGATCCTGCGGGGTGGTTACCTCCACCGACAGGCCGAAGCGGTCGAGCAGCTGCGGGCGCAACTCACCTTCTTCCGGGTTGCCGCTGCCGACCAGCACGAAGCGTGCGGGGTGGCGCACGCTCAATCCCTCGCGTTCGACCACGTTTTCGCCGGAAGCGGCTACGTCCAGCAGTGCGTCCACCAGGTGGTCTTCCAGCAGGTTCGCCTCGTCGATGTAGAGAAAGCCGCGGTGGGCGCGGGCGAGCAGACCGGGCTCGAAGCGCTTTTCGCCGCGGGTCAGGGCGCTTTCGAGGTCGAGTGCGCCGATGACGCGGTCTTCGGTGGCTCCCAGCGGCAAGTCGACTACCGGCACCGAACCCTTTCGGACTTTGAGCTTGCCCGTGGCGGCCTTTTGGTCCCGGCAGGACTCGCACAGGGCCGCCTCCGCGGCGTCCGGGTCGCAGTTGTAGACGCAGTTTTCGACGACACGCATCGTCGGCAGCAGCGCCGCCAGCGCGCGGATGGCGGTGGATTTGCCGGTGCCGCGGTCACCAAACACCAGCACGCCGCCGATACTTTGGTCCGTCGCTGCGATCAGGATCGCGAGCTTCATCTCGTCTTGGGCGACAATAGCGGAGAATGGGAATGCGACCGGCATATTCAGAGATTCCTATCGGGGAGCGATGATGTCTTGAGGGCTACGTCGATGCGGGTGTCCGCGGCCCGGCTATCGTGCCCGGTATCCCATTCGAAGCGCATGAACGCAAATGGGGCTGTGCGGACCAGCGGCGAAGCTATCGCCCTTGTGTTTGCAAGGTCAAGTCGAACCGAGGATTTCATTGCGCCAGCGCAGACTCCGGCTGAGCAATGCGATTGCGGGCGCCGCATATCCCAGCTTCCGGTGCGTCCTGCGTTGCTTCGCTGAGTGAGCATACCGCGAACCCTTGATCCACCCTAGCTCAGGACCAGCAGCCTTGACCGCCCTAATCATGCCTGATGACGCGCACGACCACATGCCTCTGTTTGCCGACGCCCCTTGGCACGCAGGTTCCGCGCCAGCGTTGCGCGTGGGCGAGCAGTGCTGGTCCTATGCCGAACTCTTGCGCCTGGCGAGTGAACGAGCAGCCCTGTTGCGGAGGCAGGGCCTGGACGCGGGGCAGGTGGTGGTGTGCGAAGCCGATCCCGGGGTTGAACTAATCGCGCTGCAGCATGCGCTGGCGCGTGTCGGCGCGGCGCTGATGCCGGTGCGGCCGTTGCTTCCGCTGGCGGCCCTGATGGCGCTGATTCGCCAAACCGGCGCCGAGTGGCGCTGGCGGGGTGAGGACGGCGGGTTGGTGCCCACCAGTGTCGCTGCGAACCCAGACGCCGAGCCCAGTGTGCAATTCAGCGTGCAATCCAGTGCGGAATCAGGTGCCACCACGAGCCCGCTCGGGGGGGCTTTGGCGCTGTTGATCCAGACCAGTGGAAGCGGCGGCGCACCAAAGGCGGTGATGCTGACCCAGGCCGCCGTGCTGGCCTCCTGCAGCCTGGTCAATCGGACACTCGATCTCGGGCCTGGTGACGAATGGCTCTGCTGTCTGCCGTTACAGCATGTGGGTGGCATTGCCATCGGTTATCGATGTGCGCTGGCCGGCGCGACGCTGCGGCTGCAAACTGGTCTCGCCGCCGGTTTCGACGCGGCGGCCGTGAAGGAGGATCTGGCGCGCGGCGCGGCGACACACCTGTCGCTGGTGCCGCCCATGCTGGCGCGCTTGCTCGACGCCGACGCGCGGCCGCCGCCAACGCTGCGGGTCGTATTGGTAGGGGGTCAGGCGCTGCATTCGGGTCTGGCCCGGCGGGCTCTCGATGCGGGCTGGCCGCTCTACGTCACCTACGGCATGTCCGAGACTTGCTCACAGATCGCCACCGCGCCCTATGGGGAGGCGACAGCAGCGCCGACGCGGGTCGGGCCGGTGCTGGCCGGCGTCGAATTGGCCTGCGCCCGCTGCGGTGAGCCGCCGCGCCCGCTGCGTCTGCGGGGGCCCATGCTGATGGCGGGCTACGCCAACCCGGCGCGCCGTGCCGGTGATGGGCTGACCAACGGTTGGTTGGTCACATCCGATCTCGGCTGTGTCGACGGCGCCGGCGCACTACACGTGCTCGGGCGGGCCGATGATGTGCTCGTTGTCGGCGGGGTCAATGTCCTCCCAGCCGCAATCGAAGACCGGCTGGCGCGGGCGCCGGGCGTGGATGCCGTGGCCGTGGTGGGTGTGCCCCACCCGGTGTGGGGACGCACCTTGGCCGCCTGCTATACGGGTAACGCGGCGCCCGCGGAGTTCGAGGAATGGTGCCGAGCCCGCCTGTCGAGCGTCGAACGCCCGCGGCGGTTTGTCCGTTGTTCTGAGCTGCCGCTGCTGGCATCGGGCAAGGTGGACCGGGCCGGGCTCGTCGGGCTTGCATCAGGTTCGGACCGGAACGAGGAGCGGCCAGGCGCCTGACAGCGTGCTTCGCTCAGCGTGTGTCGTTGCGCACCGGCCTTGATCGCGCGCTGGGTCCAGAGTCTTGGTTGTCAGCGGTTCTAGCTTGTTGAACATCCCGCCAGCGTGACAGACCAACCCTCCTTGTCGATCCCGCGGCCGGCGTCATGTTCATGCCTGTCGACTTCTTGACCGGCTGTCATGTCCACTCCGCCAACATCTCGAGGTGTCCGATGCGCGATAACCCAATCGCCATGATCGAATCCATCGCCTTTATCGGCTTCGTCATCTGGCTCTTCATCTGGCAGAACAAGTCGTCTCGGCCAGATCGAAGCGAAGGCACGCAGACCGAGCAGGATGCTCAGTCCGAGCATACGCGAGCCAAAATGTCGGACGATGCGGGTGGTCGTGGAGACGGCGCATAAAACGCCCAGCAACGGGCGCCGGGTCTACGTGCTCGATCTCGGGCAGGCTGGGGCATGACGATGCTGACGCCGGGCTCGGTGACGTGTCGGATTCCGGAAATCCTATATCCGACGGTTCGCCTAGATCACTCGAGCCGTTCCATGGCTTGCGCTCCTTGATTGCTTGGTGGCACCTAATGCTTACGGATCAGTCAAGTTTGCCTTCGTCGTTGTCGTTGTCGTTGTCGTAATCGACTATCGGACCACGATTACGACAACGACAACGATGATCGCCGCCAAGCTTGCCCCAGCGGCGATGACGACTCGTCGGTCTGAGGCGAAGCCTCGCTAGGGTAGGTGCGACTTTGTTCGCACGTGAGGCATTGTCTGGGCGAATAAATTCGCCCCTACATCTGCGGCAACTGCCGGACTTAGGGTTATCACTGGCAGCGGCGAACGCCGTAGCGGCGACGTTTCAGCGCCCTCAATGTCCCCTGGGTGATTGCCAGCAGCCGCTTCATGTGCCGCAAAAGGTTCGCTGGACGACTTCCTCCGGGCGCGGCGGCAAGCGGTAGGCGGCCAAATTTTTATGCTCATCGAACGGGCGCGAAACCACCTGCAGCAGCGTATCGAGCGGACCCAAATCGTCATCCCGCGCCGCGGCGTCGATGGCTTGTTGCACCCGATGGTTGCGCGGAATGTAGGCGGGGTTGACGGCCCGCATGGCATCGCGTCGCTCGGCGTCACTGCCGGGCTGGTCCGCCAGCCGAGCGCGCCATCGTTCGGCCCAGGGGTCGAATGCGCTGGGTTCCGAGAATTGCGCGCGGATGGGTTGATCGGCGCTTGGGTCATCGCGCTCGAGGTCGCATAGCAGGCGAAAGCTATTCGTGAAATCGGCGTTGTGCGCGGCCATGCGTCCGAGCAGATCCTGCACCAGGTCATCGTCGCCGTCTCGTGCGTCGGTGAGCCCGATCTTGGCCCGCAGCCCGACGCCATAGTCGGCGTCGAAGCGTTGCCGATAGGCTTCCAGCGCGTCCTGCGCGCTCTGTATCGCTCGTTCTTCGTCGTCGCCGAACAGCGGCAGCAGACAATTCGCGAGTTGCGCCAGATTCCATAGGCCGATGCTGGGTTGTTGGTTGAAGGCGTAGCGACCACCGCGGTCGATGGAGCTGTACACCGTGCCGGGGTGATAGGCGTCGATGAAGGCGCAGGGGCCGTAGTCGATGGTCTCGCCGGAGACCGCCATGTTGTCGGTATTCATAACACCATGGATGAAACCGACCAGCATCCAGCGGGCGATCAATGCCCCTTGGCGGCGGGAGATCTCCGCGAGCAGCGCCTGGTAGGGGGATTCCGCCTGCCGACATTCCGGATAGTGACGCTCCATCACATAATCGGCCAGCGCGCGCACGGCATCGAGGTCGCCGCGGCGGGCGAAGTATTCGAAGGTCCCCACGCGCACATGGCTCGCGGCGACCCGGGTCAGGACGGCGCCCTGCTCGATGCGCTCACGAAAGACCTCCTCGCCGCTTGCGACCATGGCCAAGGCACGGGTGGTGGGGATGCCGAGCCCGGCCATGGCCTCGCCGAGCACGTACTCCCGCAACACCGGTCCTAGCACTGCACGCCCGTCGCCCATGCGCGAGAAGGGTGTTCGCCCGGCCCCCTTGAGCTGGATGTCGCAGCGCCGGCCATCGCGGTCGATGCGCTCGCCCAGCAGCACTGCGCGGCCATCGCCGAGGCTGGGCACGAACTGGCCGAACTGATGGCCGGCATAGGCCATGGCCAACGGGTCGGCACCTGTAGGAACCCGATTACCGGCCAGGATCGCGACTCCGTCGTCGGAGGTTAGGTGATCGGGGTCCAGGCCCAGTTCCTCCGCCAGCGAGCGATTGACACGCAGCAACCGCGGCCGAGCCACCGGCGTCGGCTCGACGCGGGCGTAAAACGCTGGTGGTAGGTCCAAATAGCTATTCTCCAGCGCCCGCAGCGGGCCCGTGGAAGTTGTCGCGGTCGTTGTCATCAAGATACCTATGCGCCGACTCGCCTAAAGGCTGGAAAGACTGAGCACAATGCTGTGATAACCAATGTAGGTGCGGGCGTTGGATCACTGACTCAAACCGCCGAACGACTGTCGGCAGTCGTCTTCGTCTAACGAGCGTCGTCGTGATCCGCCGTTGTCAGCGCTGCGCGCTGCGGCGGTGCGATACGCTCGGCCACATAGCCAGACCAACGCAGTCGCGGCTCGCCTTCATGCGCAACGATTCGCAACGTGTCGCCGCGATTGCGTCCGAGGCCGGAGATGATCGCGGCGTCGTCGTTGGTGGCGAGCAGCGGCAGCTGAATCCGCTGCGGCGACAGCACCGGCATGCGGTAGCTCATGCAGAGCTGACCGTCGGTGAGCTTGAGCGTCAGGTCTTCGACCGGAAACCCCGGGTCCGGATTCAACACGCGCCAGCGTCCCAGCCGCCCCAGCCAACTCGGCGGCGGTGCTTCTGGCGGCAACTTCTCGCCCAGCACCGTCTCGCCGTCGTTGGTTTGGGCGACCAACACATCCCGGCCACTGATGCGGCGCATCTGTAGCGATAGTTGCGACAGACGTCGCAGAGTCGTACTGGCGTTTTCGCCGTTGCCGGTAGCAGGGATGAGCCAGCCGTCCGGGGCAGCGACCAGCTTCGCCCGCTCGCCGGTGATGCAGGCGCAGAGTTCTTCTTGTTCCGCATCGACGGCGATCAAGCCCAGTTCCGTCGCGTAGCGGCCGGTGGACGCGATTTGAGTGCCGGAGGCGGAACGCGTCGCGGTCTCGGCGATGAACAGATCCGCTGGGAGCGGATCGGGCAGCGTCTTCAGCGACTGGCTAAGTACAGCAGTGGCCAGTTGTTTGAGCACCCCGCCGGCCTGTCCGGCACTGGCCAGCGCCGCAAGGCCGAGGCCCTGTTCCGGCAACAGGACCAGCTCGGCAGTGTAGGCCAGCGTGTTGCCGCTGTGTCGGACGACGCGCCCGGCCCCAGGGATGCTGCCATCTTCTAAAAAGAAGCCAAGACCTGTGACGATATCCATGTCCAAGGCGACCTCGGCGTTCTGCGGCTCGAATGCAGCCTCGATCACGGCCGGTTGCAGCACTTGGCGACCGTCTAGCACGCCGCCGCAGAGCAGTGCTGAAATCAACCGCCCGAGATCAACTGCGCTGGTGATCAGGCCTTGGGCGGGGACGTCGCGCAGCGGCAGTGGGTCGAACGGGCGCCCGTCGCGATGGCCGGCCGCCAGCAACGCGTCGACCTCTTCAGAAGGCGCCATCCGTGCCGATCGAGCGGCGAGGCTGGAGGCGCTCATCCCCAACGGCGTCAATAGTTGCGCGTCCATGTGGGCGGCATAGGGCTTTCCGCTAACGGACTGGATCAGGTGTCCGAGTAGGCTGTAGCCGAGGTTGGAATAGCTGAACACCAGGTTGGGTGGGCAGCTGGCATACTCATCCTGAAGCCGGTCGCGCACCTGCGTAAAGGGCGCGTCGGACCAAAGCCCCTGATGGAGATCGGAGGGCAAACCGGCGTGATGGCTCAACGCGCTGCGGACGGTGATGGGATGCGCGCCGTTGTCGAAGCGCTGGCGCAGCCGAAAGCCCGGCAGGGCGGCGCTCAGGGGTTGGTCGAGGTCCAACTCCCCCTGCTCCGCGAGCTGGAGCACCGCGAGCGCGGTCAGCGGTTTGGCGAGGGAGCCCGCGCGATACCGGGTGCGGGGCGTCGCCGTCACGCCGCGATGCGGGTCCGCCAGACCGAAGCCCTCGGCCCACAGGGTCTTATCGCCGCGGACAAGAACCAAGCTCAACGCCGGGATGCCGTACCGCTGCTGGGCATCGGTGATCAAGGGTGCCAGCGCATCGCGCAGCCTTCGCACCGCGGGGCTGATCAACGTGCCGTCGTCGGCGCCCTCGGGCTGGACCGGTTCCAAGGTTGCTAGGGAGGTTGCGTCAGGGTGGGCCGTCGCGCCCGGTTCTTCAGCGATGGCGGACCGAAAGGGGCACATCAGCAGCAGCGCCACCGCAAGCGCCCTGTGCACGATTGGCCCAGCTGGCCGCGGAATGATCGAAAATCTCGGGTGCATGTCGACGAGACGAGTCAGAACCCTCATCGTCGTCAGTCTACGCAACAAAGACGCCGGACCCAAACCTCGGATCCGGCGGGGAAATGCCCTTGCGGAGAAGTGCAAAGGCCGGTGGGCTGCGGTCGGAAAGCAGGACCGGCGATTTATCGACGACGGACCAGCCGGTCGGAAGAACCGAGCTCAGTAGCTCAGGTCCGGGCTGCTGCCGAAGGGGCCGTAGATGTGGGACAGCTCGGCGGGCGACGAGGTCCCGAGGTCGAGGGCGAACAGGTCAGTGTTGCCATCGGTGACGCCCTGGTCGCTGTGCAATGGCATCAATCCTGCGCGGCCACCTGCACCAGCACCCAGGGGCGAACGACGACGGCCCAGACCAAGGCATCGGCGTCCAGCCAGCGTCGTGCATGTTCGTCGCTGACCCGCGTCACATCACCGGCGCACATCCATGCCTCAACCTGCTCGGCGTGGTCGACGCTGATACGCGCGGCGACCTCGATAAGATCCAGCCCGTCGGCGACATGGATGACGCGCCCTTGAGCGAAGAACCGTTGCAGTTCACGCCAGGGAACCTTCGCCGTCTCGCCCGTGAGTTTCGCATTGAGCAACTCTGGGTCTTGCATCGTATCCTTCATTTGATTACCAGTGGTTCGCCTGCGGCGGCGCTGACGCGCAATGCTCAGAACCGCACGCATGGTGCGATGGGCGGATGGGGCGGGCACCGAAGCGCTGGTTTATCAGCGGTACTTCCAGATTCGGTAGTGAATCCGGCCCGTCGCGGTATCCTCGGCAAGCCAGCGACCGTTCTCGAAGGGTAGGCGCGTGTCGCGGTACTCACGGCAACTGAGCGTTGCCTTCGTCATGGCCAGCCCGTCCAGCGCCAGCTTTGGCGTGAAGTAGTCCCAAATGGGCATGCAGTCCACGGGCTGGTAATCGGCCGCGAAGCGCGGCGTCAGCTCCCGGTCTGGCAGCAGCCGCAGCCACGCGTCGTAAGTGCCGACGATGGTGCCGCCGTCCGCCTCGATCTGAACGGCTTCGATGGGTGTCTCGAAGGCATCTCGGTAGACCTTTTCCGGCTGCGGTGCCGAGGGATCGTCGCCGCGCGCGCAGCCGGCGAGCACCAAGACCACCAAGGCGCCGGCGCCCGTCCGAGCCAGTGCAGTGTAGCGTGGTGCCGTCATCTCCATTACCCCCGTCAACCCGCGTTGATGCGTAAGTATCGCATGCGCTGGCATGGGCGACCAAAGGGAGCAAGAACGGCGATTGGCGGTCTTATTGTGGACCCAGGTGTGATGATTGCGTTGGCCGAAGGGCCGAATGTGACGCTGTTGGAACGGAGGATGCGCTTGCCGCGAACGGCAAGGGTGGGGTGGCTGCGTTCGCGCAGCAAGGCCGTGGACCGATCGACGCCGGTCCCGGCCCGCCGGGTGACTGGATATCAGTAGCTCAGGTCCGGGCTGTTGCCGAAGGGACCGTAAATATCGGGCAGGTCGGTGGCCGGCGACATACCGAGGTCGACGGCGAACAGATCCGGGTTGTCATCGGCAACACCCTGGTAGCGGTTGAGGTCGGCGCCGACGCCTGGCTGGACGGCGGTCACACCCTGGTAGTGAGCGCCGCTGTTATCGCTGTCCGGATTGCCCATGACAAACGCCTGACGGCTGTCGGCGGCCTGAATCGAAGCGGCGAACAGGATGGCGGTGGTGGCGAGGATGATCTTGGTCATGACAAAGCTCCAATGAGAGTGAGTAGTTGTTGCTGGGTGCCGGTATGGTTTCGCCGGCTGTGCCAGGAAGGGCGTTGGCTGTTGGCCCTAACTGGCGCCCTCACTGAGCTAGTCGTTGGCCGCTGCGGATTGGTTACAGCAGGGACAAAAAATTTCTCGCGCCGACGTCGACGCCAGCGCTAAAGCCGGTTTTGCAGAATGATGAACCAGGGTCTGCGCGGGACCGATTGGAGCCGGCCGGCGGCGTCGAGCTCGACGGAGATCTTGGACACCGAGTTGCGTACGTTGCCGCCAATGGCCTCCAGCGTTTTGCCGTTGATGGCGATCACGAGGTCGCAGTGGGTGCTGGTGCCCTTGAGCATGCTGGCACTGGTGTAGCCGCCCACCATGCGGGGCCGGTTGGCGCCGCGGGCGGCGCAAATCAGGTCGCCGGGTTGCGGGCTGTAGTCGGTGATGCGTCGGGGTACAAACCAGCGACCGGGGAAGATGGCGCCGTCGACGGCTTGGCTGAGGTAGACCCAGTGGGCAATGGATGGGCGGAATTCACTCGCGGGCACGCCCGCGCCTTGCATCACCCAGCTCATAAAGGCGGCGGACCAGGGTTGCTGGCAGTCCATGCCGTCGAGTCCTGGCTGCCCAACCGCACGCCAGTAGGCGTTGACTCGTTGGCTGTGGCCCGTGTCGTCGTCTTCCCAGTAGCCGACGTGCGGAATGCTCTCTTCTCTGCCGCGATAGACCACCGTCTGACGATCAAAGTATTCCCATTCCCCAATGGCGCGTTTGATCATGGCCCGCTTCACGGTCGGGTTGGGTGCGGGGGCTTTGCCGATGGCTCGGCCCGCCCAGCTGCCTTGCCCGCTCGCGTCTTGTGTCGATGTCGGGGCCGAGCCGCAGCCGGCGAGGACCATGGCTAGGAGGATCGGGGCTAGGTAGGCGACAGCGGATCGTGGAACCCGAGCGGGAACGCAGCGGAGACCGTTTCGGCATCCGGTTGGGATTGGCCGCGCGCTGGGAGACTGTGCACGTATTCCTGAAATCCCCGGAAAACTGACCGACCGGAGGATGGGTAGAGCGCAGCGAAACCGATCAATCAGCGACTTAGATGGCACCCCGCATGGGTTTCGCTGCGCTCTACCCATCCTACAGCGAATACTTGCACCGTCTCTGGGCATAAGAATTCCTCCTATCGATGGCCGCCGCGGGGCGGCCGATGTGATGAAGCTTGAATACGCAAGTTGTCGCAGAGAATCGAATGGTCCCGCGCACGGACTCGGTCTAGCGCGGCGGTCGTCGCGTGTCCCGGAACCAGGGTCGATAGGCCTCCATGCGCGCTTGTTGGTCCTGGGGGGCGCGGCGGTTGCAGGTCGCAAATTCCTGGCTGTCGGGGGCTGCGCCCCAGCGTCGTTCGACGCAATCGTTCGGGTTGTAGGCGGCCTCCAGCGCTCCGCGCCGTGCATAGAGTTCGGCCACGGTGACCCGCTGGCTGCTGCCGTCGGTGCGCCGGTATTCGATGGCGTGCTCGCCGATGCGCTGGGCATGCAGGGCGTTGATGCGCGCGGCTGCCTGGTCGGGCCCCTCGCTCCCCAGCCGGTAGAGTTCCGGATAGCGGCGGATGCGCTCCGGCAGCGCCTCGAGCACCTTCATCGCGATCAGCAGACGCATGTCCCGCGATGGGGTCGCGTAGTCTTCCCAGGGCCCCGTCGTCTCGAAGATCGCCGCGCCCTCGGGCATGGACATTGGTCTTCCCGATTGCTTCACCATATACGCCTCGCCTCGATCCACTGAGCCGACACGGGTCTGCAACTGCTCCATCAGCGCGTTCAGGGTCTCGTCATAGGCGCTGGCAGGGTCGAGCCCGCTAGGGTTGATCAGGCGCTCCATCTGGGCGTAGAAGTCGTCCGGCGACAGGCCTGATTGCGCGCTCGAATAGGGCGGGGTGCCATCGTCGCCACGCAATTCCGCATTGGCCAACGGCCGCCAGTCGTTCCCGGTGCGCACCAACGGCCGGAAGGCCTTGAAACCCGGCCCGGCGTTGGGCGTGTTGGCGAACAGGAAGGTGCCCTCCCAGAAGCGCTTGCGGCTGACGGAGTTGTCGGGCTGGGCATCGACCGCCAGCAGCATGCCGCTGCGGCTTGATGTTTGCGGAACCCATTGCACGAGCACCAGGGTGTGGCCGTAGGGATCGGCGAACAGGGTGCCGGGCCAGAGCGCCGAGCGCTCCAGCGGCACCGGGTAGAAATCCGTGGCCTCGTCCGCCAGCGCCGTGCGTCCGCTGCCGGAATGCACGGTATCCATGATCTGCCGGCTTAGCGACCCGAAGCTAGCGCTGGAGGCTGGAGCCCCGATCAACGTGCTGTCGACCCGCGCGGCGTCGCATCGGGGAGGACTCCCTGCGCTGCCCCGGCTGCAGGCCCGGTAGGAGACCGGCAGGCCCAGCTTCCAGGCGAAGTAGGCGCGCAAGATGTAGGAGAGGTCCGCGCAGTCGGGCTCCAAGCGGACACCGCTGTCGTCCCCGGCACTCAGGTAGTCGTGTAAAAAGTTACGCCGCGGATCGCTGAGTACCGGCGTGAGGGAGGGGAAGCTCATGGACTGATTCGGCGGATCGTTGAACAGCCGCTCCACCCAGACCGCGTAGAGCGCCTCCGCGGCCAGGTCCCAAGCGCCGCTGCCGCGATCTCCAGGTCCGCCGCCAACAGCCACCTCCAGGCAAGCCGCGGCTTGGCCCCCACGCACCGCATCGATTCGGTAGGTGCCAGGCGCGGGCTGGAAGATGTTCGCATGTAGGCTCCAGGGCGGTCCGCCCCCGGCGTCTGCCCCCAGCTGGCGCGTCTCGCCGTCGGGGCCGGTCACAAGCAGCTGGCCGAGCGCTGCATCCGTGGCGACGGCGATGATCTCCAGGGGCTCTCCGGGTCTGGGTGCAAGCGGTGTCGCCCAGATACGGACCCTGTCGCCCTGCGTGCAAGGGCCATCGGAACGGTATGTCGTCGCGTCGGCCTCGCTGGCGGTCTTCTGCATCGGGGCTGGACTGGCCGATGCGTCTGCGACCCCGGCACCGGCATTTGCGCCCGCGACCGCGGAGACCGGGCCGCGATCGCCGGCGGGCATCCCTGGAGGCTCGAGCTGGCAGGCGCTCAGGATGCAGGAGGCCATGACGATAGCTGGCACGACAGCCGGGACGAATGGGAACTGTGTCAGGGGCATGGCATCGAATCGTGGGCGACTCGCATACGTTGATGTCCACGCAGTCTAGCCTGTCGACCCCGAACGAGCCACGATCGGCAGCGTGCATTTGCGCCGGTGCGTTCCCATTCTTGACATGGCAACGGCTAAACTCGCTCGTGAACTGGCGGCTCGGCCGCATGAAGAGGTGAAATCCAATGTCCACAACGGGATGCAATCGCCGCGCGTTCCTCTCTCTGGCCGGTGGCGTCGCCGCCGGGGCATTCGCCGCCGGGGCATTCGCCACTGACCTCCCCGCGACGCGTCGGGCGCCTGGGGATGGGCTGACCAAGTCCATCCCCTCCAGTGGCGAGCTGTTGCCGGTGATCGGCATGGGTACCTGGATCACGTTCAATGTCGGCGATGATCCCCAGGCACTGGATGTTCGCGCCGAGATCCTGCGCGCGTTCTTTGGCGCGGGTGGCGGCATGATTGACAGCTCGCCGATGTATGGCTCGGCCGAGGCCGTGCTCGGCAAGGTGCTGACGCGCCTGAAACAACCGCGCGGTCTGTTTGCCGCCACCAAGGTCTGGACGCGTTCGGTCGATGACGGTCCGGCGGAGATCGCCGCGTCGCAACGGCTTTGGGGCCTTGAGCGTATGGACCTGTTCCAGGTGCACAATCTGCTTGCCTGGCAAGGGCATCTCGAGATCCTTGACCGAATGAAAGCCGAGGGACGGCTGCGCTACGTCGGCGTTACCACGTCACACGGTCGGCGCCACCGGGAGCTGGAGCAGATCATGGCTACGCGGCCGTTGGACTTCGTGCAGCTCACCTACAATATCGCCGACCGTGAGGCCGAGGCGCGCTTGTTGCCGTTGGCCCAGGAGCGAGGTATTGCCGTCATCGCAAATCGCCCGTTCCAAGGCGGCGCTCTGGTGCAGCGTGCCCAGCGCTATCCGCTGCCGGCCTGGGCCACCGAGATCGGCTGCGACAACTGGCCCCAGGCGCTGCTCAAATACATCGTCTCGCACCCCGCCGTGACCTGCGCGATACCGGCCACGAGCCAGGTCGCGCACATGCAGCAGAACATGGGCGCGGCTCGCGGTGTCCTTCCAGACGCGGCATTGCGCCGGCGTATGGCGGCGGATTTTTCGGCCCTATGACTAGCGAGGCTGCGCCTCAGACCGACAAGGCTTGGTCATCGGTATCGGTATCGGTATCGGTATCGAAATCGGAATCGAAATCGAAACGAGTGGCAGGCGATCCGATCCGCGATCCCGATCCCGATCCCGATTTCGAGGCCCCCCGCCGGTCCTAGGCTGCGTCGAAACTTGATTCATCTGCAAACATTTGTCGCCTCCAAGCAATCTATGGCCGCGACCGTCTGCACGACCGTTGCGGTGTTAGCGGGCCGCGATCGAGGCCGGTCTTGACGGACCTGCTCAGTTACTCGCTGACGGACTTTGTGCCGTTCTCTTGGACCACCTATCAGCGCTTGTTGGAGCGTTACGATGCCCGGTTTTGGCCCGCTGTCGTGCTCGGGTTCGGCATCGGCTTGGTGACGCTCGGGCTGCTGGGCGGATCGGTCAGGGCTCCCTCAGGACTGATAGCTGCAACTCGATTTTTGCGCCTGTCGAGGCTGACCTCCCGCCTCGGCAGCGGTTCGGCGGCTGGGCCTCTACTGATCGTTTTCGGTCTCTGCTGGCTCTGGATCGCTTGGGCGTTTCATTGGCAAAGTTATGCCTTACTGAACTGGGCCGGTGCCTATTTCGCCGGGGCCTTTGTGTTGCAGGGAGGCTTGTTGATCGGTTCCGGCATCCGGATGGCCGGGCGGCCCGTCAACGCGGACTGGGACGCCTTAGCCAGGGCCGGTTACGGGCTGGTCGCGTTCGCAGTCATCGGCATGCCGCTGATTGGCAGTTTGAGCGGGTTCTGGCTGGAGGGTCGTGCCTGGCTCGGACTGGAGCTTTTCGGCAGCGCGCCGGACCCCACCGCGCTTGCGACCCTTGGACTGATCGCTGTGCTCCGCCCGCCCTTTGCTTGGATGCTCGCGCTACTGCCGACGCTGTGGTGTCTGATCAGTGCCGCGACGCTGGCTGGGCTTGGTGACCCTCTTTGGCCGCTGCAGCCGTTGGCGATTGTGTTGACGGTCCTGACTGCATTGTTGGTTCGTATGACGCGCGTGACTCGGTTTCAGGGCCGTCGATGAAACGTCACGCCTCCCAATCACGAGGACATCCGATGCAAGATTCATTGAGATGGCTGGTTGCCATGGCTTTCGTGATGGCTTGGACCAGTGTGAACGCGCAGATGCCGATCGGCGACTTCTCCAGCGCCACACCCGGCGGTGGCCTGCCCAGCGGCTGGCGGCTCGCCAAACTGCCTGGGGTTGCTGCCACTCGCTTCGAGATGGCGGAGGTCGACGGCGTCACAGCGCTGCGCATGGATGCCGCCGATGCCGGCGCGGCGCTCTATCGGCCGGTGCGCATCGACCCAGCCCAGACGCCGATGCTGCGCTGGCGCTGGCGGGCCGATCAACTAGTCGACGGCGCCGATCTTCGCCGCAAGGACGGTGACGACGTGCCGGCGAGGCTGTATGTGATGTTCGACTATCCACTGGAGCGACTGTCGCTAATCGAGCGCGGCCAGATCAAGCTCGCTCGCACCGTTGCCGGAGCCATGGTCCCGACGGCTGCCCTGTGCTACGTCTGGGATGGCCGCCTGGCGGCCGACACATCGCTGTGGAATGCATACACTGACCGGGTGCGCGTCATCGTCGTCGAGAGCGGCAAGGGTCGGCTGGGACAGTGGGTCGATGAACAGCGGGACGTCGCGGCGGACTTTCGCGCGGCGTTCGGTGAAGAGGCGCCGCCGATCTACTGGCATTGCCGTGGGTGCCGATACCGACCAGACCGGAGAAACGGTGCGCGGCTGGTTCGGCGACATCACCTTCTCGGCAACGGAGCGTTAACGACTCCGCGCGCCCGTCGGCGTCAGTCAGGAAATTTCGGCAGCCCGGAGTAGAGCCACCAAGCAGTGCGCTCTTCATCCCAGCGCCATTCCTGCCGGTCGGCGAGGTTTTTCAGCCGCTGTTCATCGTCCAGCACATAGCTGATCCGCACCAGTTGCACCGCGGTCTGTTGAGGCGTGATGACGGCCGGTTGCAGCACCTCGTAGCCTGTGACGCGGATATTCTGGAGCTGTTCGAAATCTATGTCTTCGCGCACGTCAGGATGCAGGAATCCTGCTGCCGCGTCGAAATAGCTCCAGCGGATGGATTCGCGGTAGCCGTTGGTGGCGCTATAGAGGCCAGCGGCCATCTTGTCTTCCTTGACGCGACCGCAGCTCGCCGCGCCAAGGGCAATGGTGATGCTGAACAGCAAGGCGGCGAGCATGCGTAACTGAGGCATTGAAGATTCCTGCAACGGTCGCAGATTGCCGCGGTGATGATTCCAAAACCCGAGTCTAACGAGATTGATTGCGAACACAGGCTCAATACTGCTGGCGTTTTTGATGCTGATGACACACAACTTGGTGCATGGTGGCGGCGCTGACCGGCTGATCGATGACTTTTCCGCCGTTGATGGCAACTCGCGCCTCGGCACCCCGTGGCGGCTGGTCACCGACCGTGTCATGGGCGGCGTCTCCAACGCCTCCATGTCGCTACGCGAGATCGACGGGCGCCGAGCGCTCTGCATGCAAGGGGACGTCAGTCTGGCCAACAACGGGGGCTTTGTGCAGGTCAATATCGACCTGTCCCCTGTCGGTTACTTCGATGCCAGCGACTACGCCGGTGTCCGCCTGATGGTGCGCGGTAACGGCGAGACCTACAACCTGCATCTCAAGACCGCCGCCACCACGATGCCCTGGCAGTCCTACCGTGCCGATTTCGTTGCCGACGACCAGTGGCGCGAGGTGCAGCTGCCCTTTGTCGGGTTCGAGCCACACCGGCTGGTGCCGGCGCTGGACCTGACCCGCCTGTCGCGCCTTGGTGTCGTCGCCATCGGCCGACCGATGCGTGCGGACCTTTGCATTGCCGAGATCGGCTTCTATCGTCCGGCTTGAGGAGTCCTCGGGAATCCCTGCACGAGGTCATGGCTGGTCGTCGCGCGTCAGGCGATCATCGTCCCCTGCAAGCGCCCCCTACCTGATGATGCGGTAGGCGATGAAGATCACGAGTAGCGGTGCGAGCATGAATAGTGGCATGACGATCAGCATGGTGACGACGTCGTCTGGTAGATTGAGCATCGTGCAGAGTCCTCTGGTCGGTGGAACAGCGCGCCGGTTGTGTTGTTGTCGCCGGTCTGCTTGTCGTCGGCACATGATACCTGCTTCCACCGACCACGCAGCAACCGGCGGCGACGCTCGGGTCCCCCAGCCCGAAAAAGCCCGAACACCGTTGTGGCCACCCAAACTCCTCGATCCGGCATGAATGATTATCTGATCAGACGACTCACGCCCGAAGACGCCCCCGGCGTGGCGGCGCTGGTCCGGCGGGTATGGGGAGAGGATTATATGCGCCGAGCGCTCTACGATCCCGACGCCCTGCTGCGCGCCAACGCCGACGGGCGCCTGCTGTCCGTCGTCGGTATCGACTCCACCGGTCGCGTCGTTGCACACGATGCCTTGAGCCGCCCGGAGCATGAATCCTGGGCGGAAACCGGCGCGGCCATGGTCGACCCGGAGCACCGGCATCACGGGCTCATGTCAAAGACACGGCCATTTGTCATCCAGGCAGCGCGAGAAGAAGGCCTGGACGGCGTGTTCGGGCATCCGGTGGCCGATCATGTCTTCAGCCAAGACGTCTACGTCGATCTGGGCTTCACCTGTCTGGGGGTCATGGCGGGAGAATTACCGTCTCGAAACCTTCGGCATGTGCCGCCCGAATATCGGTCGCGGCACGGGTCCATGCTGCTTTACGCATTGCCGCTGCGCGCCTTCACCCCTCGCCGCATTTTTCCTCCTGCGCAACATGCCGATCTGATCCACAGCCTCTATGCGCGCCTGGGCATACCAGTCACCAACAGCGGCAAACCCATGCTGCTGCAATCCAGCGCCCATGCGATGCGCGCGCGGTACGATGAAGACTTCGACATCCTTGTCATCGACCGGATCGATGCGACACAAGAGCCTGAAGCCTGCCGCGCGGATTTTGAGCGGGCGACGGCCGGGCACGACAACGTCCTGGTCCAGATTCCACTGGACCGGGAAACGTCGCCGGACTGGTGCGCTTGGGCGGAGCATGAAGGCTTCTTTTTCGCCGGCATCACCCCCGGCTTCGACAACGGCCGCGATGTCATCTTCTACATTCGACTGCAAGAAGCCCCGGTGCCCGTCATCTACTATGCCGATCCCAAAGCCGAGGACATCATCAAGGCCGTCCTGGCAGACTGCCGCCGAGCGACCGGCGGCGCGATCGAAAGTGTCTTAGTACAACGTGATTCCAGAAGTAGTTCCCACTAGCAAGGGTTCTGCTTCGAAGGCTTAGACTTGGATGAACTGGGGGGAGAAAAGGGGGGAACTGCGGGGGAGCCGATACCTGTCGGCTTGAGCGAACGCTGGGGCATTTTCCCACACCAGCCAGCCAA
>CAVOSE010000066.1:0-25272 GCA_963698775.1 uncultured Gammaproteobacteria bacterium
TTCGTCGGTACTTGCACCCGATGCGTTGGTGCTCAACCTATGCGACCCTTGAGCCTCACTCCGAGTGTCGGCCCCCGCGGTGTCCATGCATGCGCACCAATGAACGTAGATTCGGCAATTGCTGAGGGTGTAGGGGCGAATTTATTCGCCCCGTCAATGCCTTCAGTGCGACTGAAGTCGCACCTACCCTAGGCGCGCAATCAATTGATTTTCGTTGAATCTCGACGCGAACTGCCGAGTTTCGGATGAGGTGACCGCGCGATAGACTTTGCATCGACCGTCGAATCGAGGCCGACACTACCGGGCGGCGTTTGCAGCCCGGCCGTAACGTATCACCAACCAGAGGAAACCCGAATGGATGATCAGACCAGGACCGAACTCGAGGCCGCCGCCTTCCGCGGGCTTGTGGCGCATCTGCAAAACCGCACCGATGTGCAAAACATCGATCTAATGAACCTGGCGGGATTCTGCCGCAACTGTCTGTCGAAGTGGTACCTAGCCGCAGCTCGCGAGCGCGGCGTTACGATGACCGACGAGCAGGCCCGTGAGGCCATCTACGGCATGCCCTACGGCGACTGGAAGCGTCAGTACCAGACCGAGGCGACGCCGGAGCAGAAGCAGCTGTACAAGGAAACGGGACCGCAGCACGCGGTGATCGAGATTCCCGATGCCTAAGACCCCGCCTAAGGCCCCGCGTTACATCAGCACCAGCACGAAGATGACGCCGCCGAGGAGCAGGCGATAGAGCACAAAGGGCAGCATGCTGATGCGTTCGATGAAGCGCAGGAAGAAGTAGATCGTGAGGTAGGCGACGACGAATGACAGCAGCGCGCCGAGCCAGAGTGCGTGCCAATCCACCGTTGACGGGTGTTCGAGGAGGTCCTTGGTGGCGATCATCCCAGCCAGCAGGATGGTCGGGATCGACAGCAGAAACGAGAAGCGCGATGCCGCGTGCCGGGTTAGTCCGAGGAAAAGTCCGGCGGTCATGGTGATACCGGAGCGGGAGGTGCCGGGGATGATGGCGATGGCCTGGAAACAACCGATGATCAACGCAGAGATCCAATTCACCGCATATTCGTCGAGCTTGCGCCGTCCACGGATGTCGGCGTACCAGAGCAGCAGGCCGAAGGCGATGGTGGTGGATGCGATGACCAGCGCGATCAAACGGTCGTCTTGGCGCAGCACCTCGAGCACCGCCTTGAGCGGCAGACCGAACACCAGCAGCGGCAGGGTCGCGATCACGATCATCCAGCCGAGGCGGGCGTCACGGGACGCTATGCTGCGACTGCCGATGGAGCCCAGCATCGCGGTGGACATGTTCAGCAAGTCGCGGCGGAAATAGGTGATCACCGCGCCCAGCGTGCCGACGTGCACGGCCACGTCAAAGGACAGGTCCTGCAACTCATAGCCGAACAGCAACGGCGTGAGGATGAGGTGCCCTGAACTGGAAATGGGCAGAAATTCGGTCAGGCCTTGGACAAAGGCAAGCAGGGCGATTTGAATGGTTTCCATGGGGTACTACTTGAATACGGACTCCGGATGATCATTGATTGCCGCCGAGGTCGCGCTACGGAACGTCTTCGGCCACGCTCTCGGGCGCCTGTTCCGCTCGCTGCGGCAGCCACCGCAGCAGGGTCGCCTCAAGTTGCTTTTTCTGCACGGGCTTGGAGACGAAGTCGTCCATGCCAACCTCGATGCAGGTCTCTCGGTCCTTGGCGGTCGCGGACGCCGTCATCGCGATGATCGGAATCGCCGTGCCTTGCGTCGCCGCTTCGTGCGCGCGAATGCGTCGCGTCGCCTCATGCCCACCCATGACCGGCATGTGCACATCCATGAAGATCAGGTCGTAGTCGTGCGCGCGGCTCACCGCCTCGCTCGCAAGCTGGCCATTGATGGCGATATCCGGCTGGATGCCGAATCGACCCAACATCATGGAAACGACCTTCTGGTTGACAGGGTTGTCCTCGACGACCAACACCTTGGCGCGGAAACGCAGTTGGGGTGTCACTCGGCGCTGGGCGCGCATCGCGGCTTTCGGCTGCGGCATACCCAAGACCTTGATCGCGGCATCGTGCAATAGGACCTGGCGCACGGGTTTGAGCAGGCTGACGCCAATGCCCGCGCGGCGCGCACCTTCACCCGGGTAGCCCAATGAACTCAACATCAGTAGCGGGGTATCGTGCAGGTTCGCGTCGCCTTTGATCCGTTGCGCGAGTTCGAGTCCATCCATCTCGGGCATCTGCATGTCGAGAATGACCAAGGCGAAGGGCTGGCCGCCGTCGATGGCCCGCTGCAGGGTCAGGATCGCCGCCGGGCCACCGTCAACACTCTCGGTCTCGGCTCCCCAGTTGCGCAGATAATTTTCTAGGATCAGCCTGTTAGTAGCGTTGTCGTCGACGATCAGCACTCTCACGCCATGCAGATCACGCTCGGTATGCTGAGGCGGGTTTTGGGACCTTCCCAGGCGCACTGTGAACCAGAAGGTGGAGCCCTTGTGAGCGGTGCTGTGGACGCCGATCTCACCACCCATCAAATTGACGAGCCGCTTGGAAATGACGAGACCCAGCCCGGTTCCACCAAAGCGACGGGTGGTCGATGCATCGGCCTGGGTGAAGGGTTGGAACAGCGTCTCCGCTACCTGAGGCTTGATGCCGATACCGGTGTCGCGCACCTGGACGCGAACGAGCAGGCCTTCCTCCCCGTCCCGCTTGGCGCTGACATGGGCGACGACCTCGCCTTCGTGGGTGAACTTGATCGCATTGCCCATCAGATTCAGCAGGACCTGGCGTATACGATACGGATCGCCGCGCACCTGGGCAGGCACGTCGCGCTCGACGAAACTGGCGACCTCGATCGGCTTGTCGCGGGCGTTGGATGCGACCAGAGAGGTCACTTCCTCGATACTGGTGCGAAGATCGAACTCGATGTCCTGTAGGTCCAGCTTGCCGGCCTCGATCTTGGACAGATCGAGGATGTCGTTGATGATGTTGAGCAGCATATTGCTGGACTTTTCCGCGGTATCCAGAAATTCGTGTTGCTGCTGGCTCAAGGAGCCGTCGCGTAGCAGATCGAGCATGCCGAGGATGCCGTTCATCGGCGTTCGGATCTCATGACTCATCACCGCGAGGAACTGACTCTTGGCCCGATCTGCGGCCATGGCGTGATCCCTTGCCTCCTCCAGTTCCGCCATTTGGCGGCGGGTTTCCGTGAGGTCTCGAACGATCGCCGTGAACACCGGGTAACCGCCCGTCTGCACCTGACTAATGGCCAGATACAGTGGAAATTGGGCGCCGTCGCGACGCATTCCGATCAGTTCATAAGTCCGGTCCATAAAAGACTGAGCCGACGACTTCGAGCTCTGGCCACCTAAGACGCCCTCCAACCGCGCATGGCTGCGGGGTGCCAGCAGCCGGATGATCGATTGGCCGCGTAACTCGGCGCTGGGCCAGTTGAAGATCCGTTCCGCCGCGCGGTTCAGCGAGACCAGATTGCCTTCGCGATCGATGTGAATGGCACCGTCGACCATGTTGTCGATGATGGCGCGGTTTCGCTCGCGGCTCTCGGCCAGCAGCGCGATCTGTTGGCGCTGCCCCCGAATGATGCTCCAGGCCGCCAGTAGCGCGATGAACCAGGCCAGCAAGGACACCCCGAGCAACAAATAGTCCTGCTGCGTTGAGCTGGAGTCAGCGACAGCCGCCGGCACTGCGTGTAGCGCCAGCAACCAGCTTGCACCGAGCCCCAGCGACGCGGCAATGCCGAAAGCAACCGCGCCCAGCAGCGCGCCGCGCCGCCACGTGGGTGCGAAGTCGAAGGAACTGAGATTGGCGAGAGGCATCGTGGAGCCGTACGGCGGTGCTTGACTTTATCGTTGTGCGGTGGCTGTTGTCGCGCTCGGAACCGGGCGTGCCGTCCGCCATCGGCAGCTTCTGCGGCGAAGGGAAAGCATAACCCGATTTCTGCACCAGTTGCCGGGACGAAGTGTTGTTGACGGTGTCACGGTCGCGGGTTACCCCACTTCGGATCAATCGATCGCAAGTTGCATGGCCCGCCATTGATCCGGCGCCGGCAGCGACCGCCGTGCAACCGCGCACAACGCGATCCGGCCGTCGATCTCACCAGCAAGGGCGTGCGCTACCATCAGCCCGTCCGGGTCCGGGTCTTCGCGTCGAGTCAGACCACGGCCGTCGACCTTGACGCGTGCCTCCAACGCCGTCCAATGCAGGTGGAACGCGCGTTGAAGGGCCGCACCGGTCAGCTCGGCGAGTGCCGAACGGACGTCGGCCCCGAACATCTGGTCGGCGATGGCGAGCATTTGCGGGCGCGCGCGTTCGAGTTCGCAATCGATGCCCACTGGCTGCGTCGCGCTCACCGCAAGCAGGGCCAGGTCTCCGCTGGTGGTCAGGTTGAACTCGGGCACTGGCCCATCGCGGTCGATGGCCGGCTTACCCGCTGGCCCATAGCGGAACGCCAGCGACCCGGCATCGACCCCGACGTATTGCGCGAGGATGCGTCGGCAGCCGGCCTGGGTGCGCGCGTAACGGCGCCGATGCAGCGGTTGGATGAGTCGCTGCATGCGCCCGAGCTGGCCTGGTGACAGGATGGACAGATCATCCGCGTCAGTCTGCTCTTCTCCAAGGGCAAGGGGCAAACGCCAGACATGCAGCTCCGACTCAGCCAACGGCGGGGCCTCGTTAGCGGTCTGCCAGCGGAGTCGAATGGGTTGGTCTTTATTCACCGCGGTCTTGTCCAAAATCGAGGTCAGCGGCCGTCGCATCGCGATGCCGCGCGATCTTACAATGCCGCTCGTCGAGACGGCGCGGACAGTCGCCCGCAATTGTCCCATAATTGGAATATCATAAACCCCTGATACGCTAATTCAGATTGCACGGGAGCCGTATCTTGGCCGCACTACAAAAACCGCTGCTGGAGGCCCGGCTCGAGGCCATCTGCGAGAAGGGCTGCCGGTATGTCTGGGACGACATCGCAACGCTGGAGCGCGGTGAAGAGCTGCCGGAGACCCGGGATCTGGACAAGCGCGAGCGCAGCTGGCTACTCGCCGAGTTGAAAACCGTGATGGCTGTCTATGGTTCCCGCTGTTCGATGTAGGGGCAATTCATTCGCCCAGCCATGAAGCGACCAGAGCCAGCCACCAGGGGAATGGACCCGCCCCTGCGAGCGCGTTCGTGTGGTGCGCTGATCTTTCACCCTTCCGATGCAGGCGCTTGGTTTCCACGGCGATGACGCGGGATGGCCAAGCCTTGGCTTGTTGCCGATAATGGCCGCCCCTCAGGTCATCGCAATTTGCCCAAACACCAGCATGCAGTCCATCGTTCAAGTCCTGGCTCAGGAACTCTCCGCCCATCCGCGTCAGGTCGAGGCGGCCGTCGCACTGCTCGACGACGGCGCCACCGTGCCCTTCATCGCGCGCTATCGTAAGGAGGCCACCGGCGGTCTTGATGATGCCCAACTGCGCCTGCTGGAGCAGCGGCTCGGCTATTTGCGCGAGCTGGAGGACCGCCGTGCCGCGGTGCTGAAGAGCGTCGACGAGCAGGGCAAGCTGAGTGACGAGCTGCGCGCCGAGATCGAAGCTGCGGATACCAAGCAGCGGCTCGAAGATCTCTATCTGCCGTACAAGCCCAAGCGGCGCACCAAGGCGCAGATCGCCCGCGAGGCCGGTCTGGAACCGCTGGCGGATGCGTTGCTGGATGACCCGAGCCGGACCCCGGAGGATCAGGCCACGGTCTTCGTCGATGCCGGCAAGGGCGTCGCGGACGTGCCCGCGGCGCTGGAAGGGGCTCGGCAGATCCTGATGGAGCGCTTCGCCGAGGACCCGGCCCTGGCCGGGCGCCTGCGGGAACTGCTCTGGCAACAGGGCGTGATGGTCTCGCGGGTACTGGACGGCAAGGAGGCCGAGGGCGCCAAGTTCTCCGACTACTTTGACTACCGCGAGCCGATCCACAAGATCCCGTCGCATCGCGCATTAGCCCTGTTCCGGGGCCGAAACCAGGGCATCCTGAGTCTGGAACTGCTGGCCGGCGACGGCGATGATCCCGACGCGGTCTGCCGCCACATGATCGCCGAGCGCTTCGGCGTCACCGATCGCGGTCGCCCCGGCGATGCCTGGCTCAAGGAGACGGTGCGCAAGACCTGGCGCATCAAGCTGCTGGTGCGGCTCGACCTGGACCTCAAGGGCCGTCTGATGGAGGCGGCCGAGGCCGAGGCGATCACGGTGTTCGCCAAGAACCTGAAGGCGCTGCTGCTGGCGGCACCGGCCGGCCGGCTGCCTACCATCGGCCTCGACCCCGGCCTGCGCACCGGCGTCAAGGTGGCGGTCGTGGACGGCACTGGTCGCGCGGTGGCCACCGATACCATCTACCCGCATGTGCCCAAGAACCAATGGGATGCTTCCATCGCTCGGCTCGCGGCGCTGGCCAAGCAGCACGGCGCCAAGCTCATCAGCATCGGCAACGGCACCGCGTCGCGGGAGACCGACAAACTCGCCCGCGAACTGATCAAGCGCCATCCGGAACTCAGTCTGCGCTCGCTGGTGGTGAACGAGGCCGGCGCCTCGGTCTACTCGGCCTCCGAATACGCGTCGCGGGAATTCCCGGACATGGACGTGTCGCTGCGCGGCGCGGTGTCCATCGCCCGCCGGTTGCAGGACCCGCTGGCGGAGCTGGTCAAGATCGAGCCCAAGTCCATCGGCGTTGGACAATATCAGCACGACGTCAATCAAACCGGCTTGGCACGCTCCCTGGATGCCGTGGTCGAGGACTGTGTTAACGCCGTCGGCGTCGATCTCAACACCGCCTCGGTGCCGCTGCTGGCGCAGGTGTCGGGCCTGGCGCCCAGCATTGCCGAGAACGTCGTGCAGTTTCGCGAGCAGAACGGCGCCTTCCGCAACCGCGCGCAGCTCAAGCAGGTGTCGCGGCTTGGCGACAAGACCTTTCAGCAATGCGCCGGTTTCTTACGCATCAACGACGGCGACGAACCGCTAGACGCCTCCGCGGTGCATCCGGAGGCCTATCCACTGGTGCGCCGCATCGCTGAACGCACCGGCAAGGACATCCGCGGCCTGATCGGCGACGGCGCCACGCTGCGCCGGCTCGAGCCCAAGACCTTCGCCGATGACCGCTTCGGCGAGCCCACCGTGCGCGACATCCTGGCCGAGTTGGAAAAGCCCGGCCGTGATCCGCGCCCGGAGTTCCGCGCGGCGGAATTCAAGGAAGGCGTCGAGACCCTGCAGGATCTTGAACCCGGCATGGTGCTGGAGGGCAGCGTCACCAACGTCACCAACTTCGGCGCCTTCGTCGACATCGGCGTGCACCAGGATGGCCTGGTGCACATCTCCATGCTGGCCGACCGCTTCGTCAAAGACCCCTACGAGGTCGTGCAATCGGGGCAGCTGGTCAAGGTGAAGGTGCTGGAGGTGGATCTGCCGCGCAAGCGGATCGCGCTGAGTATGCGTCTGGATGCGCGTGCAGACGGGGGATCGGCGGAACGAGGCGAGCAGCGCCCGGGGCCAAGCGGCGGACGCAACCGCCATCCGGACGGCGACGGCGGTCATCGGTCCGCAAAGGAACAGCGCGGTCAACAAGGGGCCCGGCGACAGCGGGAACCCGCAGCCCCGGCCTCACCGCCAGCTGCCGGGACCATGGCGGATGCCTTTGCCAAGGCCCGTCGACGCTAAGGCGATTTCCGTCAAATCCGGCAATCGCCTAAGCCGACCTCACTCCGCGGCTGGCACGGCACTGGAGTCCGCCGCGCCACATCCAGCAGACGGCATCCAAACAGCACCGGCGATCTAGGCATCGGAGGGACGCAGATTAGGCGACGCCGGCAGCTGGATAGCCCGGCGGATAGTCCATCGGCAACGGTTCACCGTGTCCGTCCTTCGGCCTCGCTGCGGGTTCCTCGATACGCTGCTTCAGCAACGCGTAGGGATCCTGCTGCAAGCGTGCCCAATCGTCTTGGAGCCGTCCCCAAAGCTCCCTAGCCTTCGGCGGGTAACGTGCCGGATCATTGCCATGTTGACGCCGCAGGTGTTTCATCAGATTGAAGCAGATGGTCGCCTGCCCGCAGACAAGGAGCACCGGGATCTGCCACTCGGCCTCCTCAAACCAGAACGCGGTGTCCATGGTGGCGGCCTTGTCGATGCAGCAGCTAAGCTGGGCCGAGGGCGGCGCGAGACCAAGCTGTTCGAAGGTCTGCCGCGTCTTCGGTTCCCATTGGCCCTGCCCCGCCCCATTGCGCGTGTCGGTCTGCAGATCATAGATCCGGTTGGACAGGCGCCGGCCCTCGTAACGCGGGTCAGAGTAGAAGATCCAGTAGCCGAGATTGCGCGTTCGCAGGGGCATGACGCCCTGGAAAGTAGCCACGGCGGACCGCCAGCGGGCCTTTAGGGTCTGCAACAGCGGATCGATATGTACGGCAAGGAACGCCCGCCAGGCGTCTGCTCGAGCCTGGGGGATGGCGCTGATGGTCTGTTTGAGGCGCATGACCGCCCATAGCAGCCCACCGGCGATGGGGAAAGCGAACAACAGCGCGCTCGCGTACAACAGCATGTCAGAGGGCGACGCCTGTGCCATTACCTGATCATCGAGCAACCGCGACACGGCGATGAAACCGGCCGCCAGGCTGATACCCGACAGCAGCAGCACCGCACCGATCAAGCCCCAGAGCGGCAGGCGGGCACGTCGCGGTTCCGATGCATCCCGCGAGCCTGGCCTTTTACGCGCATCGGGGCGGTTCTTGCCCACGGGGTAGATGGACTCTTCTCTGCGATCCGCATCCGAGACGATGAACAGATCCGGCGGCGACGGCAGCTCCGCTGTGCCAACGGT
Source organism: uncultured Gammaproteobacteria bacterium (assembly GCA_963698775.1). Lineage (GTDB taxonomy): Bacteria > Pseudomonadota > Gammaproteobacteria > Chromatiales > Chromatiaceae > Thiohalocapsa. The sequence goes on from CAVOSE010000066.1 coordinate 8,844, forward strand.
CGGGATGTCGTCAACGACATTACTCCTCAGCCGTTCGGCAAGCCGCCGCAGGTTGGTGTCTTGATCCGCCAGCATCAAGCTCTCGATGCCCTGGTTGTCGTAGATACCGCCATCCATCAACGGCATCGGCCCTGGCCCAGCAGCACCCTCCCCCGCCGGCGCTGACGCGGCAGGTGCAGCCTCCTCAGCACCAAAGGTCTTCGCCAGATGGGGTGGCACTACCCCCCCGGGCCAGCCGAAATCGTCCGGGAACAGGATGGGTTCGAACAGCCCAGGCAAACAGGAGGATGCGGCGACGATGTCCGCGATGCGGATCGCCTTCGCCTCGCTCAGGTGCTCGCGGTAGAGCTCGCCGGGCTTGTCGTCGACAGACTCGAGGACGAAGGCGTTGCCAAACTCAACAAAGCCATCGTTCAGCGAGACGCGCTTGCCGCCGCGTCTGCCGCCGAAGCGAAACGCCAGCCCTCGCGAATACTCGGTGGTGTTGAGCACTACGACGTCCAAGGGATAGTCCGGGTTGGCGTCCTGGGCATCCAGCAGTTGCCCCAGGGTCCAGGGTTCACCGGTGAGCTTGGAGGCTAGGAAGGTCTCAGCATAGACGTCGGCCGCGGCGGTGATCAGGCCCCGTCGCCCGGACGGCACCCGGTAGTCGCCCCATGCCAGACCCTGCCTACCGAGCCGCTTGAAGGCGCCAGCAACCGCCTTGGTGTTGTAGAGGTCCGAGTAGTAGTCGCCGAAGAACCGGTTGTAGTCGTAACCGGGCTCGCTCATGCACAGGGCGTACTTGGCGCCGGTAAAGCTGCCTCCGGACACCGTGGATATCATCGCGACGCGAGGCAGCAGACCCACGCGATCCAGGTAATCGAGGGTGCCAAAATGAAATACCGCGGCCCGGCTGCCGCCGCCGGACAGGGCCATGGCGATGCGCCGCGGAATCTCGTCGGGGGCGCTAGTCATCACGCAACTCCGCCAGTAACGCCTTCGCGGCCACCAGGTCGGCGGTATCGAAACCCTCGGTGAACTGGTCGTAAACGCGTTTGAGTTCGACGCGTGCCTCGCGCACATCACCCTGGGCGACCAACAGACGGGCCAAGCTGGTGGCGGCGCGCAAGGCCAGCGAGCGGGCGCCCTGGGCGTTCGCTAAGTCCATCGCTTGGCGATACTCCCGCTCGGCCGCGACGGTATCCGGCACCTGCTGCGCCAGCAGCACATCACCCCTGAGCCGGAACAGCTCCGATTCCCACTGGTGCTCGTCATTGTGGGCGACCATGGCGAAGGCCTCTTCGAGCATGGCCGAGGCCTTGCCGGTCTCACCAATGCTGATCAAGGCTCCAACCGGCAGCGACGCGGCCCAGGGACGACCGACACCGGCGCCCTGGGTACCGAACTCAGCGAAGGCCTGGTTGAACTTGGCCAGGCCCTGCGCGATGTCGCCTCGGTCGATCAGGATCAGTCCCTCATCGAGGGTGGCCACCGATCCCAAATAGGCGATGTTGTGCCTGGTCGTGATCTCCCGCAGCTCCGGCAACAGCGCCGCCGCGACGTCGAACTGACCGGCGCAGATACGTCCGGCACAGGCCCAGTGCAGAGCCATGGCGAGCGCGAAGGGCTGCGCCAGGGAGCGGGCGGAGGCGATGGCCTTGTCGGCAATGGCCTCGGACTGGGTTGGATAACCCAACAGCCAAAGGGTCCAGATGAGATGGATCAGTGCGCTCAGGCCAGGATCGATCTGCGCGGAGAGCGTGCGCAGGGACTGCTCGGACGGGTCGTAGAGGGCGACTGCCGCCTCCAGCTCCCGTCTCGACAAGACGCACTCCCCCTGCCAGAACACGACACAGCCCAACATCCAATGCCCCACCATCAGGGCCGTCTTGTCCTGCGCCTTCTGGCCCAGGGCGACGACCTGCTCGGCTTGAACGCGGGCACGTTTGAGCTCGCCGCGGATGTAATAGCAGGCATACAGACCGCGTAGCGTATCCATGAGCATACGTCCGTCGCCGACCCGATCACACAGCGCGCGGGCCCGAACGAAGGTCTCTTCGGCCTCAACGCTCGCGAAACCCTTGGTCGCACGATAAGCGGCGCCGAGCAAGATGAGCAGCTCCAACTCGCCACGATCGCGTTGCGGTGATTCCGGCAGCTCGGCAAGTAAATCCAACGCCTTGCCCACATGGGCGACGACGTCGAGGTTGGCGGAACGCGCGAGCGCTCGCTTGCCCGCCTCACCCCAGTAGCGCGCGGCCGGTTCGGTCAGCCCAGCCTTGGTGTAGTGATGCGCAAGCACCTCTGGTTCCAGACGCGCCGTCTCCGGAAAATCGCGCTCCAACACGCGTGCAGTGCGGGCATGCAGGGTCTGGCGACGGGTCTTGAGCAGGCTTTCATAGGCCGCATCCTGCAACAACGCATGCTTGAAGGTGTAGGTGGAGGCCGGGGGCATGCCGCGGCTGAACACGATCTCCGCGTGCACCAGTTGCTCCAGCGCGTACTGCACCTGCTGCTCTGAAATCCCGGCGATAGCGGCAATCAAGCGGAACGAGAATTCACGGCCGATCACCGCGCCGATCTGCGCGATCTCCTTGATCGGCGCCAGGCGCCCAAGGCGGGCAAGCAGCGACTCCTGCAGCGTCGCGGGGATGGTCAGTGACGGCAGCGGTCCCGTCAGTACATAGGCGTCGCCCTGCTCGATCAGAAAGCCCGACTCCAGCACGTTCTTGGTCAATTCCTCGATAAACAGCGGCACGCCGTCCGTCTTGGCGACGATCTGTTCCTCGACCTCGGCCGGCAACGGCTTGCCTCCCGCGACGTTTGCGACCAACCGCACGCTCGCCTCGCGACCCAACCGACCGAGGTGCAGACAGGTGATTCGGTCGGGATCTAGCCAGGGGGGTTCGAACTCCGGACGCCAGGTTGCGAGCAGCAGCACCGGCAAGGAGCCCAAGCGCTGAATGATCTGCCCGATCAACTCCAGCGAAGTGGGATCGACCCAGTGCAGGTCTTCGAAGATCAGCAACACCGGCTGACGGTCCGCCAGCCGCTCCACGAGATGCAGCAGCACGGCGGCGGTCTTCGCCTTCTTCTCCTCCGGGCTCATGGCCGGTAACGCATCGCGCCCCGCCACTGGAATCGACAACAAATCGGCGACCAGTGGTAGGGTTTCGCGATCGTCCGAATGGGGGTCCAGCACCGCCTCCAACTTGGCCAGGCGTGCGCTGTCGGCCTCGTCCAGACGCAGGCTGGCCAGCTTCTCGATAGCGCGTATCAGCGGATAGAGGGCGGTATTGGCATAGAATGGCGAGCATTGGAAACTCAGGCATAGCACGCCGGAGCCGGCGACCTGGGCATCGAGCGCCTCCACCAAGCGCGACTTGCCAATACCCGCCTCGGCGCAGATCGCCATCGCCTGCCCGTCACCCTCGAGCACCTTTTGCCAGCAACCCAGCAAGGTTTCGAGCTCCCCACTCCTTCCGACTAGCGGCGTCAGCCCGGCTGCTCGGCGCATTTCGAACCGGCTCGCGCCCTCGTTGACACGTTCCACGGCCCATACCGGCACGGGATGATTGATGCCCTTTAATTCCCGCGCACCCAGGTCCTTCAGGGTAAACAAACCCCGTACCAAGGTCTCCGTGGTCGGACCGATGACCAACTGATCCGCGACGGCGACGGACTGCAGTCGTGCCGCCAGGTTTGGCGCCTCGCCGACAACAGCGCGCTCCTCCGCCGCACTGCCCTCGCCGATCAGGTCGCCGACCACCGCTAGACCGGTCGAGACGCCGACGCGCACCGCGTAGCGGACGCCCTCCGGCTTGTGCGGGTCCGCGTTCAGACGACCCACCGCGGCGATCACTTCGAGTCCGGCGCGCAGAGCGCGCTCGGCATCGTTCTCGTGGGACGATGGGTAACCGAAGTAGGCCATAATGCCATCGCCCAGAAAGCGGGCGACATAGCCTTCGAAGCGATGGATAGCGCCGCTCGCAACCCGTTGATAGGCGCGAATGACCAGGCGCAGGTCCTCGGGATCGAGGCGTCCCGCCAGCTCCGTCGAACCCACCAGGTCGCAGAACATCACGCTGAGATGCCGACGCTCGGGGTTACCACTGACGGATTGAGACGGGCTGGGTTGGGAGTCGATGCCGCTTGTCGCAGCCGCGGTGCGACCGTCAGCGGCCGGAGCGCCAGGAAGGAGTGCGGGCGCCCTAGCCTTATCGGTCGTCTGGTCGGTCTTGAGGGAATGACCGCAACCGCCGCAGAACTTCTCCCCGATCTGGTTCTCGAAGCCGCAGGCGGCGCAGATCAGCGGCAGCGGCGCGCCGCATTCGGCGCAAAAGCGCCGCCCTTCCCTGTTAAACGTATTGCAGCTGTGACAAATGGCCATGGAGTTCTCCGATAGGTCGATTCATTGGCGATCTACTGGCGCGAACTCCGTGTTGCTGACCGGCGCATATTTTCAATTGTCTCGCGAGGCTTCGCCTCAGACCGACGAGTCGTGATCGCCGCCTTGGCCAAGCTTGGCAGCGATCATCGTTGTCGTGCTGTCGTTGTCGTTGTCGTAATCGACTATCCGAAAACGATCACGACAAGGACAACGACAAACTTGACTCAACTGAACGCATTCGGCGCCCTCAAGCAATCTAGGCAATCCTCTGGCTGGACTCGACGCCTTGCCGCGCCACGTCAGCCTCCCCGAGATCCGGTATCAGGGATTCGGCCAGGCAACCATCCGCATCGGTCACCATGGTCGGGCGAAAGTAATCCTCGTAGCGTGCATCCACCGGAAACACCGGCCGATACCTGCGATCGAGGATTTCGGTGGTCGCGATGTAAGTCCGCCGTCGACCGTCCCCACCATTGAATCCAAGACGGGTCGGCGAGCTCGCAAGCGCAGGCGCGACGGTCATGGCAGCGGACGACAGGGGGATGGCCAGTTGTGTGGGGCTTAAGCGCCTACCATAGCGGCGCAGGAACCCCGCGGTGTGACGCAGCACCCGCCGGCGATAACCACGCAACTGGGGCAACCCGCGCAGAAATTCCGCCACCTCGTCCATGGGATCCAGAGGATAAGTCACCAAGGTCGAACCGTCCATATCGCGTAGCTTGGTCAGCGGCAGCAGCAATCCCTTGTCCAGGCACTCTTGGAAGTAGGGCGTGCCGAGCAGCGGGATCGACTGATTGACGAAGGCCGGCAGCGGAATCTCTGGGGTCCCGGTGATAAAGGCCAATTCGTCATGGCAATCGCGCAGCCGCCGCGTGGTCAGGTCCAGGATCACCCCATAGGCGAACACGACACCGGCGTCCAGGCACTCGCGGATCAGCTCGATCTGCGGCCTCGGGGTGTTCTGCAGCTTGCCGAAGCGTCGTAGATGTTCGTCCTGAAACGATTCGACACCACTGAACAGCCCCATGCAGCCGGCTTCGCGCACCAGCGCAAGGTTGCCTTCGCCAAGAAAGAAATCATGGGTGACCAGGGCGGTCCAGCGCCCGAACCGTCCCTCGTGCCAGAGGGTCCGCAGCAGGTCGATGCGGGCGCGAAACTGCTTGCGGTCGTTGCCGTAGAAGTTGTTGTCGAGGAAGGTGAGCAGTTGCGGCCTGTCCAGCGCGAGGATTTGACGTCGAACAGAGTCCAGGTCGTAGTTGCGATAGCGCTGACCCTCGCCGGTGAGCGAGCAAAAACCGCAGCGGAAATTGCAGTTACGGCTGGCCTCGATATAGGCGATGCGTCCGAACCAATAAGTCAGATCGAAGCGCGGGAACATCTCGGCGGCCTGGTAGCGTTGCCCCAGCGCCTCGGCGACGACCTCACGAAGTTCCTCGATGTCTCCCGAGCAGGCATAGTCGAAGAACTGGGCGGAGTAGCGCGGCAATGCCCGGACCGCCGGTCCACCGGCGACGACGATGACCTTAGGATTGCGGGTGCGCGCGTAGGCCGTGAGCTGGCGCATGCGGTCGAGGGCGACGGTGAGACCGGTCAGCACCAGCATATCCGGCCAGCCGAGCAGACCAGGGTCATCGAGCGGGCCGCTGTATTGCTCGTTGTAGAGGCGAACCTCGCAATGTACGGCGTGAAAGGCGCCAGCGAGGTAGGTGGGTCCGATGGACTGCGGGGCGCTGAAGGGACGGCCGCCCTCGCGACGGAGGTCATCGAAGTACGCGTTGACGAGCAACACCCGCGGGCGGGCGATCGAGAAGCGCCGCCCCTCCGTTCCAAATTCACCCTTTGGCATACTCACTCCTGTCCATCGAAGACACCGCGCGTCCAATCGGGCAAAACGTCACGGCTTGCCCTGTGAGAGCCGCGCTCCCCTCATGCCCACTGTGGCAGCGCGCCACCAGCGCCCATAGTATGCAGCGCATACCGGACGAGATTCACTCGCGGATCAGTGGGGTTTTTTGCGCCCGATGAGCCGACGGGGGGCGGCATCGGCCCGGCTCTGTTGCGACGCGGTAAGAAGAGGCTCGCGCAGAGACGCAAAGTGAAGAAGGAGAATTGGTCGATTTAACCAGCGCAATGCTCTCCCCAAGTCCCCGCAAGATCTTCTTGATTTTTTTCGTTGCTGCCTTCCTCTTTGCGCCTTTGCGTCTGCGCGAGATATCTTTCTCTCGGCTGTGCGCGCATCACTGTTCCAGCCCGTGACGCAGCGGACGATCCCGTCTTTCATCGGCGTGGCGCCCAAGTGGAGCATTCCTGAGGCACGTTATTGCGAGGCCGCACCGCGCCGCTGAACCGTCAGTCTGATGGAGTGGACCTGCCCAACGCCGCCAGTAACGCCTTTGCGGCGATCAGATCGGCGGTCTCGAAGCCCTCGGTAAACCAGTCGTAGATGTCCTGGAGCTGAGCGCGGGCCCCGGCCTCGTCACCCTGGGTGACCTGCAGCCGGGCCAGGCTGAGGGCGCTAGCGCCCGTTTGCCCGCCTCGCCCCAGTAACGCACCGCCGGCGCGAGCAGCCCGGCCTGAGTGCAGTGGTGCGCCAGGACCTCCGGTTCCAGACGCGCCGCCAGGTGCGGCGTTACGCCAACCGCGGCCTTCTCCTCCTCGGCGCTGCCCGCGCCAATCAGGTCGCCGACCACCGCCAGGCCGGTTGCGACACCGACGCGCACCGCATAACGGACACCTTGCGGCGTTTCCACTTGGGCATTGAGCTTACCCACCGCGGCGATCACGTCGAGTCCGGCGCGCAGGGCGCGCTCGGCATTGTGCTCGTGCGGCGACGGGTAGCCGAAGTAGGCCATGATGCCGTCGCCAAGGAAACGGGCGACATAGCCCTCGTAGCGATGGATCGCGTCGCTTGCGGCCCGCTGATAGGACCGAATGACCCGACGCAGGTCCTCCGGATCAAGGCGCCCGGCCAGGTCCGCCGAGCCGACCAGATCGCAGAACATGATGCTCAGATGCCGCCGCTCGGGACCGCCGGTGATCGGCTGCCGACCGGGGTCGGAGCCGAGTCGGGTCACCGCCGCCCCAACACCAGGGGGCGCTCCGGCTGCCCCGGAAGTGGCTGCATAAGGGCTCAGACCGGTTGCCAAAGCCCGCGCGGTCTTCAGGGCATCACCGCACCCGCCGCAGAACCTTTCCCCGATCCGGTTCTCAAACCCACAGACCGCGCAGATGAGCGGCAGCGATGCGCCGCATGCGGCGCAAAAACGCCGAGCATCGCTGTTGATGGTGGTACAGCTATAACAAGCGGCCACGGAGTTCTCCGATGCGTCGATCGATTAGCGATCGACTGGGGCAATCGACTAGGGCGAATTCCGTGTTGCCGTGCAAGATCATCTCACGGGGCGCTGTTTACTTCGCTCCCCAAGCCCAGACATTATGACCCTATTCGGACCGCTAGCGCAGGCGCCCTGGTGTTGCGACCGGCGGCGACAACCCGCGATGCGCAATTCGATGCGTCACTTCGGGCAGCTTGCGCATTAGCAATACAGCGTTTGCTGATGCGTTCGACGGGGCTGCAACGGCGGTTTAGTATGAGTGTCCAAGCCACCGGCCGCATATGTCGTGTGGCAGAGAAAAAATCGAGAGGCGCGGCAAAAGCACCGTGCCCTGACCACTGGAGGAAACCGATGGGCAACCATCCCATGCCGTCCGAGCACGGCAACCTGGTTATGTCGGCCCTGCGGGGCGGGCGACCGGCCATCGACGTCGATCAATGGGTGCTGGATTCCTGGCACCGCTGCATCGAAGAGTATCACCTGGACCCCGAACACTTCGGCGAGCTAGAAATCGTCGATAAGGCAGCGCTGCTGGAACGCCGTGAAAGCTGCTGCGACCTGGTCGAGATCGCAAAGGGCGAGATGACCAATCTGTACCAGCAGGTCGCCGGCTCCGGTTATTCGATCCTGCTGTCCGACCCTGAGGGCGTGGTGCTGAACTACGTCGGCGATCCGCTCTTTACCACCGCCGCCGCCAGCACCGGCATGCAGACCGGTGCGGTCTGGGCGGAGCGCTCCCAAGGCACCAATGGCATCGGTACCTGCCTGGCGGAGAAGCGCCCACTGGTCATCCACAAGCACGAGCACTTCTACACCAAGAACACGCGCCTGACCTGCTCCGCCGCCCCGATCTTCGACCCGACCGGCAAGTTGGCGGGCGTGCTGGATGCATCCAGCGAGTCCCACCTGGGCCAGCAGCACACCATGGTGCTGGTGAACATGTCCACGCAGCTGATCGAGAACCGCCTGTTCACATGCCGGATGCGCGATCAGTACATCCTGCGCTTTCATAGCCGCCCCGAGTTCGTCGGCACCCTCGGCGAAGGGGCCATCGCCTTCGACGGTGCCGGCAAGATTCGCGCAGCCAACCGCAGCGCGCTGTTTCAACTCGGGCTGCCATCCGTCGATGCGGTCGCCGGCAGCCCGCTGGAGGCCATCTTCAACCTGCGCCCCGACGAGCCCTTCATGCTCGCCAAGGCCCACCCCGCCCAGCCCCAACCGCTGCGCGACAATGAGCGGGGCAAGCGCTTTTTCGCCCTGTTTCAATTGCCAATGACGGCCGCGCACAGCGCCGACGGTGCAACGGGCGCGAACACCGGCATCAGCGGCGCCGCGAGCGGCAAGAGGACCGGCGGCGTCGCTCGCACGGAGCGTTGTCCCCTAGCCACCGCGAGCGCGGACGGCGCCTCGCTGCACGCGCTGGACTTCGGCGACACGCGCATGCGCCGCAACGCCGAGCGTGCCCTCAAGCTGATGGAGAAGGACCTGCCGTTCATGCTCCTCGGCGAGACCGGTACGGGCAAGGACATGTTCGCGCGGGCCGTGCACCAGGCCAGCGCGCGGCGCGACAAGCCCTACGTCGCCGTTAACTGCGCGTCGATCCCCGAGAGCCTGATCGAGAGCGAACTGTTCGGCTATCGCCCCGGCGCCTTTACCGGCGCCAGCCGCGAGGGCAGCCGAGGCAAGATCGTGCAGGCCGACGGCGGCACGCTGTTCCTGGACGAAATCGGCGATATGCCCATTCACCTGCAGGCGCGGCTGTTGCGGGTGCTGGAGGAGCGCGAGGTCATCCCGCTCGGCGGCGAGACGCCCATCAAGGTCGACATCCATTTGATCAGCGCCACCCACCAGGACCTGCTGCAGAAGGTCGAGGAGGGCAGCTTTCGCCAAGACCTCTACTATCGCCTGCATGGCATCAGCCTGGTGATGCCGCCGTTGCGCGATCGCGAAGATCGACTGGAACTGATCCGCCACCTGACGGACCTGGAGGCCGGCGGCCCCGGTCGGATCGAGATCGAGCCCGATGCCCTGGAGGCCCTGGTCGAGTACGAGTGGCCCGGTAACATCCGACAACTGCGCACGGTGCTGCGCATGCTGATCGGGCTGTGCGAGAACGGCTGCGTCCGCTCCTACGACCTACCGGAGGAGCTGTTCCTGTCATCGGGCGATGGCGAGACGCCCCAACCGCGTCCCAGCGATCCGCTCGGGGTGGCGGAGCGCGATGCCATCGTGCGGGAACTGGAGGCCGCGCATTGGAACGTCACCCGAGTCGCCACCAAACTCTCGCTGAGCCGAAACACTCTGTATCGAAAAATGAAACGCTATGGCATCAAGCCGTCCCGCTAGCATGAGTCAGTTGCAGAGCGAATTCGCCGTCCGCGTCCACCCCGGAGAGTTGCACTTCAACGCGGCCCACTTCATCACGTTCAACGGCACCTGCGAGAACCTGCACGGGCACAACTTCCACGTCAAGCTGGAGGCGCGCGGAGGCAACACCGGCGATGCCTTCGTCATCGACTTCGTGCTGCTGAACCGCCTGGCCGCCGCCGTCTGCCTGGAATTGCACGACGGCGTCCTGCTGCCCGGCGCCAGCGCTGAGGTCGAGATCACCGAGCAGGACGGCTTGGTGACGGCCAGCAGTTACGGCAAGCGCTTCACGCTGTCGGCGCAAAGCGCCATCATCTTGCCGTTGCCCAACACCACCGCCGAGATGCTGGCGCTGCATATCAGCAATCGACTGGTCGACGCACTCGGCGCCGAGGACGCGCTGGGCAATCTGCATGCGTTGGAGGTCGCCGTCGAGGAGGCCGACAACCAATGGGGCATCCACCTGCGGACCTTCGCCGTTGAGCACTGACCCGCCGCGCATTGCCTGGGCCTTTACCGGCTCCGGGCACTTCATCAAGGAGTGCCTGGAGGTGGCCGATGCGCTACCGTCGGTCGACCTGTTCTTGAGCCGCGCCGCGGCAGAGGTGATGCAGGTCTATGGGTTTCCCGTGAACGACCTCAAGCAACGCTTCAAGCTGTTTCGCGACACCGCCGCCAGCGCGCCTCCGGTGGGCCTGTTTTATAAGGGTCACTACGATCTGGTCGTGGTTGCGCCGGCCACCTCCAACAGCGTCGCCAAGATGGTCTGGGGGATTTCGGACACCCTGGTCACCAACATCTACGCCCAGGCCGGCAAGTGCCGAATCCCGAGTATCGTGTTCGCCTGCGATGCCGCGCCGGAGATGGACACCGAAGCACCCGGCGGCATGGTCAAGGTCTATCCCCGCCCCATCGATTTGCAGAACACCGAGCGCCTTGGCCGCATGGACTACACCGAGGTCGTGCTGAGCGTCGCGGATTTGAATCGAGCCCTGGAATCCTATCTGTGATCGGGCTCGATTTCTCAGCGTGGAGAGGATTCAACGACGAAACACGCGAAATACGCGAAAGTCGACAGAGTCTCAGCAACTCCCGAATTTTTTTCGCGCTTTTCGCGTGTTTCGTAGTTCAAAAAAGATGTACCCGTTGTTGTTGAAGCGTCGCTCGTCGTCTTCGGCGTCCACGGCAACGCACTGCAACCGCATCGCATTGGAATCTGCCTAGGCCCGCACCGTGTCCGAACACATCCTCTTCGTAACGGGATCGCTAGCGGAGGCCAGCTTGGTGCGGGTGCTCGAAGGCATGGACCAACCCGCCTTTACCTGGGAGGTACGCAACCTCGGCGTCAAGGTGGCGGCGTTGATGACCGAGAACATGATTCGCCGGCGCCTGACCGACACGTGCAACGCCGATCGCGTGCTCCTGCCGGGTCGCTGTCGCGGCGATCTGGACGCCCTGTCACAACACTTCGGCGTGCCGTTCGAGCGGGGCCCTGAGGAGTTGCGCGACCTACCCGAATTCTTCGGCAAGGGGGTTGGCCCGCCGGACTTGTCCGGCTACGACGTGCTCATCTTCGCCGAGTTGGTGGATGCGCCGCGCATGAGCCTGGACGCGATCTCCGCCCAAGCCGCCCGCTATCGGGACGACGGCGCGAACGTCATCGACCTAGGCTGCCTGCCCGACACGCCCTTCGACCATCTCGCCGCCGCGGTGCGTCGCCTGAGATCGGACGGGCACCGAGTCAGCGTCGATTCCATGCGGCCGGAAGATCTGCTCACCGGTGCCCGCGCCGGCGCCGACTTCATGCTCAGCCTGACCGAGGAGACACTGTGGGTGACAGAACAGGTCGCGGCAGTGCCGGTGCTGATCCCAGCCCAACCCGGTGATCTCGAGTCGCTGGTGCGCGCTGCCGAGGCCCTGCGCGCAAAGGGCAAGCCCTGCATCCTGGACCCGGTGCTGGACCCGATCCAATTCGGCTTCACCGATTCCATTGTGCGCTATCACGCGCTCCGCGCTCGGCTGCCGAACGCCGCGATGATGATGGGCACGGGCAATCTGTCGGAACTCACCGAGGCCGACACGGCGGGCATCAACACGCTGCTGATGGGCATCATGTCGGAGTTGCGCATCACCCACTTGTTGACCACCGAGGTCAGCCCGCATTGCCGAAGCACGGTGCGCGAACTGGACCTAGCACGGCGCATCATGTTCCTGGCGCGGCATGAAAAGACACTGCCCAAGCGCCTGCATGGCGGTCTAGCAGTGCTGCACGAGCGCAAACCACACCCCTACTCCAGCGCCGAGATCCGCGACGCCGCGATCCAGATCAAGGATCGCAACTATCGGATTCAGGTCAGCGAAGACGGCATCCATATCTACAACCGCGACGGCTTCCATACCGCGACCGATCCTTTCGCGCTGTACCCGTCCCTCGGCGTCGAGAGCGACGGCGGCCACGCATTCTACCTCGGCGTCGAGTTGGGTCGCGCCGAGATCGCCCACCAATTGGGCAAGCGCTACACCCAGGACCGGCCACTGAATTGGGGCTGCGCCGTGCCCGAGAACGATGAGAATCTCACCGAATACGCCCAAGTCGGCACCACCAAGCAGCAACGCCCACCGAACTGAAATCTCGCCAATACCGACTCAATCGGTCGTAGCGCCCCTCGGCCGTATCCATGCCCGTGCATGCCGGCACACAATCCCGCCCACCACGTACTGCTACGTATAGCGGGAACCCGCATACCATCTTAGGCTTTATCCTGTTCCTCAACCAAACAGGAGGCGTCCTCCGTGACAAAATTGATGGTGAATTTGCGCTATTTCATTACACCAGTAATGATTTTTCTCGCCATGCTCGGCGTCGTCGCCGGTGGCACTTGGGTGTGGCTCGGTGTCGTGATGTTCGTTGCGGCGATCATTGCCGACTGGATCAGCAGCGTCGGGCCGTTCCGTGCCGCCCCCGCAGGCACGGATCGGGACGGCGAGCTCAATGGTATCCCCTGGTTGCTCAACGCCATGATGTACGGGCAATTGCCTATCTTCGTCATGCTCCAGTTAGCGCTGGCATGGCGGGTCTATGAGTACGTTTCAGGCGTACCGATCGGCAGTTACGAGCTGCTCGGCTTCATGAGCATTCAGACAGGCACCACCGGCCTGCAGTTGATCGGCGCCACCGCCAGCGCGGGTATCTACATGGGCCTTGGCATCATGTTCGGTCACGAACTCGCCCATACCAAGGGCGCTACGTTCGTGCTGTCGCGCTGGATGATGGGCCTGAGCGGCATTGCCCATTTCTGCTATGCCCACGTCTACAACCACCACCTCGAACTCGCCCATGAAGACGACCCGGCCACCTGCCCGCGCGGTCGCAACATCTACATGCACTACCTGCTCTCGCACTTCGGCCAGTCGCGCTTCCTGTACCTGATGGAAAAGCAGCGCCTCGCCCGTCGTCGCAAGCCGTTCCTGACCTATGAGAACCGCTGGATTCGCGGCTACATGATGGCGCTGCCGACGGTATTCCTGTTCTGGTGGGCCGGCGGCTGGGTCGGCCTGGCCGTCATGCTTGGCATGTGGATCATCTCCGGTTTCGAACTGGAGGTGCTGAACTTCCTGGAGCACTACGGCCTGATCCGCGAAAAGGGTCAGCCCATCGAGTACCGTCACTCCTGGGACATTGGCAATTCACCGGTCACGCAGTTCGCCTTTATCGAGATCGGCCGTCAGGGCGATCACCACGACCGCGGCGAGACCCATTTTTGGGAACTCGAAGAGGTGGGCTCGCCGGACACGGGCCTCGGCTATTACGCCATGTTCTCGTTACTGCTGGTGCCACCGATGTTCGAGAGCTTCATTAAGCCGCACCTGGCGAAATGGGACGCCGAAATGGCCTCAGAAGGCGAACGCAAGATTGCCCACCGTATGAATGAGAAGGCCGGCTGGAACGATATGGAACAATTGGCAACGGCCGTTTGATCCTAGGGATCATGGCGCCCTCGCGAGCGATGTCGACCTTGTCGGCATCGTCCGCGGCGGCGATGAATCGCTGCCACTTAGTCCTTTAAAAACGATTACCACAAGAGGAATCCGACATGGTCTCATTGAAAGCCTTTTCCGCGGTATTCGCCTTTACCGCAGTCTGCATCTACGGTTTAGTCCTGCTGGGCGTGGGCGAGCACCACCAAAATCCACTCTGGGCGCTGGGCACATCCATTGCGTTCCTGACCATCCTCACCGCCGACGTCTGGATGTTTTTCGCCATCGCGAAGGACGAGCCATTTCGTTGGTGACCGCGCTGCCGCGCCGGCACCGCGTCATCGGCTAGACCCTTTCCACTCCGACGCGCGATGGGTTTCGCTGCGCTCTACCCATGCTACGACTTCTCCACGGGCCCGTAGGATGGGTAGAGGAACGAAACCCATCGCCGTTAGGTGAGCTGGGTGGCGGACCGCAAGATTACCGCTCAACTCCGGTGCAATTAACCGCGGCGGGATCTAGCACAGGCCCTACCTCTGTACGCCTTCACCCTTAGGGGTTCACCTTCAGGCATCTCCCTTCAACGTTACAGCAGCGAATTCGGAGCAGACATCATGGGACTCTTTGGAAAGCGCAAACAACAACCGACCGCATTGCAGCTGCGCGGCTATCCCGGTGATCCGGGCACCAACAAGTGTCTGTTGATGGCGGCGGAGCGAGGTGTTCAGCTGGAGACGCTGCTGGTGGATCTCGGCGAGCGTGCCTGCGACAGTCCTGAATACCGTGCCTTGTCGCCGTTCGGCAAGGTGCCCTGCCTGCGCGACGGGGATTTCGTTACCAGCGGCGCGCCAGCGGTACTGGCCTACCTGGACATCAAAGGCAAAGGCAATACCCTGAATCCAAAAAAGGCGTCGATCCTGGCGGAGCAGAATTTCTGGGTCGACCTTACGCAACGCCTAGCCGACCCCGCCGTGACGGAGCTGATCGCCAACGTGACGCCAGGCGCACCGCGCGTCTCACCGACACAACTTGAGGCAGGCCGGGCGGGATTGACCCAGGCATTGTCACAACTGAACTCGGCAATGGCCGACAACCGGCCCTTCATCGTCGGCCAATACTCCTTTGCCGACATCCACTGGACCGCGTGCCTACACCTGTGTGTCTTGGCCGGCGAGCAGGCCGTGGTGGAGCCTTTCCCAGCCGTTGCCGCCTGGTTCGAACGCGTCAAGTCGCGCAAAGGGGCGAACGGGCAGCCGACCTATGCGTCCCTATCGAGCCTCGACGAGGTGCAGAACAAGCGCCTCAAATCCGTTGCCTGACTGACACCAAGACCCGGAGATCAATACGATGGCCGATCTGTTTGCCTTTGGCAGCGCCGTGAAGGCGTTGGATGCGGAGGACCGTTACGGCGCCACCGGCGACCTGAAGAAGACCCAGTACGTGATGCAATTGCTTGGCTTCCCCGGGGATGCCGACAGCCTGAAGTGTCTGCTGATCGCCGGCGAAAAAGGTATGGAGGTAGAAAGCCGCGTACTCGATATCAGCGCCGGCGAGCACTATTCCGACGATTACTTGGCCATTTCCCCAAGCGCCATGATCCCGGCATTGAAGGAGGCCAAGTTTCAAGTCTGTGGTGATCTCGCCATCGTCAGTTTCATCGAGGGCCGGGGCCTCGGCAACCGCATGCCGCCACGCAATGCCGCGGTGCTGGCGCAGCAGGAGTATTGGGTCGATATTGCCCGCGCGGACGCGGCTCCGTTGGTACAGGCCATCGTTGACGAAGTCGTGATCGCGCCCATGCGCGACGACGGCACCCAACCCGACCCGGACGTGGTGCCATCGGCGTGTCAGGCACTAGCGCCGATGCTCGACGCGCTCGATGCTCAACTCGACGGCAAGTCCTACATCGTCGGCGACTACAGCTATGCCGACGTGCACTGGACCGCGTACCTCCATCTGCTGTGGATCGCCGGCCAGGACAAGCTGGTACGCGATCGGCCCAACCTGGACGCTTGGTTTCAGCGCATCCGCGCCCGCAAGAGCTTCTCCGGACAAGACCTGATTGCGTATAACCTGATGCCGTCACTGGACGACATACGTGCCAAGCGGCTCAGCGACGTCGTGATCACCGACTACTGAGCAACCACCCCAGAAGCACCTGGAACCTGAGCCATGCAAGACACCAACCGCAAGTTGCAAGAGTTGATGCAGGCGAACGATCTGAGCGTTTCGGAGGTCGCCCGAGCATTGGATGTTGCGGACCTGACTGTGACGGCATGGGCGACGCAGACATCGGTCGGCGCGGAACCCATGCCCGAATCGGAACTGCGGTTGCTTCAGTACGCACTGATGACCGAGAACAGACGGTTGCACCTCT
>CAVOSE010000067.1:0-17216 GCA_963698775.1 uncultured Gammaproteobacteria bacterium
ATGTGAAGCTTCACATAGTTTCTAGCTTCACATAGTGGCCGGTTGCGGTCGTAACCCTGACTCAGGACGAGCAGGCCTTGCGTAGATCCTCGGTGGGACCGGTTGCGGTGGAGCAATCCGAGCGGGTTAGGGCGGACTGCTCTGAGAAATCTCGCTGAAATACAGTGCGCGATAACACGATCACTGTGGTATCACGGGGCTTTCGCCGTGGCTACGGGGATTGCTTCGAGATACCGATGGCGAGCCGCAGAATCAGGCAACGATGAGGACGCTGGCGTAGCCGAGCGCCAGTCCGACGATGGAGGCGACCAGCACGTCGCTTGGGTAATGCAGGCCAAGAACGATGCGCGAGGCGGCCACCAACACCGTAAATGGCACCAACAGCCAAGCGAGCTGCGGATAGTAGAACAGCGCGACGGTGCTGAAACTCACCGCCTGCAGCGTATGGCCTGATGGGAAGCTGTAGCGGTCGAGTGGCGGCGCCCCGGCGGTGATGTCCATGTCGTAGTGGCAGGGACGCACGCGCCTCGTCATGCCCTTGAGACTCTTGTAAAGCACCAGTGCCACGCCGCTCGTGAGCAACATGTGCAGTGCGGTCTCGAGGCCGTACAGCCCGTCCACCAGCGGCATCACCACCATCAGGCTGTACCAGAAAACACCGTTGCCGAGCCGGCTGATCAACGCAAACGGACGGAAGAACCAGCGCTGGCGCGTGGATTGGCTCCAGCGCCGGCAGACCGGTGTCTCCAGCTCATTCAGTAGTCGCAGCCATGGTTTCATGTCGGCCTCTGGCATCGGCGTGATGCCGGATGACTTCGCGCAGGCGCTGCTCGACGCCGCCGATGACCCGATCCCAGCTCAGCGTTTCGGCCGTCTTGCGTGCCCGAGCACCCATGCATCGCAGTCTATCGCAGTCGGACGTTGCTGCAACCGTTGCGTCGATGAAGGCCTCGCGATCGGCCATCGGTACGAGGACGCCGTTCAGCCAACTGTCGATGTGTTCGTGGGCCGCGGCGTAATCGAAGGCGACCACGGGTAGGCCGCTGGCCATGGCCTCTGGCACCACATTGCCGAAGGTTTCGGTGAGGCTCGGAAAGACGAAGCAATCCGCTGATGCGTAGTGCCGAGCCAGGTCCTCCCCAACCCGGACGCCGGTGAAGACATAGTTCGGATGGCGGCGTCGCAGACGGTGCAGTTCCGGCCCGTCTCCGACCACAACGCAGCGCGCGTGGCGATGCGCTGCGGTGACGCCGTCGAACGCGTCCAGTGCAAGATCGATGTTCTTCTCCGGCGCGATGCGTCCGACATAGAGCGCAACCACCGACGCGTCGTCACAGCCCCACTGGCGGCGCAAGGCATCGCTGCGGCGGGCAGGTGAAAAGAGCCTGGTGTCGACGCCGCGACCAAACACGTGCACGTTGCGAAAGCCATCTTCGTCCAGCTCATGTCCCAGCGCCGAGGTCGGCACCAGGGTGCCGTCGGAGCGATTGTGGAACTTGCGCAGGCTATTGATGATCGGGCGCATCAATAGCCCGTAGCCGTAGTGCCGGCTGTACTGGTGAAACTGGGTGTGAAAGCCGGTCAGTACAGCGATGTCGCCGGTGCGTGCGGCATTCAGCGCGGCGTGGCCCAGCGGCCCCTGCGTGGCGACATAGACGACATCGGGGCGACGGCGGCGCCAGAGATGACGCAGCCGCCAGAACACGGGCAGACCGAAGCGCAGACCGCGATAGCCCGGAATCGGCAGGCCTGGTACGAGCACTTGGCCCAGTGGCGCCCTGCCGAGTCCGTGGTCGGTGCCTTGTCGGGGTCGTATCACCGTCACCTGATGCCCGAGCCTGGTCAGACCTTCCACCAGCTGGCGCATGGTATTGGCGACGCCGTTGATCTCCGGCGGATAGGTTTCAGTGACGACAGCAATCGTCAGGCCGTTTGGATCACTGCTAGGCATGCGGTTACTCCGCGAGGGGTGTGGTCAGCGGTGCGTTGCGGCACGTGGCCGCGACCGCGTATCCCGCGGCACGCCGGATCTGAGCGCGGCGGCATCCGTCAAGCCGAGTCGCGCGGCGATAGCGACGCGGGCTGAGTCGGACAGGGTGCGACGGGCGCGGTCCGTCGCGTTGACCGGCTCGAGAAAGGCAACGTCGACGCGCATGCCCGGATGCCGCAGCACCCGCAGCAGGTGTGCGACGAGGGTGTCGTCGTCGACATAGGGCGCGATGGGGTCGGGCCTCGCATTGCTGCCGTAGCGGATCGCGACGGGTTGTAGTTCGAGGTCCGTCCGTTGTGCCGCCGCGAATAGCCGAGGATGGAAACGCCGCATCGAGCGGCCGTCGCTGGTGGTGCCTTCTGGAAAGATCATCACGGAACCACCGCCCTCGAGCCGCGCGATGATCTGTTCGATCGTCGCCGCGGTTTGGTTGGCGCCGCGCTTGATGAACAGCGTGCCCGATGCCCTTGCCAGCCAGCCAACGATCGGCCAACGGCGCACCTCGTCTTTCGACACGAAGGTCATGGGACCGAGTGCGCCGAGTACCGGAACGTCAAGCCAAGAGATGTGGTTGGCGACCAGCAAAGCACCCGCGCGCGCCTCCCCGGTCGACTGCAGCCTGATGGCCAGGCACTCACAGAGCCGGCGGTGCCACCATTGGGTTGCCGAGGGCACCCAGCCGGAACGCAGGCCGACTAGGCGCGACAGGCCGCCGGCCAGCGCGAGTAGTGTTCCTGTCACCACATGTTCCGTGACGCGCAGGGCGCGCCAGACCGGGCCGATGACGGCTTCCACGGCAATGTGCGGGTCAGTGTTCGGCAACGCGCTCAAGAAAGTGCCTGGCGTAGGCGGGATTGAGTTGGTTTACATCGAGCAGCATCAGCACGTCTCCAACCTCGAAGTTCGGGTCGCGGCAGGGTTCGCCGCAGGCCTTGGCGCCGAGGCGTACATAGGCCTTCAGTAATGCCGGAAGCGGCGCGTCGAGCATGTTGCCCGGCAGGTTGGAGTTTAACAGCGGCGCGCGTGGGACGACGCGCAGATCTGACGGTGCCATGGCCTGGCGACGCAGTCGGTTCATGATCGCCTGGGCCTGGTAGTCGCATTCCCCCAGTGGCACCGATGCGCAGCCGAACAGGTAGTCGATGCGGTGCAGCTGGATGTAGCCGGCAATGCCCGACCAGAGCACAGCGATGGCGGAGCCCTGCCGGCATTCTGGCGCAATGCAGGTACGGCCTACCTCAAGCAAGTGACCGGGCAGCGACGCGATTGGGCCAAGGTCGAATTCGCCCTCCGAGTACCAACGGCCGAGGCGCCGTGCGTCATCGCTGTTCAGTAGTCGCGTACAGCCAACCACGTCACCGCTCCTGGTCTCGCGCACGAGCAGGTGGTGGCAGTAGTCGTCGAACTCGTCGACGTCGAGGCCTGTATGGCCGGGTTTCAATGTTGCCCCCAGCTCTTGGCCGAAGACCCGATAGCGCAGCGCCTGTGCCGCGCGGACCTCGTCCGGTCCCGCGGCCAATTCGACATAGAGACGCTCCCCGCGCTTGACCGGCAGCGCAGACATGCTCGCTCCCATGATTGCCTTACCCCGCAGTGACTGAACAAGAGTCGAATGCGCGATCATAGCGACCCTCGATTGCAGCCGCGTGTGGGTGCCGTGAACGAACGATGAATGCACGGCTCGCGTTGATGTGGTGGGGCGAGTCCGGCCGGAAGCGGCCGAGAACGGCCTCGTGCACCGCTGCGGAAGTTCCGAGGCCGTTGGAGTACCCCTCTGCGCTGTGGGAGCGACTTGCAGTCGCGACTATCCCCGTCGCGGCCGTCGCGATTGCAAATCGCTCCCACAACCGCGGCTGGTCTCGGCATTTTCGCAGTGAAGCACTCGATTGCTTGGGGCGCCGAATGCTTGCAGATGAGTCAAATTTGCGTTCGTCGTTGTCGAAATCGACTACCCGACTACGATTGCGACAACGATGATCACGGCCCAGCTTGCTAAAACGGCGATCATGACTCGTTCGGTCTGAGGCGAAACCTCGCTGCTGCTTGGACGTTAGTCCGCAGGTTGTGGGGGGCGCAGCGACAGGATAGGCCAACCCCGTTCCCGCGCCAGCGCGCTCAAGCGTGGGTCGGGGTCCACCGCCACGGGGTGATCAACGCGCTCCAGCAGCGGTACGTCGTTGATCGAATCGCTATAGAAGTGGCTGCCGGTTAGGGTTTCATCCCGCGCCTGCAGCCACTGCTCGAGACGCTGTACCTTGCCGTGTTGAAAGGCGGGGATGCCGGCGACCGCGCCGGTATAGCGGCCGTCGCGCTGCTCCGGCTCGGTGGCGATCAGATGCGGGATGCCGTAGCGCTCGGCAATCGGCGCCGTGACGAAGGCATTGGTCGCGGTGATGATCAGCAGCGTATCGCCGGCCGCACGATGACGCTCGACCAACGCCTGTGCCGCCGGGAGGAGGATCGGGTCGATGCGCCTGGCGATAAAATCCGCCCGCCAGGCCAGCAGAGCGTCCATGTCGTGCGCGCTGAGGGGTTGCAGCGCGAAATGCAGAAAGGCGTCGATATCGAGCCGCTCGTCGCGGTAGTCGGCATAGAATCGGGCATTGGCCGCCTCATAGGCGGCGCCGTCGACGACGCCGATCTCCACCAGGTGTTGTCCCCAGAGGTAATCCGAGTCGCCGGCAATCAGGGTATTGTCGAGATCGAAGATGGCCAGCGGCATGCTCAGCTCCCGCGCTAATTGGTTGGTTTGCGACGAAGGTAGCGGAACGCCGGCATATCAGCAAAGACTGAATTACTCGTGGATTTGCCCCGCCCGCGCAGAGTGTGGAAAAATGCCGGGAAGCTCAATGAGGTACGCCACCTTGATCGACCGGGACGGTTTCAGGCCGAATGTTGGCATCATTCTTTGCAATGATCAGCGCAGACTCTTCTGGGGGCGGCGCATTGGTCAGAATGCTTGGCAGTTCCCCCAGGGTGGCATCAAGCCCGACGAGAGCCCGATGGAGGCCATGTATCGGGAACTCGAAGAGGAAGTGGGCCTGCGCGCGCAGCAGGTCAGCGTGCTCGGCTGCACCCGCGGTTGGCTCCGCTATCGGTTGCCGAAACGCTTTATTCGTCGCCATTGCGGCCCGATCTGCATCGGCCAGAAACAGGTCTGGTACTTGCTGCGGGTGACCTGCGGCGAGGGCGACTTCTGTCTCGACCGCTCCGCCAAGCCCGAGTTCGATGCCTGGCGCTGGGTGCGGTACTGGTACCCGTTGCGCGAGGTCGTGTATTTCAAGCGTCGCGTCTATGAGCAGGCCCTCCAGGAGCTTGCCCCGCTCCTTTACCCGGACAGTGTGCCGTTGCCGGAGCAGCCACCCGATGTGCGGGGAGCAGCTTCCGAACTCGCCCAGCAGGACGCGCGCGGACTCGGGTATCTGCGCCAACGTCGCTGAGTCCGTTCTTCAGTTGCTGTCGCCCGGCGCGCCGGCTTACCGGTAGAGACGTCGTCATTCCCCATGCTCGAGCCCTTGCGCCGTATCGTTCAAGCCGTTAACAAGGCCGCCTCCCTCGAGGACGCCCTGGACATCATCGTACGCGAGGTAAAACAGGCGGTCGGCGCCGACGTCTGCTCGGTCTATCTGAATGATGCCGACCGTCGCGAGCACGTCTTGCAAGCGACCGATGGGCTGCGCGCAGACGCCGTCGGACGGGTCCGGCTGCCGTTGCACCGGGGCTTGATCGGCTGGGTCACGGAGCGCGCCGATGTCGTCAATCTGGACGACGGCAGCCATCATCCCCGCTACCTCTGTATCGAGGACACCGGTGAAGAAGGTTTTCGAGCCTTCCTGGGGGCGCCCATCATCCAGAACCGCAAGGTGCTTGGGGTGCTGGTGCTGCGCCAGCGCGAACCGCACGCGTTTTCCGATGACGAGGTCACCTTCGTTATCACGCTGGCCGTGCAGCTCGCGGCGGCGATTGCGCTGGCCCGCAACACCGGCGAACTCGACCGCATGCGTCGGCAGGATGGTCTATCGCATCGTTTCCTCGGCGGGATTGCGGCATCGCCGGGTATCGCCTTTGGGACCGCCTACGTTGTCTATCCCGCCGCCGATCTAGATGCGGTGCCGGACAAGCCCGCAACGGACCCTGAGGCGGAGGTCCGTGCTTTTCGGGTCGCGCTGGCGGATGTCGCCAGCGATATTTCGGGGATGGTATCGCGCATCGGTCACGGCCTGCGTGATGAGGACCGCGCGCTGTTTAACGCCTGGCGGCTGATGCTGGAGAGCGAATCCCTGATTGACGACACGCTGTCGCGCATCCGCGGCGGCAACTGGGCGCAGGGTGCGCTGCGCGACACCATCGCTGAGCACGCCGAGGTGTTTCAGCGCATGGACGACGCCTATTTGCGCGAACGCGGCTCGGATGTCCGTGACCTCGGTCGCCAGGTGTTGTTGCGGCTGCAGAATCGCGACGCCCCGCCGATCGCGTATCCGCCACGCACCATCCTGGTGGGCGATGAGATCAGCGCCATGCAGATTGCCGATGTGCCGCGCGAATCGTTGGCCGGCATCGTCAGCAGCACCGGCTCCGGATCGTCGCATATCGCGATCTTGGCGCGCGGCATGGGCGTGCCGGCGGCCATGGGCATTGCTGAGCTGCCGGTGGGTCGCATCGAGGGCCGCGACATGATCGTCGACGGCTACCGCGGACGGGTCTACGTGTCACCGTCGCCGACCGTGCGCGCCGAGTACGATCGACTCGCCGCCGACGACCGCGAACTGTCCGCGGAACTCGACGAGTTGCGCGGACAAGCGTCCGAGACCACGGACGGCTACGCGTTGCAACTGTTCCTCAACACGGGCCTAGTGTCGGAGCAAAGACCGCTGGGTATCGAGGAATCCGCGGGGGTCGGGCTGTACCGTACCGAACTGCCGTTCCTGGTGCGTGATCGTTTCCCGGGCGAGAAGGCGCAGATGCAGAATTACCGTCAGGTACTCGAAACCTTTGCGCCTCGCCCGGTCACCATTCGCACCCTCGACATCGGTGGCGATAAGCCGCTGCCCTACTTTCCGGTGCAGGAATCAAACCCCTTTCTTGGTTGGCGCGGCATCCGCATCACGCGCGACCATCCCGAGATCTTCATCACCCAGGTCCGCGCCATGTTGCGCGCCGCCATCGGCCTCGACAATTTGCAGTTGCTGTTGCCGATGATCACCACGGTGGATGAGGTGGACGACGCGCTATTGCTGATCCAGCGAGCCTGCGACGAGCTGGAGGACGAGGGGTACGATGTCATGATGCCCCCGGTGGGCGTCATGGTGGAGGTGCCGGCGGCGGTCTACCAGGCGGACGCGCTGGCCCGTCGGGTGTCGTTTCTGTCCGTTGGCACCAACGACTTGACCCAGTATCTGCTCGCCGTCGATCGCAACAACGCGCATGTGGCGTCCATCTACGACGAATTGCACCCGGCGGTGCTGCGGGCGTTGATGACGGTGGTCGCCGGTGCGCGCGTTTATGGCCGCGAGGTCAGCGTCTGTGGGGAGATGGCCGGCGATCCGTTGGCGGCGGTGCTGTTGCTCGGCATCGGCGTGCACAATCTCAGCATGGGCGCCGGCAGCCTGCTGCGCGTCAAGGGGGTTATCCGCAGCATGAGCCGCGCCCGGGCGCGCGAACTACTCCGCGTCGCACTGCAATGTGAAACTGGCCTTGCGGTGCGTCGCTTGATGATGGAAGCGCTGGAGGACGTCGGCCTGGGCGGCCTGGTGCGGCCCGGTCGCTGAGCCGGGGCACTGAGATGAACCGACGGGTCGGGCGCGGATAAGGCCCGCGCCGACTCCAGCCGCGGCCTCAGTCGCCGGAGTGGTAGGGCCGACTCAGTTCGTGCACGGCCTCGACCATGGCCGCCGGGTGCTCCGGGTTCACGTCCGGATGGATGCCGTGGCCGAGATTGAAGACATGGCCCGACCCGGCGCCATAGCTCGCCAGCACGCGACCGACCTCGCGGCGGATGCGATCGGGTGACGCGTACAGCGTGCAGGGGTCCAGGTTGCCCTGCAGCGCCACCTTGCCACCGGTCAGCCGGCGGGCATCGGCGAGGTCGGTGGTCCAGTCCACGCCGAGGGCATCGCAGCCGGTCTCCGCCATGCGATCGAGCCATTGGCCGCCACCCTTAGTGAACAGGATCACCGGTACCCGGCGACCATCCGCCTCGCGCGTTATCCCGTCGACGATGCGCTCCATGTAGCGTAGCGAGAACTCGCGATAGTCGCTCGGGGTCAGCACGCCGCCCCAGGTGTCGAAGATCATCGCCGCCTGGGCGCCGCTCGCGATCTGGGCGTTCATGTACTCGATGACGGTATCGGCCACCTTGCCCAGTAAGGCGTGCATCAGGTCGGGACGATCGAACATCATCGCCTTGCTGTGGGCGAAGTTCTTGGTGGTGCTGCCCTCGATCATGTAGGTGGCCAGCGTCCAGGGGCTGCCGGAAAAGCCGATCAGCGGCACCCGGCCGTTGAGTTCCTTGCGGATCAGCGCGACGGCATCCATCACGTAGCCGAGTTCGCTGTGCATGTCCGGGATGGCGATGCGCGCCACGTCCTCTGCGTTGCGCACCGGGCGCTCGAAGTGCGGGCCCTCGCCCTCGGCAAAATACAGGCCCAGGCCCATCGCGTCGGGCACCGTCAGGATGTCCGAGAACAGGATCGCGGCGTCCAGCGGGAACCGCTCCAACGGCTGGATGGTGACCTCGCAGGCCAACTCGGGGTTGCGGCATAGGTCCATGAAACTGCCGGCCTTTGTACGCGTCTCGCGGTACTCGGGCAGGTAGCGACCGGCCTGGCGCATCATCCAGACTGGGGTATAGGAAACGGGCTCGCGCAGCAAGGCGCGCAGGAAGGTGTCGTTTTTGAGCTCGGTCACTGAATCGGTCTCTAGTTCTGGTTCGTGGGTCTTGGTCCGGGCGGGGTTCCGCGAGGCCTGATAATGGGTTCGGCGTCTAGTGGCGCAGGATACTACAGCCGGCAGCGCCGCGGGCAGGACGCGCCGCCTTGCCTACGTCGGCCGACGCCAAATGCGGTACGGTCGGCGATGATGGGTATCGCGCATCTGGCCGAGCAGATCGAGTATCAGGGCGAGAGCGAACAACCTGACCTGGCGTGCCACATGGCCTCGCGCGTTGCGAAAAGGGGTACGCATAGAGGCATTGAACTCGGGCGAGCTATCGTCAACACCAATCGATACGACCGACACTGCCTGTTGGCGCGGAGCAATTCAGTGGCCTACGGTTTAGACTGCGCGTTGCTTCCATAGCAAAACAGTGCGACTTTGCGTTTCGGCATTTTCTTAGGACCGAAGCACAAAGACAGGCACAACAAGACGAGCGGCGTTGCACACCACAGTCGACCCCACCATAGTTGAGGAGCTCATTCCTAATGCACATGAAAGCGATTCCCGCGGCCGTCCTCGCCACCCTTCTCAGCACCCCCTTGGCCGCCGATCCAACGATGGCGGCCGGCAAGGCGAGGCCCAACAGTTTCTGGTGGCCTGATCAGATCAACCTCCAGCCCCTGCGCGATCACGACCCGGCGTCCAACCCCTACGGTGCGAATTTCGATTACGCATCGGCCTTCGCCGGTCTTGACCTCGCGGCAGTCAAGGCGGACCTGAAGACGTTGATGACCACGTCCCAGGACTGGTGGCCCGCCGATTTCGGCCACTACGGCCCCCTGTTCGTACGCATGGCCTGGCACAGTGCCGGCACCTACCGGGTGGCCGACGGGCGCGGCGGCGCCGGCGGTGGTCAGCAGCGCTTCGATCCCCTCAATAGCTGGCCGGACAACGTCAACCTCGACAAGGCACGACGTCTGCTCTGGCCGATCAAGCAAAAGTACGGACGCAACATCTCATGGGCCGACCTCATGGTCCTCGCCGGCACCGTTGCGATGGAGGACATGGGCTTTAAGACCTTTGGTTTCGCCGGCGGGCGTGCCGACGACTGGGAGCCTGATATCGTCTACTGGGGCCCTGAGGCCGATATGCTCGGCAGGGAGCGCTACGACGCCAAAGGCCATCTGGAGAATCCCCTGGCCGCGACGCAGATGGGCCTAATCTATGTCAACCCGGAGGGCCCGGGCGGCAATCCCGATCCGCTGGCCGCCGCCGAGCAGATCCGCGTGGCATTCGGCCAGATGGCCATGAATGACGAGGAGACCGTCGCCCTGATCGCCGGCGGCCACACCTTCGGCAAGACCCACGGCGCCGGCAAGCCGGCCGAGTGCGTGGGGCCTGAGCCCGCCGCTGCGCCGATCGAGCAACAAGGGCTAGGCTGGGCCAACAAGTGCGGTAAGGGCAACGCCGAAGACACCATCGGCAGCGGCCTGGAAGGTGCTTGGACCGCGGCGCCGACCCGTTGGACCATGATGTATCTGAGCAACCTGTTCAATTACGATTGGGAGCAGACTCGCAGCCCGGCCGGCGCCATTCAATGGAAGCCAAAGGACGGAGCGGGCGCCAACACGATCCCGGACGCCCACGTCGAGGGCGTAAGCCATGCGCCGATGATGTTCACGACGGACTTGGCGCTGAAGTTCGATCCAACCTATCGCGAGATCTCCAAGCGCTTTCTCGACAACCCGGAGGAGTTCGAGCTCGCGTTCGCGAAGGCTTGGTTCAAGCTGACCCATCGTGACATGGGACCCCGCGCCCTGTATCTCGGCGCCGAGGTACCCGAAGAGGTGCTCGTCTGGCAGGACCCGGTGCCCGCGGTCGACCACGAGCTGATCGACGACAGCGACATCGCCGAACTCAAGCAGCGCCTGTTGACTGCGGGCCTGCCGACCGGAGAGCTGGTGCGTACCGCGTGGGCGTCCGCATCCACCTTCCGCGCAAGCGACATGCGCGGTGGTGCCAATGGCGCGCGCATTCGCTTGGCGCCGCAGAAGGACTGGCCGGCCAATGATCCGGCGGATCTGGCAAGGGTGCTGCAGACGCTGGAGGAAATCCAAACGACCTTCAACAACGGCGCGTCCGGCGGCAAGCAGGTCTCACTCGCCGACTTGATCGTCCTTGGCGGCGCCGCGGCCATCGAGCTGGCGGCCAAGGATGCCGGCTATGACGTGGAGGTTCCGTTCACGCCCGGGCGCACGGATGCAACGCAAGAACAGACCGATGTCGTGTCCTTTGCCGTCCTCGAACCGACGGCCGATGGCTTCCGCAACTACTATGCGGGCGGTAACCGGCTGTCGCCGGTCGACACGTTGGTGGACCGTGCGGACCTGCTGGGACTGACGGTGCCTGAGATGACGGCACTGGTGGGCGGGATGCGCGCCATGGGAGCCAACAGCCGTGGCACCAAGCGCGGTGTGCTCGCCGATCGCCCCGGTCCGCTCAGCAATGACTTCTTCGTCAACCTGCTTGACACAGGTACCGTTTGGTCGCCGTCGGCGGACGACGCCGGCATTTATGAGGGGCGCGACCGCGCGACTGGCGAGCTGAAATGGACGGCGACGCCGGTAGACCTGATCTTCGGCTCTAACGCCGAGCTACGGGCCATCGCGGAGGTCTATGCGTCCGCGGATGGCGGCGAGGAGTTTGTCCGGGACTTCGTCGCGGCATGGACCAAGGTCATGATGGCCGACCGCTTCGACCTAAAGCAGGGATAGGCAACAGCCGCTCGGGCCGTGGTTGGCATCAGCCCGGCCCGAGCACTCGGATTGCGGGCAACGCGAACCGGGCCACAACCGTTACAATCGGCCGCATGGACGTATCCCACATTCTCGACTCTCTGAACGAACCCCAGCGCGAGGCCGTGACCGCCGAGGCGGGCAATCGGCTGGTGCTGGCCGGCGCCGGCTCCGGCAAGACCCGCGTGCTGGTACACCGCATTGCCTGGCTCATCCAGGTACAGCAAGTCCGCCCCTGGGGGCTGTTGGCGGTGACCTTTACCAACAAGGCCGCTCGGGAGATGAAGACCCGCATCGAGGAGATGCTCAGCGAACCCGTCGGCGGCATGTGGGTGGGCACATTTCATGGTCTCGCGCACCGGTTCTTGCGTGCGCACTGGAAGGACGCACGACTGCCGCAGCAGTTTCAGATCCTCGACTCCGACGACCAGTTCCGCATGATCAAGCGTCTGCTGAAGACCTTGGAACTGGACGAGGCACGTTGGCCGCCGCGGCAGGTGCAGGGCTTTATCAACAAGCAGAAGGACGAGGGCCGCCGCCCCAACCACCTCGACAGCGGTGGCGACTTCTACCAGCAAAAGATGATCGAGCTCTACCGCGAGTATCAGCAGGGCTGCGAGCGCGGCGGCGCGGTGGATTTCGCCGAGCTGCTGCTGCGCGCCCACGAGGTGCTGCGCGATCGGCCGGATGTGCTGCACCATTATCGCGAGCGCTTTCAATACATCCTGGTGGACGAGTTCCAGGACACCAACGCCATCCAGTACGCCTGGCTGCGGCTGCTGGCCGGGGACGACGACAACCTGTTCCTAGTCGGCGACGACGACCAGTCCATCTATGGCTGGCGCGGGGCGCGGGTCGAAAACATCCAGAGCTTTCAGCGTGACTATCCCAATACGCAGGTGGTGCGCCTGGAGCAGAACTACCGCTCCACCGGCAACATCCTCGCCGCCGCCAACGCCCTGATCGAGCACAATCCCAGCCGCCTGGGCAAGAATCTGTGGACCGACGACGGCGCCGGCGAGCCGATACGCCGCTATGCCGCCTTCAACGAGGTGGACGAGGCGCGCTTCGTCGTCGAGCGCATTCGCCGCTATTGCGAGGACGAGGGCATGCGCCGTTCCGACTGCGCCATCCTCTACCGCACCACCGCGCAGTCGCGGCTGTTCGAGGAATCGCTGATCCAGGCCGCGATTCCCTACAGGGTTTACGGTGGGCAGCGCTTCTTCGAGCGCATCGAGATCAAGGACACGTTGGCCTATTTGCGGCTGCTGGCGAACCCGCACGACGACGGCGCGTTCGAGCGCATCGTCAACATCCCGGCCCGCGGCATCGGTCCGCGCACCGTCGATGCGCTGCGTACTCGGGCGCGTGCCGACGACAGCTCGCTGTGGCAGGCGGCCCAGCATGCGGTCGCGACCGCGCTGTTACCGGCGCGGGCCACCGGCGCGTTGCGTCAGTTTCTTGACCTGATCGGCGGCCTGGGGGAACCGGGTGACGATAGCGAGCTGCCGGCACTGTTCCAGGACGTGATCGAGGCCAGCGGCCTGCCGGCCCATTACCAGAAGGACAAGGACGGCAAGGGCGTCGACCGGCTGGAGAACCTGGAGCAGTTGGTGGAGGCCGCCCGGCGCTTTACCGCCGAGGCCAGCGACGACGACGGCGACCTGTTGGCCAGCTTCCTGGCCCACGCCGCGCTGGAGGCCGGCGAGGCGCAGGCCGACGGCTCCGTCGACAGCGTGCAGTTGATGACCCTGCACAGTGCCAAGGGCCTCGAGTTTGATATCGTCTTCATCACCGGCATTGAGGAGGGCCTGTTCCCGCACAGCATGTCCGCCGATGATCCGGCCCGCCTGGAAGAGGAGCGCCGGCTCTGCTATGTCGGTATGACCCGCGCCCGCGAACAGCTCTATCTGACCCATGCCGAGTCGCGACGCCTGCATGGCCGCGAGGAATATCCGATGCCGTCGCGCTTCCTGCGAGAGGTGCCGCCGGAGCTGCTGGAAGAGGTACGTGGCGGCGGCATCGCGCGGCGCGGCGGGGCATCCCGCCCGACCACCGGCGCCGGCCTCGGCGGTGGCGCGGCTGCCGGCGGCTTCCAGCTCGGCCAGCAGGTGGTGCATCCCAAATTCGGCCACGGCGTGGTGCTGAACAGCGAGGGGTCCGGCGCCGGTGCACGCATCCAGGTCAATTTCGAGGCAGTCGGTGCCAAGTGGTTGGTGTTGGCCTACGCTCGTCTTGAGGCAGCGGGCCGCTGAGTGAACTACGAAACACGCGAAAAGCGCGAAAAATTATAGAGATACAGCGGAGATTCTGCTTACTTTTGGGTATTTTGCGCATTTCGTAGTTTCATTCTGTCCGCGGTGACGTTCATGTTGTTTCTGAATTGTCCCTAAGGGGCGAGCGCTTGTACGCACTACGCGGCTTCCGGCTGACGCGCTTGCTCAATGGCGCCGCGGCGTGGATCATCGCACTGCCGCGTCGCCACTGAGCACGTCGGCCAATCCGTCGATCCGCGAGGGTCCGGTCCTAAGCGACGGTCATCCAAGACACGCGGACCGGGATCGCCATCACAACGAGGAGCACAACATGCAACGCCGAGCCTTTCTGACCAGCGCCGGAGCCGCGACCGTGGCCATGGGCGCGGGCATCAAGACCGCCCACGCCAAGCCCGAGCACAAGTGGAAGATGGTCACGACCTGGCCGAAGAACTTTCCGGGCCTGGGCACCGGCGCAAACAAGCTGGCCGAGTTGATCGGCGAGATGAGCGGCGGGCGCATCGAGGTCAAGGTGTATGGCGCCAAGGAACTCGTGCCCGCCTTCGAGGTGTTCGACGCCGTCTCCCAGGGCACCGCCGAGATCGGCCATGGCGCCGCCTATTACTGGAAGGGCAAGAGCGAGGCCGCGCAGTTCTTCTCGACGGTGCCGTTCGGTCTGACGGCACAGGAGATGAATGGCTGGCTCTACTATGGGGGCGGGCTAGAGCTGTGGACCGAGCTGTACGCTCAGTTCGGCCTGGTGCCCGCACCGGCGGGCAACACCGGGGTACAGATGGGCGGCTGGTTCAATAAGGAGATCAACTCCGTCAACGATCTCTCGGGCCTTAAGATGCGCATCCCCGGCCTCGGCGGCGAGGTACTCAAGCGCGCCGGCGGCACGCCCGTCAATCTGCCCGGCGGCGAGTTGTTCACGTCGCTGCAATCCGGCGCTATCGACGCCACCGAGTGGGTCGGTCCGTACAACGATCTGGCCTTCGGCCTGTACAAGGCGGCCAAATACTATTACTACCCCGGCTGGCACGAGCCCGGTACGACGCTGGAGGCGATGGTCAACAAGCAGGTCTTCGATGCACTACCCAAGGACCTACAGTCCATCGTGCAGAACGCCTGCAAGGTGGTCAATCAGGACATGCTGGCCGAGTACACCGCGCGCAATCCCGCCGCATTGCAGACGCTACTCACCGAGCACAATGTCGACCTGCGCAAGTATCCCGACGACGTACTGATCAAGCTGCGCGAGTTGTCCAAAGAGGTCGTTGCCGAGATCGCAGAAAAGGACGCCTTCTCGAAAAAGACCTATGCGTCGTACCAGAAATTCCTGACCCAGGCCAAGGAATGGAGCGCCATCTCCGAGCTGGCCTACCTGCAGGCGCGGGATCAGCTCGGGGCCTAAGCCGGACTCCGATCTGAACCCCAACCAGCAACCAGGCTCGGACACAACGCACCGGCAGGCGGGTCCCGGTCGCGATTTCGCGGCCGGGCCGCCGGAGCTGACGCTCTACGTGCACCTGCCCTGGTGCGTGCGCAAATGCCCGTACTGCGATTTCAACTCCCATGCGCTCCGGGATGGGCCGCCCGAGCGGCGCTATATCGATGCGCTGCTGGCAGACCTGGATGCCCAACTTGCACCGGGCATCGACGACCGGCCGCTGCGGTCGGTCTTCATCGGCGGCGGCACCCCGAGCCTCTTCTCCGGCGCGGCAATCCACGCGCTCCTCGATGGGGTGCGGGCGCGCTGTCGGCTGGCGGCGGATGTCGAGATCACGCTGGAGGCCAATCCGGGCACCGTCGATGCGGGTCATTTCGACGAGTACCTGCGTGCCGGCGTGAATCGGCTCTCCATCGGCGTGCAGTCCCTATCTGCCCCGCACCTGGTCGCGCTGGGCCGCATTCACGACCCGCAACAGGCGCTGGCCGCCTACAGCACCGCGCGCCGGGCCGGCTGCGACAACGTCAATCTGGACATGATGTTCGGACTGCCCGGGCAAACCATGGCGCAGGCGCGCGAGGACGTCGAGCGCCTGATCGACCTGCACCCTGAGCATCTGTCCTACTACCAGTTGACGCTGGAGCCGAACACCGCCTTCGCCCAGTCCCCGCCCACCGTTGCCGACGATGACGAACTCTGCGACATGCAGGATCAGGGCATCGCGTTGCTGGCAGCGGGCGGCTATCAACGCTACGAGATCTCGGCCTATGCGCGCGAGCAGCGGCACTGTCGGCACAACCTGAATTACTGGCGCTTCGGCGACTACATCGGCATCGGCGCTGGCGCCCATGGCAAGCTCACTCACGTGGCAGGGGGGGCGCTCGGCGGCCAAGTAGAGCGGCGTACCTGCCGCCGACACCCGGATGCCTATATGACTGGCGCCGACCGACTCAGCAGCCGGCGCTGGCTGACCAACGAAGATCTGATCCTGGAGTTTGCGCTGAACGCATTTCGGCTGGTCGACGGCGTCGAAGCGTCGCTGTTCCAGCGCCAGACCGGCCTAGGGTTGGCGCAAATCGAGCCGGTGTTGGCGCGCGCGCGACGAGATGGCTTGCTGAACCCTCGACAGGATCGGTTGTGCCCGAGCGTCCATGGACTTCGGTTCTTGAACGATCTCGTTGCCCGCTTCGAAAAAGACTAAACGACGGCTCGACAGCAACCGGGGCGCTTGCAGGTCGGGGCAGGATGTAATAAACGCTTCATCTTTTGGGGTGGTGCCGTGCCCTGAACCTTAGCGAACCTTTACCCGACATCGGCGATCAAGTCTGACTACGCCGCCCAGCGCAGGTGGTTGATCGCAAGGTCCAGCGCGAGGTCGAAGAACTTGTCCCGCTTCTCGATGAACAGATCCTTGTCGTAGCCCTCTTCGGGCAGGTACTCGTCCAGCACCGCGCCGACCTCATCGCGCACCTTCAGTCGGGTCTGGCTGTCCTTGTACCAGTCCTGCACCAAGACCTTCGGTGACTCCTCGGTCAGGCGCTGGAGCAAGGCCTTGGCGGCAAGGCGGACCCTCGGCTCATCGGCCTTGGAGAGCTTGTCCCGTCTGAGTAGGTCGTAGATCTCCAACTCGTCCTCGGTGAGGCCGAGGCGAATGTGGCGATCTTCCTCCTCCCGCAACTGTTGCGCGTAGGCGAGCAGCTCCTCGAAGTCGGCATCCACCGTGTTGCTGCCGGCATTGTAGGTATCGATGATCTGCTGCCACCGTTCGGCGAAATCCCGCCGTGTGCTGTTCTGCGCCATCATCTGGGCGAGCTTCTTCTCCAGGAAGGCCCGCAGGTCCGCGATCTCGATGC
>CAVOSE010000068.1:0-71547 GCA_963698775.1 uncultured Gammaproteobacteria bacterium
CCAAGAATTGGCCACACAACAAATCGTCAAGCGTCTGCTGACTCGGATGGAGGCCGCCCAGGTGGCCGAGCTACTCGATCTTGAGCTCGAGACCGTTAAACGCATTGCCAGAGCTACAGGTAGCACGAAGAACGGTATCGATCGTTGAATTGATCCTCGCTGGGTGGTCAGTTCAGGGCACCCGCCTGCCGTAACAGATTGTGGATCGCTGTGGCCAACTCGGCATAGCCGACGGCATTGGGGTGGATTGAGTCAGACTTGCGCCCGGGGTCGGCGAGGATGTCGGCGAGGGCCTCGTCCTCCAGCGGTAGTTCCAGTTCCTCCGCCAGTTCCCGGTACAGCGGGTGGGTGCCGATGAACAGGCCGGGCTTGGGTACGCCGAGGAGTACCCACGGATGCGCCGCTCGCCCTCGCCAGCTCGGCCATCTGGCGCAGGTTGGCCTTGGTCAGATTCAGGTCCCTCTTGCGCAGCAGATCGTTGCCGCCATGGCCGAGGATGACCAGGTTCGGTTGCGCTTCGGCGAGCAGCTCTGGCAGGCGCTCAAGGCCGGCATCGCTCTCTTCGCCCGGTATGCCGGCGTTGATGACGTGCAGTCCGGTTGCGGCGGCCAGCAACGCCGGGTAGCTCTCGTCATTCTTGGCGCCGGTGCCTCGGGTCAGGCTGTCGCCGAAGGCAAGGACCACGGCATCGCCGGTCAGCGGTGGCAGTTGTGGGTCCGCGCCGCAGGCACTGAGCAGTAGGGCCAAAGCTAGAGCCAGATGTGACTTCAGGGCTGGACGCAGTAGCGAGCCTGTGCAACGCATCATCCTCGATCCGGCAGTTGGTGCGGTTGTAGGGGCAAAGGTGGCTGCCCGGTCAATGCCTGCCGTGCGACTGAAGTCGCACCTACCCCGGGCGCGCAATCCATTGATCTGCTCGGATGATCAATGCGAACTGCTTGAACTGGGATCATGGGTCTGGGGCCGGAGTGGGTACCTGCTGCCCGACTGTAGCGCGAGCAGGGCCCCGGTTCGCCATGCCGTGCTATGCGTCAGGCGATTGTCGGGAGCGTCCGCACCCGCCGGCATCGGCAATGGCGCGGGACGCACCGGGCGAGCCCGGTGCCCATGCTCAGTCGCTGCGTGTATAGAAGATGCTTTTGCCCGGCGCGTCCTGTTCCGGGTCGTACTCCATCGGTAGGCTGTGGGCGATGCCCTTGTGGCAGTCGATGCAGGTCAGGCCGGCTGGTCGGCGTCTTGGTGGCGCATGCCGCGACGGGACTCCTGTTTGGTGTAGTCCATGGAGTCGAACTCGTGGCAGTTGCGGCATTCGCGCGAATCGGTGCTCTTCATCGTGCTCCAGACGTTGCTGGGCCAGCTTCGGAAGCGCTTGGCCTCGAACTTCTCAGGGGTGTCCACGTCGCCCTTGAAGTGATGATAGAGCTCGCCGGTCGCCTGCACCTTGCGTACGAATTTGTGCACCCAGTCCTTCGGCACGTGGCAATCCGGGCAGGTGGCGCGCACGCCGGTGCGGTTGGTGTAGTGGATGGTGTCGGTGTATTCCTGGTAGACGTTGACCTTCATCTCGTGGCAGGAGATGCAGAACTGCTCCTGGTTGGTGGCCTCCATGGCGGTGTTGAAGCCGCCCCAGAAGACGATGCCGATGGCGACGCCGACCAACAGAAGACGATCAAGGTCGCTCGGCGGCCGCGGGACTTGGGGGCGGGGGTGGTGTGTTGCTCGGACATGATGCATTACCCAATCTGTCGTTGGTTCCTGAGGGGCGCGAGTCGGGACCCGGCCGGCGCCCGCGGCTGTTCAGCGGCCCTGGAAGACGTTCTCCACCAGCGGCATCGCGCCCGCCTGCGGTGCGTGACACTGGGTGCAGAAGTAGCGCCGGGCGGCGACCTTGTCGGTGTGGTTGCCGTCGCGATCGAAGAAGTGGCTGTCGGCGATCACCGGCGCCTTGGCGGTCTCGAAGGTGGCCGGGCTGTGGCACTTCAGGCAGCCGTTCTGGCGCAGATCGATGCTGTACTTGTCGATCGGGTGCGGGATCATCGGCGGCTGCTTCTCCCAAGCCACGTCGAAGCCGCCGGGCAGCGCCAGTGTGGTCTTGTTCATGGCTGGATCGGACGCATCGGTGACGGCATGGCCGCGCAGCGACGAGACCTCCTCCGCTAGAGAGCGTTGCCTGCGCCGATCACTGTCATGGCGCCGAGCAGCAAGGCTGCGATTGGTTTGTTCATCTCACTCTCCGCCATCCGGTGTTGGGTTGTTGTCCTGGGGCCGTGGTCGGGTCCGCCTGTCACGGTCTCCGTTTGTCGTCACCGCTGCTGCTCAGCCGCGCGAGCCTTCCAGCGACATCGAGGTAGTGCCCGCCGCATTCATGGCCCGGGATGAGCCCGCGAGCTGGCCGCTACCGTCGACGCGGCCCAGCGCGAGCACGAACACGTCTTTGCTGCAGACGTCGGCGCAGCGACCGCACTTGGTGCAGTCGATGCTGGTGATCACAGGGCCGTGGCCGTTCGCCGCGCCCTGCAACGCAGGTTGATGACTTGCGGTTCCGGGCAGATGTCGAAACAGTCCATGCAGTCGTCGCAGCGTTCGCGGTGCGTGGCGACGAAATGCACCGGCGCCTTGACGCCGATCAGTGCGTAGCAGGCGCCAACGGGGCACAGGTGTCCGCACCAGCCGCGACGCACGATGAACAGGTCGTCAGAGGAACACTGCCAGGATCACCGTCCAGCCCCAACCGATGCCGAAGATGATGCCTCGGTGCAGCATCGAGACCGGGTTGATGTACTCCCAGACCATGACGCCAGTCGCCAACGGGAGCAGCAGCACCAGGCCGAGCAGCGACCAGCGCAGGTTCCGCGACAGTCGGCCACTGGAGCGCAGCGCGAAGCGGCGGCGGGTCCAGGCCGCGAGGTCCGTGACCAGGTTCACCGGGCAGACCCAGGAACAAAAAACGCGCCCGCCGATCAGGGCATAGAGCACCAGCACCAGCAGCGCGCCGATGAGGCCGGAGAGCGTCGGCCAGCTGCCGGTGAGCATGGATTGCGTGAGTAACAACGGGTCCGTCAGTGGCAAAACGCCCAGCGTCATGCTCGCCGATAGGTTGCCGGTGACCAGCCAGAGGCCAAACAACGGCCCGAGCAGAAACAGCAGCAGCACGCCGACTTGGCTGACGCGACGCAGCAGCAGCCACTTGTGGGCCTTGAGCCAGCCCTGTTCTGCGATCGCCGTCTTGCCTGGGAAGTCGTCCATCACTTTTGATTCAACGTATCCAATGGATTGCCGGGGAACGGCCTAGCATCCTCGATCAGCCCCTCACCCGAGTGGTCGTAGCGCATGCCTTCCGGCAGGTTGTAGCGGTGTTCCGCATCAGGGGTGACCAGCGCGCCGCCGGCCTGTTGTTTTTGCTCCCAGCCCAAGCGGTAATGGCTGCCGAGCTGGCCCTGGGCGAGATGCCGTGGCAGCACCTTGATGGCGGCTTGTTCCAAGATGCAGGCCTCCTCGCACTTGCCGCAGCCGGTGCAGGCGTGGGAATGCACCACCGGGATGAACAACGCATGCTTACCGGAGCGCGCGTTGTGCTGCATGTTCAGCGTAATGGCCTCGTTGCGAATCGGACAGATGTTGAAGCAGACCTCGCAGCGCAGGCCCTGGAAGGCGATGCAGCTCTCCTGATCTATCACTACGGCCAGACCCATGTCCGCCTCGGCGATGTCGGTGAGGTCGTGGCTCAGGGCATTGGTGGGGCAGGCCGCGACGCAAGGGATGTCCTCGCACATCTCGCAACCGGCCTCGCGGGCGACGAAGTAGGGCGTGCCGGTGGGGATGTCCTGCCCCAGCCGGGCCAGATGCAGCATGTCATAGGGGCAGTCGCGCACGCACAATCCGCAACGGATGCAGGCGCCCTCGAAGTCGGCCTCCGGCAAGGCACCGGGTGGGCGCAGCGCCCAAGCTGGCAGGCTCGACGCCCGCTGGCTGTAAAGTCCGAGCCCGAGCCCGATCAGACCGGCACCGGTGGCGGTCTTCAGTGAGCTCAGCATGAAGTCTCGGCGGTTCATCATCTACAGAAAAAAGTAAGAGGCAAAAAATTAGAAGGTTGTAGGGTGCGGTGAGGAACGAACCGCACCAAAACGGACACGCCAATCGGTGCGGTTCGCAAGCTCACCGCACTCTACGCAATCGCTACGCCCTCTGAACTTTACAGGCGCACTTCTTGTAATCGGTCTCCTTTGACAGGGGATCGGTCGCGTCCAATGTGAGCTTGTTGACCAACCGGTTGGCATCGAACCAGGGCACGAACACCAGGCCGTTCGGTGGCCGGTTGCGACCGCGGGTCTCGACGCGGGCCTTGATCTCGCCGCGACGGCTGGAGATCACGGCCATTTGGCCATCGCGCAGACGGCGCTGCTTGGCGTCTTCTTTGCTCATGTAGACCACGGCATCGGGGACTGCGCGGTACAGTTCAGGCACGCGGCGAGTCATGGAACCGGAGTGCCAGTGTTCCAGCACCCGGCCCGTGCAGAGCCACAGGTTGAACTCGTCATCGGGGCTCTCGGCGGCCGGCTCGTAGGGCGCGAAGATGATATTGGCGCGACCGTTCTTGTTGCCGTAGAAGTAGACGTCGCCCTTGGCGACCTCGGGGTTGAACTCGGCCACATGCGGGTCGTAGCCCTCGCGGAAGCGCCACAGGGTCTCCTTACCGTCGATCACAGGCCAGCGCAGGCCGCGGGTCTCGTGATAGTCCTGGAACTGGGCCATCTCGTGGCCCTTTTTGATAATGTCCGGCGCGGAGTTGAAGCGGCGGTATTCCTCAAACAGGCCCTTTTGAACGTAGTAGCCGAAGTCCGTGCTCTCGTGGTTCTTGTAGCTGTTGCCGGCGCTGTCGGTGATCTGGCCGTCGAAGGGGAAGGCGTCGACCTGGCCGTTGGTGTACAGGACCTCGTACAGGGTCTTGCCGGCGTACTCGGGCATCGCCGCGATGAGTTCCGGCGGCCAGACGTCCTCTACCGTGAAGCGCTTGGCGAACTCCATGATCTGCCAAACGTCGGACTTGCTCTGGCCCGGCGCGCTGGTCTGTTCGCGCCAAAACTGAGTGCGCCGCTCGGCATTGCCGTAGGCGCCTTCCTTTTCCACCCACATGGCCGTCGGTAGCACTAGATCGGCGGCCTGGGCGGAGACGGTGGGGTAGGGGTCCGAGACGGTGACGAACACCTCCGGGTTGCGCCAGCCCGGATAGGACTCCTCGTTGAGGTTGGCGGCGGCCTGCATGTTGTTGTTACACATCTGCCAATAGCAGTTCATCTTGCCGTCCTTCATCATCCGATGCATCAGCACGGCGTGATAGCCGACCTTGCCGGGGATGGTGCCGTCCGGTAGCTTCCAGACCTGCTCGGCGAAGGCCCGATGCTCGGGATTCTTGACCACGAGATCGGCGGGCAGACGATGCGCGAAGGTACCGACCTCGCGTGCGGTGCCGCAGGCGGACGGCTGACCGGTCAGCGAAAACGGACTGTTGCCGGGCTCGGAGATCTTGCCCATCAACAGGTGCACGTTGTAGCAGCTGCCGTTCACCCAGACGCCGCGGGTGTGTTGGTTGAAGCCCATGGTCCAGAACGAGCTGACCTTCTTGTTCGGGTCGGCATAGGCCCGGGCCAATCGCAGCAGGTTCTCTTGCGGCACGCCAGAGAGTTCGGATACGTATTCCAGCGTGTAGGGCTCGACCTGCTTGGCGAATTCCTCGAAGCTCGATGGCAGCTTCTTGCCGACACCGGCGTTGGCGGCGTTCTGTTCGAGGGGATTTTCGGGCCGCAGGCCGTAACCGATGTCTGTCGTCGCGGTCTCGAATTGGACGTGCTTGTCGATGAAATCCTTGTTGTAGGCCTTGGTCTGGATGATGTAGTTGGCGATGTAGTTCAGGATGGCCAGATCGGTCTGGGGGGTGAACACCATCGGGTTGTCCGCCAGCTCGAAGCAACGGTGCTCGAAGGTCGAGAGCACATGCACCTCGCAGCCCGGCTTGCTGAGGCGCGTATCGGTCAGCCGCGACCAGAGGATCGGGTGCATCTCGGCCATATTGGCGCCCCAGAGCACGAACACGTCCGCATGCTCCAGGTCGTCGTAGCAACCCATGGGCTCGTCGATGCCGAAGGCGCGGATGAAGCCGCCGACCGCCGAGGCCATGCAATGGCGGGCGTTCGGGTCCAGGTTGTTGGAGCGCATGCCGCCCTTGAGCAGCTTGGAGGCCGCGTAGCCCTCCCAGACGGTCCATTGGCCGGAGCCGAACAGCCCAACGCGGGAGGTCATCTCATCGACGGTCTTGCCCTGATTTTCCTCCATGCTGCGCTTGATCGCTGCCTTCCAGTGATCCGCCATGACATCGAAGGCCTCGTCCCAGCTGACCGCCTCGAAGTCGCCTTCCTTGTCGAATTTGCCATCCTTCTTGCGCAGCAGCGGTTGGGTCAGCCGATCCTGGCCGTACAGGATCTTGGGTAGGAAATAGCCCTTGATGCAATTCAGACCGCGGTTAACCGGTGCGTCCGGATCGCCCTGGCTGGCCACCACCTTGCCGTCCTTGACGCCCACCAGCACCGAGCAGCCAGTGCCGCAGAAGCGGCAGGGCGCCTTGTCCCAACGGATACCGGGGTCGGCCTGCTGCTGCTGCGCCTGGGCTAGCAGCTTGGCCGGCAGGGTCACACCGGCAACGGACGCGGCGGCGAGGGCGGCCTGGGACTTGATGAAATCGCGGCGGGAGATGGTCACGGGGGCGATCCTCCAGGGTGTGTGCCGAATGTAGTCTGTTCGTGATGACTGCGGCCGCGGCGGCCTTCTCGCGTTGCGACCGCGCCTGCGCGCTACTCAGGCGACCGCGATATCGTCACCGCCGTAGTGGTAAACGAGCGTGGCGTTGATGACGCCCGGTACCTGATTCAAATCGCCGATGGTGTCCGCCGCGAACTGGTCAGGGGTGTCCTCGACCGTCACCACGAGTTTGTCGAGTTCTGCGCCCGCATGGACCTCGACGCCGGGCAGGGCGTCGAGTCGCTTGGCAACCCCGGGACCGGCGGCGACTTTGGTGTGGACGACGCAGCTACAGATGTTCCCGGTCATGTTCAATGCTGGACGCCTCAGCGGTTCAGATGGGAGTTTCATCGGCACGGTAACCTCTTGGTGGCGTGGGCATTCTTGATGCCCATCAAGAATGGCCAATCAGTGTTCTTTTGGTTGATTAATGTCAACTGCGTGACCTGTTGCATCGGACGCTGGCGTTCAGACCCTCGCGGGGATCGGCGGGCCGGCGGCGGTAGGCGGATCCTTGCTTTCTGTGAGCGCCCGCAGCGCTCCTAGGGAGGGGATGGCGATTTCTCGGCGATTGACCTCGATCAGTCCGCGATGGGCCAGACCATGCAGCTCACGCGAGAAGGTCTCTGCGGTCAGGTTGAGGCTCGACGCGACCACGGTCTTGGCCGCCGGTAGCGTGACGCTGCCTCGGTCCGGGTAACGCGGACTGGTTTCCGCGTCACGCAACAGCAGACCGGCCACGCGTTGGGCGGCGGAGTGGAGGCAGCAGGCCTCCAGGTCGGAAATCAGACGGACTGTGCGATGTGCGACGATGGTCAGCATCAGCGCCCCGACCTGGGGCCAACTATCGATGGCCTCCCGGAGCCGCCCCATCTCGACGAAGACCAGCCGGCAGTCGGACAGTGCCTCGGCGTGCAGCGGACAAGCCTGTTCCAGGAATGCGGCGGCCTCGGCGAAGGTCTGCCCCGGCAATACGATCTCCAGCACGCGCTCCGACCCATCCTCGGTGAGCATCGACAGCTTGACCCGGCCGCTGACGAGCACGAAGAACCCGTTCAAGGTCTGGCCCTTCTCGCAGAGCACCTGCCCGCGTGCCGCGGTCCGGGCATAACAACCGCCGGCCATCCAGCGCAGTGCCGCGGGCGGCATCGCCTTTAGGCCGGGTGCGCTCTGCAGCAGGGGCAGGCAGATCTGTTCGCGGTCGATCGCGTTCATCAGGCATTGAGGTTCGAGCTGGGCTGGTCTTAACCTAGATCCGGTGTTTGAACTGCTCTCTATTAGGCCTAACGCCGTGGCGAGGTCCTCGCAGGCGCATGTATTCTTGATTACCCTCAAGCCTATGCCATCGCGGGGGAATAGAAAGTCCTTCAATGACCGAGTAAAAGTCCATGGAATACCCCCTTGGGGATAGCAGGTGGTATCTTGTATCTATATGAATTAATGTGTCTTTTAGTGCCTTTGTCACATGCCGTCCGGTAGCGTCAACAGATTTCGCTGATTGGTGGTATTCCCTATGATCCAAGATGCAGAATTGCCTGCGCCTGCGCGCGACGGGCCGTTTGCCCAGGGCCTTGGCCGGCCCGGTCACCGCGGACTGCTGAGTGGGTCGCCGAAGACGCACGCGCCGTGATGGCTCGTCCCGATCGTCCACACCGCCGTTCCATCGTCACTGCCGTCGGCCTGCTGATGGCCGGTGTGGTGCTGCTCGCGATCATGGGCATGGTCAGCTCCATGGTCATTGCACAGATCAATCGCGGTATGGCGACGGCGGTCAATCAGTCCGGAACGCTGCGGATGCAGTCCTATCGGGTCGGCGTCGCCCTGGCCGACGCCCGGCTTTCGTTGGCGCAACGACAGGACGAGGCAAAGCAGCTGGCGGACGAGTACGGGCAACGTCTGCTCAGCCCAAGGCTGAC
This sequence comes from uncultured Gammaproteobacteria bacterium, assembly GCA_963698775.1. Classification (GTDB taxonomy): domain Bacteria; phylum Pseudomonadota; class Gammaproteobacteria; order Chromatiales; family Chromatiaceae; genus Thiohalocapsa. The sequence goes on from CAVOSE010000068.1 coordinate 8,709, forward strand.
GGACGCGTTGCCATCGGCTGCCAACGATCCGGTGCGCCTCGCCTACGAGCGCGTGCGCTGGCGTTGGGTGCATGAGATGCGTCGCGCCGTTGCGCAATTCGTGGATGCGGGGCCGGATACCGCCGCTGCGGGCGTCGGGCGGGCCGCCTATTTGGACGATGTCGATGACTTCGTCGAGGATATTCACGGGTTGGTGCGGGTGCTCGAGGAGCGAGCTGAACAGCGCATCGAGCTGCTGCGCTGGATTCAGACCATCGCGCTGGTGTTGACCGTGGCGCTCGTGCTGGTGACGCTGGTCGTGGTTCAGCGTCGCATCGTGGCCCCATTGGGTGAACTGCTGCGCTGCGCCGATCGGGCACGTACCGGGGATTTCTCGGCGCGTACTCGCTTTGCCGGCGCAGATGAGCTCGGGCGGCTCGGCTCGGCGATGAATCTGATGGCCGAGGGGCTTTCGCAGATCTACAACGAACTCGAGGATCGCGTTGCGGAGAAGACGCGCGACCTGGCGCGCACGAATCACTCGTTGCAGTTGTTGTACCGAACCAGTCGTACCCTGGACGAGTCGCCGTTCTCAGAGACCGTCTTGCGGCAGGTGCTGCAAGACGTGCGCTCGCAGTTGCACCTGGCTGGGGTGGCCTTGTGTCTGCGCGAAGGGCAGGGCACCGACGTCGGGAACTGTATCGGTACCAAGATCGAAAGTGAGTCCGCAACGCAGGCGAAGTCCGTGCTCCGGAACCCCACTGCGCTGGATGCGAGCCAGTCGGCGTGCCGCTTGTGCGCGGCGCCAAACCCGAAGTACGTCGCCGTGGAGAAGGAGCTCGGCGGTTTCGTCGTTCGCCCCCCGGAGGTCGGTCAACGGCTGTTCGATTTCCCGGTCGGCGACCAGGAGCGCAGTTTTGGGCTCCTGCGCGTGGCGGCAGCCGACGGACAACGGCTGGAGTCCTGGCAACGCCCGTTGCTGCAATCCCTGGCCGGACACGTCGCGACCGTGCTCGACCTGCGCAACCGCATGCGCGAGGGCCGGCGCTTGGTGCTGTATGAGGAACGCAGCATCCTGGCGCGGGAACTGCACGACTCCCTGGCACAGTCGCTTACCTATCTGAAGATACAGATCACCCGCTTGGATGCCGCTCTGAAGCGCAACCAGACGGTGGGGACGGTGAGCACACAAGCGGCGAAGATCGACGGCGATGGGCAGCGCAAGACCCCGGCGACGCCGGAGGAGATCCTGGGCGAGATCCGGACTGGGGTTAGCAGCGCTTATCGGGAATTGCGTGAGTTGCTAACAACTTTCAGACTGAAGATGGATGGTCGGGGACTCGGCAGCGCTTTGGTCGCAACGGCGGAGGAGTTCCGGGAGCGAGGTGATCTGATCATCGAGCTGACGGATCGCATGCCGGCAGATCTGCTGTCGCCGAATGAGGAGGTGCACGTTCTGCAGATCGTCCGCGAGGCCCTGTCGAACTGCGTGCGGCACGCCTCCGCGCAGCGCTGCCAGATCGACTTGGCCCTTGAGGGTGGGGAGGCGCTAGTCATCATCGCGGACGACGGTGTGGGTTTCGATCTCGCCGATACTCTTCCCGATGTCTGGGCGGATGTCTGGGCGGATGTCGCTGATGACGAGGCCCACGCCCACTACGGCACCACCATCATGCGCGAGCGCGCGCAGAGCCTCGACGGCGGCATCGAGACGGAGAGTCGGCCTGGGGTCGGTACCAGCGTCAAGCTACGGTTTCGGCCAAGGCTTCTGGCGGCGGCGCGTGACAACGGGTTGAGCCCATCCCTGACGGATGCGGACCGGACTCCAGGCGAACTTGTGACTATGAGTAACACGGAGGAGTCTGTATGAACGACGCCATCGAGACCCGAGTGCTGGTCATTGACGATCACCCGCTGTTTCGGAAGGGCGTTGGCGACCTGCTCGACATGGAGCCCGCGCTGCAACTGGTCGGCGAAGCGGCGGATGGCGAGACCGGCGTGGTCCTGTCGCACCAGCTGCTTCCTGACCTGATCCTGCTTGATCTGAACATGAAGGGCATCGATGGCGTCGAGACGCTGCGCCGTCTGCGTGCCGACGAGTCTCTGGATGCCCGCATCGTCATGCTCACGGTGTCCGACACCGAGGCCGACGTGCTCGCCGCGCTGCGTGCCGGTGCCGATGGCTATCTGCTCAAGGACATGGAGCCCGAGGACATGCTCGCGCTGCTGCGGGATGCGATGCGCGGGCGTTTGGTCATCAGCCCGCAATTAACGGAGCTGCTGGCCCGCGCCCTGCGTCAGCCCCCTGGCCCGAGCCACCCGGACGACGCGGATCTGACGCCGCGAGAGCAGGAGATCCTGGCACTGATCGCCAACGGCTGGAGCAACAAACTCATCGCCCGGCAGCTGGACCTGGCGGTTGGCACCGTTAAGGTGCACGTTAAACACATTCTGAAGAAGCTGCGTCTCAAGACACGCGTCGAGGCCGCCGTTTGGGTGATCAAGACCCAGCAAAACTGACCCCTTAGCAGCATTCGCTTTCGAGGTTTTCCAGTAGGGTGCCGAGAGCGGTTTCGTCCCTTGACCAAAGGGCCACCGAGCTGTCGTTGATATTTCTGAACCAGAAACGCCTGCTTTACCACCAGGATCGCCTTCTAGCCATGACAATACCGAGGAAAACTCGTCGGTCACCACCAGTAAGCAAGATAAGCTCGCGCCCATCTCCGCGGCTGGTCAAATTGCAAAGCGCACCAGCAAATTCGAGGCGCACTGCCGGATCTAGATTTATCCGAACATGCTGTTCCGCCGCGCTGGAGAGGGCAGGATCACCTGGGGTTTTCTTGCCGGCACTAAAACAACCCCATTGATTTTTGTGACTGAATGGTCGATAACCGCCGCAGTGTTTCCCGTTGCAGGCGTGTCTTTCGCGCCGGCAACCGTGCCAGACGTTCGATTGGATGTTGTGTGACGGCAGCCCCGCGCGCAGCGACGGTCGTTAACGAATCTGAGCGATAACCATAAGACATCCGCCGGCGACGGCGGGACCCCTAAACGAGGAGACTGACATGTACCGAATCGCCCACCGCGAGAAGCTCTCCGACGCCGTGTTCCAATGGGACGTGTACGCGCCGGACGTTGCCAGCGCCGCACAGCCCGGTCAGTTTGTGATGTTGCGCCTGCACGAGGGCAGCGAGCGCATCCCGCTCACGGTCGCCGACTACGATCGCGAGGCCGGCACCATCACGATGGTGATCCAGGCCTTGGGCAAGACCACCAACGAGATGATGACCCATTACGACGCTGGCGACTACTTCAAGGATTTCGTCGGCCCGGTCGGCCGGCCTCAGCATATCTCGAAGCGTGGTCATGTCGTCCTCGTTGGCGGCGGACTCGGTATCGCGCCGATCTATCCGCAGCTTCGCGCCTTCAAGGAGGCGGGCAACCGAGTTACGGCGATCGTCGGGTTCCGCAATCGTGACCTGATGTTCTGGCTGGATCGTTTCGATCAATATGCCGACGAGCTGATCGTCTGCACCGACGACGGCAGCTATGGTCGTCCGGGCTTTGTCACCGATGCCCTGCGCGAACTCATGGAACAGGACAAACCCGACTTGGCGATTGCTATCGGACCGTTGCCGATGATGCATGCCTGCGTCGAGACAACCCGGCCGTTTAGCGTCAAGACCATGGTGTCGCTGAACGCGATCATGGTGGACGGCACCGGCATGTGCGGCTCCTGTCGCGTCACGATCGATGGCAAGGTGCGCTTTGCCTGCGTCGAAGGCCCGGACTTCGACGGCCACCTAGTAGACTTTAAGGAGCTGATCGCCCGTCAGCGCCGCTTCAAGGCGCAAGAGGCCAAGGCCAGCGAGGACTATTCCCACGTCTGCGACATCGAACGCCTGTTGTTCGAGGAAGAGAGGCGCAGCTACAAAAAGCTCAAGACGCTGTTGCCGACCCAGGTGCCTATGCCAGAACGCTCGGCGACCAGTCGCGTCAAGAACTTCAAAGAAGTGAACCTTGGTTTCGCCATGGAAGACGCCATCGAGGAGGCCGAGCGCTGCATCCAGTGCAAGAACGCCACCTGTGTCGCCGGCTGTCCGGTGCAGATCGATATTCCGCGCTTCATCCGGCATTTGCTGGTACGCGATGTCGAAGGCGCCCACGACGTCATCAGCGAGAACAACCTGTTTCCGTCCATCTGCGGTCGCGTGTGCCCCCAGGAGAGTCAGTGCGAGAGTCAGTGCATCTTAATCAATAAGATGGAGCCGGTGGCCATCGGTCGCCTGGAGCGCTTCATCGGCGACAACGCCAAGCCGCAGGCCGTCCAACCGCCTCGGTTCGACCGCGTTCTCGGGCGGGTCGCCATCGTCGGCTCGGGTCCGGCTGGACTGGCGGCTGCGGCCGACCTCGTGCGCTGCGGTGTCGAGGTGACGGTGTACGAGGCGCTGCACGTCATTGGCGGTGTGCTGCAGTACGGCATCCCGCCGTTTCGGCTCCCCCGCGCCATCATCGACCGCGAAGTGAAGGTCCTGCGCGACATGGGCGTGCGCTTCGAGACCAACAAGGTCGTGGGCAAGACCTTCACTGTTGACCAACTGCTGACGCAGCGCCGCTTCGATGCCGTTTTCCTCGGCGTCGGCGCCGGCGCGCCGAGTTTCCTTGGCATCCCCGGGGAGTCCGCCGGGCAGGTCTATTCCGCCAACGAGTTTCTGACCCGCGTCAATCTCATGGGCGGCAACCATTTCCCATACCGGGACACACCGGTCGCCCTCGGCGACAGCGTCTCGGTGATCGGCGCCGGCAATACCGCGATGGATTGCCTGCGCGTCGCCAAGCGCCTTGGCGTGCCGCGGGTGCGCTGCGTCTATCGGCGAACCGAGGCCGAGGCCCCGGCGCGCGTCGAAGAACTGCGCCATGCCAAGGAGGAGGGCGTCGAGTTCTTCTTCCTGCATTCGCCAACGGCGGTATTGACCGATGACCAAGGCGATGTGACCGGTCTGCGCGTCGAGCGCATGGAGCTCGGCGAGCCCGACGAGCGCGGGCGCCGTCGGCCGCTGGGCACCGGCGAGACCCGGGACATCGACTGCAACACCGTGATCATCGCGCTGGGTACCCAGGCCAATCCGATCATCCCGGAAACCACCACAGATCTGGGCTGTAACAAGTGGGGCTACGTGACCGCCGACCCGAGTCTGCAGACCACCACCAAGCGCGGCGTCTTTGCCGGCGGCGACATCGTCACCGGCGGCGCCACCGTCATCCTGGCCATGGGCGCCGGGCGCCGTGCTGCCCGCTCGATCGCCGCGTGGTTGTCCAGCGACCGTGCCAGCTGGCCACCGACGCAGGAAGCGGTGGACGCCTATGTGCCGCCGCATCCGCTGCCGCATCTGTCGGCACCGCCGGCAGAGGCAGTCGCCCGCGTACTGGAGGCCGAGCACCGTTTCGAGGAGCGGCAATCCGCGCTCCATCTCGGCAATCAGACGGTGCACTGGGAGTGTCAGAATTGCGGTAAGATCAGCGAGGGTGTAGCCATGCCTTATGGCCATTGTTCGCTGTGCGGTGGGCGTCTGGCGATGGTGGAACCGGAGCCGTTGGAGAATGCCGCGGCCGTTGCCGTGATCCGTGCTGCGTTCGAGATTCAGCTTGGTGCCCACGCCTTCTATGCCCAGGCGGCGACGACGGCGTCAGACCCTATTCTTCGAGCCATGTTCAATCACTTCGCCGAGCTGGAGCATGCGCAGATGCAAGCCCTGGCCAAGCGCTTCCACATGACGCCGCCCGACGACTCAACCCCGATCAATATCAAGCGTGCGGCCCAATTTGCGCACTTCCAGCACCAGCCGGAGGACCCTCTCAATCTGCTGAGGCTTGCCATTGCCTTTGAACAGCGCGCGTTGGAGCGGGTCGACGAACAGCTCGCGGCGGCCCAATCCGGTTCGGAGGAACGCAAGGTGCTCAAGATCCTGCGTGCCGAGGAGCGCGCGCATATCGGTATGCTAATGACCGAACTGGAACGGTGGAATCGGGGCAAGCCCGGTATGACCTTCGGTATCGCCATCGAACCTTGGTCGGCAGCGGTGAAGTCAAGCGATTCAGGGCGCAACAACGCAGGTGCATTGTAGACTGACAAACGGTGGGGTTTTCCGCTCGCTGTAGTTCGACGGCCGCCTTGGCCGCCAAGCCCGGCGAGATCGCTCTGCCGCCACGTCCTGGGTCCGGTGGGCCTAGGGCCTATCTTGTATCAACCCTCACCTGGGTGTGAGGTGTCGCTGGGGATCATGACCGATGCCGGTAAAGACCATCTTACTTCCCTTGTGTGAGACCGATGCGCCGGGTCCAGTCTTGGAGACCGCGCTGGGTCTGGCACAACGTTTTGGCGCCCACCTGGATATCCTCTACGTGATGCGCGACCCAAGTCATCATCGCTCCTGGGCCGAACTGGGGCTCTCGAAGCATATGCGCGAGACCGTCTCGCGGGCCGCTGACATCAACAGAGGCGTCCGGGTAGGGCAGACACGTCAACTGTTCGAATGCTACTGCGCTGAGGCTGGGGTTCCAGTCGTCGAGAATCGAGTCGTCGGCGGCGTCTCCGCGGCCTGGAACGAGACCAAGGGTCAGGAAGAGTGCATCCTAGCCGTGCGCGGACGCCTGTCGGACCTCATTGTCTTGCCTGGTCCGATTCCGGTGGCACCGCCGCCGGCCGTGGCCGAAGCGGCGCTGAAATCCACCGGACGTCCGGTGCTGGTAGCGCCACCGCGCCCGGAACCGACCATCGGCACCCGAGTGGGTATTGGCTGGAACGGCAGCGCCCAGGCCGCTCATGCCGTCGCCGCCGCCATGGCCTATCTGCAGGGCGCCGAGTCAGTCACAGTCTATACCTGCCGGCGCCACGAACACACCGAGCCAACCCCTCCGGAACTGGTTAAATACCTAGGTTGGCACGGCGTGAAGGCCCAGGTGCGCACGATTGACGCCCACGATCCCCACGTCGGCGAGGCGCTGCTTGCGGCCGCCGCCGAGGACAATATCAACCTGCTGGTGGTGGGCGCCTACAGCCGCAGCCGTCTGCGCGAGCTGATTCTGGGCGGCGTCACGGAACATGTGATGACTTCCGCCGAAATGCCGGTGTTTATGCTGCATTGATAGCGCGGGATCAGGTCAATTGATTGATGGCCAGGTGTAGGTGCGACTTCAGTCGCACGGAAGGCACTGACCTGACCGGGCGAATAAATTCACCCCTACACCTGGAGCAACTGCCGGACTCGGGCTAATTGCTCAGACGCGCTCGAAGATGGCCGCGATGCCTTGGCCGCCGCCGATGCACATGGTGATCAGCGCATAGCGGCCGCCGATGCGCTGCAGCTCGTACAGGGCCTTGACGGTAACGATTGCGCCGGTAGCGCCGATCGGATGGCCGAGGGCGATTGCGCCGCCGTTCGGGTTGACCTTCGCCGGGTCGAGTTCCAGACCCTGATTCACCGCCAGCGCCTGGGCCGCGAAGGCCTCATTGGCCTCGATCACGTCCATGTCGGCGGCGGTGAGCCCGGCACGCTCCAGCGCCTTACGCACGGCTGGGATCGGGCCCTCGCCCATGTAGGCCGGATCGACCCCGGCAAAGGCGTAGGAGACCAGCCGCGCCATGGGTTTCAGGCCCTGCGCCTGGGCAAAGCCGGCCTCGGCCAGCACCAGCGCCGCGGCGCCGTCATTGATGCCGGAGGCGTTGGCGGCCGTCACGGTGCCGTCCCGTTTGAAGACTGTACGCAGCTTACTCATGCCGTCGAGGCTGGCATCGGCACGGACTCGCTCATCGGTGTCGACAAAAGTGCTGCCCTTGCGCGACTTGACCTCAACCGGAACGATCTGTTCCTTGAAACGGCCGTTGGCGATTGCGTCGGCGGCCCGGCGGTGGCTTTCAACCGCAAAGGCGTCCTGCTGCTCGCGGGTGATGCCCCACTTATCGGCGACGTTCTCGGCGGTGATGCCCATGTGGACCGAATCGAAGGGGTCGGTGAGGGCGCCGACCATCATGTCGACCATCTGGCTGTCGCCCATTCTGGCGCCCCAGCGTGCCGACGGTAGCGTGTAGGCGCCCTGGCTCATGGCCTCGGTGCCGCCGCCGAGGGCGCAGTCGGCATCACCCAGCATGATCAGCTGCGCCGCCGAGACGATTGCCTGCAGGCCCGAGCCACATAAGCGGTTGACGGTGAGCGCCTGGGAGTCGTGGCTCATGCCGCCGTTGACGCAGGAGACGCGCGAAGCATACATGTCCTTGGTGGAGCCGTGCACGACGTTGCCGATGACGCCATGGCCGACTTGGTCGGGCGCGACCCCGGACCTGGCGATCGCCTCGCGCACGACCAGCGCGCCGAGGTCAGTGGCGCCGAAGGACTTCAGAGAGCCGCCGTATTCGCCGATGGCGGTCCGCACGGCACTGAGCACAACAATATCGCGGGGAAAGTTCGCAGTCATTGGTTTTCGCCTCGTTTGGTGGTTGAACGTCGTTCTTATCGCAGTAGAGGTGGAGGATTTGGGTCGCCTCCGTGAGCGTAAGTCTACCCTCGCGGGTCAGTGAGGAACATAAGCGTTGTCTTCCAGGGTGGCAACGGGCCATGCACACTACCGCATCATGTGGCGGTCAGGGAATTGCCGTGCCGCTTGCGGGCGCTGCCGCCGCGGGCTCGCGGCGGACTTCCCTGGATGCTATCAGCACATAGACCGCCGGCACCACAAACAATGTGAACAGCGTGCCGATGCCGAGGCCGGTGGTGATGACCAGGCCGATGTCGAAGCGGCTGACGGCGCCGGGACCGCTGGCGATCAGCAACGGCACCATGGCCACCAGCATGGCGACCGTGGTCATCAGGATCGGGCGTAGCCGGATCTGTGATGCCTCTTCCACCGCGGCGCGTTTGTCCAGGCCCTGCTGTTCGCGCAGTTGGTTGGCGAATTCGACGATGAGGATGCCGTTCTTGGCGATCAGGCCGATCAACGTGATCAGGCCCACCTGGGTGTAGATGTTGATGCTGGCGAAGCCGAGGAACAGGAAGGCCATGGCGCCGAAGATGGACAGCGGTACCGACATCAGGATGACGAACGGGTCGCGCCAGCTCTCGAACTGGGCCGCAAGCACCAGATAGATGATCAGGATGGACAGAAAGAAGGTCGCCTCCAACGCCCCGCCCTCGTTCTTGAACTGGCGCGATTCGCCCTTGAAGTCCCAGCGCACATTGCGTGGGAAGATCTCGCTGCCGGTCTGCTCCAGGTAGGCCAGCGCGTCGCCGAGGGCGACGCCGGGGGTCGCGACGCCGGACAGCGTGATGGAGTTTAGCTGCTGGAACTGGGTGCGTTTGGACGGCACCACGTCCTCACTGACACTCACAAGCGTCGACAGCGGCACCAGTTCGCCGCTACCGGTGCGCACCTGGTAGTCCTCCACCTCCGCGATCGCGTTACGCGCGGTTTGGTTCACTTGCGGGATGACCTGATAGCTGCGCCCGCCCAGGCTGAACCAGTTCACGCGGTCCTCGTTCAGCATCACTGCCAGGCTGCGGCCGAGATCCTGCATGCTGATGCCCAGATCACCTGCCAGGTCGCGGTCGACATCGATGGTGGTGCGAGGGCGGGTGTACTTGATGTCCTTGGACAGAAAGATGAACTTGCCGCTGCCCATGGCCTGGCCCAGCAACTGATCGGCAAGGCCGTCGAGTTCCTCGATCTCCATATCGGAGATAACGACGAACTCCACCGGGATGCCGTTGCCCGGTGTCGGCAGACTCGGCCGCGGGAAGATCACGGCCTCGAGGCCCGATACTTGCCCCAGCGCGCCCTGCAGTTGCGGTTGAATGGCGGACTGTGGGCGCTCCCGGAGCGATGGCTGGTCCATCTTGAAGCCGCCAAAGGTGGCGCTGGGGTCGCCGCCGAAACCGGCCAGGATGAAGCTCTCCTTGTATTCCGGGATCTGCTCGAAGACCTGCTGGACCTGTTTGACGTAGTGGATGTCGTAGTCGATGGTCGCGGTCTGCGGCGCCGTGGCGATAAAGAACAGGATGCTCTGATCTTCGGTCGGGGCGAGTTCCTTCTTGGTCATGTCATACATGACGTAGATACTGCCGATAATGACCAAGGCCACCAACACGGTGGCGCTGGGGAACCGCAGCCAGCCGTGCAGCGCGCGGCCGTAGACCCGTGCCAGCCACTGGAAGAAGCGCTCCACGGCATGCTCGAAGCGGCTTTGCTGTTTGCTCGACCGCAACACGCGCGCCGAGATCATCGGCGACAACGTCAGTGCGACGATACCGGAGATCAGCACGGCGCCCGCCAGCGTGAATGCGAACTCGACGAACAGTGAGCCCACCAGGCCGCCCATGAAGCCGATGGGGGCGTAGACCGCCACCAGCGTCGTGGTCATGGCGATGATGGGCAGGCCGAGCTCGCGGGCGGCGTCGATGGCGGCCGTCTTGCCGTCCTTGCCCATCTCCAGATGGCGGTGCACGTTCTCGACCACGACGATGGCGTCGTCCACCACCAGGCCGATGGCCAGCACCATTGCCAGCAGCGTCAGCAGGTTGATCGAGAACCCCATCAGCAGCATCAAGAAGCCGGCGCCGACGATGGACAGCGGCACCGCCACCGACGGCACGATGGCCGCGCGCAGGGAGCCCAGCGACAGAAAGATCACCAGCAGCACGATCAGCACCGCCTCCGCCAGGGTCTTGAACACCTCGTCGATGGACTCCGAGATGAACTCGCTGGCGTCGTAGGGGATCTGCGCCTCCAGCCCCTCCGGGAACTGGGCGCGCAGGTCCGGTATCAAGTCATGCACACGGGCGGCAACGTCTAACGGGTTCGAACCCGGTGCCTGTTCGATGCCGATAAAGATGGCCGGGATGCCCTTGTATAGGGTTGCGGTGTCGTAGTCGGCTGCGCCGAGCCGCACATCGGCGATGTCCTCGAGGCGGATCAGCGCGCCGTCTTCGGTGCGTACGACCAGATTGAGGAAATCGTCCACCTCGCTGACATCGGTGGTGATGCTGAGGTCCGTCTGTACCAGATCGCCGCGTAGCTGACCGATGCCGGCCAGATAGTTGTTGTCCTCCAGCGCCCTGGAGACATCGTCGCCGGAGACGCCGAGGGATGCCATTCGGTCCGGGTCCAGCCAGACGCGCATGGCGAAGGTCTGGTTGCCGATCAGCTCCGCCTTGGCGACGCCGTCCAGGGCCTGGATCTGCGGCTGAATCACGCGGATCAGGTAATCGGTGATCTGCGGCAGCTCCATATCGCGACTGTAGAACGCCATATACATCAGCGCCGTGGAGTCGCCGGTGGTGGAGTCGATCACCGGGTTCTGCGCCGCCTCCGGCAGCACGTTGAGCTGGCTCGCGACCTTGGCCTGAATCTCCGCGACCGCCGCGTTGGGGTCGTAGTTCAGGCGCATGTTGGCCTCGATCACCGACACGCCCTGGCTGCTGGTGGCGGTCAGGTAGTCGATGCCGTTCGCTTCCGCGACGGCCTGCTGCAACGGCGTGGTGATGAAGCCCTTGACCAGTTCGCTGCTGGCGCCGGGGTAGGCCGTGGTGATGGTGACCACGGTGTTCTGGGTCTCGGGGTACTGGCGCACCTCCATCTCGCCGAAGGCGCGCAGGCCGAGGACGAAGATCAGCAGGCTGACGACGCTGGCGAGGACCGGCCGATGGATGAAGAGATCGGTGAACTTCATTTCGACTCGCCTGATGCGTCATCGTCGGCCGCTGAGCCTCCCCTTTGAGCCGGGCTCTTCGCCGCTGTCGGGGTCGCCACCGCTCGGGTCGTCGACGATGACCACCTCGACCCCGTTGCGCAGTTTCACTTGGCCTGCGGAGACGACGCGCTCCCCCTCGCTGAGCCCGTCCAGTACCTCCACCTGAGCGCCGCGGACATCGCCGGTGTCGATCTGTCGGCGCTGGACCACCAGTTTCGGGCCGGTTTCGGTGGCGGGCGGCGCCTCGGCGCCGGTCGTGGATTCCGCCGATGCGCCGTCGGCCTTGGTGGCGCTCTGCTCCTCAATGACGAAGACCGAATCGCCATAGGTGTTGAAGGTCACCGCCTGGCGCGGCAACGTGAGCACCTTGTCCTTCTGCGGCAGCAGCGTTTCGACCTTGGCGAACATGCCGGGGCGCAGCAGCCGGTCCGGATTCGCGAGTAGGGCACGGATCTGCACGTTGCGGGTCTGGCGGTCCACGGCCGGGCTGATGGCTCGGATGCGGCCGTCGAAGACCCGGTCCGGGTAAGCCGACACCGTCACCTGCACCGGCTGGTCGACGCGGAGCTTGGCCAGGTGGCGCTCTGGCAGGGCATAGTCCACGTAGACCGGGTCCAGCGCCTCCAACTCCGCAAGCGCCGAGCCCGCGGCGAGAAACTGGCCCAAGTTGACGCGGCGGATGCCGAGTTGGCCGTCGAACGGTGCCCGAATGGTCTTCTTCTCGATCAGTGCCTTCTTGGACTGCACCTGGGCCTTGGCCTGGGACACCTGAGCGCTGATCTCGTCGAAGTCGCCTTGGGAGACGGCACGGTCCTTGAGCAGCTTCTGGTTGCGGTTGAGCTGGGTCTCGGCCAAATCCAGCGACGCGACGAGCCCGGCTAGATCGGCCGCGTCGACCTCTGTGTCGAGTTGCACCAGTGCCTGCCCGGCGCGCACCATGTCGCCCGATTCGAACAGGATGCGCTCCACCTGCCCGGCGACCTGATTGTTCACCAGCACGCCCTGTACCGCCTGCACGTTGCCGATGGCGCCGAGCCGAGGCTGCCAGGACATGGCCTCGACCGTGACCGCCGACACCGACGACGGCGGCATCGGCTGCGAGAACATGGCGATCTCGGCCTGGATCTGCTGGAATTTCATATAGGCCAGGCCGCCGACCATGGCGGCGAGGAACAAGAGGACGAGCAGGATGCGCAGGAACATGAGTTGGGCGGAGATCTCAGATGGCGAGGAGGATTAAGCGGTTACAGGGGAGGCCGGCGGCCTACCGCTTGACCCAGTCAAACGGTTGTTTGGATAGCTGCACCCGATTATAGCGGTCGAGCCGTCGTTTGGTCTGCGGAAAAATTGTGTCCGGCATGTGCATGCGTGGGTGGGATGCGGACGAAATCTTACCCGTGCAGTAACGGGAGTGCCGACATCGCGCCGGCATTTGAGCCCGGCAGCTGCCATCCGCCGGAGCTGCAAGCATGCGGGCATGAGATGTTTCAGAAACCAAAGTGTAGACGCGAGTTTCGATATGGGATCATTCGACAGTGCTGCCGAGGTCTTCATCCAGGTGCCGGGCAGTTACGCGGATTGGGACGCCTTCGCCGCGCGCTTCCTGGAAGTCACCCATACCGAGCTCGATGTCGACGCGGAGCGCCGCGCGCAGATCCGTGCCGCGTTCGAGGCGCACATGACGCCCACCGGTGCGCATTTTCTTAAGCCCCACCGCATCGATGTGCTACGCAAGAACGCCTAAGTGGCTATGAACCTTAGAAACAGAGGTCGGAATGGCCGGAGCATGCATCCCTGGCGATCCAAACTGGCGGACAAGCGAGGCGGACCCGCCGGCGTCGCCTAGAGACTCATCGAATACGTCCGATCGTCTCGATGCCGTCGGCGCTGGGTCTGACGACGACGATCTCGCCGGACGCTGGAAAAATCCCGGTCAGGGCGGTGATATTGACCTGATGCGTTACTAGAACCATTGGCCGGTCAGCGTTCGTCTGCGAGTGGATCATCGCCAGTGCGGCGGCGGTGCGTTCTGATTCCTCGGTGTTGTCCCGGAAGAAGGAGTTGAGTGCTTGATTGGGCTCCACTCCCCCCAGGTCGAGCAGACGCGCCGTTTCCAGGCAACGGCACCACTGGCTGGAAAGAACCTGGGCGGATGTTATGCCGTTGGCACGGAATCGATCGCCGAGGTCGTTTGCCTGGACGCGGCCTTGCTCGGACAGGTTGCGTTGCGTGCGGCAGTCGCCGAGCACGAACTGGGGCGGATCGCCGGTGCCTGGGGCCATAGCGTGGCGCATGAGCGCGACGTGCCCGCCGTCGGCGAGGGCCTGCCAGAGGGACTGTTCGTCGTTGGCAGTGCTGCTGCCAGCGAACAACGGTGCGGCGCCGCTCAGTGCGATGCTGACAAGGATGAGAAACGTCCGTTTCGGCGTGCGCATGGCGATATCCCCAGGGTGTCGTAGTTCGAGCCGCACACGGGTCAGGCCGCGCCGGATGCACGTCTGGGTTGTAGTGCTTGCGCGTCGGCAGCTTCGGCGACCAGTATGCGCTCGCGCTCCAGATAGACCGCGAGCTGTGCGTTGATCTGTGCCTTGACCATCTCCCGGTAAGGCAGGAAGTGCTCGATGTAGGCGCACAACCCCAGGTAGCTGCCAACGCCGCCGCGATTGTGGCGGGCCATCCACCACAGATAGCGCCAGAACGCGAAGCGGGTTTTACGCACTACGCCTTGGCGCCAGACGATGGTGAGCAGGGCGCCGAGGGCCGCCGGGTCGCCGGGGCGCTTGACCTTTTGTTTGCGGCGGGCGGGGTTCTTGTGCACGTCGGCGCTGCCGAGCACCTGATAGTGTCGGAAGGTCCGGTCGAGATATTGGCGGGGGTCAAACAGGGCGTAGAAGCCGTCGACGTACTCCTTGGCGATTTCCTCGACGGGTCGCGTCGGGACGAAGTTCAGCAGCGATGTCTGGTTCAGGTGTACCTCGCCTTCGCGCAGTCTGCCCTCGGCGATGAGCCGGTTCCACAGCGCGGTGCCGGGTAGGGCCTGGAGCATGCTGAAGGTGGTCAGTGGGATGTTGTTGCGCTCGACGAAATCGACAATGCGCTGGCCGGCGCCGGGGCGCTCGTCGTCGAAGCCGATGATGAAACCGGCCATGATGCGCAGCCCGGTGCCGGCGATGGCGGTGACCGAGTCGTCCAGTGACGATTTGGTGTTTTGCTTCTTCTTGCTGGCGAGCAGGCTGGCCTCGTCCGGTGTCTCGATACCGAGGAAGACGGCGCCGAAGTTGCTGTCGACCATCAGGTCCATCAGTTCCTGGTCTTGGGCCAGGTCCATGGAGGCCTCGGTGGAGAAGTTGAACGGGAAGCCGAGCCGCTCTTGCCAGGGACGCAACGCACGCAGCATCTGCTTGGCGTTGGCCTTGTTGCCGATGAAGTTGTCGTCGACGACGAACACGCTGCGTCGCCAGCCGATCTCGTACAGCCGCTCGAGCTCGGCCAACACCTGCTCGGGCGTCTTGGTGCGTGGTCGACGGCCGTAGAGCACGATGATGTCGCAGAACTCACAGCGGAACGGGCAGCCGCGGGAATACTGGATGGCCATCTCGCTGTAGGCGCTGAGATCCAAGAGGTCGAAGCGCGGGATCGGGGTCTGGGTCACGTCCGGCTTCTCGCCGTCGGCCCTGTAGATGCCGCGCTTGGCGCCGCGGCCCAGGTCTTCGAGCCAGAGCGGGATGGTGATCTCGCCCTCGTCCAGCACCAGAAAGTCGGCGCCGGCCTGCTCGAGTTCTTGAGGTAAGGCCGTCGCGTAGGGGCCACCGCAGACCGTCGGCTTGCCATGGCGGTGCGCCTCGGCAATGGCGGCATGCATGTCGTCCTTTTGCACCAGCATGCCGGACAACAGCACCAGATCCGCCCAGGCCCAGTCGGCGTCGGACACCGTCTCGATGTTCCGGTCGCGCAGCCGGAATTCCCAATCCTGGGGCAGGATGGCAGCAACGGTGATCAGGCCCAGCGGCGGCATCATGGCGCGCTTGCCGATAAGCTCAAGCGCCTTCTCAAAGGACCAGTAGCTGTCACGGAATCTGGGATAGACCAGCAACGCGCGCATCGAAAGCAGCTCCCTATGGGTTAAAACGTGGGCGCCGATGCGTGCGAATGCTGTCTGGTTGAACAGCGGAAGCGCAAACGTCGGTGTCGATTGCGCTTTGTAGCTGGATCGGGTGTTGAGATCAACGGGTAGGGAGTCGGGTAGTCGGGGGATGTCGTGGTCGAGCCCCGATGGCGCGCTTGCGTGAAGGGGCCCCGGTTGGCGACGCGTCGCACAGGGGCGTCATTCCCAACGGAAGAAGCGGGCCGCGACCACAAGCAGTAGTGCCGCCAGCCCTAGCAGCAGCCCGAGCTGCGGCAGGATGTCGACGACGCCGGCGCCGTCGATCATGATGTCACGGGCGGCGTCGACCAGATGGGTCAAGGGCATCAGCGCTGACAGGCCCTGGGCCGCTGGGTTTGCACCCTCCATCGAGAACCAGACGCCGGATAGCAGCAGCATGGGCCAGGACATCAGGTTGAGCAGGCCGTCGGCCAGTTCCTCGGTGCGCAGGCGGGCGGCAACGGTCAGGCCCAGACTGATCATGCACAGGGCGCCAGCCGTATACACCAGCAGCAGGGCCAGATAGGAACCGCGCATCGGGAAGTCGAGGATCACGGATGCGCCCAGATAGACCAGCGTACTGGTGCTGAGTACGACGATCAGCCGTGACAGCACCTGCGCGCTGAGAAACTCGATGGGCCGCAGCGGCGTTGCCTTCAGCCGTCGCAGCACACCGTTCTTGCGATAGCGCACCACCACCCAGCCGACGCCCCAGAGGCTGGAGAACATGACGTTCATGGCCAACACGCCGGGCAGGACCCAATCGGCATAGCTCAGGGCCTCACCGGCGGCGGCCCGACGCTCTGGGACGCTGGCCTTGTTCGGATCGGCGGAATTGGTCTGGGCGTACGCACCGAGCAGCAGCCGCTCGACCAGATCGCCGTTGGCTGAATCGGGGTTGACCCAGTAGGCCGAGCCGGTGCGCAGGTCCAGCAGCAGGTCCAGCTGATGGCGCTGGACCTTGGTGACGGCGGCGGTAACGGCGGTTTCCGCGTCCGCAACGGAAATGAAATCGATGTGCGGCGTGGCGAGAAAACGGTTTTCGCCCGATGCTTGTGCCGGCGCGGTGATGACGCCCACCTTGAATAGCGCCTTGGGTTCGCCGCTGAAGATGAACGCGAATGCCATGATCATCATCACCGGCATCAGCAGATTCCAGGTCAGCCCCGCGCTGTCGCGGTAGAACTCGCGGTTGCGCGCGGCCAGCACTGCCAGGATGCGGTGCCACATGGGTTAGGCCCTCAGGCTGTGGCCGGTGAGTTTGAGGAACAGGTCCTCAAGGCTCGGCGTGTCGATACGCAGCGCCGTGAGGCCCGCGCCGATCCGCTCCAGGTACTCCAGCACGGGCGGCACGCTGTCGGCATAGAGCTCGATGACCGTATCGCGGCGTTCGGCGTAGTCGGGCAAAGGCTCGACCGCGGGCCAAGCGGCGGCGGGTAGGCGCACGATGGCGGCCGGAAAGTGCTCTTGCACCAGCGCCTGGGGTTGGCCGCGGGCGATGATCCGGCCGCGGTCGACGATGGCGACTTCGTCACAAAGCCGCTCCGCCTCTTCCATATAGTGCGTGGTCAGGACCACGGTCTTGCCGCGTTCCCGCACGGTCTCGATCAGGGACCAGAAATTTCGTCGGGCCTGTGGGTCGAGGCCGGTGGTGGGTTCATCGAGGAACACCAAGTCCGGGTCGTTGACGAGTGCGATCGCGAGCAGCAGACGTTGGCGCTGACCGCCGGAGAGTTTGCGCGTATCGCGCTTGAGAATCTCGGCCAGGTTGCATAGACGAATCAGTTCGTCGCGATCGGCCGTTTGCGCGTAGAGGCTCGCGAACATGCGCAGGGACTCGTCGACGGTCTGGAAGTCCTGGAGCGCGGTCGCTTGAAACTGGATGCCGATGGCCTGACGGAAATCGCGGTTCAGTGGTCGACCGCGGAACAGGACTTGACCGGCGGTTGGGGCCTGAATGCCTTCTAGCATCTCCAGTGTGGTGGTCTTGCCGGCGCCGTTGGGGCCGAGCAGGCCGAAACATTGTCCAGGGTAGACAGCGAAGCTCAACCCATTGACGGCTTGTACGCCCGGATACCGCTTTTCCAGCGATTGTGCCTCGATCAGGGCGGGAACGCTGGTCATGAATTTATGGAAGCAGGCCTTGAGTAATCGGCCGGTTCGTCCTTGAGACCGACCGCTGGTTGCGTTGGGTTAGAAACGGGGCGCGACTCATGGGGGCGTGACACCTCGGCTCGACAGGGTCTAGCTCAGACTCATGCTCGTCGCCGAGGGCTGACGCCCATGGCGCGGCGGCGGCGCGCACGATGAAGCGCTTGTTTCACAGGGAACCCCGAACCAGCCGCCGAACGTTAGGCCTCGCCATCCTTGCGCGTGTCGATGTTGAACGGCGCGTAGGCCGGGCAGTAGCCGATGGCGGAGGTCGCCAACGGAACCAGGCCGAGCAGCGTCAGCCACCAGGTATTAGTAAAAATGCCGGCAAAAATCAGCAGGCCGGCGGCGGCCAGACGCAGATTACGGTCTTGCTTGCCCATGTTTTTAGTCATCACGAAAACTCCAATGTTGAAACGATCATAAAGTGGGGTTTGGTCGACGGAACGAGGCTCGCGGGGTGCCCAGCAAAGCTCCGTGGCTCGGCGAGCAGCAGAAGCTCGACTTGGGCCGATACATGGGTGCGCCCTGCCGGATTTCTCGTCCGTCCGCCTTTTTGGACGCGGCCAGTATATGATTGGCGATCTGACAGGGTCGTTGCGAAACGGCAATTCCGCCAGAGTGTCAGTCACGCTTGAATCCATGCCAGGGCCATGGGAAGTGTACCCCTTGGAGGGCGCTTTTTGAGCGCACGGCAGGTGCCGAATAACCAAATCATTGACGAGGAGATTCCCGGCGACCTCATGCATGGTTTCAACTTGCCGCGGCTTCTGTTCTGGGCCGCAATCCTGTTTCTGGCCTCTTTGGCGCTGAAGCCCTGGCTTGAACTGGTGTTGGTGAAATACGACGTCGAGCCGCGGCCGGTGACGGCCCGTGGCGACATCGCCGGTGATGAGCAGGCCACCATCGAGATCTTCGAGTCGGCCAGCCCATCGGTCGTTTACATCAGCACCACCGCCGAGTTGCTGAGCCCCTGGACGCGGAATTTAACCGAGGTTCGTCGGGGCACTGGTTCCGGCTTCGTGTGGGACGGCAGCGGGCATATCGTCACCAACTACCACGTCATCGAAGATGCCCGATCGGCGCGGGTAAGGTTGTCCGATGGGCGGTCCTATAACGCCCGGTTTATCGGCGCGAGTCCAGAGCATGACCTGGCGGTGTTGCGCATTGGCGTCTCGTTGGCGCGCATCAAGCCCGTTGCCATCGGTAGCAGCGGCGACTTGCGGGTCGGACAAAAGGTGTTTGCGATCGGCAATCCGTTCGGCTTCGACTACAGTCTGACGACCGGTGTCGTCTCGGCGTTGAACCGCACCATCTACTCGGACGAGCATGGCGAGATCCGTCATCTGGTCCAAACCGACGCAGCCATCAATCCCGGCAACTCCGGCGGTCCGTTGCTGGACAGTGCCGGCCGTCTCATTGGGGTCAACACCGCCATCTACAGCCCGTCGGGTGGCTTCAGTGGCATCGGTTTCGCGGTGCCCGTCGATACCGTCAATCGGGTCGTGCCGCAGTTGATCGCCAACGGCCGCTATCTGCGCCCCCGTCTCGGCATCCTTGGAGACGATGACGTCAGCCGGCCGATCTTGGCCGGGCTCGGGCTAGAGGGCGTGGTGATCCTGCGGGTCGAACCCGATTCACCGGCAGCCGTGGCCGGGTTGGAGGGGACGCGCGTTTCAGAAGCCGGAGACGTCATCCCCGGCGACATCATTCAGGCCGTCGATGGCAAACCGGTCGGTGAGATGGGCGATCTCATCGACCTGTTGGATAACTACCGCATCGGCGATGAGGTCATGCTAGACCTGATCCGTGGCGGGGTCCGTGGCGGCAGCCCGACCAAGTTGTCGGTGATCCTGGGCGGTCCCGATGAACGGATCGAGCGATAGAGTTGGGCCGTGTCTGTGTGCGCTGCTCTGGATTACCTCACGTTCCATCTGTCAGCCGATGCGCGAGGTCGGAGTAGGGCAGCCTAGTTTAGCCCGCAGACCCCGGTGGGGCAGCAACCGCCGGCACCGCAGGCGGGTGCGCTGCCGCTGCCAAGACTAGCGCTGGAGATCAGATTGCCGCCGTTGGCCATGCGTTGCACCGGGGCGTCGGCCGCGGTATCACCACGGGACCGGCTGGCGCGTTCGCACAGCTCGCCCCAGGTGCTGATCTTTTCGCTCATGCGATGGTTGACCTCGACGACTTGGCCATTGGCATCGCAGCGATAATCGTAAGTGGGCATGGTGAGTGGCTCCTATATCGGTGTTTTCTAATATGGCTAGATTATATCCAGCACGGCTGACAACGCAATGGCGTTAGGGTGGTGCGCGCAACGAGGTTAGTGCGCTACCACAGCTGGCTCGCGGCCCAAAGCCTAGCGCGAAGGCCGACACCGGTGTGGTAACCGACGCCGGCGAAGCGGATGTTTCCGTTGCCGTCGATGACAAAACTGGCCGGCACGCCGCGCACGCCCCACTCGGTCGCAATTTCGCCGTAGGGGTCGGCAATCACGTCGAATGACAATCCTTGTTCGCGGCGATAGTCGTTGATTTCTGCATCGGTGCCGGACTCCATGGCAACGGTGATGACCTTGTAGTCGGCGTTCAGTGCCTCGATGGTGCCCTCCTGAAGCTTGCAGATTGGGCACCAGACGGCCCAGAAATGCACCAATATCGGCTGGCCGCGCAGTTGGGCCAGACCGAAGGGCCGTGCGTTGGTTGTGGTCGCGTCCAGGGTGGGCGCCTCGCCACTGATCAGCGGACGAGACTTGAACCATTGCACGCCGAAGACGATGACCAGGATCAGCAGGATGTTCAGAAGCCAGCCGAGCCACCTGCGTTGCGGTCGGGGGTTGGAGTCTTGCGTCGGTTTGCCCATGTCCGTGAATGCCGCATCTGGTGTGGTTGTTCGCGACATAGTATGCCCGCGCCGTCGACCGGTTGCTGCAACAACTGGTCATAACGCTGGTGCTTATCATTGGTGCCAGTCGGCGCCGTCGCTGGCGAAGCCCCGATTCAGATCCCTACGGAGAGCATGCATGCAGTTACGCCCCCGATCCTTGTTGGCCTTGCTTGCGTTGGCGCTGTTTTTCGCTCCGACCGCCTGGGCCGCGGACCCCGATGATGGCGTCTTCGACCTGGACCACCTCGACGTCCGCATCACGGATGATCTGCCCTTTTTGGAATTGGAACACGAAGGCACGCCAGTATTATTGATGCGTCATCAGGACCCTGACCACAGCATCGACGCGCCCTACGATAAGACGGCGCGGCCCTGTCCGCCCTATTGCGTGCAGCCGATACAGATCGCGCCCGGAGTCGAAACCATCGGTGAGCTGGAACTGATCGAGTATTTGAAGCGGGTAGACGCCGGCGATCCGACGCTATTGGTGATCGATTCCCGCACTAACGACTGGGCGCAGCGCGGCACCATTCCGGGCTCGGTGCACATCCCCTACACCCGACTCGACCCTGAGTACGCGTCGCCGCAACAGATCGCGGAGGCCCTTCAGCTGGAGTTCGGCGCCGCCAGCGCCGATGGCATCTGGGATTTCGGTGGGGCCAAGACGTTGGTCTTTTTCTGCAACGGCGTTTGGTGTGGTCAGTCGCCCACCAACATTAAGGCGCTGCTTGGCTTCGGTTATCCGGCGCATCGAATTAAGTGGTACCGCGGCGGCATGCAGGCGTGGGAGTCGCTTGGGCTGACGACCGTGAAGCGGAAGGCGCCGGTAGCGGCCGACGCGCCGGGTGAGTCGGCGCGCTGAATTCGTCTGATCTTTGGCCACGATGGCCACTCAAGCTTATTTCCTTAGCGTTTGATCTCTACCTGCACGCGAATCCACCGGTTGATGAGCCTGCTGAGGCTGCCCGATGTTCGCCATTTGCCGATGATTGCATTGACGTTGCGCTCCAGTACCTCGTCCTCCGCGCGCAGTGCCCAGGCGAGGCGTTCCTCCGTTAGCGGGCGGAAGATACCCAGCAAGTCGGTTTCGTAGGGGTTCGTGGCGATGGCCCAGACGGTGGTGGCGTCATGCACGAAGATGTCGATGTCGCCGGCGCGTAAGGCGGCGATACCCCAAGTGGCATCGACGACGGGAACGCGCTTCGCGTTGGGAAGGTTTGCCTGCACGAAACGCGCACCGGCGGAGCCCCGTTGGTAGCCGACGCGTGCCGACGTCGTGACGATGTCGAGTAAGCGGCCGAAGGTCGCGGCATCCTCAGTTCGGATCAACGCCATTTGGCCAGTGTGAAGTAGGGCCGAACTGGCGGCCAGTCCAAGCGCGTGCAGATCGGCGTCGGGTAGCGTCGAGAGCACCAGGTCGACCCGCCCGCCTCGCAGGCCATCGATTAGGCGCGCGCTCGGCATTTCCTGCAGGCGCAGTTGCGTGCCCAGTTCAGTGACTAGGGCGCGGGCAAGGTCCACTTCCAGGCCGCGCAGAACGCCATGCTCGAAGGACGCCATGGGCGCGCCGCTTGCGCTGATGCCGAAGCGAAGCGATGGTTGGTCCTCGTCGGCGATGGCGACGGTGCTCATGCCCAGCAGCACGGCCAGCACCGCGATGCCGAGTTGGGTGATTGGAAATCGCATCATTCGGATATAGGGTAGGGTCTTTCGACGCCGGAGCCGTTCATTGGAGAGAGGGTAAAGATGCAAGATTCGGATTCACAGGGCTTCAGGGAGGAGCCAGGTGGAGCAAGCCCCGTTGAGTTCGCCGGTGGGCACGCTGACGCCGCGGCATCGTTCCAACCCCTGCCGATGCTATCGCGGGCGCTGCGTTTTGCGGCGACCAAGCATCGGCACCAGCGGCGCAAGGATGCGGAGGCATCGCCCTATATCAACCATCCGATCGCCGTGCTGTCGATCCTCACCGAAGAGGCTGCGGTCGACTCACCTCAGGTGCTGTGTGCGGCAGTGCTTCATGACACCATCGAAGACACCGAGACCAATGCCGAGGAACTGCGGGCGGCCTTTGGTTTCGAGGTGCTGCAGACCGTTTTGGCGGTGACCGACGACAAGGCGCTGCCGAAGGCCGAACGCAAACGGCAACAGGTGCTGCGAGCAGCATCGGCCAGTCATGACGCGCGTCTGGTGAAGCTTGCTGACAAGATCGCCAATCTACGCGATTTGGCGGAGCACCCGCCGCATGGCTGGGATACAGCGCGCCGACTTGCCTATTGTAGCTGGGCGATGGAAGTCATCGACCAGTTGCGGGGAACCCACGCCGAACTTGAGCGGCTGTTCGATCGCGCCCACGCTCGCTGCGTCGCCGCCGTCTCGGCCCGCGAGCGCCGGTAGTCGCGGGCCGTACTCAGGCCCCCGGCAGCAGCGGGGTCGTCGCGCCCTGTTCCGGATCGGGGATCGTGTTGAACCAGGAGAGCTTTTCGCGCAGCTTGACCACGTCGCCGACGATGATCAGCGTCGGCGGTTTCGGCGGGTCCGCCTGCACTTGGCCCATGATCGTGTCCAATGTCCCAGCGTAGATCTTTTGCATGTGCGTGGTGCCTTGTTGCACCAGGGCGATGGGTCGATCTGGTGGCGCGCCATGTTCGATTAGATTGGCAATGATGATCGGCAAGCCCACCAGGCCCATGTAAAAGACCACGGTCTGGTGCGGTTGCGCGAGCTGTGACCAGTTCAGATTCATGGTGCCATCCTTGAGGTGGCCCGTGACGAAGCTGACCGACTGCGCATAGTCCCGATGCGTCAGCGGAATACCGCCATAACAGGCGCAACCGCTCGCCGCGGTGATGCCTGGCACTACCTGGAACGGAACACCCTCGGCGGCCAGGGTGTCGATCTCCTCGCCGCCGCGGCCGAAGATGAACGGATCGCCGCCCTTCAGACGCAGCACCCGATGCCCCTCCTTGGCGAGGCGGGCGAGCAGGGCGTTGATCTCCTCCTGCCGCATGGTGTGCTGGTTGCGCTGTTTGCCGACGTAGATGTGCTCCGCGTCGCGGCGCACCATGTCGATGATCGGCTTGGCGACTAGGCGGTCGTAGACCACCACGTCCGCCTGCTGCATCAATCGCAGCGCCCTGAATGTCAGCAGATCGGGGTCGCCGGGACCCGCACCGACCAGATAGACCTCGCCCATCGCGGACGGATTGCCAACGGCCACCAGTTCCCGCTCCATGACCGCGTCGGCCTCGTCGAGGTGGCCTGAGAAGATGCGTTCGGCGACGCCGCCTTGCAGCACGCGGTCCCAGAAGCGGCGTCGGTCGCGCTGCTTGTCGAAGCGCTCCTTGACGCGGTCGCGGTAGCGCGCGCAGAGCTCCGCGAGGCGACCGTAACCTGCGGGCACGAGGGATTCGAGTCGCGCTCGGAGCAGACGCGCGAGCACCGGTGACGCGCTGCCGGTCGAGACGGCCACCACCACCGGCGAGCGGTCGATGATGGAGGGCATGATGAAGGTGCAGTCCTCCGGCTGATCTGCCACATTCACCGGAATGCCGGCGGCCTTGGCCAGTTCGGCGATGTGCCGGTTGACGGCGCGATCGTCGGTGGCGGCGATGGCCAGGCGCACGCCGTCGAGGTCTGCGTCCTCGAACCGGCGCTCATGCCAAGTGATGGCAGGGTCATCGATGCGCGCGGCCAACTCGTCTACCAGTGCAGGGGAAACCAGCCGAACCTGGGCATGCGCACGACGCAGGTTGTCGAGCTTGCGCAGCGCGATGGGCCCACCGCCCACGACCAGGCAGGGTTGCTGTTTGAGATCGAGGAAGATTGGAAGTTGTTCCATCGTGTGCCTTGCCGTCTGTGACATAAAACATTAATATACTTAAATACTTGGGTAAAGGGTAGTCATGCACGTGGTCAACGAGATCGATTCCGAAACTTTGCAGTCCCGCCTTGGCGATGGCGAGGATCTGCTGCTGCTGGACATTCGGACCCCCGACGAGGTCGCGCAGGGCGCGATCCCAAACGCGTCGCACATCCCAATGCATCTGCTCCCCCTGCGTGCAACGGAGTTGCCGAAGGACAAGGATTTGGTGCTCTATTGCCGCAGCGGTGCACGCTCGTACCATGCCTGTCAGTTTCTAGCGCAGCAGGGCTTTAGCAACACATTGAACCTGCGCGGCGGCATTGTCGCGTGGGCCAGGCACGGCTACCCGATCGGTCGATTGGGGCCAGCCTGAGCCCGCATCCGTGCCGGATCCTGCGGCGCGGGCTGAGCGTCGACGACTGCCTGTCGAATCTGTCCTCGGTGGATGCCAGGTATCGACCCGTCGGCCGGAGCAACCTTGCGTTTGCTAGCGGTTTGGCCTATAAATCAGAACCTTTGTGATTGCTGAAATACTAACGCAGCAGTCGCGTTTCCTAGAACCCTCCGGAGGTTATACAAGATGGCAGACTTTGATTCGGAACTGGACGCAAGCGGCCTGAACTGCCCGTTGCCGATCCTTCGCGCGAAGAAGACCCTGAATGGCTTGGAGGCGGGCCAGGTGCTGCACATCATTGCCACCGACCCCGGCTCGGTCAAGGACTTCGACGCCTTTGCCAAGCAGACTGGCAACGAGCTGATGGAATCCAAAGAGGACGGCGGCAAGTTCCATTTCTTAATAAAGAAGGCCTGACCTCCGCCCCCTCACACCCACAATGACACGGTCCCCGTGATCGCGGGGTCCGACAGGAGGAAACCGATGGACGAAAAGAAATTGGCGATCATCGCCACCAAGGGCTCGCTGGACTGGGCCTATCCCCCCTTCATCCTCGCATCCACCGCTTCCGCGCTAGGCTACGAGACGCAGATCTTCTTTACCTTCTATGGTCTGCAGCTGCTGAAGAAAAAGCTCGAGCTGCAGGTGACGCCGTTGGGTAACCCAGGCATGCCCATGCCCATGGGCATGGACAAGTGGTTCCCGGTCCTCGGCATGGCCCTGCCTGGGATGCAGAGCATGATGACGGCCATGATGAAGCAGAAAATGAAGTCCAAGGGCGTCGCCAGCGTCGACGAGCTGCGCGAGCTTTGCCAGGAGGCCGAGGTCAAGCTGATCGCCTGTCAAATGACCGTCGATCTATTCGACATGGACCACGCCGACTTCATCGACGGTGTCGAATACGCGGGTGCGGCGGCATTCTTTGAGTTCGCCGGCGAGAGCGACATCTGTCTCTATATCTGAAGAAAAGGCTCCGGGCGGGGGGCTGTCGTCCTACGCCTGATGTTTGGCCAGGATGGCCAATCAGCGAGTATCTTCGCAGGGACTAAAGCTCCAGCCAAAAAAAAGGCCGTCCCACTCCGGGCGGCCTTTGAAGTTGCGCGACGGCGCCGCGCGTTTGGGGGAATCGTCTAGTCGGTGTCAGAAGGCGTCGAACGTCTTGCTTACCTCCAGGCCGAGGATGTGCGCATGGGCCTCATACTTGCCTGCGATGGCCGTTGTGCCGTTGATCTCGCCACCAAAACCGGGGTAGGGCTTCGAGCCGCTATAGTTACGGTCGTTGAACACGGCGTACATGTAGCCGGCTTCCAGTTGCCAGCCGTCTTCGAGCGCGTGACTGACGCCGATACTGAAGAGGTTGCGATCGTTGTCCGGCACCCTGGCGCTGAAGTACGCGTCGTCCGTGGCGGTCTCGTCGTAGGCATAGCCGAAGCGCAATTGGGTCTGGTCGAGTAACTGGTAGGTGATGCCGAGGCGGTAGGCGTTGGAGTCGTTCCAATTATTTTCGTCGTCGATTAGCGTTGAACCGTTCAGCGTACCGGTAACCTTGATCTTCTCGAACTCGCTCCAGCCGGTGCGGGCCCAATCCACCT
Source organism: uncultured Gammaproteobacteria bacterium (assembly GCA_963698775.1). Lineage (GTDB taxonomy): Bacteria > Pseudomonadota > Gammaproteobacteria > Chromatiales > Chromatiaceae > Thiohalocapsa. The sequence goes on from CAVOSE010000068.1 coordinate 35,457, forward strand.
CGATTGCCAGCTTCGGGTTGACCTTGTAACGGGCGCCCAGGGTGAGGCGCCAGGGCAGGTTTACGTCAAGCTCCGCGCCCTGGCTCGGCGGCAATGCCCCCAGCAACACCATGTTGTTGTCGAGCGCCGTGAAGGTACCGTCGATACCGAGCGTCGCGCCGGAGTGATAATTAATACCGAGGCTCAGTGCGTCTTTGCTGTACATGGCGCTGAGGTTGAAGCCCCAGCCGGAACCGTCGCCGCTCAGTTGCGTGATGGAAGAGTCCAACTGGGCTGACTTTCCCCAATAAAAATCCGCGCCGGCGGACAGAGCAAGCGTGTCGTTGACGCGGTAGGTGACGGTGGGCGTGAAGTCGACGACCTCTAGTTTGCTGCGGGTCGGCTGCGGACTGAGCGGGATGCTGGTTCCGGGCGCGAAGGGTGGCGTTGGTAACGGCTGTGTGTTGGTCAGCGGTGGAAAGGTTCCGGTGTCCCACTTGGTTTCAAGTCCAAACGGGGCGGAGACGCCGAGCCCAACCGACCACTGCTGGTTGATGAGGATCGCCGCCTGTCCGATCGGTGCCGCGATCCACTCCGCGCCGCTGCTGTCGTGCTTGCCGCTGCTGGTTCGCACCGAGAAGTTTGGGTTGATGAAAAGCGTACCCACCGCGATGGAGCTTTGGGTGTGGAAGGCCATTGCGGCGGGGTTGTAGATCAGCGCGCCGCGCTCTTCCGGGTTCGCCACCATGGCATTGGCGGTACCGAGTCCCGCTATCGACATTTCCGGGACCGCGAACCCTTCCGCGCGAACGAGCGACGTGTTCAACAATGCGATCGTGATGGCCGTTGCCAGGGGGGGTAACGCCAGCGAGCGAAGGTCCATGCGCCTGTCCTCTTGAGTCATGTACTTTTCAACAACCAAACGGATGAGTCTCTAGTCGTCGGATCCTAGCTGGGTCGTGGCGTTGCGTGCAGCCAGGCGGGTCAGAACGCGTCTTGTCGTAAAAAAGGTAGCTTCACCCTGCCGGGCGTTGGCGCGACATCGACGATCGTTGCGTAGTGTCCGCCAGTTGCGCCGATTCGTAGGCCGCCCACGCTAGAGTCCGAGTCCGTGGTAACAATACGCCATATTGTCGCTTTTTTCTAGCCTTTGTTGCGAATAGCCAAAAAACCTATTCTCGAGGCGGCGGTGTGCAGGGTTGAAACGCGTTGAACGCGTCAGCGGTTACCGAGCGGGGCTCGGAAGTCGTCGAACCCAGCCGGGCCGCACCTCGAGTTCCCAGGTTGTGCTATAAAGAGAATCTATTGACTCAGTTCGAGGGCTGGCCCATGGCTGACCGACGACTCCAGGTCTTCCACACCGTCGCGCGCTTGTTGAGTTTCACCAAAGCGGCGGAGTCGCTGCACATGACGCAGCCGGCGGTGACCTTCCAAGTCCGACAGTTGGAGGAGTACTTCAACACCCGGCTGTTTGACCGAACCCACAATCGCATCAGCCTGACCGATGCGGGAAATCGTGTGTTCGAGTATGCCGATCGCATCTTCGAGCTCTATGCGGAGATGGAGAACGGCGTTCGCGAGATCACTGGCGAAATCAGCGGTGCGCTCACCATCGGTGCCAGCACAACCATTGCCGAGTACATGCTCCCGACTCTGCTCGGAGATTTCAACGCGCGCTACCCTGAGGTGTCGATCCACCTCAAGGTGTCGAACAGCGAGGGCATTGTCTCGATGGTCGAGAGCAATGCCATCGATCTTGGCGTCGTCGAGTCGCCTGTGGGCAACAAGAATTTGGTGGTCGAGACCTGCAAGCAGGACCAGCTGGTCGCGATCGTGCCACCGGCTCATCCGCTGGCTAGCCGCAAAGCAGTCCCGTTCAGCGATCTGTTGGAATATCCTTTCATCTGTCGCGAGGAGGGGTCCGGCACGCGTGAGGTCATCAACGACTACCTCGGCGGTTTGCCCGCGTGCGCGGCCGGACTCAAGGTGGCGATGGAGTTGGGGAGTCCGGAGGCCGTGAAGGGGGCGGTGGAGGCGGGCATGGGGGTCTCGGTTGTATCCAAGGCCACGGTGCAGAAGGAACTGCGGCTGAAGACACTGGTTACGCTGACGCTGCAGCCGCCGTTGTTTCGCCCTTTCTCGTTCGTGCACCAAAAGCAGAAGTTTCGGCTCCGCGTGATGGAGGAGCTGCTCGAGTTTGCGCGAGCCTATTGCAAGAGCCAGCCGGACTGAGCAGGAGCGCGACCGAACGCGTATCCTCATGGAGGTGAGCCGGGTGTGCCGCGGCTTCGCGCGCGAGGCGAAACTTTGGTACTGTCCGTGGACAGTCGTCCAATGATGGGCGGCAACGAGCGGTGTTGTCAGGATGTTTCCATCGAACCCTTTAGCCATTGCTCCTAAGAAACAGTCCGCGGATGAGCGTCGACTCGGCAAGCTGTTTCGAGCGCTCAATGCGCAGCAGCAACAGACCCTGCTCAGTTTCGCCGAGTTTTTGTCGGAACGGTCAACCGGGTCATCCGGTGAGCTGGACGGCCAATCCGACGGCGATCCTGGGAACGGATCGGGAGCTGCGTCCGATGCCGCGGCAGCACCGCTCGCGACCCCGCGACTGCCGCAGTTCGAGCTACGCCCGCCCGAGGAGAGCGTCGTGGCGGCCATTAAGCGTTTACGCCGGATCTATCCGATGCTCGACAACAGCGCACTGCTCGGCGACACCTCGTCGTTGATGGCCGCCCACGTCATGAAAGGTCGCGAGGCATCTGCCGTGATCGACGAACTCGAGGCACTGTTCGCGGAACGGTTCGAAATGCATCACAACAGCAAGAATTGAGACGATAGCCCAGTCTCCGCGGCGTCTTGCCCGTATTGAGGTTGCGGGCAGCGCGTAACCCGAACGATTCGAGACGCCCCTAAGCGAAGCCAACCCCATGCAGTTTCTGGCCCAGTGGTTCCGTCGCTACTTCTCCGATCCGCAGATCGTCTTTCTGTCGGTGTTTGTGCTGACGGTGCTTGCCATCGTGTTGACGATGGGGCAGATGCTGACGCCGGTGCTCGCCAGCATCGTCCTCGCCTACCTGTTGGAAGGCATCGTTGGTGTGCTCGAGCGTCGCGGCTGGCCACGACTGGTCAGCGTCATCCTAGTGTTCGTGTTGTTCATGGTGTTCGTCGCTTCTGTTCTTCTTGGGGTTGTGCCCCAAGTCCTCCGTCAGGTGTCGGATCTGGTCCAGCAACTGCCAGCGATGCTGACAAAGGGACAACAGGGGCTGATGCAACTGCCCGAGCGTTATCCGGATTTGATTTCAATCGCCCAGATCGAAGAGATGATCGGCGCCATAGGCCGGGAGATTGGCACCTACGGTCAACAAATCCTGTCGGTTTCCCTGTCGTCGGTGGTGGGTGTCATCACCGTGCTCGTCTACCTGATCCTCATGCCCTTGCTGGTGTTTTTCTTCCTCAAGGACAAGGAGCTTATCATTGCGTGGTTCCGGCGCTATTTGCCCAAGCATCGCGCCATCGCCGGGACCGTCTGGCGCGACGTCGACCGGCAGATTTCGAACTATGTGCGTGGCAAGTCCTGGGAGATCCTGATCATTTGGGCGGTCAGCTTCATCACCTTTTCCGCGTTCGGTTTGAAGTACGCAATGTTGTTGGCCCTGCTGGTCGGGCTATCCGTCATCATTCCGTACATCGGGGCGTCGGTGGTGACGGTGCCGGTGGTATTGATTGCCTGGTTTCAGTGGGGCTGGGGTACCGAATTTATCTGGCTCACCATCGCCTATCTGATCATCCAGGCGTTAGATGGGAATGTGTTGGTCCCTTTGCTGTTCTCGGAGGTGGTTGATCTGCACCCGGTCGCGATCATTGTTGCGATTCTGGTGTTCGGCGGCATCTGGGGGTTCTGGGGCGTGTTTTTTGCCATTCCGTTGGCAACGCTGGTGCAAGCTATCCTGAGCGCCTGGCCGCGCAAGGATCGAAGCCCCGACACGGCGCACGACGAAAAAGCCGCCGCTGCTGGCCTGACCGCTACGAAACTGGACTGAACACCATGATGATGCTGCTTGCGGGGCTCGCGCTTTTTCTCGGCGCACATTCCATCTCGATCGTCGCTGCCGGCTGGCGCGACGCCGTCGTAGTGCGCAGGGGAGAGGTGCCGTGGAAGCTCTTGTACGCGCTGATTTCTGTCGCTGGCTTGGCGCTGATCGTGCTCGGATACAGTGCCGTTCGGGCGAGCCCGGACCCCTGGGTGCTCTATACCGCACCGACCTGGATGCGCCATGTTTCGTTGTTACTGATGGTGCCGGTGTTCGTGCTTCTGCTCGCGGCCTACCTGCCCGGGCGAATTCAGCGCGTCACCCGGCATCCGATGCTGCTTGCGGTGAAACTTTGGGCGGTCGCCCACCTGCTTGCGAACGGAACGCTGGCCGATGTGTTGCTGTTCGGCAGCTTCTTGGCCTGGGCGGTGGCTGACCGCATATCTCTGAAGCGGCGGACACCGCCGTTGGTGATGGGTGCGCCGCCCTCTGATTGGAATGACTGGATCGCTGTTGCTGGTGGTCTCGCGCTATACGTCGCCTTCGTGCTCTGGCTGCATAAGGCTTTGATCGGTGTGCCACCAATCGGCTGAGCGACGGATCGGGGCTTAACGTGGGGTCGTGCGGGGTTTTCCCGGATTTGATCAGACGTGGCGATGCCGGCCCAATTTCTCAGCCTGCGGCCTTAGCCGCCGCCGGCGCGCATCTTGTCGAACAGGTGTAGGAAGCTCAGCACCGGGTAACGAAACATCATGCGCGGGCCGGAATAGCGCATGACGTCGACGATGAGACCGCGCATCTTGGCACTGTAGCAATGGACGGCGCAGCAGTTGCAAGGCATCTTGGCCTCGCCGAAGACGCAGTTGTCGAGCCGCTGTCGGGCATACCGCCGCAGACGGGCGCATTCGTCGCACAGTTCGGCCGTCCCGTGAAGATCCCCATGGTGATCATGGCAGTAGACATCGAGCATCGCGTCGATGGTCCGCTTTTCACGCCGGATGCGCTTGCCGTTGTTGGCAGGTCTGAGCCGACGAACCCGTTCTTCGTGTGTGAGCATTTGCATGGGCGCCATTATCCGACAAGCCCGCTGCGATAAATTGACGATTGTCAATAAAAGCTGACATCAGCGTAGATTGACACTTCCGCTCCGTTCGCGGTTTTGGCGCATGGCGGCCCTCCGCAATGCCGTTATCGCTAACCGGACAACGGGGCATTTCGACGACGAGCGCTCGTTGCGGCCTACAAGTTTTCTCAATTTCAGGTGAGGCGGGACTTTCGATGAAGACCAATTTGCGCTCGATCCGCGCTCCAAGGGGTCACCTACCGCTCGCGCAGCTGTCGATTGTGCCATTGGCGCTGCTGTTGAGCAGTTGCGCGCATCAACCCTATCCACCGTTGCCGGACGACATTGCCGCGCAAACCGAGTCTACCTATGCCGCGCCAATGTCCGGCGCCGTCGCGGCGCCGTCGGCGGGCGCTCCGGTCGCATCGCCCGTTGGAACAGCAGCCGAGACAGCTGTGGGCGCGAACATGTCCGCGGTGGCTCGACGTGAGGCCCAACTAGCACCGGTATCGCAAGAGGTAGTCCCGCCGCCACCCGACCCCGAGTCTTTGCCGGCGGCGGACAAGCGACGGCTGGACCTACTTCTGGGTTCGCAGACCTTCAACTATTACGAAGACGATCAACTCGTTTGGTCGGGACGGATCTCGTCCGGTGCGGCGGAGCATCCGACGCCAAAGGGGAGTTTTCGTGTTCAAGCGAAGAACAAGTACAAGCGCTCCGGGAGCTACACCAACTATTTCGATCGGCCAACGCCAATGCCCTACGCTTTGCAGTTTTCCGGCCCGTATTGGGTGCACGAGGGTTACGTGCCGAATGAGCCCGCCTCGCACGGTTGCGTGCGCTTGCGCTACCAGGACGCACAGTTCGTCTATGCTCGGATCAATGTTGGCGATGCCATAAACGTCATCGATTGAGCGAGCGCTCGCGCCCGATCGCCTGATCGCCTGATCGCCTGATCGAGATCACCTTGACGACGGATTGCCGCGGTTCGTCCAGGTTTGTCGACTACACTAGGCCGTTGGTTAGGTGGCCATCTTGGCCCGTACCCGCACCAAAGCCAAGAATTGTGGACGCATTCCCACGGCGGGCAGTTGGATCCGCCATGCACAGCGGCCCAAGTGCCTGGGTGTGACGGAAAGTGTAAGCAGACCAATGGTTTGGGTCGAATACTCCTCCTGTTGATTTTCCGGCAGGATGGTATGAAAGTTGACAGAAATCGCCTGACGTCCCCTATCTCCTCCCTTCGAGAGAACACTTCATGCTGCTGACCAATCTCATCCTGTTGCTCGCCCTGGTCGTCATGGTGGGGATCGCCATTTGGTTGTTCCGAGACGGGGAGGGAGTTGGACCGACGCCCTATATTCGGCCGTTCGACAGTGATGACGGCACCGCCGGCGACGCAGGTGCAGCCTCGGGCTCCCCGTCAAGCCAGGCGACAGGTTCCTCACCAAGTTCGGCGCAAGCGTCGGCACAGGACGATTCGCGGACAACAGTTCGCATCGTCAGCGATGCCGACTCCAAGCGTGGCGCCACGGGCGTAGATCAGACAAACGACTGACTGAGGTCCGGTGATGGCGACCAGTCGATTGTTGTCCTTTCGTGCGCAGGTTGCCCGCAAACGCGAAACCGCACTGTCCCTGCGGGTTGTGCTCGGTTAGAATCGCGCCGCTATGGACCTGAACTTCCTTCCTTTCGAACAACCGGTCGCCGAACTCGAGGCCAAGATCGAAGAGCTGCGCCATGTCGGTGACGACAACGAGCTCAACATCGCCGAAGAGATCGAACACTTAGAGACCAAGAGTCGGGCGCTTACCGAGCACATCTTCTCGGCCTTGACGCCGTGGCAGATTTCGCAGCTGTCGCGCCATCCGCAGCGACCGTATTTCCTAGACTACGTGCGTCGTATCTTTGACGACTTTCAAGAGCTGCACGGCGATCGGGCCTTTGCAGATGATCCTGCCATCGTTGGTGGCCTGGCCCGACTTGACGGCCGTTCGGTCGTGGTTATCGGTCACCAGAAAGGCCGCGACACCAAGGAGAAGATCCAGCGCAATTTCGGTATGCCCCGGCCGGAGGGCTATCGCAAGGCGTTGCGCCTGATGGAACTCGCCGAGCGGTTCGCGCTGCCTATTTACACCTTCATCGACACTCCTGGCGCATACCCGGGTGTCGGTGCCGAGGAGCGCGGTCAGAGCGAGGCCATCGCGCGGAACCTCCAGGTCATGGCCGGGCTCCGGGTCCCGATCATCGCCACTGTGACGGGCGAAGGCGGCTCCGGTGGCGCGTTGGCCATTGGCGTGGGCGACCGCTTGATCATGCTGCAGTTCAGCACCTATTCGGTGATCTCTCCCGAGGGCTGCGCATCGATCCTATGGAAAAGCGCCGAGAAGGCCCAGCTCGCGGCCGAGGCCATGGCCATCACGTCAGACAAGCTCCACGATCTGGGTCTTGTCGACGCCGTGGTTCCGGAACCCTTGGGGGGCGCTCACCGCGATGTCGAGACCATGGCTGAGTCCCTCAAACGCACGCTGCTGGAGAGCTTCAGCCAGCTCGAGTCCTTATCTATCGACCAACTCCTCGCCGCCCGCTATGAGCGCATCCGAGGCTTCGGCCGCTTCAAGGACTGATGCGAGCGAGCCCATGCCGGGGTCTCTGACGACGGGCGGCCAGGGGCCCGGCTGAGACGCCGATACGTGAGCAGCGGCTCAGCCGGATTCACGCCGCAGGCGCTGCGTCGCAGCCTCGAGCCGTACCTAGGCCGGCGACTCTGGATCGCCTACAGCGGCGGCCTCGACTCCAGTGTTTTACTGCAGGCGGCATCGGTCTGTTTCGGACCACGGTCTTGCACAACGGGCGCGCCGACTCACCCCTCTACCGAGCAGTCCGCGGTCGACGCACGTCCCCCACCGCAGCTGCGCGCAATTCACGTCGACCATGGCCTGAACCCCGAGTCCGCCCGTTGGGCTGAGCACTGTCGCGGCCAAGCCGCGCGCCTCGGTGTGCCGCTGACCGAACGCAGCCTGCAGTTAAGGCGGCAAAAGGGTGAAAGCTTGGAGGCGGTGGCGCGATCGGCGCGCTACGCCGCGTTTGCGGATCTGCTTGCCCCTGGCGACGTCCTGGCCACTGGCCAGCATCGTGACGATCAGGCCGAAACCCTCCTGTTGGCGTTGTTGCGCGGGAGTGGCCTGCATGGCCTCGCGGCGATGCCGGTATCGGCCAAGCTTGGCGCCGGCCTGCTGTTGCGCCCGTTGCTCGGTTTCAGCCAGGCCGAACTCTTGAATTACGCCAAACGTGAGGGCATCGAGTGGGTCGATGATCCGAGCAACGCGGACCTCGATTTGGATCGAAATCTGCTGCGTCAGAGCGTGATCCCGCTGCTGCGCCGCCGCTGGCCGTCTTTGGACCGGACTTTGGCGCGCTCCGCCGGTCATTGCGCCGAGGCCGCCGGGCTGTTGGATCGGACGGCGGACACAGGGCTTGCGCAGCTTGCCGGGCAGCGGCCCGGCACCTTGTCGGTGAAGGGGCTGCGGGCCTTGTCTCCGGCGGAAAGTCGCCTGATCCTTCGGCGCTGGCTCATGCGCGATGGATTTCGTCCACCCGCGCGTGCCGTGCTGCAACGGATAATCGGCGAGGTGTTGAGCGCTGCCTCCGACCGGTCGCCCCTGGTGACCTGGAGCGGTTGCGAAGTGCGGCGTTATCGCGACGACCTGTACGCGCTGGCGCCGTTGCCGGACAGGTTGCAGCGACGCACGCTCGCTTGGGACGGCGGAGCGCCGCTGACTCTACCGGCGGGATTGGGGACGCTGCGGTTGCCCCCTGGCGCGCTCGATGTGGGCGCTCTGACGGTCTGTTTCGAGGGCTCTGGGTTAGCGTGCCGGAGGAGTGACGGCCGTGGTCAGTCTCTCAAAACGCTCTACCAACAGACCGGTGTGCCGGCCTGGGTCAGACCCTATGTGCCGTTACTGATGCGTGGAGATGAACTGGTCGCGGTCGCCGGCGTCAGACACTGCGATGATCGCCTGTCCGATCTGCGCTGGTCGGGACACCCGTGGGAGCGCTACGGACTCTTGCGCTAACGGTTGACGGCTTGCGGTCAACCGCGCCGTTCTCAACTTGGAAGCGGATGAGCCCCTGAGTGGGCTTATCGCGTTGGAATCGAGCCGGGCCAGACGGAGCCGGCGGAGCACCAAGGCTATTGCAGGTATACTCCGACGAAATGCCCCATGACTCCCTGACCCTCTGCCACGAATGCGATCTGCTCCAGCGCAACCCGCCGTTGCCGGAGGGCGGTTCGCTGCACTGCATCAGGTGCGGCCACCTGCTGCACAAGCACCGGCCGGACAGCGTCAACCGCACGCTGGCACTGACGCTGGCGGGGCTGGTTTTGTTCATCGTCGCTAACAGCTACCCGTTTCTATCCTTCGATATGCAGGGGCAGGTGACGCAGACGACGCTGTTCACCGGGGTAAAGGATCTGACCGAGCAGGGCAAGGGCGAGGTCGCCGCAGTGGTCTTCTTTACCAGTATTTTGGCGCCGGGGCTGCAACTGCTGCTGCTGCTGATCGTGCTGTTACCGCTGAAGCTGGGAGGGCGTCTGCCGCCGGGGTTTCCGACCCTGTTTCGTTGGTTCAAAACCCTGGTCCCCTGGGGCATGATGGATGTGTTCATGATCGGCATCCTGGTGTCGGTGGTGAAACTGACGGACATGGCGACCATTGTTCCCGGTACCTCGTTGTTCGCGTTCGTCGTCCTCATCTTCGTGCTCGCGGCGGCGCAGGCGGCGCTGGACCCGGACGTGGTCTGGGAGCAGGTGCCATTGCCACCGAATGTGCGCCGTTCGCCACATCCGGGTGAGCGGGCGTTGGGCTGCGACGTGTGCGAACTGGTGGTGCCGGAACGGGCGGCACCGCGGGATCAACAGCGGCGTTTGCGCTGCCCGCGTTGCAGCGACGTGCTGCATTGGCGCAAGCCCCAAAGCCTGCAGCGCACCTGGGCGCTGGTCATTGCTGCCTGCCTGTTCTATGTGCCGGCCAATCTGTTCCCGGTGATGGCGGTGACCTCACTGGGCCAGACGCAGGCGGATACTATCTTCAGCGGCGTGGTGTTCCTGCTAAAACATGGCATGTGGCCGCTGGCCGCGATCGTGTTCATCGCTAGCATCTTCGTGCCGCTGCTGAAGCTCTTGATCCTGCTCTTTTTGCTGATCTCGGTGCAGCGCAAATCGCGTTGGCGCCCGCGCGACCGTACCAAGCTGTATCGGATCACCGAGGCCATCGGGCGTTGGTCCATGGTCGACGTGTATGTGGTTACCATCCTGGTCGCCTTGGTTCGCCTCGGCAATCTGGCCAGCATCGAGGCGCAGGCCGGTGCCGTCTTTTTCTGTGCGGTCGTCATTATCACCATGTTCGCCGCCATGTCGTTCGACCCCAGGCTGATCTGGGATGCAATGGAGCAGGACCATGCCGGAAACCCCCAAGCCGCCGGAGTCCGACATGAACCCAGCACCGCCTGAACCAGGTGCGCCTGGTCGGGACCCAGGCCGGACGGACGACCTGGATTTGCCCGAGGCCCAGGTCGTCAAACGCGATCGCATCTCACTGGTGTGGTTGCTACCGGTCTTGGCGCTGGTGGTCGGCGGCTGGCTGGCTTACAAGACCCTATCGGAGCGGGGGCCGATCATCACCGTTGAGTTCAAGACGGCCGCGGGGCTCACGGCCGGCAAGACCAAGGTCAAGTTCAAGGACGTCGACATCGGTGATGTGACGGCCATCGACGTCAGCGACGATCTGTCCAAGGTGATCGTCACGGCCGAACTCACGCATGGCTCGGAGAAGTTCCTGACGCACCAGACCCGTTTCTGGGTCGCGCGTCCGCGGGTGACCGCGAGTCGGGTCTCCGGACTGGAGACCCTGCTCTCGGGCGCGTTCATCGCCATCGATCCGGTTGGCGAGGGCAAGCAGCAGCGCCATTTCGTTGGCCTGCCGGAGCCTCCGGTCATCACCACCGACGAGCCCGGTAAGACCTTTCGACTGCGTTCGCCGACGCTGGGCTCGCTGAATCTTGGTTCTCCGGTCTATTACCGTCATATCCGCGTGGGACAGGTCATCGAATTCGAACTGGACAAGGATGGTCGTGCGGTGACCATCGATGTGTTCGTGGCCCGGCCGCATGACCAACTCGTGCTGACCAATACGCGGTTTTGGAACGCTAGCGGTATCGACCTAAAGCTCGGCGCAGATGGTGTCAGCCTCGACACCGAGTCGCTGATGTCGGTGCTGCTCGGCGGCGTTGCGTTCGACAATCCCGACACGCTTGAATCGGATGGCGCGCCGGCGACTCCGGATCAGTTCTTTCCGCTTTATCCAAATCGGGCGGAGGCTCATGAGCGGGTCTATCTGGACAAGGAGCGCTATTTGCTGGTTTTCAGCGGCTCCGTGCGCGGGCTTAATATCGGTGCGCCGGTGTTGCTGCGCGGCATCAAGGTCGGTCAGGTGTTGGATATTCAGCTCAAGTTTGACCCCACCAAGCTCGAATTCTTTATTCCAGTGCTGATCGAGATCGAGCCTGAACGGATCGGCTTTCCCGAGGGGCAAGGGCGCGCCAGGGTCCTAGAAGATGAACCGGATATCGTGGACAAGATGGTGGCGGCAGGTCTGCGGGCTCAGCTCAAGACCGGCAGTCTGCTGACGGGCCAGCTCTATGTCGAACTCGAATTTCATCGAGACGCACCGCCGGCGCGCCTGGCGCGCCGCGGCGACTATCGGGTGGTGCCGACGTTGCCGACGCCCCTGGAAACCATCACCACCCAGGTCAACCGTATCTTGGGCAAGATCGACGGGTTTCCGATCGACGAGATCGGCGAGGACCTCAGCGCAACGCTGTCCGGTGTGCGCGAGGTGGTCGATTCGACGGCGCTGAAGAATTCGCTGACCGAATTGGAACTGATCCTGCGCCAATTGCGCAGCCTGAGCGTCAAGCTTGACGACCAAATTGCGCCGGCACTGAGCAGCAGCCTGCATGAGGCGGAGCAGGCGCTTAAGAATGCGAACGCGCTGATTGCGCCAGATGCGCCCCTGAATGCCGAAACCGTGCGTACAATGCGCGAACTGAGCGCGGCGGCGCGCTCGATCCGTACGCTTGCGGATTACCTGGAACGACATCCGGAGGCCCTGATCCAGGGCAAAGGGGGGACCCGTTGAAGCTCGCTAAGTTGTTCGCTCCGTGGTGCCTATCGGCACTGTTGGTGGCCGGTTGTGCCAGCACGCCACCGTCTACGTTTTATGTGCTCACGCCCATCCCAGAGGCGGCCGGGCGCAGCGGCGACCTTGCCGGCGGTGGTATCTCGGTGGGTATCGGGCCGGTGGTGTTTCCGCAATTTCTCGATCGTCCACAACTGGTCACCCGCGATGGGACCAATCGATTGGATGTCGACGAGTACAACCGCTGGGGCGGTGCCGTGCAGGACGACTTTCTGCGTGTCTGGGGCGAGAACCTCGCCCATCTGCTCGGCACTAGCCGCATCGTCGTCTTTCCGAGCGAAACACGCATGCCCATCGACTTCCGCGTCACGGCCGAGGTGGTCAGCTTCGAGGGGATGCCAAGTCGCGAGGCCCTGCTGAAGGTACGCTGGGCGGTCATGGATTCGTATCTCGAGCAGACCATGGCCGTGCGCGAGGATGTCTATCGCTGTCCGGTCAGTGCCGCGTCGGTGCCTGGTGCGAGCGCCAGCAGCGCCAGCGACAAATATCAAAGCGCCGCCGCGGACTCCGAGGCCGTGGTGGCGGCCATGAGCCGCTGCCTCGGCGACTTCAGCCGCGATGTGGCCGCGGTCGTCGGCGCCCTGCCCAAGCCGCTGCCCCCCGCGGCCACCGTCTCGCCACTGTAGCGGCTGGGAGCGCCGACTTTCCAGTCGGCGCCAGCATGCTCGCGTTCTCTGCTGCGAGGCGCCGGTTGGAGAACTGGCGCACCCAGTGCCGCTAGCATCCGAACAGCGCTTGCGGTCGGCCGGCACCGGATAGGCGCGGTGCACCACGCGATTTCGATGCGGGTTACACTCACTGCCGTTTTGCACAAGCACGACGCAATCACCTATCGGGGACCTGGCTTCATGATCCTTTCCATTGGGGACATTGCTGGTGCGCGCGGACCGCGCCACCTGATCGCGGCAGTCTTGCTATCGGCGCTGGCCGGCAGCGCCCTCGCGACGGACGACCAGGCCAAGTCCGCTTCCGACAAGGCGCCGCCGCCGTCGGTGGTCGTCGCGGCCGTGGAGACCAAGGCCGTGAATCGTCAGGGCCGTTTCATTGGTAATATCAAGGCGATCCAGTCGGTCGACCTGATGGCGCGGGTTGAAGGCTTCTTGGAGCAGGTGGCGTTTCAACAGGGCGGGATGGTGGAGCAGGGCCAGCTGCTATACCAAATCGAGCAAGCGCAGTACCAGGCCACCCTCGATGGCGCCAAGGGTCAGGCCGCGGCGGCCAAGGCCGATTCCGCCGCCGCCAGCGCGAATTTGGAAGACAAGCAGGCGGACTACGAACGCCAAGCGGTGCTCGTCAAGAAAGGCGACACTTCCAAGACCATGTTCGACCAAGCCAAGGCCGCGCGCGACGAGGCCAAGGCCGACGTAGAAAAGACCGCCGCTAGCGAGCAACAGGCCGCCGCGGCGGTGGAGTCGGCGAAGATCAATCTCGGCTACACCACAGTCAAGAGCCCCATCAAGGGGCGCATCGGTGCCACTAACTATACGGTGGGCAATCTGGTGAATCCCAGCAGCGGTACCCTCGCCACCGTGGTGCAACTGGACCCGATCCGTGCGGTCTTCTCGATCCCGAGCGCGGATTTCGTCCGAATCAGGGGACAGGTCGGCACGCAGGATATCGAGGCATTCCGGAGCCGTTTCGTGCCGGAATTGGTGCTGCCCACCGGTGAGCCCTACGACCATGAGGGAACGATTGCCTTTTCAGACAACCAGGTCGACGCCAGTACCGGCACAGTATCCGTGTATGCTGACTTTCCGAACCCGGCAGGTGTCTTGCTGCCCGGCCAGTTCGTCACGGCGCTCGTCCATATGGCCGATGAGGAGCGTCTTCCGGTGGTGCCCGCCGCCGCGCTGCAGCGCACCCGCGACGGCGAGCAGGTCTACGTGGTCGGCAAAGGCAATCGCGTCGAACTCCGGAAGATCAAGACCGGGGCCAAGGTCGATCATGGGTACGCCGTGCAGTCCGGGCTCAGCGACGGGGAGATGGTGATTGTTTCTGGGGTGCAGAAGGTCAAGCCGGGTATGGTCGTGGAGCCGAGCAGCGAGGGTGCGGCGAAATCCACGCCGTCAGCGCCCGAGGCAAAGACCAAAGCGTCTGCGGTCCCAATCGAGAACAAGCCCGAGAATAGGTCCGAGCGCGAGCCAGGGGCAACCGATGAGTCTCCGAAGACCGAGGCCAACTAAATGAACGTCTCTCGGGTCTTCGTTGAACGGCCGCGGCTCGCAGCGGTCATTTCTATCGTGCTGGTGGTGGCGGGGCTGCTAGCGATCGTTGCCATCCCGGTGGCCCAGTATCCGAACATCACACCGCCGGTGGTGCTGGTAACGGCAAACTACCCCGGCGCCGATGCCGAGACCATCGCCAACACCGTCGGTGGGCCGATCGAGGAGCAGGTCAACGGCGTCGAGAACATGCTGTACATGTCCGCGACCGCGTCCAGTGCCGGCACCTACAGCCTGATGGTGACCTTCTCGGTCGGCACCGACCCCGACATCGCCCAGGTCAACACCCAGAATCGCGTCTCCCAGGCCCTGGCCAAGCTGCCGCAGCAGGTACAGAACCTGGGCGTGACGGTGCAGGCGGAGTCGACCAATCTGCTGTTGGTGATCACGGTGTCGTCGCCGGACGATTCGCGCGATCCACTGTTTTTGTCCAACTTCGCGACCATCAACGTGCAGGACGAGCTCGCACGTGTGGCCGGCGTCGGAGAGGCCAATCAGTTCGGCCCGCTGGACTATTCCATGCGTATCTGGCTGGAGCCGACCAAGATGTCGGCGCTCGGTATTGCGCCGAGCGACGTCGTCACCGCGATCCAGCAGCAGAACATCCAGGCCGCGCTGGGACAGATCGGTGCCGCGCCGATCCCGGACGACCAGACCTTCCAATACACCATCGTCACCCAGGGGCAGCTGGCGGAGCCCTCGGAGTTCGGCCAGATCGTCGTGCGCACCAGCGCCGACGGCGGCATCGTGCGCATCGCCGACATCGCCCGCGTCGAGCTTGGCTCCCAGTCCTACAGCGCGATGTCGACCTACAACGGCAAGCCGACCGCCGCCATCGCTATCTACCAGGCGCCGGGAGCGAACGCCCTGGAGGTTGCCGACTCCGTGCGCGCCGAACTCGAGCAGCTGAAGACGCGCTTCCCGGACGGCGTCGAGGCGCAGGTGATGTACGACTCGACGCTGTTCGTGAAGGCGTCGATCGAGGAAATCGTCTACACCCTGGGCATCACGGCGGTGATCGTGTTGTTGGTGGTGTACATCTTCCTGCAGGACCTGCGCGCGACCATCGTGCCGGCGGTGACCATCCCGGTCTCGCTGATCGGCGTGTTCATCGTGCTGCTGGCGGCGGGGTTCTCGGCCAACACCATCAGCCTGTTCGCCATCGTGTTGTCCATTGGCTTGGTCGTCGACGACGCCATCGTCGTGGTGGAGAACGTGCAGCGCATCATGCTGGAGGAGGGGCTCGATCGCCGTGCCGCGACCCTTAAGGCCATGGATCAGGTCACCGGCCCGATCATTTCTACCACGCTGGTGCTGTTCGCGATCTTCGTGCCGGTGGCCTTCCTGCCGGGCATCACCGGCGAGCTGTTCCGCCAGTTCGCGTTGACCATCTCCGCGGCGGTGGCGATCTCGGCGCTGAACGCGCTGACCCTGTCGCCGGTCTTGACCTCGCTGTTCCTCGGCACGCCGAAGGAGGCCAAGCGCGGGCCCTTCGCCTGGTTCAACAAGGGCCTGAACGGCGCGCGCAACGGCTATGTCTCTGTGGTGGGGCTGATTGCCCGGCGCTCGGTCGTCGCCGGTCTGTTGGTGATTGCGGTCGGGATCGGCGCTGGCGCGTTGTTGCAGCAATTGCCGACCGGCTTCTTGCCCAACGAGGACCAGGGCGTGCTGTTCGTCGACGTCAGCCTGCCCAGCGCGGCCTCGATGCCGCGCACCCAGCAGGTGCTCGATCAGGTGCGCGAGATCGCGGCCGCCACGCCCGGCGTCGCCAACGTGCTGATGGTCAACGGCTACAGCCTGCTGACCAGTTCGTCGTCGTCCAATGCCGGACTCGGCGTTCTGGTGCTCGATCCCTGGGACGAACGCACCACGCCGGAGACACGCTTGCGCGGGCTGTATACGGGGCTCAAAGTCGAAGCTGGATGCGATCCCCGGCGCCAATGTGCTGGTCTTTCCGCCGCCGCCGATCAGCGGGCTGGGCAATGCCGGCGGCTTCACGATGCAGATCGAGGCCCTCGGCGGGCAGTCGGCGCAGGAACTGACCCAGGTGCTCAAGGGCCTACTGGCAACCGCGAATCAGGACCCGCGCATCGCCACCGCCTATTCCACCTTCACCGCCGACGTGCCGCAGCTGTTTCTAGACCTGGACCGCACCAAGGCGGAGTATCTCGACGTGCCGGTCTCGCAGCTGTTCGACACCATGCAGTCGGTGTTTGGCAGCACCTACGTGAACAACTTCACCTATCTGGGCCGCACCTTTCAGGTCAATGTCGAGGCGGACCAGGAGGCGCGGCGCGACGTCGATGACATCGGCTCCACCTATGTACGCTCGAACAACGGCAACATGGTGCCCATCTCGGTGCTGGCGGAGATCCGTGAGGACCTGGGCGCCGACCTGATGTTCCGTTACAACCAGTTCCTGACCGCCGCCATCAACGGCAGCCCGGCCGCGGGCGCCTCCACCGGCGATGCAATGGCGGCGATGGAGGCCGCTGCCCGCACGGCCTTACCCGACGGCTATAGCTACGAGTGGACGGCGATGTCCTACCAGGAGGCGCAGCAGAGCGCCGGCGGCGAACTCGCCATCTTCGGCTTGGCCGTGTTGTTCGGCTATCTGTTCCTGGTGGGGCTGTATGAGAGTTGGGCGATCCCGTTCTCGGTGCTCACGTCCGTCACCGTCGCCGTGCTCGGCGCCGCGTTCGCGCTCTGGGCGGTCGGTCTCGACAACGACCTCTACACCCAGATCGGCCTGGTGCTGCTGATCGGTCTGGCCGCCAAGAACGCGATCCTCATCGTCGAGTTCGCCAAGGAACAGCGCGAGGCCGGCAAGTCCCGCTTCGACGCCGCGCTGATCGGCGCGCGTATGCGGTTTCGTGCCGTGCTGATGACTGCCATCGCCTTCATCGTCGGCCTGCTGCCGCTGGTCGTCGCCACCGGCGCCGGCGCCAACGCCCGCGTGCATCTGGGCTTCACGGTGCTCGGCGGGATGCTCGCCGCGACGCTGTTCGGCATCCTGCTGATTCCCGGCCTGTACGTCATGTTCCAAGGCATCGGCGACAAGATCGGCGTGTGGATCGGCAATCGTGAGCCAGAGGCGCAAGACAGCTCTGCGGAAGCGGCGCCGAAATCTTGACCGATGCCGTCAAGCGGCGGGAGAAACGGTCCGTGCCTGCCCGTTCGTCCCCCGCGACTCAGGCCCCAGCAACCACAGATAGGCCGGCGTAACGCTGTCGGGCGTCGGCAGTTGGTTCGGGTCCTCGCCGGGGTACAGTTGCCGGCGCTGGGCCGAGCGCACGACTCCGGGGTCGAGGCTGTTGACGCGGATGTTGCTGCTGTCGCGGGTCTCCTCGGCCAGGGTCTGCATCAGCCCTTCGATGCCGAAGGCGGCCGACGCATAGGCGCCCCAGTAAGCGAGGCCCTTGCGACCGACGCGATCGGAGGTGAACACCACGGAGGCATCGTCGGCGGCGCGCAACAGCGGCATGCAGGCCTGGGTGAGCAGAAACGGCGCGGTGAGGTTGATGCGCAGCACGCGTTCCCACTCCTTCGCGTCATAGTCGTCGACGCGGCTCAGGAAGGGGATGTAGCTGGCGCAGTGGACCAATCCATCGAGCCGGCCGAACTCGTCGCCGATGGTGCTGGCGACGCCGAGGTAGAGTTGTTCGTCCGCCTGCTCCAGGTCCAGCGGAAAGCTGGCAGGCTGCGGGGCGCCGTCGGTCTCGATCTCGTCGTAGACGGTTTCCAGCCGCTCCTCGTCGCGACCACTGAGGATCACGGTTGCGCCATGATGGGCACAGGCCTTGGCGACGGCTCGACCAATGCCCTCGGCGGCGCCGGTGACGAAAATGATCCGGTCGGTGAGGAGGTCTCGGCTCGGTAGGTAATCCTGCATGACGGGGCTTGCTGCGAATTGCGGAAATGTCGAAAGCTCGCCACGCTAACGCAGATGGGGTGCTGGCGGAAATGATTTTTTTCGGCAGCGGCGATAGGCCCGTTGCAGGCGATCGCCGAAGGCCTTCAGTCGACGGACAGCACCTGCGTTCGTACCCGCAGACCCCGGTGCGACAGTGGATGATTGAAGTCGACGCGGACGCCATCGTCGTCGGCATGCAGCACCGTGCCGGCGGTCTCCTGACCGCCGGGGGTGTTGAAACCGATCACCTGGCCCGGCTGCGGTGCGAAGTCCGCCGGGAGGTCGCGGGGCTCTAAGGTGCGGATCAGCGACGGGTCCGGTTCGCCATAGATGGCGGCGCCCTCGGCGAGGGTCTGGGTATCGCTGCCCACAGGGAGGTCGATCAGGAGCGTTTCGAGGCCGGGGGCGAGGGTGCCGTCGCCGATGACGAATGTCAGGGGCGCATCGTCGAAACTCGACAGCACCTCGGTACCGTCTTCAAGATGAATCGACAGATGCAGTCGAACCCGGCGTCCGGGCTCAACGCGAACGTCTGGCTGGCTCATGGCTTGTCCAACTGACCGCCTTGCGCTGCGGGGAGTTGCTGCTGCCGGGAAATGGCCTAGGCCAGGATTTCCTGGGTCAGGAACAGGTAGCCGACCGTCACCGCCACGACCGCGACGGTGAGGTAGGGGATCAGCACGCAGACCCCCGGCAGGTCGTTACAGACGCGGCTCAGTTTGCACAGGTTGCAATGTTTCATCCGAATTCCTCAGTTACCTGTCGCGCCGCGTGCTGCCGGTGCAGCAGCGCTGGGCGCGGCGTCTCGCGCTCGGATACCGATGAGGCCGCATGATGATTCAGGTCCGAGCGCAGCGCGATCCGAGGCCTCGCTGCGCAGAGAGTGCGGCGTTGAGTGCCGGCGTCGCGTCCATGCCCACAGCTCTTGACGCGGCTCGTGGTTTATACCAACCTCACTCCCTATATCCTACGCTACATATGCAGTTATACAAGCATTAATTCCGAGCAAGCACATCTGTCTTTGCTTGTATTGCCGGGCGAGTATATTCGCCCCGATACCCGGAGCAACTGCCGGATCTTGGGCAAAAGCACTTCCACCGTCACCAAGTCGACCACTGACCAGCCAGGACAACCGCACATCCATGATTGACCCCATTCAGCCCGCGACCGGCGACAGCCCACAGGTCGGCTTCGTCAGCCTCGGCTGCCCCAAGGCCACCGTCGACTCCGAGCGCATCCTGACGCAGCTGCGCGCCGAGGGCTACGGTCTGTCCCCGGACTATCAGGGCGCGGACCTGGTGATCGTCAACACCTGCGGCTTCATCGACGCGGCGGTGGGCGAGTCCCTGGCCGCCATCGGCGAGGCGCTGGACGAGAACGGCCGCGTCATCGTTACCGGTTGCCTGGGTGCGCGCGCGCAGGTCATTCGCGATGCCCATCCCAGCGTGTTGGCGGTGACCGGGGCGCATGCCTATGCCGAGGTCATGGAGGCGGTGCATGCCCACCTGCCGCCGCCGGCGCATCCGTTCACGAGCCTGTTGCCGCCGCAAGGCGTCAAACTCACGCCCAGCCACTACGCCTATGTGAAGATCTCCGAGGGCTGCAATCACCGTTGCAGCTTCTGCATCATCCCGAGCATGCGCGGCGATCTGGTCAGCCGGCCCCTCGGCCAGGTCATGGCCGAGGCCGAGCGGCTGGTGGCGGCGGGTGTGCGCGAGCTGCTGATCATCTCCCAGGACACCAGCGCCTACGGGCTCGATCTCCGCTACCGGCCCGATTTCTGGCAGGGCCGTCCGCTGCGAACCGACATCGAGGGGTTGGCCCGAGCGCTGGGTGAACTAGAGGCTTGGGTGCGACTGCACTACGTCTACCCTTACCCACAGGTGGACCGGCTGATCCCGCTGATGGCGGACGAGCTGATCTTGCCGTACCTGGACATGCCGCTGCAGCATGGCAGCCCCAGCGTGCTCAAGGCCATGCGCCGGCCCGCCGCCGCCGAGAAGGTGCTGGATCGACTGGCCGACTGGCGTCGCATCTGCCCCGAACTGGTCCTGCGCAGCACCTTCATTGTCGGCTTCCCCGGCGAGACCGAGGTCGATTTCGAGCTGCTGTTGGCATTCCTGCGCGAGGCCCAGCTCGACCGCGTCGGCTGCTTTGCGTACTCGCCGGTGGACGGTGCCGCCGCCAATGCGTTGGCCGATCCGGTGCCGGAGGCGCTCAAGCAGGAACGTCTGGAGCGCTTCATGGCCGTCCAGGCCGAGATCAGCCGGGCCAAGCTCGCCGCCCGCGTCGGTCAGCGCATGATCGTGCTGGTGGACGAAGTCGAGGAGGATCGTGTCATCGCCCGCAGCCATGCCGACGCCCCCGAGATCGACGGCACCGTCATCATCGACGGCGCCTGGGAATTGGCCCCCGGTGACTTTATCGAGGTGGACATCACCGCCAGTGCCGATCACGACCTGTATGCCGAGCCGGTGACGGACTCGATTTCTTGAGGGCGGCAAGTGTTTGCGGATGAGTCACGTTTCGATGCGGCATCGAACTGGTGCGGCTCCTCGAAATCGGGATCGAAATCGAAATCGAAATCGGGGTCGGGATCGGGATCGGGATCGGAATCGGGTCACTCGCTACGATTTCGATACCGATACCGATACCGATACCGATACCGATACCGATACCGATACCGATGATTACGACCGGTTGGTCTGAGGCGTAGCCTCGCTAGGTCGGTGTCGGCCTAAAGCCCAACTCTTGAGGCATTACCACGATCACCCTTCGCCGCCGATCTCTGCTGCCGTTTGTCCTGCTGGCTCCCCTGCTGGGTCTCCTACTGGGCGCGCTCGGGACGGGTGCGTTGGTGGCGATTCAGGTCGCGCATACGTCGCCGCCGAGTCTCGACTTTAAGACCTCGCCCGTCGTGCTGGATCGCGACGAACGTCTGCTGCGGGCGTTCACGGTGGCCGATGGTCGTTGGCGCCTGCCGGCGGGGATCGCGGACGTCGACCCGCGGCTGATCGATCTGCTGCTGGCCTTCGAGGACCGGCGCTTTTACACCCATGCGGGGGTCGATCCGTTGGCGCTTGGACGGGCCCTGTGGCAGGCGCTGCGTCACGGCCGCATCGTCTCCGGTGGTTCGACGCTGACCATGCAGGTGGCGCGGCTGCGCGGCACGGGCTCGACGCGGACGCTGGTTGGCAAGTGGCGCCAGCTGTCCGCCGCGCTGGCCTTGGAGCGGACCACGGACAAGGCAACCATCTTGCAAGCCTATCTGAATCTTGCCCCCTACGGCGGTAACCTGGAGGGCGTGCGGTCGGCGTCGCTGGCCTGGCTTGGGAAGGAACCCGGCCGGCTGACGCTGGCCGAGGCCGCGTTGCTGGTGGCCTTACCACAGTCACCGCGGGCACGGCGGCCGGACCTGCATCCGGAGGCAGCGCGCCGCGGTCGGGATCGGGTGCTCATGCGCGCAGCGGCGCTCGGCGTGATCGATGCCGAGACGTTGGCGGCGGCCCTGAGCGAGCCGCTACCGACGCGGCGTCGACCCTTTCCGATCTTGGCACCCCATGCGGCGCGGCGCGCTGTTGTCACACGGCCGGAACTCGACACTCATCGCCTGACGATCGATGCCGAGTTGCAGGCGCGCCTAGAGACGTTGGCCGCCGAACATGCCGCCTTGCTGCCGGAGGGAACCTCCGTCGCGCTGTTGGCGGCCGAGCATCGCACTGGCGCCATTCGGGCAGCGGTGGGTTCTGCGGCCCTGCTCGACCGCGAGCGCGGGGGCTTTGTCGACATGACGCACGCACCCCGTTCCCCCGGTTCGACGCTGAAGCCACTGATCTACGGCCTGGCCTTCGAGCAGGGTTTGGCCCATCCGGAGAGCCTGATCGAGGACCGTCCGAGCGGTTTCGGCGCCTATACGCCAACGAACTTCGATCGCGAGTTCCAGGGCACGGTGACCTTGCGCGAGGCCCTGCAGCAGTCGTTGAACGTGCCCGCGGTGGCATTGCTGGATGCTGTTGGCCCGGCACGTCTGCTGGCGCGTCTGCGTCGCGCCGGGGCCGAGCCTCGCCTCCCAGGTGAGGCGCCTCCAGGGCTCGCGATCGGCCTCGGCGGGGTTGGTCTGACACTGCGCGACCTGGTCGCAACCTATGCGGCCATCGCCCGCGGTGGGCGACCGGTGGCGCTGCGGGAGTCGCGCGATGTACCCGCCAATGCGGCGTCCAGCCAGCCCGTTCTGGAAGCCCGCGCCTGTTGGTACCTGACCTCTATCTTGTCCGGCGCCGACAGCAGTCTTCGCGGCGGTGGCAAGGTCGCGCTCAAGACCGGCACCTCCTACGGCTATCGTGATGCCTGGGCGATTGGCTTCGATGGTCGTTACGTGATCGGCGTGTGGGCCGGACGACCGGATGGTGCGCCGGTGCCTGGGCTGACCGGAGCCAAGTCCGCGGTACCCTTGTTGCGCGATGCCTTTGCACGGCTCGGAGTCATGGCGGCGTTGCCAGCGCCGCCCCGGGGCGTACGAATGACCACGACCGCTGACTTACCGGCGCACTTGCGGCATGTCGGGCATGGCCTTCAACAGCTGAGTCGGGGAACTGTTCGCAGCGGGGCCGTCGAGATCGCGTTTCCACCCGATGGGGCGCGTGTTGACCTTGGCCTTAGCCAGAGCCCCGGGCTGGGCGCTGGCCCAGTTGTCGGGCAGGGGGGCTCTGAACTGGCGCTGCAGGTGCGTAACGGTCGCCCGCCCTTCGTCTGGCTCGTCAACGGCCGGCCCGTCGCGCGTGAGCCCTACGCCAGCGATGCGCGCTGGCGTCCAGACGGGCCTGGGTTTGCGGAGATCACCGTGGTCGACGGGGCTGGTGCCGCGAGCCACGTGACGGTGTTCGTCGAGTAGGGGCATTCCTGGGCGATGATGGGCCCTGGTCGAGGCTTTCGGCCAACATTGTCGCGATCTACCGAGGATCGCTCACCAGGGTCAGGGTGCCAAGTTGACCGAGGGCGGCGCGAATATCTTCGACTGTCGGCGGGTAGGCCTCGGCGGGATTGCCGAGGATACCGAGGCAGGTGAGACGCATCAGGTTTGGTTGGGTGTCGTCGTCGAGCCAAAGGTGAAAGCCCGTCTGGATCATCGAGTAGCCGCCATCGCCGCCGTCGCCGCCCACGCTTGCGAGCCGGAATGCGGGTGCGTTCGGGTTGCGGATGTCGACCACCTCGGTCCAATAATTTTGGATGCGTTTGATCCGGATGGTCCCGGCGGGGATGGTCTGTGGCCCGTCGCGGCTGATGCGGCGCACCTCCAGCGCGCAAGACGGTCGATAGTTGGCCCCTGAATTACGCGCCCGGCCATTGACGAAGAAGACGCGGGCACGGTCCTGGGCAACCTGGATCGGCTGGTCTAGCGTTAGCGTGCTGCCGGGCGCGATGTCGATCCAGGCGCCGTTTTCGGTATCCTGGATCAGCGTCTGGCAGCCGCTCAGGGCAATCGCTGCCGCCAGCACTGCTGCGGCGGTGGTGGCGAGCGGACGTCGCGGCAGGTTCATAATCGGCTCTTGTGCCACTCGCAACGGCGGCTAACGGTCAGTGGTGCGACTTCATCAGCAGCTTCAGGATCTTCAGATTGATGACCCAGAACCGGTAGTGCTGCCATAACAAGCTTGTACGCATGTAACGCGTGAGGCCGGTGGGCACCGGCGGATAGTAGGCCTGCTGGTAGGGTTCTTTGTTTTTGGCGGTCATGGTTCGGTCTCCGAATCGTTTCGTTAGGAGGCCTCCGGTCGCGATCGTCGCCGACCGGACCCTTGGCTCCCCATGTTGATCGAGCGGCATTTATCCGCGGTTGTTCATCGACGCCGGTTCAATCGGGGAGCAGCGACCAGCCTGGACGCAGTTTGGCCTGGTAGATGAAGACGTGATGCAGGATGTACTTCATCCAGTGCCCGGCGAGGCCGATCTCGCCGAAGGTGAGATCCATGTCGCGGCCGTACTCGGGGTAGGTGTCGTAGTCTGGTACCACAGGGAAGACCGTCATGGTGGCGGCGGTGCCCTTCAAGATGTGCGACCCGGTGGAGGCGAGGCAGGCGGCGCCTATCTCCGCCATATTGGCGGTGTGGGTCGGTTCCGGGGCGCCGGCGATCATGTCGCGAATACTCTCGGCGACGGCCTTGCCGATGGCGGCCGACGGCATACCGGTGCGCGGCGGTGCGGGGTTGATCGGCGTGCCGTTGGCGCTCTGCATCGGCTTGCTGATTAGGTGCGGCGGCGCGAACGCGATGCCGATGGCGAACATATTCTTGTACTTAGGGGTCTGGTAGGTATTCGGCCAGTCGGCCTTGCTCCAGTCCTCGTAGGGTTTGGGCTTGTAGTCAGCGTCGACCTTCATGAAGCCGTTCGGGGCGAAGATCTCGGCGGTGATGTCTTCGCCGGCCTTGTCGAAGGCCTTCATGGGCTGGCCCGCGAAGGGCGGAATCAGCATGGCGAAGTCGAAGTCGAGTTCGTGTTCGGAGCCGTCGAGGATTTCGTAGTGGATCTTGCCGGGCTCGATGCGCTTGACCGCGGCGCGCACGGTCCACTCGATGCCGCGCTCGACCATCAAGGATTCGGCAAAGGTCTTGCCGTTGGTCACATAACCGCCACGCTTGATGTGCACGCCGCCCATGCCGAAATCGCCCAGCTCGTATTCGTTGCTGATCCAGAACAAGCGGGCCATGTCTCGCACACCGGCCTCACGCAGGCTGTGATCGACATTGTAGATGTACTCGAATGCTGCCCCTTGGCAGGTGCACATGCCGTGCCCGGTGCCGACGACGATGTTCTTGTGCGCACCCTGCTTCATCTCGGCGATGACCGACTGCAATTGCTCGTTGGCATGTAGTGCATGTGACGGCGTGCAGACCGAGGCGGTGTGGCCCTCGTCCGGGCCGAGCCCAGGGGTTGCGCCGAAGTTGAGCTTCGGGCCGGTAGCATTGATCAGATAGTCGTAATGGATGGTCGCGCTTTGGCCGGCACGTGTTGCGTCGGTGTATTCCAGGGTCACGAAGGGGTCGGCGGAATCGGAACTGCCCTCGGGATGGATCGACAACGCCTTGGCCTGATGGAAGGCGATGTTGAGCTTCTTGTAAATCGGCTCCAGCTCGAAGGTGACTTGCTGTTCAGTCATCTGACCGACACCCACCCAGATGTTGGACGGAATCCAGTTCCACTTGGCATTCGGCGAGACGACGCTGATGTCGTGCTGCTTGCCCAGCCATTTTCCCAGGTAGCGCGCTGCGGTGTGCCCCGAGATGCCAGCGCCCAGGATGACAATGCGTGCCATGTTGTTGCTCCAATTGATGGTTCTTGTGATGGTTTTATGTGTCGGTAACCGCTGGTACGCTAACGCCGAGTCGCGGCTCTCTACAAGGGCGTGGATCAATGATTGTTACGAATTGCTAGCGGCAAACGAGCGCTGCGGCAAAGGTTTTCGCGGTTTGTCGCGTCAGCATCTGCCACTGCTTCCTGTACCGCAGTAGAATGGGGGGTTTACGGCCCATTGTGAGCACTCGGGAGACGCTGGTTTACTGGCCATCAGGGCCAAAAATCAGGGGGAACACGAAAGCGCGGTTTCCATGTTCCTTCACGTTCAAGCGCTTAGTCGCTGTAATATGGCGGGGCGTCCTGCCCCGCGCGGAAAATGCCGATAAAGCGGCGTTTTTCGAGCTTTCCGCATCAGGCCCCTCCATCATGAGATTTCGACCCTTGAAGCTGTTGTTCAGTTCGCTGTTCGTGCTCTCCCTGAGCACATCGGTGGCGGCCATGTCCGTGTTGCCCGGTTGCTCGGCCAAGCGCGCCGAGGACGTCACAGTGGCGCCGCGCTCCGGGGCCTTGCTGGCGGACAAGATCGTGGTCAAAAAGAGCCAGCGCCGGCTCTATTTGATGCGCAACGGCAAACCGTTCAGGACTTATCGTGTCAGTTTGGGAACCAGTCCCGTCGGTCACAAGCTGCGCCGTGGCGACAATCGGACGCCGGAGGGGCGCTACTACATCGACTGGCGCAACCCACGCAGCAACTTTACCAAGGCACTGCATATCTCTTATCCGAATCGTGACGACCAGCTGAAGGCGCGGCGCGCCGGTTGGGATCCCGGCGGTATGATCATGATCCATGGCGAGCCGCGGTCGCAGCGGCACCGAGACCTGCGTTACCTCGTCAGCGGTGAGGACTGGACGCAGGGTTGTATCGCCGTGTCCAACCTGGCCATCGACGAGATTTGGCGCTACACCACGGACGGTACTCCGATCGAGATCTTGCCCTAAGGAGATCGACGCCGTTCATCTGGCGTCTCCGGTCGAGTCGACGGGTGCGTCCGCGACCGTCACCGCGCGTCGGCCCCAGACCGCGTACACGGGGTCTGCCACCGGCATGCGGTCGGCATACTTGTCGTCCGCGGGTCGGGGCAG
Organism: uncultured Gammaproteobacteria bacterium; assembly: GCA_963698775.1. Classification (GTDB taxonomy): domain Bacteria; phylum Pseudomonadota; class Gammaproteobacteria; order Chromatiales; family Chromatiaceae; genus Thiohalocapsa. The sequence continues at coordinate 62,357 of CAVOSE010000068.1, forward strand.
ACCACGCAGACTCCAGGTGTTGAGTTCGTCGAACAGACCGGATTCGAGAAAGTACTCAAGCACCACTCCGGGGCGCTCGAACTCGTGGGTGCCTTCCCAGATTTGAATGGCCTTGGGCGGAAACCAACGGTTCGAGAAGGTTACGATCAGCAGTCCTCCCGGCTCCAATACCCGCGCAAGCTCGCGGAAGACATCGAAGGGCTTGATCAGGTACTCAACCGAGACGGTGCAGATGGCGGCATCGAAAGCGGCGTCGTGGAATGGCAAAAGCGCATCACGATTCAGGTCCTGCACCACCCGCTCCGACAGGACCGGGTTGGCGTCGAGCTCAGCGCGATTCATACCCAGACCTGTTACAGACGCTGTCTTCAGCGTTGCGGGCAAGTGCGAGTGCCAGCTCGCCATTAGGTCTAGCACGCGGGCTCCGTCTGGTATCAGTCTTCGGTAGAGCGCGGAGATTTCGCCAATCGCGACGCGATCGATATGGTCGACGAAACGTGGCTGGCGGTAGAAGGCGGCGTCCGGGCTTGGATCGGCGCGGGAGAAGGGCAGGTCGGACAGGAAATCGGTGGGCAATCCGCGCCAGCGTGCCTGCATGCCAGGGCCGCCGGCGGTCACCAAGTCGTGAATCTCGTTGCGGCGGCCGCCGCGTTTGTCAGCTTGTCCCGAGATCGACTCGATGGTCAGCGCCAGTTCTAGCATCTTGTCCGCGAGCGGGTGGTTTAGGTCGGCCTGCAGCACGTCGTCGTCGACGGTCGCGATGCGAAATGGCGTGCGGTCGGATTCAAAGACGCCGGCGACATCGCGCAAGATGCCCTTGGGATAGAAACGGCCGTTGCGTGGCTGTACCTGGCCGCGCCGCATGAAGCAGCGATCGAACTGGGATGGGCGGAGGTTCAACAACTGATCTCCCTGGTAGGCTGCGATCAGCTCTCCCGGCGCGAAACGATGACTGGCCTGATGACCGACGGGCTGACCCAGCACCTCCTGCTTCAGCTTCGGCGGCAACAGATCGGGCGACAGATTAAGCAGCGGCGTCGCTAAGCCGTCGCAATGGCTCGCATGCGCGCTTTGCCAGCGCAGTTCGAAACGCAGGGCAGCCATCGCCATGGCACGGGTACGCCCGAGCCGGGGCGCCTCGACGGTGCCAGTGTCCGGACTCTCGGGGGCGGCTTTGACCTCTGGGTCGGGTGAATCGTCGGGAGCTGTTTTCATTGGCCTGGTAAAGAATCGGTCCGCCGTTCGAGCCTCTCCGAACAACCTGCGCGACGCACCCTGTCAACCGTCTGGTCGCTTTTCAAGCTTGAACGCCGTTTCTGTGACGGTTAGCATAACGGGTTGGCGACGGCCTCTAAACCTGGACTCGACGGCCTGATGTCCGCACCATGCGGCGAATGCCGTATCAACGGCGTCGACCGAAAGCGAACATGGCGCCGTTATCCCGAGCTGAAACCTCGCCGACACCAAGCGTCCTAGCGACCCCCTCTTAATTTCCCGCGATCGAGAACACTCCATGGCGAACGATACCAACGTGACCTGGCATGAACACCAGGTCTCGCGCGAAGCGCGTGAGCGCGTCAACGGCCACAAGGGCTGCGTGATCTGGTTCACCGGGCTGAGCGGCTCCGGCAAGAGCACGGTGGCCAACACCCTGGACCACCTGCTGGCTGGTTACGGGCTGCACAGCGCGGTATTGGATGGCGACAACGTGCGCCATGGCCTCAACGCCGGTCCCGGCATGCTGCATGAGACGCACGGCGAGGAGTACGCCAACCGCTTCGGTCTCGGCTTTTCCGCGATCGATCGCGAGGAGAACATTCGTCGCATCGGTGCCGTCGCGCAGCTCTATTGCGAGGCCGGACTGATCGCGCTGACCGCGTTCATCAGTCCCTACCGCATCGACCGCGATCGTGTGCGTGCCACGATGAAGCCTGGCGAGTTCATCGAGGTGTTCGTCGACACGCCCCTGTCGATCTGTGAAGAACGCGACCCGAAGGGCCTGTACAAAAAGGCCCGGGCCGGTGAGATCAAGCACTTCACGGGGATCGACGACCCCTATGAGGCGCCCGAGGCCCCCGAGCTGACGTTGATGGCCGGAGAAAAGACGCCGCACGATCTTGCCTACGAGGTGATCGACTTCCTCGCGATCAGAGAGTTCATCCCGCAACCAAAGGACTAACGGCAGCGGCCCTCGCAATGTCGTCGCCGAACTCCGCGACGATCCCAGTTGTCGCGGCGCACAGGGCGGCCAACTGCGCGTCGCTGACGATGTACGGCGGCATCAAATAGACCAAGCGTCCGAATGGACGCACCCACACCCCTCGTTCGACGAAGCGCCGCTGCACGTCAGCGCATCGGCACCGGCGCGGCCATTTCGACCACGCCGATGGCGCCGAGGACACGGACGTCGGTCACGCCTGGCTGGCCACGGCAGCGGGCGAGGCCCGCATTCAAGCCTAGCTCGATCCGCCTAATATTTGCCTGCCAGTCTTCTCCCATCAGCAGGTCAATGCTGGCGTTGGCGATGGCGCAGGCGAGGGGATTCCCCATGAACGTCGGGCCATGCATGAAGGCCCCGGGTTCGGCGCTGGAAATGGTTCTTGCCACTTCCTCCGTGGCCAGTGTTGCGGCCGATGTCAGGTAACCGCCAGTCAGTGCCTTGCCAAGGGTCATGATGTCGGGGCTGATGCCAGCGTGCTCGCAGGCAAACAGGCGTCCACTGCGGCCGAAGCCGGTTGCGATCTCGTCGGCGATCAGCAGAACGCCCCGGTGGTCGCACTCGGCGCGCACTCGCGCCAGATAATCCGCCGAGTAGAAGCGCATACCGCCGGCACCCTGGACGATGGGCTCGAGGATGACCGCCGCCAGCTCGTCGGCATGGCCTTCCATCAAGTCTCGGAAACCGGCGATATCGACATCAGTGCAGGGCTGCCCGAAGCGGGGGCTCGGCGCGGGGGCGAACAATTGTTTCGGCAGTATGTCGCCGAACAGATGATGCATACCGGTGACCGGATCGCAGACGGACATGGCGTCGAAGGTGTCGCCATGGTAGCCCCCACGAACGGTCAGAAAGCGGGTACGCCTCGGGCGGCCGACCGCCTGTTGGTATTGCAGCGCCATCTTCATGGCGACCTCGACCGACACCGAACCAGAGTCGCACAGGAAGACGTGCTGCAACGGGGCAGGGGTCAGTTCCACCAGGCGTTCGATCAGGTCAACGGCTGGCTCGTGCGTCAGACCGCCGAACATGATGTGGGACATGCGTCCAAGCTGATCGAGGGCGGCGGCATTCAATACGGGATGGTTGTAGCCGTGGATCGCGCACCACCAGGACGCCATGCCATCGATCAGTCGCCGCCCGTCCATCAACTCGATCTCGCAACCGGCGGCGGCGCGCACCGGATAGACCGGGTCGCGGTCGATGGTAGAGGTATACGGATGCCAGGCGTGCTTCGCATCGAGCGCCAGCAGGCGCTCGATACGCTGTGCCGGGTCGCTGCTCCCGGCTGTCGTCATCCGAGCACTTCCAGTTCGCGTACCAAGGCCTTCAAGTCTGTCTCTTCCTCCAGCGCGCCCTCCCAAAAGCGATAGTGGCGCGCGGCTGGTCCGTCGCCGACTGTCAGCTCGGCCATAAAGCCGGTCGTACCTTCCGGTGCGGGATGCTCACGAGGGTCTCCGATGGCGTCGAGTGCCGCGATGAGGCGTTCGCGCTGGGAGGCGTCGATCATACCTTTCGCCGGCTTGCGGCTGGTGTAGTCGCCGAAGTCGATGTTGAAGTGGCCGTCAGGATTGACGTCGATGATCAGCATGTAATCGTCTTGGCCGACGACGCGATAGTTGATACGGGGTAGGGACATGGTATTGGCTCCTGATCTGCTCGATCGCCCTGGCGCTAGCGGGCGCCTGCCCTTGGAGCATAGCGCAGATGTCGGTTGGCCTCGCCTGGCTTCCTATGGGGCCATCTTGCCGCGTTGGGCGGCGGCGCCTTGTCAGGGCTGGGCCAACTGCTGCCGGCCGGCCCAGTCCCGCGCGAACTGCCAGGCGGTGCGACCGCTGCGCGAGCCGCGGCGTAAGGCCCATTGCAGTGCCATGCGCTCGGTCTCGGCGGCATCGTTGGTCTCCACTGCCAAGTGCTCGAGCCAATGCCGACAGATGCTCAGATACTGTTCCTGGCCAAAGGGGTAGAACGACAACCAGAGGCCGAATCGATCCGACAGGGAGATCTTTTCCTCGACGTTTTCGCCCTGGTGAATCTCGCCGTCGATCATGCGTGCTTCACGGTTCTCTTGCTGTAACTCCGGCAACAGGTGACGTCGGTTGGACGTGGCGTAAATGAGTAGATTCTCCGGTGGCGCACCGATGGAGCCGTCGAGGATGGCCTTGAGCGCCTTGTAACCGGATTCGCCGGCGTCGAAAGACAGGTCGTCGCAGTAGAGAATGAAGCGCTCCGGGCGATCGTGAATCAGGTCCAGGATGTCCGGCAGATCAATCAGGTCGTCCTTGTCGACCTCGATGAGTCGCAGACCCCGTTCCCGATAGGTGTTGAACAAGGCCTTGATCAGTGACGATTTGCCGGTACCCCGTGCGCCCCACAGCAGGGCGTTGTTGGCGCCGGCGCCAGCGAGAAACTGCCGTGTATTGCGATCGATCTCGTCGCGCTGGACGTCCACGCAGCAGAGGTCGGCGAGGGTGATGGCATGGGTTCGATGCACCGCCTCCAGGCGACCACGTGCCCCGGTTTTGCGCCAGCGCCAGGCGAAGGCGCTCCAGTCGGGGTCGGCGCTGTCAGGCAGCCAGGGCTCGATGCGATCGAGCAGCAGCGCAGCACGTTGCAGCACCTGCTCCAGCGATTCGTTCGTGCCTCGGGGTAGGTCCTGCGGCGAAACCGCCTCCGGCACCGGATGCCCGCTCTGGGCCGAAGCTGATTTCGGTGCCGTTTCCGGGATAGGGCGTGGTGTTGTCACGATGCATGTCTCAGGCGGCGACGCGGCCAGCATTCCGCCGGCGTTCCGCCAGCTTTCAGGCGCTTAACGGACGGTAACGGATGCGATGCGGCTGATCGGCCTCGGTGCCGAGCCGACGATGGCGGTCTTCCTCGTAGTCGGCATAGTTGCCCTCGAACCAGGTCACTTGCGAGTCGCCCTCGAAGGCCAGTATGTGCGTGGCGATGCGGTCCAGGAACCAGCGATCATGGCTGATGACGACGACGCAGCCGGGGAAGGCCAGGATGGCCTCTTCGAGTGCCCTCAGGGTCTCGACATCAAGGTCGTTGGTGGGCTCGTCGAGCAGCAGCAGGTTGCCGCCGCTCTTCAGCAACTTGGCCAGGTGTACCCGGTTGCGCTCGCCGCCAGACAGGTCGCCGATGCGCTTTTGCTGGTCGGAGCCCCTGAAGTTGAAGCGGCTCACATAGGCCCGCGACGGCATCTCGAAGCGGCCGACGATGATGTTGTCGGCGCCGTCCGAGATCTCTTCCCAGACCGTTTTCTTACCGTCCAGGGCGTCGCGGCTCTGATCCACATACGCCACCTCCACCGTCTCGCCGACCCGCAGCTCGCCGCCATTGGGTTGCTCCTGCCCGGTCATGATGCGAAACAACGTCGTCTTGCCAGCGCCGTTCGGGCCGATCACGCCGACGATGCCGCCCTTGGGCAGATTGAACGAGAGCCCATCGTAGAGCAGGTTGTCGCCGTAGGCTTTCTTCAGCTCGTCGGCCTCGATCACCAGGTCGCCCAGGCGCGGGCCCGGCGGGATGTAGATCTCGTTGGTCTCGTTGCGCGACTGGAACTCCTGCGAGCTCAGTTCCTCGAAGCGTGCCAGGCGCGCCTTGCTCTTGGCGTGGCGTCCCTTAGGGTTGGAGCGCACCCATTCCAGCTCGTGTCGCATGGCCTTCATGCGGGCCTGCTCCTGCTTTTCCTCCCGCTCCAGGCGGTTCTCCTTCTGCTCCAGCCAGCTGGAGTAGTTGCCCTCCCAGGGAATGCCATGGCCGCGGTCCAATTCCAGGATCCAGCCGGCGACGTTGTCGAGGAAGTAGCGATCATGGGTCACCGCGACGACGGTGCCGGGATAGTCGTGCAGGAAGCGCTCCAACCAGGCGACGGACTCGGCGTCGAGGTGGTTGGTGGGCTCGTCGAGCAGCAGCATGTCGGGCTTCGACAACAGCAGCCGGCAGAGTGCGACGCGTCGGCGCTCGCCGCCGGACAGCGTGTTGACGTCGGCGTCCCAGGGTGGCAGGCGCAGGGCATCGGCGGCCACCTCCAGCGTGCGCTCCAGGTTGTGGCCGTCGGTGGCCTCGATCAGGTCTTCTAACTCGGCCTGCTCCTTGGCCAGGGCGTCGAAGTCGGCGTCGGCCTCGGCATAGGCGGCGTAGACCTGGTCTAGCCGCTCCAGCGCCTGCTTGATCGGCGCGACCGCCTCTTCCACGTTGCCGCGCACGTCCTTGTCGGCGTCCAGCTGCGGTTCCTGCGGCAGATAGCCGACTTTGATGCCCGGCTGCGGTCTGGCCTCGCCTTCGATCTCGGTATCCAGGCCGGCCATGATTTTCAATAGCGTCGACTTACCGGACCCGTTCAGGCCCAGCACACCGATTTTGGCGCCGGGAAAGAACGACAATGAAATGTCACGCAAGATGATGCGCTTCGGCGGCACGATCTTGCCGACGCGATTCATGGTGTAGATGTACTGCGCCATGGGTATTGGATAGGATTCGGGTTAGAGGTTTCGGTGGCGATGCGGGCATCAGCTTCGAAGCCGGCCGGGCAGGGCATCGCGGTGCTCGTCATGAAGGCGCGATTTTGCGCGTTTGTTGCGTCAATGTCCAAAATCTGGCCGGTGCTGCTGCCTATTCTGGCGTCTCGTGGTCGGCCTGATCGACAACTTGCTGGTTGTTTACGGAGGAAGCTGCATGCGTACTAGGACTATCCCCATGGTTGGATTCGTCGCCCCCAGCGGCACTGGCAAGACCACGTTGTTGCGCAAGCTGGTTCCGGTCTTGCGCGAGCGCGGTGTCCACCTGGGCTACCTCAAGCACACGCACCATGCGTTTCAGATCGACACCCCTGGCAAGGACAGCTACGAGGTGGCCGAGGCCGGCGCGGAGCAGGTGATGCTGGCCTCTACTGCTGGCTGGGCGCTGATCGACCGGCGGCCGGCGTCGGTGGCCGACCTCGTTGACGCGGATCTGGCGGAGTTTTCCGCGCGGTTCGATGCCGATTTGCTCGACTTGCTCTTGGTGGAGGGATTCCATCGTTCACGCTACCCAAAGATCGAGGTCCACCGCTCGACCAACGGAAAGGCGCCGATGTATCCCGACGACGCCGACATCATCGCGGTGGTGACCGATACCACGCTGCCGGGCGATGAACACCCACCCGCACTGTCCATCGAGGACCCGGCCGCCATCGCCGATTTTATCGTCGAGCGTCTGGGGGACGGACGGTTCGCCGGCACCGACCCGCGGGATGAGTTGGTCGATTATTATTGCCGGATGCGCGCCATCGGCCGTAACCCTGCCCGCACCGGTAGTGCCTCGGTGCGGGTCGGTGCGCGCTTCTGGATCACGCCTGCCGACCTTTGCGGCATACTCGGCCGGGAGCATCTGATCGCCTGTGCGCTCGATGACGATCGACTGCCCGATGGCGTATCGCCTGATGCCGCCGTTCATCGCCAAATCTATCGACAACAGCCGGACGCCCGCGCCGTGCTGCATGCCCACGGACCCTACGCGATCGCGGTCAGCTTTGGCGGTCGGGACTTTCAGCCCGCGGATTCTCCTGGGGCGCAGGGTCTCGGCAGCGTGCCGGTGCTGGCCATCGAGGCCGATGGGTTTGAGGAGCAGGCCCCAAGCCTGGTCGCAGAGGCCCTCGCGACCTATCCCCTGTGCCTGGTCGCCAGCCATGGCAGCTATGCCTGGGGCCTGGACCTGGAAGCGGCCTCACGGCAAACCGATCTGCTCGAACTGTCTGCCCAGATCTACGTCCTTGCACGGCAGGCGGCCGCCTTGTAAGCGGCGGGAGCGCGGCCCGCGCTAGGGCTCCGCGCTGAGATAGCAGATCCACCCGGCGTCGGCGTCGGCGCGCTCGACCGGTTCAAAGATGCCGTCGGCCTCGCCATCGGCATCCCAGCCCTGCCAGTAACAAATCACGCGACTGAATCCCGCCTCCACCAGCAGCTCCCGAATCTCCGGCAATGTCCACAGTCGCCATTGGTAACTGAACGCCCGCTGTAGCCGCGACCCGTCGGGAAACGCGAAATGGATGTGGCAGGTCATCTCGCCGGTGATCGGGTTATAGCCCTCTTGCTCCCAGCCGTAGGTGAAACACCCGTCGTCGTCGTTGATCTCACGTTGTTCGAGAATCTCCCGGAAGGCATCGTAGCCGCCATAGGCATCGAGAAAGAAGACGCCGTCCTCGGCCAGTGCCGACCGGACCTCCTTGAAATACCGCCGCAGGGCTGCCCGCTCCTTGAATAGCCAATAGCTGAAGTTCATCGCCGCGACGATGTCGTGCCGCTCGGTATCCGCGTCCGCTGCGTTGCCGCAGCGCAACTCCACGCGCGCGACCGCCTCCGGCCTCAGGTCAGATAGATTGTGGCGGAGGCCCCAGTCGAGCACGGTCTGATCCAGATCCACACCGACGGCTCGATTCCGTCGATGCCGGCCGACCCACTCGCAGCAGACCGCCGCGGTACCGCAAAAGTCCTCACGCAGGCGCCGAGCGGGTCGTCCCCGCAGCAGTCGAAAACGCTGCTCGAAGAAATTCACCTCCGCCTCGGCGCATTGCACCGCGCGCTCATAGAGCCGATGGGCATCGGCAGCAGCAGCCTGTCCGAAGACGTCCGGGGCAGCTTGCGCGGCACCGGACGGGGAGGTCGAGGGGGTGGTGGAGGGCATCGACATCGTTTTCGAATTGCATCAAGATACAGGTTCGCTTATTCTTACCGGCTCGCACATGCCCCGTCGACCGTCGCGGTCGACGACCCACGGCCGTAGCGTATCTTTGGAGAGGTGTCCGAGTGGCTTAAGGAGCACGCCTGGAAAGTGTGTATAGGTTAACAGCCTATCGAGGGTTCGAATCCCTCCCTCTCCGCCATCCATGCCCTAGACTTGATTATAAGCAGCCAGCTAAAGATGTCGCATTTTTCTAGGCGACCCTTCGGCGATTCCTACCCCAGTTTCTGACCTGACGAACGGTATC
>CAVOSE010000069.1:0-72598 GCA_963698775.1 uncultured Gammaproteobacteria bacterium
GACTCGGAGATCTGGAGGTTTTTCTCGGCGTGGGGCGCGACGTTGGTGTTGTCCAGCAGGCAGCGCGCCGGCCATCGTGCATAACTGCCCAACCGTATAGGCGAGGGATTCCGGTGGGTCCCGACCGGCGAGGATCTGGAGCTTTGCAAGACGCAGGCGGAACAGGCGGGTGGGCAAGCGGCGCGGAGACCGAGTCGGCGCGGCCGTCTTTGTTGACCTGGAAGTAATCGAACACGCCCCAGTGGTCGATGACCAGGAAGTCCGCCTTTTCCTGCCCGGTGAGCGGATCGGTCCAGGTGCGGGTGCCGCGGCCGAGCATCTGCCAGAACTTGACCTTGCTGAAGACCGGCTTGGCAAACACCAGGTTGCGGATGGCGGGCACGTCGATGCCGGTGTCGAGCATGTCCACGGAAATGGCGACGCGCGGCAGATCGCGGTTCTTGAAGTCGTCCAGGGTCTTTTCTGCGCGCTCCATCTGGCTGTCGATGACCTTTGCCAGGCCGCGGCGCTGCAGGTCCGGGTAGAGGCGGTTGAAGCTCTTGTAGAGCTCCAGCGCGTGCCGGTGCGAGACGGCGAAGATGATGGTCTTGGCGGGCAGGGTGCCGACGGCGTCCTTCAGCGCATGATTCATGAACTCGCGGACGATGGCGTCGTTGGTGCCGGTGTTGGTGAGCTTGCGCTCCAGGTCGGTGTGTCGTCGTTGCAGCCAAAGAGCCTGAAGGTGTTGTGATCGAGAAAGTCGGTGGGCGTGGCGGTGAGGCCCAGGTGCATAGCGTCGAAGTGATCGAGGATGGCCTTGTAGTGGCTGTAGATGGAGCGGTGGCTTTCGTCGGCGATGATCAGGTCGTCGTAGCCGGGCGACAGCTGCCCGTAGATGGACATCATGCCGGGGTAGGTGGCGAGGTGGATCTGGGCGTCCTTGTCGATGGTCCCGCCTTCGATCCAGGAGCGGGGCACGCCCGGCAGGCGCTCTTTGAAGGCGCCCAGGGCCTGTTTGACCAGCTCGCGGCGGTCGGCTAGGAACAGCACCCGCTGGATGCGCTCTTGGCGCTGGAGCAGTTCCACCAGACCGACAGCCACGCGGGTCTTGCCGGTGCCGGTGGCGAGCACGAGGAGAAACTGCCGTTCCGCGGCATCGATGCGCTCGGCGATGGTCTTGACCGCTTCAATCTGATACGCCCGGTCGATGATGCGCGCCAACGGCATTTCGCCGGTGAGCGGCTGGCCGAACTTGTCCAGGTGGGCCAGGCGCAGCAGGTCGTCCTCGGTCAAGAAACCGCTGACCTTGCGCGGCGGGTAGCGGTGGCGATGCCAGAACCAGATCTCGTTGCCGTTGGCGAGGAAGATGAAGGGTTCGATGCCGTACTCGGCAAGAATGCGATCGGCGTAGTCGGCTGCCTGGCGCTCGCCTTCCAGCGGATCACGGCTGGAGCGCTTGGCCTCGATGATCGCAATCGGACGGCCGAGACGATCGAGCAGGACGTAGTCGACCAGCGCATAGGTGTCACCATCGCTGCCGGTCAGATCACCGACGTTTGCAGCAGGACCGAGACTGAATTCTTCGACCAATCGCAGATTGCCGACCGCCCAACCCGCGCGAGCCAGCTGATGGTCGATCTTTCCCTTCCGTGTTCGGCGTTCCGGCTGCATGGCATCTAAAGTGGCAGTATGCGCACCCGGCTGCGTCCGGGCTCGATCAGCAGTAATGCGCCGGCTTCCAGATCCACTTGGAAGCGCCGAAGCGACTGGATCAGAGGCTCCGAGATCTGTTCGGGAAGTACCTTTGGACCGCGCAGCTGTACCAGGCTCGGCGCGCCGGCATGCGTGAGCGCGAGCATGGTCGAGAAGTCCAGGTCGTGGCTGAAGACGACGTAGCCGTTGTTCACCGCCCGGTCCATGATCTCGCGGTCAGTCGCAGAAGGGTCTCGGACCTGTGCTTAGTGGACGGTGTCGAATCCGGCTTCGGTCAGGACAGGCACCCACTCCGGCGAAAGATTCACGTCGATCACCAGCCTTAGGGTCATGCCGCCGAGAGGTCCTCTTCACGCTCCTCCAAACGCCAAGCGGCGCAGGCCAGCGCTGCATTCAGATCCTCCGGCTCAAGGTAGGGGTAAGCGGCAAGAATGCGGTCTCGGGTGATACCGTCGGCCATGAGGCCGAGCACCGTCCCCACCGTAACCCGCAGGCCCCGAATGCAGGGTTTGCCCCCCATGACGGAAGGATCCAGGGTGATGCGGTCGATCTCCATGGTTGGCCTCACCAGTCGTTTCAAAAAGTTCTACCTTGGGGAGGATAGCAGTGGAGCACTGCACTGTCGCCAAGCGGATCGTGCACCGCCGCCGATTGCTCCGCGTTATTGTGGTCGCCAAGGCGCTGCGATTCGGCCTATCCCGCAAGGTCACATTGGCTCAGGCGCTATTGCTTGCGGTGGAGCAATCTGGCCTCGTGGTTGGGTTACCGCGGCAAGCCCCCTGAGCGATAGCCTTCCGTTCTATCGCTCAAAGTTTCCGTCCAACTGAGGCATCGAGCCCGCCGCTATCCGTCATTGGTTGGAACCGGCAGCAACCAGACTGGCCCGAGTTCAGGTTCGACAGCGCGGTGCTGGCGGACCTGGAGCAACGCCTGCAGCATCAATCCCGAGTCCTGACTCAATCGGCAACAGGCTCAACCGTCTTGCCCTCGGCCAAGCCGAGAAAGCCGCGCGTGATGACCTGTTCGCCTACTTCGAGGCCGGAGAGGATCTCGACGTCGTCGGCGACGCGCAGGCCGCTCTCGACCATGCGTTTGGCGGCCTTGGCGTCGGCATCAACGATCCAGACGAATTGGCCGTCGCGGTCCTGGCGTAGCGCGCGGAACGGAATCAACAGGCGCGGCACGGCGGTGGTGGCGAGTTCGGCGCGGATGAACTGTCCGGCGCGGGCGCCGTCGGGGATCTGCTTGAAACGGACCTCGACCTTGGCCTGGCGACTGGTCTCGGACAGGGTCGGGTGGATGCGCAGGATGGTGCCTGGGAAGCGCTGGCCGGCGAGGGCGTCGATGCGGATTTCGACCGGCTCGCCAATGGCGACATAGGGCAGCACCAGCTCCGAGACGTAGACCTCGGCGATCAGTGATGCCGGGTCGGCTAGGGTCAGCAGATGGGTGTTCTTGGTGACGAAGTCGCCGGGCTCAACCAGGCGCTCGGTGATGATGCCGGCGAACGGCGCGCCGATGCGGGTGTAGGCCAGGCGTGTTTGCAGGATGCGCAGTTCGGCCTCGGCCACCGCCAGCTCGGTGCGCGCCTGGGCAACCTCGGCTTCGGATGCCGCGCGCCGCTCGACCAGGCCTTCCAATTGCTCCACATCCAGCACCTCTTGGGCGCGGTTGGCGCGGGCCTTGTCGAGCTCGGCGTTCAACAGGTCGTCTTCGAGCCGAACCAGGACCTGGCCCTGTCGCACCGGATCGCCCTCGAACACCGTCAGCTCGGTGACGCGACCTTCCTCCTGGCTGTAGATGCGCACCAGCCGGCGCAGCCGCAGCGTGCCGGGTCGCTCGTGGCGGACCGATACCGGTGCGCGCTCGGTTGTGACGGCGGTGACCAGGTGATCGCTGTCGCGGGGCGCGCCGCGGCTCGTCTCGGCGTTGTCTTGGGCTGGGCCGCAGGCGTTCAGCAGCAAGGCGACGGTGACGGCAGTGATCGCGCGCGGCACTTGCGACCGTTTGCTCACGCGCTGTCGGTGATGTCGACCGCGTTGATCGGAGCGCTTGCGCTGGCGCTGGCATCGCCGGCATCGGCGTACTGGTAGTGCTTGATCTTACGCCGGATGTTGCTCTGGATGATGACGCCGAGCACCTTCCATTCGAGTCGCGTCACCTCGATTTCAGGAAAGGCTGGGTCAAGCGCCAGCAGCCATTCGCGGCCCTGGTCGTCGCGCCGGTATTGGCGAAACCAGCGCACGCCTTCTACCTCGGCAAACACGTACATGCCGCTGCGGCAGGCCTCGGTGGGCTCGATGATGACGATGCACTTGTCCGGAAATTCCGGCTCCATATCCGGCCCCAGCACCTGCAACGCAAAGGGTTCCTGCATTGCGCAGCCGGTGCCTTGGAGCATGGGTTCTGTCATGATTGGGCCTCACTGTCTCAGTTGGGATCGCTGGTTCGTCCCTTACCCTGCAATTCGTTGACAAAATGTCGCTAAAAATTCGTTGTCGTTGTCGTAATCGTTTTCCCGCGGCAATTTCGATTACGGAAACGACAACGACGGCGAGCAACCAGGTCTTCGACCGCGTTCTTAACTCCGGCCCCGCCGCGTAACGGACCTCCGGAGCGCTGCCGCGCCGGCTGCGTACCGGATTCGGCGCATCCTCCGACTGCGGCCCACATTGGGACCGCCCCCTAAGCTGTCAATCACACGCTGTCAACAACACACCATGATCCGACTCAACGCCACCGAGCGTATTCACAAGGACCGGCGCGACTGGCACAACCTGCGCGGCATGCTGCCGTTCTTGTGGGAATTCCGCGGCCGGGCGCTGTTCGCGCTAGGCTGCCTGGTGCTGGCCAAGCTCGCCAATGTTGGCGTGCCGTTGGTGCTGAAGGACATCGTCGACGCCTTCGAGGGCACTCAGACGCAACTGCTGGTGCTGCCGGTGAGCCTGCTGGTGGCCTATGGCGCGCTGAAGCTGTCCGGTTCGCTGTTCAACGAACTGCGCGACGTGATCTTCGCGCGGGTGCGCTTTCGCGCCATGCGCCGCATGTCGACCCAGGTGCTGGAGCATCTGCACCGGTTGTCGCTGCGTTATCACCTGGAGCGTCAGAGCGGCGCCGTCAGTCGCGACCTGGAGCGCGGCACGCGCTCGGTGTCGACCATCCTGAACTACATGGTCTTCAGCGTCATCCCGGTGGTGGTGGAGTTTACGCTGGTGGCCATCGTGCTGCTGACCAAATACGAGCTGGTGTTCACGCTGGTCACCTTCGGCACCGTGGTGATCTACGTCGGCTTCACCTTCGCCATCACCGAGTGGCGCATGGACTATCGCCGGCAGATGAACGTGCTCGACTCCCGCGCCAACTCCCAGGCCTTCGACAGCCTGCTGAACTACGAGACGGTGAAATACTTCGGCAACGAGCGCATGGAGCTGACGCGCTACGACGGCACGCTGACCGAGTGGGAAGAGGTCGCGGTCAAGAGCCAGAGCTCGATGTCGCTGCTCAACTTCGGCCAGGGCAGCATCATCGCACTCGGAGTCACCGGGATCATGTTCTTTGCCACGCAGGGCGTGGTGGCGGGGCATATGAGCATCGGCGATCTGGTGCTGGTGAACGCCTTCATGCTGCAGCTGTTCATCCCGCTCGGCTTCCTCGGCATCGTCTATCGGCAGATCAAGTACGCGCTGGCGGACATGGACCTGGTGTTCAAACTGCTGGAGCGGGAGCCGGAGATCGAGGACGCCCCTGGCGCACCGGCGCTGCTGCTGCGCAAGGGCGCGGTGCGTTTCGAGCACGTCGATTTTCACTATCAGCCCGAGCGCGCGATCCTGCGCGACGTCGACTTCCACATCGATCCCGGCGAAAAGGTGGCCGTGGTCGGCCATAGCGGCGCCGGCAAGTCGACGCTGGCCCGGCTCATGTTCCGCTCCTACGACGTCAACTCAGGTCGCATCCTGATCGACGACCAGGACATTCGCGGCGTGACCCAGCGGAGCCTACGCGCCGCCATCGGCATCGTCCCTCAGGACACGGTGCTGTTCAACGACAGCATCCTCTACAACCTCGCGTACGGCCGACCCGAGGCGACCCGCGAAGAGATCGAGCGCGCCGCCGAACTGGCCCACATCCGCACCTTTATCGAGAGCCTGCCCAGCGGCTGGGACACCCTGGTCGGCGAGCGCGGGCTCAAGCTCTCCGGTGGCGAGAAACAGCGCGTCGCCATCGCCCGGACCATCCTCAAGCGCCCGCGCATCCTGGTGTTCGACGAGGCCACCTCGTCACTGGACAGCCACACCGAGCAGGCCATCCAGCAGACCCTGTTGGAGGTGGCCGAGGACCACACCACGCTGGTCATCGCCCATCGCCTGTCCACCGTGGTCGATGCCGACCGCATCCTGGTGATGGACGCCGGGCGGGTCATCGAACAGGGTGAGCATCGCCGGCTGCTGGCGGACGGTGGCGTCTATGCTGCGATGTGGGAATTGCAGCAGCGTGAGCGCGAGGAAAGCGCGGAGGTGACATGATCGTCTGTTATATTTCGACGCTGAGTCGCCACTACTGCTGATCAGCACTACTCGCCGTCGTCGGCAGAACCTGATGTCACAGACCCCATCCCTGGCGCCCGTCGACAGTGGCCGGCGCATCCTGCAAATCCTGCGTGCTGCGCGTCTGTTGGTGCCGCTGCTTGCGGTGGCCTCGACGTTGCTGGCGGCGCTTGCGTTGCTGCTGGTCAACATGCGCTTTCCCGCCCAGGCCTGGCCCAAACCGGTCTGCCTGGGCTTTTTGCTGTCCGGCATCGGCGCCGCCGTGTTGGCCGGCATCCGGCTCAAGACGCAGCTGCTGCAACCGTTGGTGAACCTGGAGGAGTCCGTGGCCCGCGTCTGTCAGGGCGAGCCGGGCGCGAGCCGTTCGCTGCAGAACGTCGGTGTGTTGGAGCACATGGCCGAGGGTATCGGCACGCTGAACGCCGAATTGACCGATCTGTACGAGGACATGGACAGCCGCGTTGCGCGCCAGACCATGCGCCTGGCGCAGAAGACCGCGTCGCTGAAGATCCTCTACGACGTGGCCGCTGAGATCACCCGCGCCGACAGCCTCGACGACTTGCTGCTGCATTTTCTGCGTGCGCTGAAGGAGATGGTCAACGGCCGTGCGGCGACGGTGCGGCTGGTGGCCGCGGACGGCAGCACGCGGCTGATCGGTTCCATTGGTCTGGACGACGATCTGGTGCCCGAGCAGGGCCTGGAGCCGGTCGACCTGTGCCTGTGCGGCACCGTGCTCTGCCCCGGCGAGATCGTCTGCGACAACGACCTGCGTTATTGCTCCCGCGTCTACGGGCGGCGCATGTTCGCGAGCGACAAGTTGGAAGTCGTCACGGTACCGCTGAAGCACCGCGACGAGCTGCTTGGTGCCTACAGCATTTTCGTCGAGCGCCCCGGCGTCAGTGCCCGTGAGGACATCATGGATCTGCTCTCTACCATCGGCCAGCACATCGGCGTGGCGGTGGCCAAATATCGCTCGGACAACGAGGCGCACCGGCTGTCCATCATTGAGGAGCGCTCGTCGCTGGCGCTGGAGTTGCACGACTCGCTGGCGCAGACCCTGGCCAGCCTGCGCTTGCAGGTGCGTATGCTCGACGACGCCCTGCGGGATGCGGCGATCTCGGTCGATGCCCGCGTCGATCTGAGCCGTATCCGAAATGGCATCGACGAGGCCCACGGTGAGATACGCGAGCTGATGTCGAGCTTCCGTGCGCCGATAGACCGACGCGGCCTGGTACCGACGTTGGAGGACATCACGCAGCGTTTCGGCAAGCAGACCGGCATCCATTGTGTGTTTCAAATGAACTGCCGTCCGTTCGACGCGGCGCCGGTGGAGGAGATGCAGCTGGTGCGTATCGTGCAGGAGACCCTGACCAACGTGCGCAAACACGCCCAGGCACAAACTGTGCGTGTGCTACTGACCCGTGAAACCAGCGGCGAGTACGTGCTGTTGGTGGAGGACGACGGCGTCGGCTTCAGCACGCCCCGGCGCGCCGGTCGCCCCGGCGAGCATATCGGGTTGTCGATTTTGGAAGAACGCGCGCGTCGCATCGGCGCGAGTCTGGAGATCGACAGCGAGCCGGGGGAAGGCACCCGCATGGAGCTCCACTTCGAGCCGTCCCGGACCGGGCGCGTGGTCAACCAGGAGCAGGCGGCATGATGCGGGTGCTGCTGATCGATGATCATGCCCTGTTCCGTATCGGGCTGCTGGAGCTGCTGGAACGTCGCGGTATCGAGGTGATCGATGCCGTCGGCGATTGCGACGTCGGCATGCGCCTAGCCCGCGACTGCGCGCCCGATGTGGTCCTGCTGGATCTGCGCATGCCCGGTGCCGGCGGCATCGAGATCCTCAAGCGGATGCGCGCCGAGGGCAGCGACCGGCGTGTGGCTATGCTGACCACCAGCACTGATGAGCCGGACGTGATCGCATCGCTGCAATCCGGCGCCAACGGCTATCTGCTCAAGGATATGGAACCGGACGACCTGGTGGCCGCGCTTGAGGATATCGTCGCCGGCAAGACCGTGGTTGCCAACGAGCTGACCGGCATCCTGGCGCGTGCCTTGACCCGTGAGGCCGTGGGTCAGGAGGCCGCCGTCGGCGCTTCGGTCGAGCGCGACGAGCAGACGATCTTTTCTGAGCTGACGCCGCGGGAGATGGAGATCCTCTGCCACCTGGCCGCCGGCAAGAGCAATAAGGTGATCGCTCGCGACCTAGGTATCTCCGACGGCACCGTCAAGCTGCACGTCAAGGCCATCCTGCGTAAGCTCGAGGTGCATTCCCGTGTCGAGGCTGCCGTCATGGCCGTCGAGCGGGGGCTTTGCGGTCGCGAATAGCGGGCGATGGCTCGTTTCTGCGGGCTTGACGATCCTCTTGGCGTCGACCCTATTTCCCAGGTTATAACTCGGAGATCTAAACCGACCCGTCGAGGACGAACGATGAAGAACTTTCTGCAATTGATCCGCGGCTGTCTCACTGAGATTAGGGAGATCATGCCCTGGGACCTCGAGGAGCGCCTGGCGGAGAACGACGACCTGTTGATCGTCGATGTTCGCGAGCCCGACGAGTTTGCCGCTATGCACATCGCGGGATCACTGAACGTCCCCCGCGGTGTCTTGGAGTCCGCTTGCGAATGGGAGTACGAGGAGACCGTGCCGGAGCTAGTGCAGGCCCGCGATCGGGAGGTCGTCGTCGTCTGCCGTTCCGGCTACCGAAGCGTGCTGGCCGCGCATTCCATGCAGGTGCTGGGCTATGGGAATGTGGCCTCGCTGCAGACCGGCCTGCGCGGCTGGAAGGACTACGAACAGCCTTTGGTGGACGGCGCTGGCCATGACGTCGATCTGGACGATGCCGACGTCTACTTCACACCCAAGTTGCGGCCTGAACAACAGCGGCCGACGGCCTAAGGCGATTGCCGCTGCGCAGCTTTGCTACGCGCAGAACCGGCACCGGTCGTCTGGGGGGGGCGTGCGAATTCCAGCTTCAAGCCTCGCATCATAGGGCGCGACGAGCGATTTGATTCGCTCCTCACGCCAGCCAAGAAACTCGCTCCAGCCTAACAGGACGCCTATCTTAAATTTGGCTGTTTGCGTCGATAGTCTACGGGTATCAATGGAGTTCGCGCCGGGTGAAGGTGCGACTTCAGTCGCGCGGAAGGCATTGATGGGGCAAATAAATTCGCCCCTGCACCGGCAGCAACTGCCCGATCTTGGCTTGTTTCAGCCGGCACCAGCCAAGTAGGCCAATGAGGCCTGATCAAACGGTCGTGGCGTCAGTCCCAAGCGGGCGAAGCCGTCATCGACGCAGGTGTTGCCGGCCAGCAGCATGACCAATTGGTCGCGGGTGACCGGAAACCAGCTGAAGCGACCCATAATCCCCGCGACCGGTGCGATGAACATAACCGGGGCCGGCAGCATCAGTTTCGATTTGCCACCGGCGGCGGCAATGACCGTGAGGATCGTCTTCCAACTCCATGCCTGCGGCCCGCACAGCTCGAAGGTCTGGCCGATGCTGTCGGGTTGGCTCAGTGCCGCGGCAAAGGCGGCGGCGACGTCTTCGACATGCACAGGCCCCAATTCGAAGCCGCCGGCGTTGCTGGGTACCAGGCCCTCGTAAAACAGCGGCGCGGGCAGCGGGCTGTCGATCAGCTCGGCCTTGAGTTGGCTGCAGAACTCCATGCGCCCGCGCGGGTCGCCGAAGATCACCGAGGGTCGGAAGATGGTCCAGTCCAGACCGCTCGCCTTCAGCGCCTCCTCGGCTGCCAGCTTGCTGGTCTGGTAAGGGGTTGCGGCGGCGTCGATGCCGTTTGCGCTCATCAGCAGAAACCGACCCACTCCAAGTTCTTCCGCGACGGCCATCGCGCGCTCGGCCCCGCGGCGCTGCAGGGCGTCAAAACTGATGCCTGCCTTTGGGTTCTCCCGCAGGATGCCGATCAGGTAGACGGCCGCATCGCAGCCGGTGAAGCAGGCACGGATGGAGTCCTCGGCCCCGACATCCCCTGGGATTAGCTCGATCGCAGCATCCGTGGGCGCTTTGCCTTCACTGCCCGGGCGCGTCAGCAGGCGGACCTGATGTCCGTCTGCACAAAGTTTGTCTACAAGGTATGTGCCGACGAATCCGGTGCCGCCAATCATGCCAATCTTCATGGAACCTGACCTCTCGCGTCGTTGGTTGGGCGGCTTTCGACAGCGGTGTAGGCCTTTGGGCCGTTTGAGCCGCTGCGGGAGATTACCCGCCGTTGCTGACAAAACTGAGGTGCAAAAGGGAGAATTCCACCCCGCGACGATGGAATCTGCGTCATCCGTGGTGGCGTCTGCCTCTGTCTACGGTGTGGCGTGCTCAGGTGACTGGTTGTTTGGCTCTTGTTCGCCTCTACCTGCTAACTGTGCAGCGGCTGATATTAGGCCAGACTAGGATTCGCATCGGATCCCCCGCATGCGACGTAACCCGCCTTTATCCAACGCTGCTTATCAAACCCTTCAGAGCACAGTTCTATGACCAAACATTTTGTGATCGTCGGCGCCAGTTCCGGCATCGGCGCGGAGTTGTTGCGCACGTTGTCGGCACGCGGCCATGGGGTGACGCACCTATCTCGCCATCCGGAGAATTCTCCGGATGTGCCTAAAGTGCGGGGGCTGCGTTGGGATTCACGCAGCGAGGACTTTCCTGCCGGCGAGCTGCCGGAGCAGGTCGACGGCCTCGTCTACTGCCCCGGTAGCATTCGCCTGCGCCCCTTCGAGCGCCTCAAAGTGGCTGAATTTCAAGACGATCTGGAGCTGAACCTGCTCGGCGCCGTGCGCGCGATCCAAGGCGCCCTCAAACCGATGCGGCAGAGTGGGTCGGCGTCCGTCGTGTTGTTCAGTACCGTCGCCGTGCGGACCGGAATGCCGTATCACGCGTCGGTGGCAGCAGCGAAAGGAGCGGTCGAGGGCTTGACGCGGTCACTCGCCGCAGAGCTGGCGCCGAGCATCCGTGTCAACGCGATTGCGCCAACCATTACCGATACGCCGCTCGCCGAACGCCTGCTGAGTTCTGACGACAAGCGCGCTGCTGCTGCCGAGCGCCACCCGTTAAAGCGGATCGGCGACGCCGGGGAGATGGCGCGCACGGCCTGCTGGCTGTTGGAAGATACGGCGTCCGTAACAGGCCAAGTCATCGCCGTCGACGGCGGTCTTTCGAGCGTGCGGCTGCTGTAATTCCCGGCGCTGATGCGTTGGCTGTGCGTTCCCTCCGGTAGGCTTGGGTGAGGTTGCCCGCGTCTGGTTGGCCGATCTAGGATGAAGGCGGTTTAGGTGCCCGTAGCTCGCAACGCATGTTCCTTGATCTGTTTACCTAGGCTTCGCGTGCGCAGTCGACGCAGCTTCGGTTTTAGGCCCGTAAAGGCCATGTCGATGGCATCCTCGGCCCTCTTCTGGGCTTCGCGAACGATGACCTGCTGGCGATCGGGCGTCGTGGTGATCAGCTCGCAACGCACCCGGTGTCCCTTTAACTCATCGAACTCCTCCGCTACACGGGCCTGGATTTCGAAATGCTGGCTCGCGAAGCTTTGTTCGAGTGCTTCGGCGTGGCGCTTGATGCGGCGCACGATCTTCCGGTCGAGTGCAAGCATGTCTCCGCTGATGCTAACGCTCATTCACTACCTCGTCGTCTAGGAGTGGAGGGCCATGATGGGCCGATCAAAGTGTTGCGTTGGTTGGGGTTGCGCAAGAGGTGGGTGTCTAAATCTGGCTGACTAAACACCGGTATGGGGCTGCGGTGGGGAGTGATCGACGGTTTGTTGGAGTGTGCGGGCGGTGGCCCGCCGGGAGGTCGTCGATTCGCGGTCTCAAAATCGGTATACAAGCAAGGCCCTCCTGTCCGGGCTCTAGGTATCATCATCTCATGATGGTCGTCAGGGTTCTCCCTGAAACGGCACTCTCGAGTTGCTTTATCTGGCGCTAAGATGTTGTGCGGGTCGACAGCAAAGACGGCCATCGCAGCAAGGACCATCACACGCGCAGCGGCCGGCGCGATTTACGGCCAGCGGGATCGGGCGTCGTGAAAACGGAGAATCGCGGGAGTCAGTCGAAGCATTGTTCCTGACCACGCTGCCTGAGGCGTTGAGGCGAGATCATCGAACGACCTGTGTTTTTTGGAACTCTATCACAGAATTCCACCATTTGCGCCAAATGAGTTGCGCCAAGTCAGTAGATCCCTCCGCAAATCCCCAAGTTGCCTGGTTGAGTGATTGAGGCCAGCACGGCGGGAGCCCCTAGACCCCTCGATATCCTCGTCAAAGTCGGCGTTCCCAGAGACGGGTTCGTGTCAAAATGCCGACTGAAGGGTCGTTACGCGCCCGAGCGCGGGTGATCAGCCCTCGCCCAGGCAGCCGAGCCACCGAAACAACGCCAGCAAGAGCACCCCACATGAGCACCAGAGACCGTCTGATCATCTTTGATACCACGCTGCGCGACGGCGAGCAGAGCCCCGGCGCGTCCATGACCCGCGACGAGAAGGTGCGTATCGCCAAGGCGTTGGAAAAGCTCAAGGTGGACGTCATCGAGGCCGGCTTCCCGATCGCCAGCGCCGGCGATTTCGAATCGGTGAAAGCGGTGGCGGAAACGGTCAAGGACAGCACCGTCTGCGGCCTGGCGCGGGCGTTGGACAAGGACATCGACCGTGCCGGCGAGGCGCTGAGGAACGCCAACGCCGGGCGCATCCATACCTTTATTGCTACCTCGCCGATCCACATGGAGAAGAAGCTCAAGATGAGCCCGGACCAGGTTGTAGAGCAGGCCGTGCATGCGGTGCGGCGCGCACGCCAGTTCACCGACGACGTGGAGTTCTCGCCGGAAGACGCCGGTCGCTCCGAGATCGATTTTTTGTGCCGGGTGTTGGAGGCTGTCATCGACGCCGGCGCGCGCACGCTGAATATCCCGGACACGGTCGGCTACGCGATGCCGCACCAGTTCGGCAGCCTGATCGCGCAACTGCGCGAGCGTATCCCGAACGCCGACAAGGCGGTGTTCTCGGTGCATTGCCATAACGACCTGGGACTGGCCGTGGCCAACTCGCTGGCAGCGGTGCGCAACGGCGCCCGGCAGGTGGAGTGCACCATCAACGGGCTCGGCGAGCGTGCCGGCAACGCGTCGCTGGAGGAGGTCGCGATGGCGGTGCGCACGCGTCAGGACCTGTTCGAATGCGACACGCGGCTCGACACCACGCAGATCGTGAACTGCTCGCGACTGGTGTCCGGCATCACCGGCTTCCCAGTGCAGCCGAACAAGGCCATTGTCGGCGCCAACGCCTTCGCGCACGAGTCCGGCATCCACCAGGACGGCGTGCTCAAGCATCGCGAGACCTACGAGATCATGCGCGCCGAGGACGTCGGCTGGACCCACAACCGCATGGTGTTGGGCAAGCACTCCGGGCGCAACGCCTTTCGCGCACGCCTGGGCGAACTGGGTATGACCTTCGACAGCGAAGAGGAACTGAACTCGGCCTTTAGCCGCTTCAAGGACCTGGCGGACAAGAAGCACGAGATCTTCGACGAGGACTTGCAGGCGCTGGTCACTGACGCGACGCTGGACGCCGCCAACGAGCGGGTCAAGCTGGTGTCGATGCGGGTCTGTTCGGAGACGGGCGAGACGCCGCACGCAGATGTTGTGCTCAGCGTCGACGGCGAGGAAAAACCCGGCGCGGCCAGTGGTGGCGGCCCGGTGGACGCCACTTTTCGCGCCATCGAGACCATTGTCAACAGCGGTACTACGCTGAAGCTGTACTCGGTCAATGCCATTACCAGCGGCACCGACGCTCAGGGTGAGGTAACCGTGCGTCTGGAGCGAGGCGGGCACATCGTCAACGGCGCCGGTGCCGATACCGACATCGTCATCGCCTCCGCCAAGGCCTATATCAATGCCGTGAACAAGGTTCTACAGCCCCGCGAGCGGGCGCATCCGCAAACCGGCGACGTGTGAATGGGGCCGCAGCGCATCCAGACGATACGGACAGAGCGATGAACGAGGCGCGCAGGCGACAATATCTGGACGCGATGGGCATCAGGCTGTGGCGGTCGCGGGCGGCGGATTTGGCTGCGCCTGCTGCATTGGTGGCCTCTGTCGAAGCGGCGCCATTGCAGGCGCTGACCCCGGTGCGACCCAAACCGGAACCGCCGGCTGCTCGCCCCGTTCTTGCCGCCGATGTCGACCTTGTGATGGCCCCTTCGGTCTCCCCAGCCGCTCCTCCCATCCCTGCGCCTGTCACGAGTACCGATGCTCCAACGCGGGCGGCCGCGCCCATGGCGCCGGTCTCGGATGAACCGCCCCCCTGGACCGAGGCGGAGATGCAGGGCATGCCGGTCGGTGACGGATCCGACCCCATGGATGGGCTGCTGCTGGACGCCTTCGAACCGACCATCGAGCCCACAGTCGACCCAGTCGCGTCGATGGACTGGGCGACGCTCGAACAGACGGTCGTCGGCTGCCGCGCCTGCGGCTTGTGCGAGCGCCGCCAGAACACCGTGTTCGGTGTCGGCGACCCCAACGCACAGCTGATGTTCGTCGGCGAGGCCCCTGGCCAGGACGAGGACCGCAAGGGCGAGCCCTTCGTCGGTCGTGCCGGCCAGCTGCTGGACCGCATGCTCGCCGCGGCGGGCCTGAAGCGCGGGCAGGTCTATATCGCCAATGTGGTCAAGTGCCGTCCGCCCAACAACCGTAATCCCAACCCGGACGAGGCCGCCGCCTGCCGCGCCTACCTGCTGCGCCAGATCGCGCTGGTCCAGCCGAAGCTGTTGGTCAGCCTAGGCGGTGTCTCGGCAACCAATCTGCTCGACACCACCGAGCCGGTGGGCCGACTGCGCGGGCGCGTGCACGCCTTCGGCCCGGACCGCACCCCGCTGCTGGTCACCTATCACCCGTCTTACTACCTGCGCTCACCGGCTGAGAAGGCCAAGGGTTGGCAGGATCTACAGCGGGTTATCAAGCTTCTGCGCAAAGAGTCGAACGCCGCACCATGAGCCTTAAAAAAAAGGGGTCAGTACCCTTTTCGCAACCAGGATCCATCAGTGCGGCCAGGTCGCACCGCAAAACGGGTACTGCCCCCTTTTTTGCTCGCGCCTACAACTGGTTCGATCGCACCGTGCTGGAATTGGGACGGGAGTTTCGGCTGTCCTATCTGCCCCCGTTGATGATCTACTTGGCGGCCGGTGTGTCCGGCCTCACGGCGATCGTCGGCACCTTCTTCGTTAAAGACTATCTGGGACTGTCCGCTGAGTTCCTCGCCGCGCTGGGCTTCTGGGCCATGATCCCCTGGTCGCTCAAGATGCCCCTCGGGCACCTGGTCGACCTAATCTGGCGTCGCAAGGCCGCGCTGGTGTACGTGGGCGCATCACTGCTCGCAGCGAGTCTGCTCATCATGCTCGGCCTGCTGACGCGACCCGAGGCGATGTCGGCGCTGATGCCGGTGGAGGCGTGGTACGTGCTGAGCGTGCTGTTGGCACCGCTCGGCTATGTGGTGCAGGACGTTGTCGCGGACGCGATGACGGTGGAGGCCGTGCCGACGCTCGATCCGGCCGGCCAGCCCTTCCCGACGGAGACCCGACGGCTGATGCACACCACCATGCAGACCCTCGGACGGGTCGCGATCATCGGTGGAGGGGTGTTCGTTGCGTTGCTGAACGTGCTGCTGTTCAGCGGGGTCGACGGCATGGACGACGCCCAGAAGCTCGCCACCTACGTCAGGATCTACGAACTCGCTCTGGTGATTCCGGTCGCCTCTGTCTCGGGCGTGTTGCTGGGTGGTCTGCTGAAACGGCGCGAACTGAGAAGGCTGCGTGCGCTCGGGCACGATGTCGCCGGTGCCGAGCGCCTGTTTCACGGGCATGAACAAGAGACCAAGCCGAACTGGTGGATCTTGGGCGGCAGCCTGATCTTCGTCGTCTTCACCCTCGCGATGGGTCTCGGCGATGTCCCATACAACGAGGAGATCGTCTTCGTCGGCTCGTTCTCCATCCTGTCGTTTCTGATCCTGCGGCTGATGCGCGAACTCGAACCCGAGGCGCAGCGAGTGCTGCTCGGTACCGCGATCGTGATCTTTGTATTCCGAGCGACCCCGAGCCCCGGACCGGGCCAGACCTGGTGGATGATCGACGCGCTCGGTTTCGACCAGCAATTCCTCTCGGTGCTGTCGCTGATCGGCAGTGGGATGGCTCTGTTCGGCATGTTCATCTTCCGCCGCTTCATGGCCGATCACTCGATCGTCTACATCGTCGGCTTCCTGA
Source organism: uncultured Gammaproteobacteria bacterium (assembly GCA_963698775.1). GTDB lineage: Bacteria > Pseudomonadota > Gammaproteobacteria > Chromatiales > Chromatiaceae > Thiohalocapsa. The sequence continues at coordinate 16,487 of CAVOSE010000069.1, forward strand.
CCATCCTAGGGACGCTGCTCGCATTGCCGATCCTTGGCATGTTCTACGGGTTCCATGTCTGGACCGCCGCCCACACCGGCGGCATCGTCGACGCCCGCTTCATCGCCCTGGTCGATACCGCGGTCGAGTCACCGCTGGGCCAGGTCGCGATGATCCCGATGCTCGCCTGGATCGCCAGCTCGGCGCCAGCACACCTCAAGGCGACATTTTTTGCCGTGATGGCCTCGTTCACTAACTTGGCCCTATCGCTCGGTCAGCTCGGCACAAAGTATCTGAATCAGGTCTTCGACATCACGCGAGAGGTAAAGGATCGTGCGACAGATGTGGTGACCGTACCGGCGGACTACTCCGAACTCGGTTGGTTACTGACCACGGTCATCCTGCTCGGCCTGCTGTTGCCCTTCGCCGCCATCGCCTTGGTCAAAATGACTCGGCTGCGAAGCGCCTGAACATCGACCCCGCGCGTTGCCCGCACGCCCGGCACTTGTCCCGGCGAACCGCGCCTCAGCCGCTAGCGCCCGTGTCGAGTGAGCTTTCAGATCCGCGTCGGTTGGGGTCAGATGTAGCGCAATGGGACGCGTCGCGAGATTCCGGTGAAGAGCTGATAGGCGATGGTACCGCTTGCCGTGGCTACGTCGTTGGCTGGGACTCGGTCGCCCCAGAGTTGCACGGGGTCGCCGATACGGGCCTGTGGTATGCCGCTTAGATCAACCGTGAGCATGTCCATCGAGACGCGACCGATGATGCGGCTGGAGCTGCCGTTGACCGCAACGGGTGTGCCGTCCGGTGCATGTCGCGGATAGCCGTCCGCGTAGCCCAGTGCGACCACGCCCACCCGGGTGGGTTGGTCGCAGACAAAGCGCCCGCCATAGCCGATGGGCTCGCCGGCGGCCAGTTCGCGCACGCTGATCAGGGCGGATTCGAGGTACATGGTGGGCCTCAACAGATCCGAGTGCGGGTGCGGGCCGTTCAGCGGCGTCGCGCCGTAAAGCATGATGCCGGGACGTATCCAGTCGCCATGGGTCGCAGGCCAGGCGAGTACCGCGGCGGAGTTGGCCAGGCTGCGTGGGCTGCCGAGTCCGCCGGCGTGACGTTCGAGGCAGTCGAGTTGCCGTCTGGTGGCGTCACTGTCTAGTTCATCTGCTCGCGCCAGATGACTCATCGCGACGATATCGCCGACATGCGCGCAGGCCGAGAGTGTCGCGTGGGCCTCGGCAAAAGACTCCGGTGCCAAACCGACGCGGTGCATTCCGGTGTCCATCTTCAGCCAGACGTCGAGCGGGCGGGAGGGGCGCGCCCGCAGCAACCACTGTAGTTGCAGCCCTGAGTGGATCACCGGTATCAACCGGGCGCGTTCCACCGAGGCGAGTTCCTCGGGTTCGAAAATGCCCTCGAGCAAAAGGATGGGGCGCGAAATGCCGGACTCCCGTAACTCCAGTGCCTCCTCGATACAGGCGACGGCGAAGGCGTCCGCGTCTGGCTCCAATGCGCGCGCCACGGCAACCGCGCCATGTCCGTAGCCGTTGGCTTTGACCACAGCGACGGCGTGGGCCCGCGGGGCTAACGCCTTGGCGACGCGGTAGTTGTGGCGAATGGCTGCAAGGTCGATACGGGCGTTTGCCGGACGAGACATGGGTTACGTAACGATCGAGGCTTTCGGCTCGGCGGTTGTGGCCGGCCACTGCGGCGCAGCAACGGTTGCTCGCCGCGATGACAGGGGCTATCGAAGGAAGAGTACCGCAAGCGGCGTCTATTCGGCGAGGGCGATGTCGGCGCGCGCACCGGTGGAGCTAACCGGGATGATCGTTGAATCAGGGCATCTGTATGCTGCTTGGCCCGCGCCGCTTGGATCAGGCTGTCGAGAGGGGCTATACTGGCGAGCTTTTGCAAGTTTAGCGGCACCCGTTACAGGAGATACCCCAAGATGCAAGTGACCGTCGAGACCGGCGAGGGGCTCGCCCGCCAGATGACCGTGGAGCTGCCGCCCGAAGAGATCGAGCAGGAGGTCGACAAACGCCTGCAAGAAGTGGCACGCAATGCCCGTTTGCCCGGCTTCCGGCCCGGTAAGGTGCCCATGCGGGTGCTGCGCCAGCGCTTCGGCGACAGCGTGCGCGGTGAGGTCTTCGGCGATAAGGTGCAGTCCTCGTTCTCCGAGGCCATTGCCAAAGAAGAATTGCGCCCGGCAGGCATGCCCGAGATCGAGGCAGATATCGACAAGGCGGCACGCCGTTACGCCTACACGGCGAAGTTCGAGGTGCTGCCGCAGATCACGCTGTGCGGCTTGGAGGGTAAGTCGATCCAGCGACCAGTGGCGGATGTGGTCGACAGTGATATCGACGACATGATCGCGCGACTGCGCGAGCAAAACAAGGAATGGGTGGATGTCGAACGCCCCGCGGCGAACGGCGACCGGGTTACCGCTTCCTTCCAAGGTTCCATTGATGGGGAGTCGTTCCCCGGCGGCAATGCCGAGGATGTTCCGCTGGAATTGGGCTCGAACAGCATGGTGCCAGGCTTTGAGGAACAACTGATCGGGGTTTCCGCGGGCGATGAGCGTGACATCGACGTCACCTTCCCCGCCGACTACCAGAAAGAGGAATTGGCGGGTAAGCAGGCTCGGTTCAGCGTGACCGTCAAGGCCGTTGCGGAGCCGGTATTGCCGGAAGTCGACGAAGCGTTCGTTAGCCGATTCGGTGTTGAAGATGGCGACGTCGAAAAGTTTCGTGCGGACGTGCGCAGCAACATGGGGCGGGAGTTGAAGCAGCGTATCGAGTCCAAGCTGAAGGAGCAGGTGATGGATGCGTTGATCGAGGCCAACCCGTTCGACCTGCCGGCCGTACTGGTGGCCGAGGAAATCAAGGTGCTCAAAGGGCAGGCTCGGCAGGCCGTCGGTGGTGGTACCTTTGAACTGCCGGACGAACTCTTCGCGGACTCGGCGAAGCGGCGGGTCGCGCTTGGTCTGATCGTCGCGGAGATCGTCAAGCAGCATGAGCTAGCGCCGGATGCGGCCCGCGTGCGTGCCTCGGTGGAGGAGATGGCCGCGACCTTCGAGACACCCCAGTCGGTCGTCGACTACTACTACGCCGACCGCCAGCGACTGGCACAGGTTGAGTCGATGGTGATGGAGGAGATGGTCGTGGAGCGCATGCTCGAACAGGCGGATGTTCAGGACGAGCCAACCACCTTCGCTGCGATGACCGAAGCGCAGCAGACTGGTTGATTGCCGGCTCGGTGATGCCACATTCTCCACTGGCGGCGGCAAGTTTCGTCTGCGCCAATGCGTTTTCGAGCCGCCTCCCCAGGCGCCCGTCTGGAAGCGCCGGATCCGACCCACGCCTTCCGGCCTACTCATGCCTTCCGAGCGAGGGCTTCGAACGAGGTTGCACTACGATGAATTCTGAAATCGCCAGCACAGGTTGGAACCCCCAGGCGTTGGGCCTGATTCCCATGGTTATCGAGCAGACCGCGCGTGGCGAGCGTTCGTTCGACATCTTTTCACGCTTGCTCAAGGAGCGGGTCGTGTTTCTGGTCGGTCCGGTGGAGGATCACGTCGCCAACTTGGTCGTGGCGCAGCTGTTGTTTCTCGAGTCGGAGAATCCGGATAAGGACATCCATTTCTACATCAACTCGCCGGGTGGGTCTGTGACTGCCGGTTTGGCCATCTATGACACCATGCGCTTCATCCGGCCAGACGTGAGTACCATGTGTATCGGGCAGGCGGCGAGCATGGGCGCCTTGTTACTGACGGGCGGGGCCAAGGGTAAGCGATTCTGTTTGCCCCACTCGCGCATGATGATCCATCAGCCGCTGGGAGGCTTCCAGGGGCAGGCCACGGACATCGATATCCATGCGCGCGAGATACTGCACATTCGGGACCAACTCAACCATATTCTGGCCGAGCATACCGGGCAGCCCTTGGAAAAGATTGAAGAGGACACGGAGCGCGACCGCTTCATGGGCGGCGACGTCGCCGTTGAGTACGGTCTGATCGACCAAGTGCTCGACCGGCGCGCAGCGGCGGAGACCTAGGCGCTGTCTTCAGGTTGTCGAGAAGAGAAGCCGTTGGGCACGTTCGGGGTTGGCGGGTTCCGGGTATGCCTGAAGACGGCGTATTCGCCCCAGACGTTGCTCGGTATGGGCATGTCCGCGGTAGCGGCCGTCTTGCCATCTCGCGGCAAACAGTTATGATTGAGCCAAACCTCGCGGGGGCAGGGCCCTTGATTCCCTGCCGATTCGGTACTCGGAGAGCATTCCATCCATGAGCGGACATTCCCACGGCAAGAACGACGAAGGCAAACTGCTGTATTGCTCCTTCTGCGGCAAGAGCCAACACGAGGTGCGGAAGCTCATCGCTGGTCCCTCCGTGTTCATCTGCGACGAATGCGTCGAGCTTTGTAACGATATTATTCGCGAAGAGATGCAGGAAGGCATGGGGGAGGCCACGAGTCGACTGCCCAAGCCACGCGAGATCAACGAAAGCCTTGATCAGTACGTGATCGGCCAAGAGCAGGCGAAGAAAGTCTTGTCGGTGGCTGTGTACAACCACTACAAGCGCCTTGAGGCGGCCGAAGCCAAGGAAGAGATCGAGATCGCGAAGAGCAACATCCTGCTGATCGGTCCCACCGGGTCGGGTAAGACGCTGCTGGCCGAGACCCTGGCCCGACTCCTCAACGTGCCTTTCACCATTGCCGATGCCACGACACTGACCGAGGCCGGCTACGTTGGCGAAGACGTCGAAAACATCATCCAAAAGCTGCTGCAAAAGTGCGACTACGATGTCGAGAAGGCACAGACCGGCATCGTCTATATCGACGAAATCGACAAAATTTCACGCAAATCAGACAATCCATCGATTACCCGCGACGTCTCCGGCGAGGGTGTGCAGCAGGCGCTGCTAAAGCTCATTGAGGGGACGGTCGCGTCCGTGCCTCCTCAGGGCGGTCGCAAGCACCCGCAGCAGGAATTTCTGCAAGTCGACACCTCCAACATCCTATTCATTGTTGGAGGCGCTTTTGCCGGGCTGGACAAGATCGTCCAGCAACGCTGCCGCAAGGGCGGTATCGGCTTTTCGGCAGACGTTCACAGCAAGAACGATGAGCGTCGGATCGGTGAACTACTCAAGACCTTGGAGCCCGAGGATCTGATCCGTTACGGCCTGATCCCCGAGTTCGTCGGCCGTCTGCCGGTCATGGCAACCCTCGAAGAGCTGGATGTCGACGCGTTGGTGCGCATCCTGACCGAGCCGAAACACGCGCTTTACAAACAGTACGCGCGGCTATTTTCGATGGAGGGCTGCGAACTTGAACTGCGCGATGACGCCCTGCGCGGTATTGCCGTGAAGGCCATGGAACGCAAGACGGGTGCCCGCGGTCTGCGCACGATCATGGAGCAGGTGCTGCTCGATATCATGTACGACCTGCCATCGATGGACAGTGTCTGCAAGGTCGTCGTGGACTCCTCGGTGATCGAGGGTGACAACAAGCCCTTTGTGATCTATGACGGCGGGGAGCAGCAGCAGCGTGCCGCGTCCGATTGATTCTGATTGACATGCCAGTCCGCGGCCGCGTCGCGACCGTGCGAGGCGTCGTCCTGTCTAGGCGGCTTCATTGCGCCGAGGTCAGCCTCGGCCATCGCATCGCGGCTGCCCTTCCCGCCTCAGGGTTCACCCTTCCGATTCCGGCCCGATTGAACCGTCCGCTCTGAGCCCTAACCTGAGAGAGGACGTCAATGATCTGTTCTTCACCTATCGTTCGCTTTTTCTTCGCCCCGCTGTCCTGCTCCGAGGGACGGATGATGGGCGCCCGGACGATTCACTAGAGTAAGGTTTCCATGGCCAAGAACGATATCGATTCCAAGCATTCCGCGTCTGCCGATCAAGAAGTGCCGGTCCTGCCGCTGCGCGATGTCGTCGTCTATCCGCACATGGTGATCCCGCTGTTTGTCGGTCGGGACAAATCCATCAAGGCCCTTGATTCGGCGATGGCGAGCGACAAGCAAATCCTGTTGATCGCGCAAAAAAATGCCGACGTCGATGACCCCGCCGTCGGGGACCTGCATACCATCGGCACCTTGGCCAACATCCTTCAGCTTCTGAAGCTTCCCGATGGCACCGTCAAGGTTTTGGTCGAGGGCCATCGGCGCGCCAAGGCGACCTCTTTCCTGACCACCGATCAGGCCTTTTCGGCGATCGTGACGCCACTGGCTGAGAAGCTCGAAGTAGACGAGCGTGAGCAGGAAGTGTTGATGCGGTCCGCGGTGACGCTGTTTGATCAGTACGTCAAGCTCAACAAGAAGGTTCCGCCCGAGGTGTTGACCTCGCTGTCGAGCATCGACGAGGCGGGGCGCCTCGCCGACACCATGGCTGCGCACATGTCGCTGAAGCTTGAGGAAAAACAGCACGTGCTGGAGATGATCGACGTGCAGCAGCGTCTAGAGCATCTGATGGGCCTGATGGAGGCCGAGAGCGACATCTTGCAAATGGAAAAGCGCATCCGCGGTCGCGTTAAGCGGCAAATGGAGAAGAATCAGCGGGAGTACTACCTCAACGAGCAGATGAAGGCGATCCAAAAGGAACTGGGCGAGCTGGAGGACGTGCCGAACGAGCTTGAAGAGATCGGGCGTCGCATCGAAGAGGCGGGCATGCCCAAGGAGGTCAAGGACAAGGCGACCGCCGAACTGAACAAGCTGAAGTTGATGTCGCCGATGTCGGCTGAGGCCACCGTGGTGCGCAACTACGTCGATACGCTCGTATCCGTGCCCTGGAAGAAGCGTACCCGCATCCGAAACGATATTAAGGTCGCTGAGAAGGTGCTGGACGCGGACCATTACGGCTTGGAGAAGGTCAAGGAACGCATCCTCGAGTATCTGGCCGTGCAGCAGCGGGTGCGTAAACTCAAAGGCCCGATTCTCTGCCTGGTGGGGCCGCCCGGTGTCGGCAAGACCTCCCTCGGACAGTCCATCGCCCGCGCCACCAATCGTAAGTTCGCCCGCATGTCGCTGGGCGGCGTCCGCGACGAGGCCGAGATTCGTGGCCATCGCCGGACCTACATCGGTGCTTTGCCGGGTAAGATCATCCAGCTGCTGTCCAAGGTTGGCTCGCGCAATGCCTTCTTCTTGTTGGACGAGATCGACAAGATGGCGATGGACTTCCGGGGCGACCCGGCCTCAGCGCTGCTCGAGGTGCTTGATCCTGAGCAAAATCACACCTTTAACGATCACTACTTGGAGGTGGACTTCGATCTCTCCGAGGTCATGTTTGTCGGCACCGCCAACACGCTGAACATTCCCCCTGCGCTGCTTGACCGTATGGAAGTCATCCGTCTCGCCGGGTATACGGAAGATGAAAAGGTCAACATCGCGGAGCGCTACTTGATCCCGAAGCAGATGAAGAACAACGGACTCAAGGACGGCGAGTTGCTGATTCGGGAAGCGACGATCCGCGATATCGTGCGCTACTATACGCGCGAGGCCGGCGTTCGGAATCTAGAGCGGGAGATCTCCAAGATCTGCCGCAAGGTGGTCAAGGAGGTGCTTCTCAAGAAGCGGGATACCACCATCGCGGTCACGCCGAAGTCCTTGGAGAAATATCTTGGCGTCCGGCGCTTCCGCTTCGGCCTTGCCGACGAACATGACCAGGTTGGCCAGGTCACCGGTCTCGCCTGGACCGAGGTCGGCGGCGAATTGCTGCGCATCGAGTCCGCGCTAGTCCCCGGAAAGGGTAAATTCACCTACACGGGACAACTCGGCGATGTGATGCAGGAGTCGATTCAGGCCGCGCTGACCGTCGTTCGGAGTCGGGCCGAGGCGCTCGGGATCGACCCCGACTTTCACCAAAAGAACGACCTGCATATCCACGTGCCAGAAGGTGCCACGCCAAAGGATGGCCCGAGTGCGGGTGTCGCCATGTGTACGGCCCTGGTCTCCGCGCTGACGAACGTCGCAGTGCGCTCCAGCGTCGCGATGACCGGTGAGATCACGTTGCGCGGGGAGGTGCTGCCGATCGGTGGCCTGAAGGAGAAACTGCTTGCGGCGCATCGGGGAGGCATTCAAACGGTGCTGATCCCCTACGAGAACGAGCGTGACTTGGTGGAAATTCCCAAGAACATCAAACAAAGCTTGGATATCCGACCGGTGCGTTGGATCGACGAGGTGCTCGAGTTTGCACTCTGCGAGCGTCCCGCTGCGCAGGCGGTGCCAGCGGAGCCGGCCGCCGCTGATGTTGTCGCCGCGAAGGAGAAGGCGCCGCCAGCCGCAAAGAAGGGCGACAAGAAGTCATCTGGTGCGCGCACGCATCACTGACTGTCCACTCGCGACGGCCCCGCCGCGGCTCTGAGGCCGCAGCGCTGGCTGGCATAGCCCAAGCTGCCGCAACGAGGCTGGCGCCGTCCGATCCTTTGGTCGCGCCGGGACACTACGCCCAGCCCATTGGTGTGCGTCCCCATCGTAATGTGCGGCTGTTCTTAGGGGGACTCGTAGATTGGGGCTGTCGCCATCGCGACATCGGTGGATCGCGGTGGGTCTAGGGTCTATTTGCTTGACAGGCGCGTGGCTGCTCGTGAACAATCCGCCCCTGCTTCGGCAACAAGAGCAGTCGGGCCACACATTCGTGCCAGCGTTGTGTGTGCACATTTCCAAGGTAAAGTGATAGGGGGAAACATGAACAAATCGGATCTGATTGATGCAATGGCAGAGGCTGCGGACATCCCAAAAACGTCTGCCGCGCGCGCACTCGATGCCTTTACCGACTCGGTTGCCGTCGGCCTCAAGGGCGGTGATACGGTGTCTATCATCGGTTTTGGCACCTTTGCTGTGAAGGAGCGCGCTGCACGTACGGGCCGCAATCCTCAGACGGGGGCCGTGATTCAGATCGCTGCTTCGAAGACACCGTCTTTTAAGGCTGGTAAAGCCCTTAAGGACGCAGTACAATAGCGGCTTAACTTTTTTAGGGCTCGGTCGGATTGATGTAGCGATAGTCGAGCTTCAATTGAAGTCCGGCCACCAATACGATGCCACTTCCGCCTGACTAAGATAAAGGAAGTTGTTGTTGCACTAACACCTAATGCGCTGAAGTGCGGCCGTTAGGGTGCTTAGCTCAGCTGGGAGAGCATCGCCCTTACAAGGCGAGGGTCGCAGGTTCGATCCCTGCAGCACCCACCAGGTTTAATGGTAACCGCGACTGGATGCCCATCCCGGGCGTACCAAAGTGGCGACCGGTGATCGCGGGCGTACCCTATCGGACGCGCCTCGGTCCTGAGAGTGATTGTTCTAGGAGTGGTAGTTCAGTTGGTTAGAATACCGGCCTGTCACGCCGGGGGTCGCGGGTTCGAGTCCCGTCCACTCCGCCAATTTTAAGTAGCGCGGGGTATCTGGTTCAGATACCCCGCGTTCTTTTGTGTGGCCTTAGCTCATGAGGGTCCCGTTGGGGTGCCCCAGCTTGCTACCCATGCGTTGGACGCAACCGCCTATCAGCATCGCTTCCAAAGCTGCACGCTAGCCTCACAACGTGGACACCGGTCCTGGTGTTTGCGCTCCGAAGTCGACAGCGGCGGCGAGGCGTTGGGCTCTCATTGATTCATCCATCTAACCGAATACGCATCCCGAGACGTTGACATGTTGCAGGAGATTCGAGAACGGGCACAAGGATGGGTCGCTTGGGCGATCGTCATCCTTATCAGTATTCCTTTCGCGCTTTGGGGCATTCAGTCCTATCTTGGCGTTGGGGGCGAGTCGGTCGTCGCAACCGTGAACGGCACCGACATTACCGAGCAGCAGTTCAGTCGCAATGTGCAGCGCACCCGCATGCAGTTACGCGAGCGCCTGGGTGCGGCCTACGATCCTGAACTCTTCGGAGGTCAGCGGCTGCGCGAACAAGTCCTCGACGGGATGATCCAGGACGCGGTGTTGCTCGACGCCTCGCTATCGATGGGTCTACGCGTCTCCGATCAGGCCATTCGCGCCGCCGTCTTGAGCGAGCCTGCGTTCCAGAACAATGGCGTCTTCGACACGGACACTTACAATCGTGTCCTCCGGCTTCAGGGCCTAACACCGGCGGCCTATGAGGACCAGCTGCGCCGACGGCTGTTGTCGACGCAACTTGCGCGCGCTGTGACCGCCACGGAGTTCGTCACCCCGGCGACGGTCGACGAAAGCACTCGGTTGCTGCGCCAACAGCGGCAGCTCTCCTATGTCGTGCTGCCGCGCGCGGAGTTCTTGCCCGCAGAGGCGCCTTCCGATGCGGACGTTCAGACTTACTACGACGACAACGCCGCGGCCTTTGAGACCCCGGAGCAGGTCCGCGTTGCTTACTTGATGCTCGACGCCGAGCGGTTGAACGATTCCGCCGCCGAGACCAGCGGTGACGCTAGTGAGGACGCCTTGCGGGCCAGCTACGAGGAGCGCGTCGACGAGTTCGCCACGCCGGAACAGCGCCACGTTAGACACATCCTGCTGACGATACCAATGGACGGCGGTGACGCGGCGGCGGATGACGTCAAACAAGAAATCGCTGAACTCCGGGGGCGCATCCTTGCAGGAGAGGACTTTGCCGAAGTCGCTAAAGCGGAATCGGAAGATCCGGCCAGCGCGGTTGCTGGCGGGGACCTCGGGTTGGTCGGGCGTGGTGTTTTGGACCCGGCGTTCGAAAAGGCCGCCTTCGAACTGGGTGTGGATACCATCAGCGAACCGGTGCGTAGTCGTTTCGGTTATCACCTGATTGAGGTGACTGAGATCCAGGGCGGCGGCATCCAGCCGTTTGAGGAAGTGCGCGAGCAACTGGCGCGCGAGGCAGCGACGGGTGAGTCGGAGGCGTTGTTCTTCGATATGGCCGAACGCCTTGCCAACCTGAGCTATGAATCGCCCGACAGTCTCGTTCCGGCGGCCGAGACGTTGGGTTTGACGATCGAGACCAGCGACTGGTTCGACCGTAACGGCGGCGAAGGTATCTTAGGCAATCCAAAGGTCACCGCCGCGGCGTTCAGTGAGGACGTGCTGACGCTCGGCAACAACAGCGAGCTAATGGAACCCGACCCTGAAGTGATGCAGGCGATCGTTTTGCGGGTCGACGACCATCGACCACCGGCGGTGCAGCCTCTCGATGAGGTGCGTGATCGGATCGTAGAGATTCTGCAGCAGCAAGAGGCCTCGTCCGCGGCGCTGGCGGCCGCAGACACGATGGTCGAGCGATTGCGGGCCGGCGAAGCGGAAAGTGCCGTGGCCGGCGACTTTGAGGTACAGACCCCGGGGTTAGTCGGTCGTACTGCGCCGGGTCTGCCTCCAGCAGTGCTGGAACTCGCGTTCGATCTGCCTCGACCGACCGTCGACGGGCGGGTCTTTGGACGGGTCGAAGACGGCGCTGGCAATGCCGTCGTGGTTGCGGTCGAAAAGGTGATCGATGGCGATAGCGCGGGGCTGGATGAGGGCGCACGAGAGGCCGAGGCCAGTATGCTCTCGGATACGCTGGCCCGCTCGGCCTACACCCAGTTGATCGATGAGCTTGAAGCTCGGGCCAACATCGAGCGCTCGGAACTGCCCGCCGATACCCCTTAGCGATTGGGGTGGCCGAAGGGCGGGAAACCCCCAGCGCCCCTGCTCTCTGTCGGCGTCTGATGGCGGGCTGTACTTGGTCGATCGACGCGGCTAGCCCACCGCAGCTAGCCCGCCCGCTCTGGCTGAGACCCCAGCCGGCCCATTGACCGGCTGCTCGGCTCAACCCAGCCCGAGGATGTGGTAGCCGGTATCCACATACAGCACATCGCCGGTGATGCCGGACGCCAGGTCCGAGCACAGGAACGCGGTGGCGTTACCGACCTCGTCGATGGTCACGTTGCGGCGCAACGGCGTGCGCTCCTCGACCTGTTTCAACATCGAGCGGAAGTCCGAGATGCCGGCTGCGGCCAAGGTGCGGATCGGTCCGGCAGAGACGGCGTTGACGCGGGTGCCTTCCGGGCCGAGGGCCGCGGCCAGGTAGCGCACGTTGGCCTCCAGGCTGGCCTTGGCGACACCCATCACATTGTAGTTTGGCACCGCGCGTACCGCGCCCAGGTAGCTCATAGTTACCAGCGCGCCATTGCGCCCGGCCATCAGCGTGCGGCCGGCTTTGGCCAAGGCTCCGAAGCTGTAGGCGCTGATCTCATGGGCGGTGGTGAAGCCCTTGCGGGTCAGCGCGTCGACATAGTTGCCTTCCAACTCCTCCTTGGGCGCAAAGGCGATGGCGTGGATGATGCCGTCGAGACCGTCCCAGTGCTCGCCGAGGGCCGCGAAGCAGTCGTCGATTTGCTGGTCGCTCGACACGTCCAGCGGCAACACGAGATTGGAATCGCATTTTGCGGCCAAATCTTCCACCCGGCCCTGGAGCTTTTCGCCCTGGTACGAAAAGGCCAATTGCGCGCCCTGCCGATGCATCGCCTGGGCAACCCCCCAAGCGATGGATCGGTTGCTGGCGACGCCGGTGATCAAGAAACGTTTATCGGTCAGGAAGCCCATGGATCTGTCTCCGTGCTGAGTTTGTTCTGTCTTCTGGTATGCAGGACGGCGCGATGCGATCATGCGCCGGTGAAGCAGGGCCGCCACATTACCGAAACCACCGGGCTTGGGAAAGCACCGCAGAGATTTGCCGAGCATTGGCCACGGCGTTTGGTGGTTTCTGTGGGTCTGGCCGGCGTGTTTTTACTCGCCGGCTGCGGCGAGCCGCCCTGGAACAACCCCTACCCTCAGGACCAGGCCGGCGAGAACGTGCTGTACGGTGCCTTCACCGAGCGGCCAAAGCACCTGGACCCGGTGCGCTCGTACAGCTCCAATGAATACGCGTTCATTGCGCAGATCTACGAGCCGCCCCTGCAGTATCACTTTCTGAAACGACCCTACACCCTGGTGCCGCTCACCGCCGAGTCGGTGCCGGTGCCGCGTTACCTCGACGTCGAAGGTAATCCGTTGCCGGCCGATGCAGATCCGAACGCCATCGCCGTCAGCGAATACCTGATCCGCATCCAGCCCGGCATCCTGTATCAGCCGCATCCGGCCTTTGCGGTGGATGCGGACGGCACCTACCTATATCAGACCCTGGGGCGCGAGCGTGCGGCGGCATTGAACACCCTCGCCGACCTACCTGAGGCTGCCACTCGCGAACTCACCGCCGACGACTACGTCTATCAGGTCAAGCGCCTTGCGGCCCCCTGGCTGCACTCGCCGATCGCCGGACTGATGGGCAAGCACATCGTCGGCTTTGAGGCCCTCGCCGAGCGCTTAGAGGGGCAGGCGCCGGCCCCTGTCGATGGCGAGCGGCCGTTTTTTGATCTGCGGCAGATTCCCTTCGAGGGGGCCGAGGTGGTCGATCGCTACAGCTATCGCATCCGCATCAAGGGTCGTTATCCGCAGTTCCAGTATTGGCTGGCCATGCCGTTCTTTGCGCCGATGCCGTGGGAGGCGGAGGCGCTGTACGGCCAGCTCGGCATGAAGCAGAACAACCTGACGCTGGACTGGTATCCGGTCGGCACGGGCGCCTACATGCTGACCGAAAACAACCCGAACATGCGCATGATCATGGCGCGTAACCCCAACTTCCACGGCGAGCTGTATCCAAGCGACGGCATGCCCGAGGACTCCGCCGACGGTTTGTTGGCCGACGCCGGTAAACCGTTGCCCTTCATCGACCGAGCGGTCTATAGCCTGGACAAGGAAAGCATTCCCTACTGGAACAAATTCCTGCAGGGGTTCTACGACAGCTCCGGCATCAGCTCCGACGCCTTCGATCAGGCAATCCAGTTCGGCGCCGGCGGAGAGGCCGGGCTCACCGACGATATGCGCGCAAAGGGCATCGAGTTGGTCACCGCCGTGGAGACGTCGATCTGGTACATGGGTTTCAACATGGTCGACCCGCTGCTCGGCGGCGATTCCGAGCGCGCGCGGCTGCTGCGCCAGGCCATCAGCATCGCCGTGGACTTTGGTGAGTACATCTCCATCTTCGCCAACGGCCGAGGACTTGAGGCCCAGGGGGCGATTCCGCCGGGTATCTTCGGTCATCGGGAGGGCAGGGAAGGGATCAATGCGCAGGTATTCGACTGGCACAACGGCCGAGCGGTGCGCAAAGGCATCGATCAGGCCAAGGCGCTGTTGGCCCAGGCCGGCTATCGCGATGGCCGCGACCCCGAGAGCGGTCGCCCGCTGACGATCTACTACGAGGCCATGGATGCGGGCCCCGATGGCAAGGCGCGCCTGAATTGGATGCGCAAGCAGTTCGCCAAGCTCGGCATCGAGCTGGTCGTGCGGGCCACCGACTACAACCGGTTCCAAGAGAAGATGCGCGAGGGTACGGGCCAGGTCTTCATGTGGGGCTGGAACGCCGACTATCCGGACCCGGAGAACTTCTTCTTTTTGCTCTACGGTCCGAACAAAAAGATCGACGGTGGCGAGAACGCCGCAAATTATCAGAATCCGGAGTTCGACGCCCTGTTCGACCAGATGAAGAACATGGACGACGGTCCCGAGCGCCAGCGGATCATCGACCGGATGAACCAGATCCTCCGTTTCGACGCGCCCTGGTCCTTCGGCTTCTACCCCAAGTCCTTTAGCCTGCACCACCAGTGGCTCGAAAACGTCAAGCCGAATCTGATGGCCAACAACACCCTCAAGTACCGCTCGCTGGAGCCTGCGGTGCGTGAACGCCTGCGCCGGCAATGGAATCCGCCGGTGCTCTGGCCCATCGGCGCGTCGGTCCTGATACTGCTGCTGGGCGCGCTGCCTGCCGTCATCATCGCGCGCCGGCGTGAGCGGAGCCGTGCCCTGTGAGCGCCTACATCATCCGTCGCCTACTGTATGCGCTGCCGATCCTGATTGGCGTCAATCTGATCACCTTCGTGTTGTTCTTCGTCGTCAACTCGCCGGACGACATGGCACGCATGCAGCTCGGTGACAAGCGCGTTACCCAACAGGCCATCGACGGCTGGAAGGCCGAGCACGGCTACGACCGGCCGTTGCTGTTCAACGATCAGGCCGGTGGTTTGGACAAGCTCACGGACACGATCTTTTTCCAAAAGTCGGTCAAGCTGTTCGCGTTCGACTTCGGCTCGTCGGACAGTGGTCGCGACATCGGCTACGACATCTCTCAGCGCATGTGGCCGAGCCTGGCCATCGCGCTACCGGTGCTCATGGTGGGGCTCGCGATCAACATCAGCTACGCGTTGATGATCATCTTTTTTCGCGCCACCTACATCGACTTCGGCAGCGTCATCCTGCTGGTGGCGATGATGTCCATCTCCGGCTTGTTCTACATCATCGGCGGGCAGTTCCTGATCGGTAAGCTGTTCCACCTAGTGCCCATCTCTGGCTACGACACCGGGCTGGAGGCGGCCAAGTTTCTGCTGTTACCGGTGATCGTTGGTGTGGTGGGGGGCATCGGCACCGGCACCCGACTGTATCGCACCTTCTTTCTGGAAGAGGTCAACCGCGACTATGTGCGTACCGCCCGGGCCAAGGGCCTGCGCGAGCGTGTGGTGCTGTTTCGTCACGTGTTGCGCAATGCGATGATTCCGATCCTGACCGGCGTCGTCGCGGTGCTGCCGCTGCTGTTCATGGGGGCGCTGATCACCGAGTCGTTCTTCGGCGTTCCGGGGCTCGGCAGCTATACCATCGACGCCATCAATCGGCAGGACTTCTCCATCGTCCGGGCGATGGTTTTCCTGGGTTCGGTGCTGTACATCCTGGGCCTGATCTTGACCGACATCTCCTACACCATCGTCGACCCGCGGGTGCGGCTGTCATGATGCCGGTATTCCTGACCACGGACCTGCTGATCTTCCTACTGCTTGCGGTGGGCGTTGGCTTCGGCGTCTATGCCTCCCGCCACGAGCATCTGCGCGGACCCTGGCGCAGCGTTGCGCGCTCCAGGGTCGGCGTGGCCACCCTCGTTGTCATTGCCTTCTACGTCGGCATCGGCCTGCTCGATTCGCTGCATTTTCATCCGCGCATCGAGCCGTTGGCAGCGCCCCCGGCTGAGACCCCGGCAGCGACCGATGCCGGCGCCACGGCGGCGGCGCCGGAGGCCAGATATTCCACTCAGGTCCTGTCCGTGCTCGACCTGCTGCTCACGGGCCTGCGCGAGCGGGAGGAGAAGACCTTCTCCGCACCCTTTGCGACGCATCTGTTCGTCAAGGAGGCGATGGAGCAGCCCGACGGCAGCGTTGAGCGTGGTTATCCTCGCTTGCTCCACGGCGGGGCACATCTCGATGATTCGGCGCAACGGGATCAGGACTTGCTGGTGCGCGGCCTGCTCGGCGTCGTCAAGGGGCTGATCGTCTGGACCGCGCTGATGGTAGGGTTGACCTGGCTGCTGGCCCGCCGCCGCGCAGAGTCCTTCGAGGCTGCTGCCGACGCCGTCTGGCAAGGTCGAACGGACGTGCCGTGGCGCACCGTGCTTGTCACACTGGCGCTGATGATGGTGCTCGCCTTCGCCGCCGCAGAATTGGCGGCCAAGTATCACGTCCTCGGTACCGACAAGGTCGGCGAGGACGTCTTCTATCAGAGCCTGAAGAGCATCCGTACCGGGTTGGTGATCGGCACCCTGACGACGCTGGTGATGCTGCCGGCGGCGGTGATCCTGGGCATCATGGCCGGCTATTTCCGCGGCTTGACCGATGACATCATCCAATATCTCTACACCACGCTGAACTCGATCCCCGGCGTGCTGCTGATCGCCGCGGCCATCCTGATGCTGCAGGTCTACATGACCAATAACGCCGAGGAGTTCGAGAGCCTGGTGCAGCGTGCGGACCTACGCCTGCTGTTCCTGTGCATCATTCTCGGCGTCACTAGCTGGACCGGCCTGTGCCGATTGTTGCGGGGCGAGTCGCTCAAGCTGCGCGAAGCCGACTACGTGCAGTCCGCCACCGCGCTCGGAGTGCGCCATTCCACGATCATCGGCCGTCACATCCTGCCCAACGTGCTGCACATCGTCATGATCACGCTGGTGCTCGATTTCAGCGGCCTGGTGCTGGCGGAGGCGGTGCTGTCCTACGTCAACATCGGCGTCGATCCCACGATGAACAGCTGGGGCAACATGATCAACAGCGCGCGGCTGGAGTTGGCACGTGACCCCATTGTTTGGTGGTCGCTGGCCGCGGCCTTCGTCTTCATGTTCACGTTGGTGCTGGCGGCGAACCTGTTTGCTGATGTGGTGCGCGATGCCTTCGACCCGCGGCTGCGGAGTGTCCGATGACTGATGTGCTGCTCAAGGTCGAGAATCTGACCACGGAACTCGGCGCCTCCGAGCGCCGACCCGACGGCAGCGGACCGGTGCGCGTCTGCGACGGGGTTGGCTTCCAGATCCGCGCGGGCGAGACGCTGGCGTTGTTGGGCGAGTCCGGCTGCGGCAAGTCCATGACCGCCTTGTCGCTGATGCGGCTGCTGCCGCTGTCCGGACGCATTCGCTCCGGCTCGGTGTGGCTCGACGGCGCCGATCTGCTGACCTTATCCGAGCGCGACATGCGCCGGGTGCGTGGCGGGCGTATGGGGATGATCTTCCAGGAGCCGCAGACCTCGCTGAACCCGGTGCTGACTGTCGGTGCGCAGATCGCCGAGGCGGTGCGGGTGCATGCTGGTCGGCCCAACCATGGCGTCCAGCACCGTGTCGTCGAGCTGTTGCGGGCAGTGGGCATCCCAGATCCGGAACGCCGGGCGACCGAATACCCACACCAACTCTCCGGCGGTATGAAGCAGCGCATCATGGTCGCGATGGCCCTGGCTGGTGATCCACAGCTGCTGATCGCCGACGAGCCGACCACGGCGCTGGACGTCACTATCCAGGCCCAGGTGCTACAACTGCTCAAGGGCCTACAGCGTGAGACCGGCATGGCGGTGCTGCTGATCACCCATGACCTGGGCGTCGTCGCCGAGACGGCCGATCGGCTTGCCGTCATGTATGCCGGCCAGATCGTCGAGCAGGCGAGCGTCGACGCCTTCTTCGCCGCGCCAGCCCATCCCTACAGCCGCAAGCTGATGGAAGCGGTGCCGAGCGCCGACAAGCGTGCCTCCGAACTGGCCGTGATCCCGGGTCGTGTGCCGGCCCTCGATCGGCCCTTCAGTGGCTGTCGCTTCGCCGAGCGCTGTTTTCGCGTCATGGACCGCTGTCGCAGCGTCGAGCCGGTCTGGTATCGCGCGGCAACCGGCGCGAAAATAGACCATGGGGTCGAGCACCGGGTGCGCTGCCTGCTGTGGGCCGACGGCATTCCTGACTACGCACCAGCCGCGGCGACCGCGGCGACGCCGTCGGGTTCGGGCGTGCAGGCCGACGCGCTGATGGATATCGCCGGCCTACAGGTCCATTTCCCGATTCAACGTGGCCTGTTCAAACGCACGGTCGGCCAGGTCAAGGCCGTCGACGGCGTCGATTTGACCCTGCGCAGGGGGCAGACGCTGGCCTTGGTCGGCGAGTCCGGCTGCGGCAAGACCACGGTGGGTAAGGGCATCCTGCAGCTTGAACGCCCCACCGGCGGCAGCGTGCGCTACGACGGCGCCGATCTCGCCCACATCGGTGCCGGGCGCATGCGCCGTTATCGCAAAGACCTGCAGATCATCTTCCAGGACCCGTTCGCGTCCATGAACCCGCGCATGCTGGTGGGCGACATCGTCGGCGAGGGCCTGCAGGCGCTCGGCATCGTGCGGGGTCGTGCCGCCCGCCAGCGCCGCGTGGCCGAACTGCTGGAACAGGTCGGCATCGGCGAGCAGGCGACGGCGCGCTATCCCCACGAGTTCTCCGGCGGTCAGCGGCAGCGCATCTGCATCGCCCGCGCGCTGGCCGTGAACCCCAAGGTCATCATCTGCGATGAACCCACCAGCGCGCTGGACGTCTCGGTGCAGGCGCAGATCCTGAACCTGCTCAAGCAACTCCAGCAGGACCTCGGGCTCAGTTACCTGTTCATCACCCACAACATCTCGGTGGTTTCCTACCTGGCACACGAGGTGGCGGTGATGTATCTGGGCCGCATCGTCGAGTATGGCAGCGCGGCTGAGGTGCTCGATGATCCGCGCCATCCCTATACCAAGGCCCTGCTTTCTGCGGTGCCCGTGGTCGATCCGGCACAGCGCCGTGAGATCATCCGTCTGGACGGCGACATGCCATCGCCGGCCAACCCGCCTTCCGGCTGCCATTTTCACCCGCGCTGCCCGGAGGCGACGCCGGAGTGCGCCAAGGCCTATCCGGACGCGACGCGGCTTGGCCAGGGAAGAGTAGTTCGCTGTATTCGCGTTTGAGAACATCGTATTGAATCACTGCGACCATCGAACCGCTTGCCTCAAAGAGGCCTGTCCTTGAGCTTCGTCAGATTATGTTGACGCTTGATCTGTCAATCTGGCTTGTCGCCCGGTGGGCTTTATGCCAGCATTCCCCGGGTATCCAGTGGAACCAGAAGTAGTGATCTGCGCCCAATGGCCAGTAGCTGACGGCCGTCGCCGCAGCCCAGGAGATCTGATTTGACCAAGCATAAGACCGTTTCCTTCGATAACGAGCCGCTGATCCTGGTGGATGCCGATGACAACGTCACTGGCTACGAGACCAAGGTCAATGCCCATCTTGGCGATGGGATGCTGCACCGCGCATTCTCGATCTTCCTCTTTACCGAGGACGATCGGGTGTTGCTGCAACAGCGCAGCGGATCCAAGCCGCTTTGGCCACTTTATTGGTCGAATAGCTGCTGTAGCCATCCGCGCAAGGGCGAGACCTATGAGCAGGCCGTGCACAGACGGTTGCGCGAGGAACTCGCCGTGGACGCTGACCTGGTCTACCTGTACCGCTTCAAATATCAGGCCGGATTCGGCGAACTCGGCGCGGAGCATGAGCTGTGCTCGGTGTACGTGGGTAAGATACCTGCGCCCGTTCGCATCGATGTGAACCCGAGCGAGATAGCAGCCTGGCAGTGGATGCCATGCGCTGAGGTCGATCAAATGATCGTCGAACAGCCGGACCGGGTGACACCGTGGTTCGTCATGGAATGGCGCCGACTGCGTGGTGAGTTCCGTGAAACGATCGACGAGCTGCGTTCACGAGGCATGATCTCGGCCGCCTGATCTAGCCATCCCCGATCGCAAGGCATCCTGCCTTCTCGTTGACCAACCCGAGTGTCTGTCGAGCGGTTTGCCAATAGCGCCGTGCGGAGACATCGGCCCCTTCATTGTTGTCTCGGCCCCTTGTCATGACCGTTACTACTCCGGGAGTTACTGATTCTCCTAGGTTACCGCCGCTGCTGACTTTGCCCCTCGGCCTCGTCCCGCCGCGGCTCAACAGCGCGTTGTTGGCGCAGATCCTCAACCGCGTTTTCAAGCCCGAACTCGCCGAGGGGGAGCTGGATTTTCTCGACGATCGGGTGATGCTGATTCGCGTCGACGATGCCCGCCTCAGCTATCGCTTGACGCTCCGCAACGGACGGCTTGAAACAGCTCAGCCTGGAACTGCCGCCGATCTTACTATTGAGGGCAACGTGTACGAGTTCCTGTTGCTGGCCACGCGTCGCGAGGACCCGGACACGCTCTTCTTCAATCGCCGACTGCGCCTCGGCGGCGACACTGAGCTGGGTCTGTACGCGAAGAATTTGCTCGATAGCCTGGAGCTGGAGCATCGCCTCGGTCCGCTGCTTGCGGTCATGAACCGCGCAACCGATCTCATGGGCCGGTTTGGCGGTCCGCGCCGCTGATTCTGACTTACTGCTCGGTGGTGTGTGACGGGCGCGCCCACCGCGGTCTGGATCCCCGTCACACAGCTTGCTCTCAGGGTGCGGCGCGTTGGCCTCAATGGACGCCTGTGACAGGCATCATGTCCACGTCACATGAGCCGCCGACGGTGACTTTGCTGTTGCCACCGCTGCCGCGACAAGACTCGCCGCGATCCTGAACGCGGCAGTTGAGTCCCATAGGTTTGCCGGCCGTGAGCCAGTTGGGGGTCCGTCGGTAGCGGCCGACCTTGGAAAACCGGCAGCCGCGGGACACCCCGTAGGCGGTGCATCCACCACCGCCACCTAGGCTGACCTTGCGTCCATCGATGACGAAGCCAGGGTAGTCGTTCTCGATGCGGATGGCGTCGCCCCAGTCTTCTTGGTCGAAGCGGAATTCCTGAAACCGGTAGCCGCTACCGACCTTGGCGCCAACCTTGATGCGGGTGTTGGCGATCAGGGCATGGTCCGGGCCATTCTTGGCCACGGCGCCGGACATGTATTCGATGCGATCCTCTTGGGGAAAGCATTTCCCCATGGCCGGTGGATGGTAGTAGTGGCGTAGTTCCGTCAGGTCCGACATGGAGTTGCCGGGGAACATGTCGCGCAGATCGGACTCGTTGCCATAGAGGATACGCTCGGCATCGCCGACGTTCTGGCCGTACATCGCCTGGATGCGGTCGTAGTAGTCCTTGTCTGCAAGGTCGGTGCGCAGGTAGCAGGCGGTCAAGCCGGAGATCTGGGTCAGGTAGGCATCCCAGATGTTGTACTGAGACGGGTCTGATGCGGCGCCCTGGAAGTCTCCGCCAAAGCGGCAGCCCTGGCGCTTCAGGCATTGGCCGACGGCGCGGTTGCGAACGGAAAGTACGACGACATTGCGCTCGCAGGCACCATACGCCGAGCAGCCACGATCGAGATGGCCCTCGTAGATGGCGGTGCGCAGGGTGTAGTCCAGGTGCTTGGCGCGGGCGAGGTCGGTCTTGTCCCAGCGTCGGCCGTTCTTGGCGATGAAGCTGTCCCAGGCGCTCGCGAGTCTATCGCGGCGGCCAGTCAGGCGCTTGTTGACGCCCGCGCACTGCGGCGAATTGTGGAAGCTGCGCACGATCTGATCCAGCGTGCTCTTGCCCTCGCGCTCCGCCGCTTTTTGATTGCCGCTGCCGGGTGGGTCGAAGAAGGGCGGCTTTTCCAGGGCGTACAGATCCCGCACACTGATCACCTCGCGCACGTTCGGCGCGCAATGGTGGTTCGGTACGCGCATGGACTCACGCTGGGCGAAGGTGCGCTTGAAGGTCGCGGTGGCGGCTTGCCCGGATGCCTTGGTCGAGTCCACGACGATCTCAAAGCCGACATAGGGCGTGCCTTTCGAGTCCGTCAGCGCGCGACCGTTTTGAACGACCAGACAAGGAATGATCGACGTGCCCTGGGTCAGGCTGCCGGCGCGCGCGCCCGGACCATTCGCGCCGATGCGGTACGTGGGTACCTGCAGGGGACCGTTGAATTTGTACAGGGTCATGACCGGGGTTGCCGGGATAGCGGCTTGGGCCAGCGTCGGCAAGAGAGCGAGTGCGGGCAGGGTCTTCAGAATGACGTGCTTCATAGCGGGTGGCGCAGCGGTTATTGCTTGAGGACTGGGGCGATCAATCAGCAAGGCATGTGTTGGAAAGGTTGACGTGGGGAGGCGTGATTGTCGCGCCAACGTTGCGGCGACGCCAGGGTCTTTATGGTTCTTAAACGAAAAAGGCCCGCCGATCGGCGGGCCTTTATGGGCGGGCAGCGGGTTACAGTTCCAACTGAACGCGTAGCTTATTCATCGCGTTTTTTTCGATCTGGCGAATACGCTCTGCGGACACGCCGAACTGCTGTGCCAACTCGTGCAGGGTCTGCTTCTTCTCGTTCAGCCAGCGTTGTTGCAGGATCGTCTTGCTGCGCTCGTCAAGCCCCTGAAGTGCAGCGAACAGCCGGTCGCGCTGATAGGTGGCGCTGTCCTCGCGCTCTAGCGCGGTGGCTGGCTCCATGCTCATGTCGGGAAGATAGGTGGACGGGGCGGAGGGGCCGTCGTCGTCATCGTCGTCATGCCCGTCGAAGGACATATCGTGGCTGGATAGCCGCGACTCCATCTCCAGGACCGTCTCCGGCTTGACGCCCAGATCTGCCGCGACATCCTCGACCTCTTGCTTGGTAAACCAGCCGAGGCGTTTCTTGGAGCTACGCAGATTGAAGAACAATTTGCGCTGAGCCTTGGTTGTGGCCACCTTGACGATGCGCCAGTTGCGCAGAATGTACTCGTGGATCTCGGCCCTAATCCAATGGACCGCGAACGAAACCAGCCGAACGCCTACATCTGGCTCGAAACGGCGAACAGCCTTCATCAGACCAACCGTCCCCTCTTGAATCAGATCAGGGAGCGGCAGGCCGTAACCGAGGTAGCCGCGGGCGATCCGAATCACGAACCTCAGATGGGACAGCACCAGCCGGCGCGCGGCCATCATGTCGCCCTGGTCGCGGAGGCGGAACGCGAGTTGGCGCTCCTCGTCCAAGGTCAGAACAGGGATTTGGTAGGCGCTCGAGATATAGGCGTCGATGGTTCCCGTCGACAGCGAACCGATCGTTGCGATGTCTTTGGTCGTTGCGTCAGTCATGGCGTCGATACCCAAGTAAATAACTAGGAAAATATGCTAGCACCGAACGGGGTGAGTTTACAACAGCATGTTCGGGGTTTTTGATCGGCCTTTGAACGGAAAGCCCCTGAGACAAACGGTGGACAAAGCGCCGAGGGTTAGAGCTTAGCGCTAGAACAAAAGTTTGTACAGGTAACGGGGCCCGGATGACCTTGGTGTTTGTGCGGAGCCGGTTAAAGGTATTCGCCGTCGCGGATTGCTGAATAATACCAAAAACTTTGGGGTAAACCCGTGCGCCCACCGATTTTCACGATTATTTCCGATCCAAAAAAAAGAAAAACCGAAGCTTGACGCTGTGCTCCACCGCGGCAGACGTCTTGCGCGTTGGCCCGGGATGCCGAAGCGGCGGATTATGCTTAGAAAGACAAGGATCAGCGGGGATCCGTCTGGCTTAGGTGCTGGGCGACCGCCAGCCAGCTGCCAATTGTTCCCATGGCGACGCCTACCGCGAGCAGGACCAGTGTTGAACGCAGATCTAGGCCGGCGAGGGCGAATTCGGTGTGGTAAAGGGTTGCCAGCCGCCCCACCGGCCCTTGCAACAGCTGAGTGGACAGGGACACCATGGCCCAGGCGCCGATGCCGCCGAGCAGCCCGTGCCAGGCGCCGCTGTATAAGAAAGGCCTTCGGATAAAGGCCGGCGTCGCGCCCACTAGGTCCATGACCTGCACTTCGCTGCAACGATTCTGGATCTCTAGGCGGATGGTGTTGCCGACCACCAGCAGCACGGCCAGACCCAGTACCACCGCCAGCAGGCGCGCCGCATTGTGCGTCAGCGTCAGGATCGCATTGAAGCGCTGCATCCATTGGATGTCGAGTCGGGCGAAGTCGACCTCGGGAAGGCGCTCCAAGGCCGTGGCGAGCGCACCCATGGATTCCGGTCCCTGCGCCTGGCGTGACGGGTGCAGGGCGATCACCACCGGCAGCGGATTTTGGCTCAGTTGGTCAAGTGCCGCACCGAGTCCGCTGTAGTCGCGAAATTCCGCAAGTCCCTGCTCGCGAGAGATCAACTCGACAGCTGTGATGTCAGGGCGTGCTCGGAGACGGGTGGCCAATTCACTGGCCTGGACCTCGTCCAACCCCGGTTGCAAAAACAAAGAAACCCCAGCGCCTCGTTCCAAACCGCCGCCGAGGCGTTCCAAATTATCCAGTACGACGAACAGTGTCGCTGGCAGTGCCAGCGCGATCGCGATGGCGGCGACCGTCATCGCGGTTGCCAGTGGTGTGCGGGCCAGCCGATCGATGGTCTCGGAGGCCGCATTGACATGGTTGTTGGCCCAGCATTGAAGCATTGCGAGGGGGCGATTGCGGCCGGGTCGGCGTCTCGATGCGCTAGGCATGGCGTCACCAGTGACCAGAGTCCGCCACCAGGCGACCCTCGTGCAGCCGTAACGTGCGGTGGCCCATGGACGCAACCAGTTCCAGATCGTGGGTCGCGATCAGCAGACTGATGCCAACCTGGTGAAAGCGCTCGAACAGGTGAAAGATCTCCCGCGAGAGGGTTGGGTCGAGATTGCCGGTCGGTTCGTCGGCCAGGATCACCGGCGGGCGCGCGACCACGGCGCGAGCGATGCCGACACGCTGTTGTTCGCCGCTGGAGAGCGACGACGGTAGGACGCGCTCGAATGGTAGCAAGCCGACCTGATCCAACGCCGCGCGTGCGCGCCTGCCGACCTCATGTCGATGCATCCCGGCGACCACCAGTGGCAAGGCGACGTTATCGAAGACGCTGCGCTCAGGGAGCAGTCGGTGGTCCTGAAAAATCATGCCGATTTCGCGTCGGTGCGCGGGCACATGGCGTCGGGGCAGGCGAGCAAGATCGCGCCCATTGACCGTCACGCGACCGCGGGTCGGGCGCTCCAGCAGGCCAATCAGCCGCAGCAAGGTGCTCTTTCCGGCCCCCGAGTGTCCGGTCAGAAAGACCATCTCCCCGGGCTCCAGCTCGAAGCTCAGGTTTTTTAACGCGTCGCCGCGCTGCGGGTAGCGTTTGGTGACGTGCTCGAACTGGATCACGAGAACCTACCGGAACCAGCAGTGCGGATGCGCGCTTGGCCAGGCGTTCGCGCTCGGCGGCCCCGCGGGGGGCCGACGGGCGATCGTCGCGGAGGAAGGCATGCGCCGAACCCACGCGTCGGGCCTGGCGCCGCGGCCGTCGGTGCGATTTGGGCAAGGATGCCCGCAGCCGTG
This sequence comes from uncultured Gammaproteobacteria bacterium, assembly GCA_963698775.1. Lineage (GTDB taxonomy): Bacteria > Pseudomonadota > Gammaproteobacteria > Chromatiales > Chromatiaceae > Thiohalocapsa. Next base: position 42,039 of record CAVOSE010000069.1, read on the forward strand.
TTCATGGCGACAGCAGCGCGTCGAGAAACTCTTCGGCGTCGAAATGGCGAAGGTCTTCGATGCCCTCGCCGATACCGATAAAGCGAAAAGGGACGTTGAGCCGCTCGGAGATCGCGAACAGGATGCCGCCCTTGGCGGTGCCGTCGAGCTTGGTCAACGTGATGCCGGTCAGCGGCAGAATTTCGTTGAATTGAACCGCCTGGTGCAAAGCGTTCTGACCGGTGGTCGCATCCACCACCAGCATCACCTCATGCGGTGCGTCTGGATCGATCTTCTTCAACACCCGGCCGATCTTGCGCAGTTCTTCCATCAGATTGATCTTGGTGTGCAGGCGGCCGGCGGTATCGGCGATCAGGACGTCCATGCCGCGTGCGGTTGCTGCCTGCAAGGCGTCGTAAATGACGGAGGCCGGATCTGCGCCCGCCTGCTGTGCGATCACGGGCACCTCGTTGCGCTCGCCCCAGGCCTGCAACTGTTCCACCGCCGCGGCGCGGAAGGTGTCCCCGGCGGCCAGCATCACGCTGTTGCCCTCGTCTTTGAGCTGGCGTGCCAGTTTGCCGATGCTGGTGGTCTTGCCGACGCCGTTGACTCCGACCATCAGGATGACCTGGGGCTTTCCCGGCGCCGCTTGGCGCACTGGCGCGTCATTTCGCACAACGATGGCTGCGAGTTCGCGGCGCAGGGCCCGCAGGAAGGCGTCAGCGTCGACCACCTCGCGCCGCTTGATGCGATAGCCCAGATCCTCGATGATCCGCGTCGTCGCGGGGACACCGACGTCGGCGCTTAGCAGCAGCATTTCCAGCTCTTCTAGCAGGTCTTCGTCGATCTCGGTGCGGCCGACTACCAGGTCACCCACGTCGGCGTTGAGCACGGCCCGCGTGCGTGCCAGACCATCTTTGAGGCTGCTCAACAGGCGTCGTTTGGGCTGTGCCTCCGCGCGCACCTTGGCCGCGGCCGCCTCGTCGATCGCGCGCAATAAGCGTCCGCGTCCACTGCCGACATCGGGCTCAGGGGCAGGTTTCGGGGCTGCCGTCTGATCCGGCTTCGGTTGCGAATACCCTGGGGGCGGCGACTTGGGTTGAGGTGCCTGCGCCGGCTTGGGCGCGCTGTGCGGCGCAATCGTCTCCAGAGGTGGTGGCTCGGGTGTCAGCGTCGATGGCGCCGCGAGGCCGGACTCGGCCTCTGTGAGGGCGGTCCTGGCCTGAGCTTCCGCCTCGGCCTTGGCCTTTTTCTTTTTTCCGAATCCGAACATACTGCGGTGTATCCGACTCTTTCGTGTTGGGTGTTTCGTTGAGCGTGCGGGGTGTGACGTCGCACCATTTTCAATCCCCTAAGCGATTGAAAATGAGAGAGCATGCAGGCCGCGTTTTCGTGTTCCCTCTGGTTTCCGGCCAGGATGGTCAAGCAATCCTTCTGTCCCTAGCGAGACGTGAATCCTGTCTCCGCCGCGCCGAGCGGCCCGACTGGGCCGTAACCTTAGATGGTCTGAATCCTATCAGAAGCGAGCCGGGCGCGTTGTCGATGGCCGTGGACCGGATGGATCGCACGGGTGCCGCGCCGCGCGGCCGAGCCATTGTAACCGCGCCCATACGGCGCCAAGTTGGCGCTGAACCAAAACGACAGCCATCCTAGAGGTAGTGTCATGAGATTTCTGATTGCCATGCTGTGCACGGCACTGCTGCCGGCCGGCATTGCCGCTGCAACCACCCAGCAGCCCCTCGCGCCGGAGGGCGGCCCCGCCCCAGTGCGCGAGATGGTGCATGAGAAGGTGCTGGACAATGGGTTGAAGGTGTTGGTCAAGCGCGACGATCGCGCACCGATCGTCACCTCGCAGGTCTGGTACAAGGTGGGCTCTAGCTATGAATTCGGGGGCGTCACCGGGGTGTCCCATGTTCTCGAGCACATGATGTTCAAAGGCACAGAGAATCTGCAGCCAGGCGAATTCTCCCGCATCATTGCAGCCAACGGTGGTGATGAGAACGCCTTTACAGGCCGTGACTACACGGCCTACTTTCAGACCATGTCCGCCGACCGGCTGGCGGTGTCCTTCGAACTGGAGGCGGAGCGCATGCGCCGCTTGGCGCTGCCCGAAGAAGAGTTCCTGAAGGAGTTGGAGGTGGTGAAGGAAGAGCGCCGGTTGCGTACCGACGATGACCCGGAATCGCTGACCTTCGAGCAATTCAATGCCGCCGCCTACGAGGCGTCGCCTTACCGAATTCCGATCATCGGCTGGGCCAGCGATCTGGACTCCATGCAGGTCGGAGATCTGCGCGCTTGGTATCGACAATGGTACGCGCCAAACAATGCGACGCTGGTGGTAGTCGGCGATGTCGACCCGGAGCAGGTCTTCGCGCTGGCCGAGCAGCATTTCGGGCCGCTGCAGCCGGAGCAAATCGCCTCTCCAAAGCCCCGTGCCGAGCCTGAACAGCGCGGTGAAAAGCGCCTGACCGTCAAGGCGCCGGCGAAGGAGCCCTACTTGATCGTCGGCTACAAAACTCCGGCATTGGGTCACACCGAAGAGGCATGGGAGCCTTACGCATTGGAAATGCTTGCGTCGGTGCTCGACGGTGGCAGCAGTTCCAGGCTCAGCCGAGAGTTGATCCGTGACCAGCGTGTTGCCGCATCAGCAGGTGCCAGCTACAACGCATTGACGCGTCTGCCGGGCATGTTGTTGCTGAGCGGCAGCCCCGCCAAGGGCCATAGCGTCGCAGACGTCGAGCAAGCGTTACTGCAGCAGATCGAACGCTTGCAGACCGAACCCGTGGCCGAGGACGAGCTGGCCCGAATCCGCGCCCAGCTGATCTCCGCCAAGGTTTACGAAAAGGACACGGTGTTTTACCAGGCCATGCAGCTCGGCCAGCTCGAAACCGTCGGCCTTGGCTGGGAACTGGTTGACGACTACGTCGCGCGGCTATCGGAAGTGACACCGGCGCAGATCCAGGCGGTGGCGCAAAAATACCTGACGGTTGACGCACGCACGGTAGCCATGCTGGATCCCCAGCCCCTGGGCGACCATCCGCAACGTGCCGCGGTGAACCTCGGAGGACATGGCAATGTACGCTGACACTCAGTTTCCGATGAGTCGTTTGACCGCGCTCGCGCTCGGCCTTGTCGCAGTCGCGGCAACCGCAACGGCGATGGCGACGCCGCAGATCGAGACCTGGCAGACCGCCAATGGGGCGAAGGTGTTGTTCGTGGAGGCGCCCGATCTGCCCATGGTCGATGTGCGCGTGGTGTTCAATGCGGGCAGCGCGCGCGATGGCGAGCGGCCGGGGCTCGCCTCCATGACCGCCGACATGCTTACCGAGGGTGCTGCGGATCTGGACGCCGACGCCATCGCGGAGCGCGTCGAGTCCCTCGGCGCAAACCTCGGCACCGGAGCCGAGCGGGACATGGCCTGGGTCACACTACGCAGCCTCACCGACGAGTCGTTGTTGGAGCCCGCCGTCGATACCATGGCGAAGGTCATGACGCAGCCGGCGTTTCCGCCGGAGGACTTCGAACGCGTGCGCCAAAACCAGCTGGTTGCGTTGCGTCTGGCGGAGCAAGAGCCGGCCAGCGTCGGCAGCCGGGCCTTGTACAAAGCGGTATTCGGCACGCACCCCTACGCATCCGACCCCAGCGGCACTGCAGATAGTGTCGGCGCGCTGACGCGCGACGACCTGGTGGCCTTTCATCAGCGCTACTACGTCGCCGCCAATGCGACCATTGCCATCGTCGGCGCCTTGAATCGTTCCCAGGCGGAGCAGTTGGCGAACCGGATCACCGCGGGTCTACCCCAGGGCGAGGCCGCCGCGCCATTGCCTGAGGTCAGTGATCCCAGTGACGGCGGCTCGGTGCAGATCGAGTTCCCTTCGAGCCAGACGCATCTCTATGCCGGCCAGCCGGGCATGAGCCGTGGCGATCCGGACTACTTCCCGCTCTATGTCGGCAATCACATCCTCGGCGGCAGTGGCCTGGTGTCGATTCTGATGCACGAAGTGCGTGAGACGCGCGGCCTGTCGTACAGTGTCTACAGCTACTTCGCGCCCATGGCCGAGCGTGGGCCGATGATCCTGGGTCTGCAAACAAAAAACACCCAGGCCGATGAGGCCCGTGGCGTCCTGCTCGATACCCTGCAGCGCTTCGTCGATGAGGGTCCCACGGACGAGGAACTGGAGGCGGCCGTCAAGAACATTACTGGCGGCTTTCCGCTCCGCATCGCCAGTAACGCAAAGGTCGTCCAGTACCTAGCCATGCTCGGGTTTTACGATCTACCCCTCGACTATCTCGATCGGTTTCAGGGCCGCGTCTCCGCGGTGACCAAAGAACAGGTGCGTGACGCCTACCAGCGTCGAGTGCATCCCGACCGCCTCGCGGTCGTGCAGGTCGGCGGCAACTCGGAGGCGGTGGCGACGCAGCCAACCGCGGTCGAGTCCGAGTCAGAAACGAACCCGGAGGCGGCGACCCAGCCGAAGGCGAGTTCAAGCGGCAGCGCTGGCACCGCTTCAGGTTCGGACGCCAATGTCGGCGCGGTGCCGGTCGGTTCACCCGCCGCGGTGGCCGCGCCCGAGGCGATCAAGGGTGTCGGTGGCGAGGGCTAGGGATTCGCTTCGTAAAAGGGTTAAATCCATCGTCGCTACCACATCCGGCTCCGGTGCCCGCAAGGGCTCGCTAGCCCGGGAGAAATCCGGTGCCCGATTGGCGTCGGGTGGGCAGCTTCGCATCATCGGTGGCCAGTTTCGCGGTCGTCGCCTGCCGATCTTAAATCAATCGGGTTTGCGCCCAACCGGCGATCGGACCCGTGAGACCCTATTCAACTGGCTCTCGCCGATCTTGACTGGGAGTCGCTGCCTCGACTGCTTCGCCGGGGCTGGTGGGCTTGGGTTCGAGGCAGCCTCACGCGGTGCGTCGAAAGTGGCAATGATTGAGCGCGGCAGCGCAGCGGCGCGCCAGTTGCAGCATAACGCCGCACTGCTAAAGGCTGATACGGTCTCGGTCATCATGGCCGATGCTGTACGTTGGCTAGCCGATCAGCCCGTTCAGCCTTTCGACATCGTCTTTCTCGATCCGCCCTTCACGCTTGGCCTGCTGGCCACCGCCTGCGGCCTTTTACAACAACGGGGCTGGGTTGCCGTGGGGAGCGTGATCTATCTGGAGGCCGATGCCAGGGATGGATTCCCGCCGTTGCCGACGGGATGGACGCTGACGCGCGATAAGCGCGCCGGCCAGGTCCGCTATGGGCTGGTCGAGGTTCGTGGCGATAGCGAAGAGGCGCTCGGCGGCTGATGTTGTTCTGGTATCCTTGCGTGCCCTTGCTTCCCGCTGAGGTTCCGCAATGCGCAGCGTCGTCTATCCCGGTACCTTCGATCCGATCACCAACGGTCATGCTGATCTGATTGCCAGGGCCTCCATCCTTTGCGACCGGGTGGTTGTTGCGGTCGCGCGCGATATCGTCAAACAGCCAACCTTCGATACCGACCAGCGCGTCGCCCTGGCAAGCACGGTCTGTGCAGACATGGCGAATGTCGAAGTGGTCGCCTTTTCCGGGCTCTTGGTCGCGTTTGCGCGGCAGCTGCAGGTGCATGTGATCATGCGTGGCCTGCGTGCGGTGTCCGATTTCGAGTACGAGTTCCAGCTTGCCGGGATGAATCGTCGTATGGCGCCGGACATCGAGACGCTGTTCCTGACGCCAGCGGAGCAGTACGCCTATATTTCGTCGTCGCTGGTCAAGGAAATCGCCCGCCTCGGCGGCGACGTCTCGGGCTTCGTCGCGCCACAGGTTCATGCTGCATTGCAAGAACGGTTTGGATAAACTTCCGCCCATCCCAACGTCCCCCACAAATCGACAACTGTCCTAGGAGTACCCCAATGGCTTTGATCATCACCGACGAGTGCATCAACTGCGACGTCTGCGAGCCCGAGTGCCCGAACGGCGCTATCACGCAGGGCGACGAGATCTACGTGATCGCGCCCGATCTTTGCACCGAGTGCGTTGGACACTACGAGACCTCTCAGTGCGTCGAGGTCTGCCCGGTCGACTGCATCATCACTGATCCCGACAACACCGAGAACGAAGAGGAACTGCGTGCCAAGTATGAGCGCATCACGGCTGAAGGCTGAGCAGATCTCCATGACGGGCCATTCCGCGTTATGACCCGCTCCGGAAAGGCTCCCATGCGGAGCCTTCTTCTTGTGGCGCTCTGGACGGTCGTGCCGTTTGCCGCCCAGGCGGAGGGCCTCGACGATGCGAGCCTCTCCGCCACGCGCGGGACAGACGCGGCTTTGCCTCCCGCCGCCGCAGTGGCATCGGCCCACCCGGCGGCGACCGCGGCCGGGCTCGAAATGCTCGCGGCCGGGGGCAACGCCTTCGACGCCGCGGTTGCGGTCAGCGCCGCGCTGGCCGTGGTCGAGCCCTACAGCTCGGGTCTCGGCGGCGGGGGCTTCTGGTTGCTGCATATTGCCGAAGAAGGTCGCGACGTCATGGTAGACGGCCGCGAGCGCGCGCCTTTGGCTGCGACCCGCGACATGTACTTGGATCAGGCCGGCACTTTCGTGTCAGAGCGGTCACTGAACGGACCCCTCGCGGCGGGCATTCCGGGTGAGCCCGCCGCGCTCGCACATCTCGCCGCGCACTATGGGCGACTACCTCTGGCTGAAACCCTGAGGCCGGCGATCGAGTTGGCCCGTGCCGGCTTTGAGATCGATCCAATCTACCGACGACTGGCTGGCTGGCGCGAGGCCGCGTTGCGCGCATCACCGGCCGCCGCGGCACAGTTCCTAACGAACGATGAACTGCCGGAGCTCGGGGCACTGCTGCGTCAGCCCGCGTTGGCCGACACGCTTAACCAACTAGCCGAGCATGGCCACGACGGTTTTTACGCCGGCCCGGTGGCCGCGGCGCTCGTCGACGGCGTACGCGCGGCTGGCGGCATCTGGACGCTGCAGGATCTTGCCGAATACCGCATCGTCGAGCGTGCGCCCGTCGTCGGCAGTTACCGCGGCTGGCGCGTGGTCAGCGCGGCACCGCCGTCCTCCGGCGGTGTCGCGTTGGTGCAGATGCTGAACATGCTGTCCGGCTTCGATCTGGAGGCAATGGCATCGCCGCAACGCATTCATGTCATCGTCGAGGCCATGCGCCGCGCCTATCGCGACCGGGCGCTGTTTCTCGGTGATCCGGATCAGGTCGATGTTCCGGTCCAGCGCCTGACGCACCCCTATTACGCGGCCGGTCTGGCGCGCGACATCGACCTGAACCGTGCGACGCCGAGCCAACCGGGGCTTGTGTCCCCGGAGGGTAACGACACGACGCATTTCTCCATATTGGACCGGGACGGCAATCGCGTCGCCGCAACGCTCAGTATCAACTATCCTTTCGGAGCCGGCTTTGTCCCGCCCGGAACGGGTGTCTTGCTAAACGACGAGATGGACGACTTTTCCGCCGCGCCAGGCGAGCCTAACGCCTATGGTCTGGTGGGCGGCGAGGCTAACGCAATCGCCCCCGGCAAGCGCATGCTCTCAAGCATGAGCCCGACCTTTGTCGAGTCCGATCAAGGTGTCGCGATCCTTGGTACGCCTGGCGGTAGTCGGATCATTACCATGGTGCTCCACGGCATCCTGGGCGCGGTGAACGGCGGTAATCCCGCGGACTGGGTTGCAGCGGGGCGTTGGCACCATCAATTTCTCCCCGACCAGATACTGTTCGAACCCACTGCGCTGACGGACGCCGAACAAGACGCGCTGCTTGCCAAAGGGCATCGACTCGAACCCGCGCGCGACACCTACGGCAACATGCAGCTGATCCATTGGGATCGTATCGGCGCTCAGGTCACTGCTGTCAGCGACCCGCGCGGCATCGGTGCCGCGGAGCTGCTGCAAGCAGACCGGTCAGCAACACTACAGATCGAACCATCACACACCGAACCACACTGAGGCAAACACCATGAAGACCCTGTTCATCGCCCTAATCGCCGCCGTCATGGCAGGTGGTCTGCTCATGCCCAATGATGCCGAGGCCAAGCGCTTTGGTGGTGGTAAGAGTTTCGGCAAGCAATACAGCACTCCGCGGCAGGCGACACCGCCGAGCCAAGCCAGTCAGGGGACCGCCGCCAGCCAACGCCAAGCCGCGCCGGGCCAGACCGCGCCCAAGAGTGGCGCCAGCCGTTGGCTGGGCCCGCTGGCAGGTCTCGCTGCCGGCGGACTGCTCGCATCAATGTTCTTCGGCGACGGCTTCGAGGGCTTTCAGATCATGGACTTCTTGATGATCGCCGCGCTGGTCTTTGGCGGCTTCATGCTGTTCAAGCTATTCCGCAGTCGGTCGGCCGGACCCGCAGTCGCCGGTGCCGGAGCCGGCGCTGCTAGGGGCTATGCCGGCCCTGGCGGCTCCAATCCCTTCGGGGGGCCGGCGGGGGGTGCAAACGCCGCCGCGACCGATGCGGGACGCGTCATGGCCAAGCCCTCGGCCGCAGCCTCAGACGCGCCGGCCTGGTTCGATGACACTGGTTTCGTCGACGGCGCCAAGACTCACTTCATCCGTCTCCAGGCGGCTTGGGATCAGTCGGACTTCCGTGATATCCGCGAGTACACGTCGCCGCAGCTGTTCGCCGAGATAAAGCGCGAGCGCGAGGCCCTCGGTGACGCCCCCAACTACACCGAGGTCGTCACGCTGAACGCCGAATTGCTATCGGTGCAACGCGACGGTGATCAGGTCGTCGCCAGCGTGCGTTTTTCGGGTCTCATCCGCGAAGAGGAGAGCGGCGCAGCCAAACCCCTGAACGAGGTCTGGCATGTCGCCCATGACTGGAACAGCCCGGACGGTGACTGGCTGATCAGCGGTATCCAGCAGGTCGACTAGGCGGCAGTGTGGCCGCGCTAGGCGGCGCGGCCGCTGTTGCGAGCGTAATCATTCTGCGAACAGGTCGCCAGCGACTGGGCTTGACTCGATCATTCGCTGACGCAGACGGGTCAGTCGGTTGGCGCCGGTCTGCTTGATGGCCATGCCCAGCGCCTTGGGTTGGGCAATCAACACCACCAGGCGCTTGCCGCGGGTCACCGCGGTATAGAGTAGGTTGCGCTGCAGCAGGCTGAAGTGTTGAACCGCTAGCGGGATGACGACGGCTGGATATTCCGATCCCTGAGCCTTGTGCACGGTGGTGGCGTAGGCCAGCGCGATCGCGTCGAGTTCGCCGAAGTCGTAGGCGACCCGACGGCCATCGAAGTCGATGCTGAGCAGACTTTCCTCCAAGTCGATGGCGGCGATGTGCCCGATGTCGCCGTTGAACACGTCCTTGTCGTAGTCGTTGATCAGTTGGATCACCTTGTCGCCGGGGGCGTAGGTCCAGCCGAAGCGTTCGATGCGTGGTTGCGCGGTCGGGTTGAGGTGACGTTGAAGTTCCACGTTCAGCGCCCGCGATCCCAGTCCGCCGCGGTTCATCGGCGTCAGTATCTGCACATCGCGCACCGGGTCCAGGCCGAAACGGCTTGGGATACGCTCGGTGACGGCCCGGATCAGGCGCTCGTGGATCAGCTCCGGGGTCTCGCAACGGATCAGGTAGAAGTCGCTGTCGACTTGATCCTCGCTGGGGGACTCGGGGCGTGAACCCTGGTTGATGCGGTGGGCGTTGACGATGATGCGTGACGCCTTGGCTTGACGAAAGATCTCGGTCAGACGCACGGTCGGGACCTGTTCCGATGCGATCAGGTCCGCCAGCACGGCGCCGGGCCCTACCGAAGGCAGTTGATCCACGTCCCCCACCAGCAGCACCGCCGCCTGGGTCGGCACGGCGCGCAGCAGCTGGTTCATCAGCGCCGTGTCCACCATCGACACCTCATCGACCACCAGCAGATCGGTCTCCAGCGGGCTGTATTGATCGCGCTTGAAGGCCATGACCTGCGGGTCGAACTCCAGCAGCCGGTGGATGGTCTTGGCCTCGCGACCGGTGGATTCGCCTAGGCGCTTGGCGGCGCGGCCGGTGGGCGCGCACAGCCGTACCTCGACGCCCTTGGCCAGCAGGATGCGCAGGATGGAATTGACGACGGTGGTCTTGCCGACGCCGGGGCCGCCGGTGATGATCATCAGCTTGCCGTTGACGGCCTGGGCGACCGCTGCACGCTGGGAATCCGACAGCGCGAGCCCGGTCTGTCGCTCGACCCATGGGAGAGCCTTGTGGGTCGCGATGTACTGCCAGGGTGGTGGATCGCGCCCGAGCCGCTCAATGCCGAGCGCGATGCCCCGTTCGGCGCGCTGCAACGGCGTCAGCAGCAGCACCGGGCGGCCGTCGATGTCCTCCGCGACCAGGTTTTCCTCCGCCAGCTCGGCGTCGATCGCCTCGGCGATGATCGCGGGCGGGATCTCCAACAGTTGCGTCGCGCGGGTCGCTAGTGCGTCCGACCAGGCGGCGCAATGCCCGTCGCCGGCGATCTCCTGCAACACATGGCGTACGCCGGCCTGGGCGCGGATCAGCGAGTCCGGCGGGATACCGAGCCGCTGCGCGATGGCGTCGGCGGTCTTGAAGCCGATGCCGTGGATGTCCAGCGCCAGCCGGTATGGGTTCTCGCGCACCCGCTCCACCGACTGCTCGCCGTAGGTCTTGTAGATGCGCACCGCGCGCGCGGTGCCGACGCCGTGGGATTGCAGAAACACCATGATCTCGCGAATGATCTTCTGCTCGGCCCAGGCCTCGGTGACGCGTTGCTTGCGCTTGGGGCCGATGCCCTCCAGGGTCAGCAGGGCATCCGGGTTGTCCTCGATGACGTCGAACACCCGCTCGCCGAAGGCCCCCACCAGCTTGCGCGCGAAGTGCGGGCCAATGCCCTTGACCATGCCGGAGCCCAGATAGCGCTCGATGCCGTCGAGCGTGGTCGGTTGGATGACGCGCAGCTGCCGGGCCTTGAACTGCAGGCCGTGCTGGCGATCGTTGACCCAGCAGCCGCTGCACTCCAGGTACTCACCGGCCGTGACGCTCGCCGCGGAGCCGATCACGGTGACCAGATCGCGCTGCCCACGCACCTTCACCCGCAACACGCAAAAGCCGCTGTCGGCGCCGTGAAAGGTCACGCGTTCGATGGAGCCGGCGAGCGCCTCCAGCGGCTGATCGCCCTGAACGTGGGTCGGTGGGGTAGTTCTTTGCATGGGCGGACCGCTTCGGTCGATGCCCAAGGCTACCGCGTTAGACGTGCATTGGGGAGTCCTATTGGGTCATCTCCCAGCACTGGCGATGCGCGGTGCACTCATTGGCTGGCATTTGGAATGACGCACCAGGCCTCGAGGTGTTTCTGCGCCGATTTCGTCGGCAATTTCGAAGATTCCCTCACTCGGATACCGACGTTTTCTCCAGGTTGCAGCAATGCCGGAGATGTAGCAGAAATGCCTGCAATCGACCCAGGGCCGACATCGACGTCGCACCCGCGTGGGGTCGTTGCTTTCGCGGAACGGACGGCACGGACATCACGGACCGCGTCGGCGGAGAAGCGCGGCCCCCGATAGCGGACAGGAGCCGACAAAACCGACTCGCACTACAACGCAGTTCTTAGCCGACCTCTGCGTTTCGACGCTTGCGATCGCGCCCATCGGCTTGGATTTCCGATCCCTACCCCTATAGCTGTTACTTTTCCCCTTAACCCCCTTTAGCAACACGTTATGGAAAAATTTGCGAATCGGGTCCGTAGCTACTACGACGACCTTCTCGACCCGCTGGCAAAGGAATTCATGTTCCGACGTCCCCCCACTGTGGGCGAGTTGCGTCGGCCGCCGCAAGTCTTGCTCTTGGGTAATCACTCATCGGGGAAGTCCACATTCGTCAACCATATGCTGGGCGACGATGTTCAGACCACTGGGGTTGCCCCCACGGACGACGGGTTCACGATCATCACGTATGGCGCGACCGCGACCGAGCGAGACGGGCCGGCCGTCGTTGGCAATCCCGACTTACCCTATGAGGGGCTCCGGCACTTTGGCGACCAACTTGTCTCGCATGTGCGGCTGAAGTTGCGCCCCGCTGAACTTTTGCAAACTGTGACGCTGATCGACAGCCCCGGCATGATCGATGAGGCGATAACCGAGCGGGGGCGTGGTTTCGACTTCCCTGGTGTGGTGCGTTGGTTCGCCGAACGAGCCGACCTTGTGATGGTCTTCTTTGATCCGGACAAGCCTGGGACGACGGGCGAAACACTTCAAGTCTTTCGCGAGTCCTTATCGGGCATCGACCATAAGATGCTGATCGTCTTGAACAAGGTGGATCAGTTCCAGAGCTTGCACGACTTTGCGCGGGCCTACGGGGCCCTCTGCTGGAACCTAGGAAAGGTGATCCCGCGCAAAGACTTGCCGATGATCTATACCACCTTTGTACCGCTGGCCGACAAGCCGAAGTCGCGCCTACCGATGGAGGACTTTGAGAAGGCGCGCAACGACCTGATCGGAGAGCTACGCCGTGCCCCAACCCGGCGGATGGACAACCAGATCACACAGATCCAGGCCTATGCTGAGCGGCTCCGGCTGCACGCGATGGTGATCGGCGAGGCCGCCAACAGGTTTAGATCGGCCCGCGCGCGCTGGGTAGGATTCTCAATCCTGCTCCTGGGCGGGCTGAGCGCTGCCGCACTTGCCACGGGCTTGGTTGTGGCGTTGCCAGGGATTGCACTGGCCGCAGTCCTGGCTTTCGTATTTATCGGGTACATCGCGCTCCCGCGGGCCAAACGGCGTCTGATTGCTTGCTTCGACCAGATCTTTGAAGAGCAGCATGATCGAGAGTTGCTGTTGCGCGACCGGGCGGAGGACCTGCGCAGGATGTGGGAAGAGGTCAGCCCACGCGCCCGCGAGGTTGCTGAGAAGAGCGGCCTCCAGTCATTTGAGAAGATGCGTTGGGACGACCGCGAGCACCTTGAAGAACTGACGGGCAAGCTAATCCCGCAGCTTCGGAGCGAACTCTACAACGCCATGCGTGATAACGAGGCGCCAGCACCCGCGTCGGAGCAGGATCGCCCGGCGATGTTCCCTGAACCAGAGCCGCGCCGTCCGCGACTGGTCGAAGGTGTCGGGTCCGAGGGACCGAAGCGTAAGACTTTCTTCTGAACTGAGTCCGTTGCGGCGGGTTGGCCTGGCCCAACCCACGATGTCTGGACGCGCACGTTCGGCCTGCATGCTTGTCAGCGTCTCTATGCGGCGCTCACCCCGGGCAGTGACCATGTTTCCCGGAATCCGGAATTTGTCGGGCGCGTTGTTCGGACTTCTCTTGGCCAGATCCTGACATCCACCGATGCCGGCAGTCCCAAGGCCGCTGCGGCTCTCCTGCCCGATTCCAGATCCCCAATCCACCCGCCCGTGCCCTGTCCTGCGCTTGCCCGTACGCCGGTTCCGAGCACTACCTGGCATAAACCGCTGCCCTGCCGACTTCGACCATCGCTAGGCTGAGCACTGCGCCGCTTGCCGGGTCGATGACCTCGGCGACCTTGAGGCCGCAGCGGTCGGTGTCGTGGATGCGGAGAGCGACTATGCGTGGCGTCATCGCCCGCAGTACATCGCGGCGAGCCGATTAGCGCTGACCAGACAAATCACGCCGGTGCTGGCATTGGCGCTGGGCTTTGGGCTAAACGGCGAGACGCTGACTGGCCCGTTCCCGAGCGGCTGCTGGTTGATCCTGTTAGGGCTGGTGCTCTAGCAGTGGGGCGACGGCGCGCTGTCCCGCCTCCGCCGCCGGCAGCAGCATTCGTCTACACCGATGCCCGAGCTTGAAAGATCGTGGACGTGTGCCTGAAATCCCCGGACGAGCGAGTGGTCGCCATTGGCTTGCGTCTCAACGCAGTCGCGCCTCCAGCTCTGCCCTAACTTGATCGTGCCTGGACCGGTCGATGGGGAAACGCACAAGAAACAGCGCGCCAGCGGCCATCATCGCCGCCGGCACCAGACCATAGATCACCATCAGCCCGGTCTGGACCTGCGGGCTTATCGCACTCGCGCGTGGGTCGTAGCCGATCGCGGACGGCAACAGCGTCCCGAGGAGAACGCCGAGTGCCAGCGAGAGCTTGATCGCCATCCCCCAAACGGCAAAGAAGAGCCCGGAGCGCTGCTCACCGGATTCCAGGGTGTCGACATCGATCACATCGGCGGCCATCGAATTCGACAGAAAGAGGACCGAGGCGAAGCTCGAACCTCGAATCGCGATCAAGGCGATCAGCAGCGTGGTGTCGCCGGCACCCAGAAAGACCAATGGAACACTCCAGGCCGCGAGCCACAGGGCCGCTGCAATCAGCGCGCGATGCTTGCCGATACGGGTCGAGAGCCACAGCCAGACCGGCACCAGGGCCAGGGTCGCGACATTCTCGATCAGCAACATCCCCGCGAAGACCGATGCGTCACCGATCACATCCTTGAGCACCAGGCGGTGCAACGTGCCCTGGATCGCAATGCCGGCGACGAACAGGATCACACAACCGATCATCCGTCCGAAGGCCGGGTTTCGGGCGACGATGCGCAGGCCGGCTACAAGCCCGCGGGGCGCGTGCTCGAAGCGTTCCGGTTGACCCTCAGGCACCCGCCAGATCGCCAGCAGGACCAAAAGCGGCGTGCCCGCCAGGATGAGCCAGGCCAGCCCTTCGAGCTGAGCTGGTGCGGCCTCGACGCCCTGAAGTGCGAGCACGACGAGCAGCGCGAGAATGGCGATCTGCCCCAATGTCGCCAGTGCCTCGCGCACGCTGGTAATCCGCGAGCGCTGATCGTAGTCGCTCGACAGTTCGGCACCCCAGGCCTTGTGCGGCAGATCGATCATCGTGAAGCCGAGATAGAGCAACGCGGACCAGAGCAGCAGATGGGCCACCGTCGCGTCCGAGGGCGGCACGAAGACTTGCCAGACGGACAACAGGAACAGCGGCGTTCCGAGGATCATGAATGGCTTGCGGCGGCCCCAGCGGCCCCGCGACCGGTCACTGAGCATCCCGATCATCGGGTCTGTCAGCACGTCGAGCAGGCGTGATGCCGCGATGGCGCCGCCGACCGCCGCCAGCGGGAGGCCAAGCTCGTCGGCGTAGAAGGCCGGGATGAACAGCGCCATCGGTAGTGCCGCGACGGAGGTCATCAGCGCTGGTAATGCGTAGAAGAGCAGCTGACCGCGCCGGCCTGGTTGCTCGGAAACTGTCGTTGGAACCGTCATCGCAGAAATTCATTGCCAAGCTCGAATTCCACCGAATTCGGGTGCAATAACGGGATGTCAATCGCATCCCGTCACGCGGTTCACTGGCAATCCGTTGCAACGCTCGATGTCCTTCGGTTTGGCGACGTCCCGCACGATGTCTTCCGGAAAGACCTGACGGAGCGCGTCGATCCAGCCGGTCAGGTAGGGCTCGGAGGTGGCGGCGATCACATGATCCGCGGTTACCTGCGCCGGCTAGATTCTGTTCCAACTGGTATAGGCGGAGGTGACCAGGTCGCCGACGCTGGCAGCATCGATCTTCAGCGGATCGATGCGCAGATAGCCCAGACCGCTGCGCTCGGCAAGCCAAAGGGTCAACTCCTCCAGGCTGATGACGCGTGCCGGCGGCTCGACTGCGGTGATGCGCTGCTGCGCGAGAATTTCCAGCGGATGCTTGTCGCCGCAATCCTTGCGCTGGACCCGGCTGGCCAGGTTGGCGGCGAGTATTCGGTCTTCGACGGTGAGCCTGCGTCGGCGCGTGTGGAATCACTCGGCCCCAGCCGCCTGGCGCGGATTGAGGGAGTTGCTCTGCTGGCCTTTCTGGATGGCGCGCCCAGCGCGGGCGTTGTCGGTTACCGGAACAGGCTCACTGTCCTGATCCATCGACCACGTAAGAAGGACGCTGAGCTCGACCTGCCCTGGGACATTTGATCGTTCGCTGGTGATCATGAACAGGGGGTCGCCCTGATTATGCCCTACATACAGGACACCTATGGTTTCCGGCTTAGTCGCCAGGACCGGCAGCTGAACGCCGACTGGAACAACGCGGACCTGCCGGGTGCGTGGGAGATGGAGCGCGACAAGCGGATCACGCGGTTGCAGGGTACGGGGAACGAGTAAATCAGCGGCTATCGGCAGCTATAACGTGCCCTGCCGCCGCAGTCTCGCCGCGGGTTGACCGCTTGACGAAGTTGGCGGCTGCGGTCAATCGTGCAGCCGCGGCGACCAGAAAACCCCGGCGAGCTTCGACACCAGATATGCACATTCAGGTAACCACTAGGATCAACGGTTCCAAGGAGTTGGTCTGGGCGGCGGTCTCCGACATCGAGCGTCGCTCGGACATCCTCTCGGGCGTCACCGCGCTGACTGTTCTGGAGCGACCCGCATCAGGGCTGGTCGGCCTGAAGTGGACGGAGACCCGGTTGCTGTTCGGTCAGGAAGCCGCGGAGACCATGTGGATCACTGATGCGGAGGAGGGGAAACGGTACAGCGCGCGCGCAGAGAGCCACGGTTCGGTCTATCTGACCGAGGTCGAGGTCACAGGGGAGAGCGGAGGCCGGACGAATCTGGCCATCGCGTTCCACGCTAAGCCGCAATCCGCTTTGGCACGGGTCGTCTCGCTCCTGATGGCACCATGGATCACGGGCTCCACGACCAAGGCGTTGCGGCAGGATCTGGACGACACCCGCTGCTTCGTGGAATCGCAGCGCTAGGAGCCCCCCGAACAGCTCGGTGCACGTAAAAGTGACATGACGAGTTACTGCTGTGGACGCTTTCGGCAGCTATGCACTGAACATCGCATTGAATGCCGCCACCATCTCCGGCCCGAAAACGTCCCGCAATCGCGTGGCGATGATCCAATGATGGCCGAACGGGTCACCCACGCGCCCCGTGCGATCGCCGTAGAACTGGTCGGCGACTGGATAGATCTGCTCGGCGCCGGCTTCGAGCGCGATTCTGAAAACCGCATCTGCGTTAGCGACATGCAGAAGCAGGACGACTGAGTAGGTAGGGGGTGATACCGGGCATGGCCGATCATGCCTCCGCGTTGGTCGATCGTAGCTGGAAATCCACCGCTCGACGAGCGTCTCGGAGGCGCTCAGGATCAGTCGCCTCCAGCGTGGCCTTGTTGGGCGCCGAGCACCAACGCAAACATGACCTGCATCCGACGCCCCGGCATGTTTCAGTCTCCTAAGCCGCCCCGCTTGGCCAAAGATTTGCTTGGAAACACTCCAGCCGGCGGGCAGAGGCAATGCGGGGCGCGACGCTGGAAGAGACGGCGCTCAACTACGTCAGATCCGCCGCGTTAGGGCAACGCCGGCCGCCGAGCCCAGCCCGACGAGCGCCTGCCAGGACCGACCCATTGGACCGGTGTGCCGCGCATAGTGACCTGCGGCGTCGTCGCGATGCAGCAGCTCGTCGGCGCGGAAATCCGTCAAGATGGCGCGCAGTGTCGCGAGCCGTTCGTCATCCGCCATACGTTCGATCTGCTCGGTGTAATGGGTGCCGACGAAGGTCTCCACAGCGTCGATGGTCAGGTACACGGCGCTTGGTCCGGCCAGTGCGGGCAGCGCCCCGGTCAGCCATCCTGCGGCGCGCCAGACATTGAGCAGTTTACTTTGGTGCTCGACGGGTAGGAAGTCTTCGAAGAACCGGAGGTGCTTCTGTTCTCCCGCGAGGTGTCGCTGTGCGAAATGCCGCACCTGCTCGTTCTTGCTCACCGCGAGAACACCTCGGTAGATCATCACAGCCCCAACCTCGCCCGCGTGGTCGGAGCGGAGGTCCGCGATCATCGATCGCGACAGCATCAGGGTCCGGAAGTGAAGCGCCGGTGAAACCGGCAAGCACATAGCGTTCATGCTGCACACCTAGGACGAAACTGGACATAATTTGAAGGGAGGCGGTCGCGGACAGCGGGGACCCGCGGCGAAATTCGCATTCGACTATCGCGCCTTTCTTTGGCACGGGTTGTTAGCGCAGAAGTTCGATCCCCCCGATAGTCGCCCCTCGGACCTATGGCGATCCTTCCCGACTCAACCAATCACCAAATACCTACGCCGCGCTATGGCGTCTGTGGTGGACGAGTGGCTGTCCCGACTTTGTACGAAGCCCGCGAACATCAGGGCGCAAGAGTGGGGCCATGGACACTTTCGGCAAGCGGCGGTTGCCTCACCCGGAGCGCACCAGGCGTACCCGACTACCTCACCGATTCGTGGCGAGCCCCTCACGGGGGTCGGAGCAAGCCAGCCACGGACAAACCAATTTTCTCCATGGATTCGCTCGCGGGGCCGTCCCCCAATGGCCAGCATCCCGGTGGTGAGCTCCGCAGTGAGGCAAACCCGGTCCTGACGGGAACGACTTTGCCACGGTCTCCGACTGCCGTCGCCGCTGTTTTCACGCAGCTTGGGCGGCCTCGAAATCCGCAGACGCCACCCTCGCGTCCAGCAGCTTCAATGGGATGTCACAGCCGTGCTTGGATGACACGTCGGCCATCGCCTTCCGCACGGCGGTGGTGATCGCCAACGCCTGCAGCACGTCGTCGTGGCCTACGTCTTCGGCGAGCGCGTCCACGGTGTAGAGCAAGCCGCTGACGAGCTGGGCGACGCTCGCCGCGGACTCCGTGCTTTCGTGCAGCGGGATGTCGACGTCGAAAAAGGTTTCAGGATGGCGATCGGTGGTGGGCACGCTATTCATATTCATCTCCGAATCGGCACAGTTGATTGGGTTTCGAATGTTGCGTCGTCGACTGCCCTCGCACGCGGCGATGGTGTTGTCGCGTCACTAGCGGCTTGTCGGAGTCCTCTGCCTCTCTGCGCACAGCGCTCTTCTGAGTGCGTCTGACACCGACCGCGAAGTCTAGACTCCTCTGGACGCTGCGCGGCCCGCGGCGAGACTCGCCGGCCGCAGTGCAATGTCCGGGACAGTCCTCTTGACATCCTTGACGACGTGCCTGAGACAGTGCGCCCAGTCAAGAGTCTTGTCAAGACGAAACATGGACAGAATATGGAAAGATAATAAAAACGGCCGATGGAGACGAACAAAACATGAACAACGCAGAAGCTCAAGCCGCTGAGTCTGGATACCGTATTGGCGCGGTCGCTCGCCTGACTGGCATCCCGCCGCACACCCTGCGCGTGTGGGAGCGGCGCTATGACACCGTGGTGCCCTTTCGCTCCCAAGCAGGCACACGTCTGTACACCCGAAGCGACGTGGAGCGCCTTGTCTTGATCAAGCGCTTGGTGGATCGCGGTGACGCCATCAGCATCGTCGCCAGCTTGCCGCACGAGATTCTCGAACAGCGCTGTGCCGAGTTGCCGCAGGGCCCCAGCGAGGTCGGCCGCACATGTCGAGTCGTCGTGCTCGGCACCACGGTGATTCACAGCCTCGAGGGCCGCAGCTTCGAGGATAGCGAGGTTGAGATCCTGGGCTGCTTCCAGGAGCGGGAGGATCTCATCAGCCAGGCTGGCGGGCTCGAACCCGATCTTCTCGTGCTGGAGTACGCCACGATCCAGCCGCAGCAGATCCGCGAAATCGGCGCGCTCCTCCTACAGGTGGGTGTGCCTCGCGTGTTGGTGGTGTACGGCGTCGCCGCTCGAAGCACGTTGGAGCGTCTCGAGTCCCCGCGCGTATTTCCGATTCGCGGTCCCCTAGATCCTACGGAGCTGCGGCGTTGGATTCGGTTGCTGCATGCACGGCCGGTGCAGACGTCCCAAACCTTCGCCGACGCGCAAGCAGAACTGTCGGGTTCACCGGCGCCGCGCCGATTCGATGACGCGACACTCGCCAAGATCGCCGCGGCGCCATCAACGATCCGGTGCGAATGCCCGGAGCATCTCGTCGATCTGATTTCCCGCTTAACCGCGTTCGAGACCTACAGCGAGGAGTGCGAGGTCCTGAACGTCGAAGACGCGGCCATTCACGCGCTCCTGCACGCAAGCACGGCGCGCGCGCGGTCCCTTCTCGAGACCTCACTGGCGGGTCTCATGGAAGCCGACGGTATTGCGATCGACTCCGCATCACAGCCCACCGCCTAAGCACGGGGCTTGTGGGCAATCCTGATCTATGCAACGAGGTTCAACCGATGGTTTCTGAAACGGTCTTGTCGAATCGCTTGGTCACCACTGCCACTCTGCTCCTGGCGTTGGCTGCAGTCAGCGCTCCGCAAGCGCGGGCAGGTGGGACAAACGCTCCCCCATATCGACCGCCTGCCAGCGGCTTCGTACCCCTGCCGCCCTCGCTGCCCCGGCTGCCGATGATGCCGATGATGCCCGTCCGCGTCCCAGGTCCACCGCCGCACGGCAGGCCAGCGTGGCCAGCGGCGCCCTTTTCCGCGCCTCCGATGTGGCCCACCGCCGTAGTTCCTACCATGGGCGCGTCTTCGCGCGCTGAGGCCCCGACAGTGGAAGTGTCTCGACAGGGGGCGGCGGCGCTCGATTCAGAGCTCGCAACAGAGGCGCGTGGGCTCGTCGAGGATTTCGCGAAACGTCTGAAGGGCGCTCTTGAGACGGCAATCAAGGACGGTGGCCCGACGGCCGCCGTCGAGGTCTGCAACGAAGAGGCGCCACAGATCGCCGATGCGCTGTCGACTGAAACGGGCTGGGCGGTCGCCCGCACAAGCCTGAAACATCGGAATCCGGCCAACGCCCCCGATGACTGGGAGCGAGGCGTGCTGCAAGCCTTCGAGACGCGCCAGGCCGACGGAGAAGAAGCGAAGGGCATGACCTTCACAGCCAACGTTTCTGAGGCCGACGGGCGGCAGTTCCGCTTCATGCAGGCGATCCCGACCGCGCAGGTCTGTCTGGTCTGTCACGGGAGTGCCGTTCCTGACGACGTCGCCAGCGCGATCGATGAACTCTATCCCGGCGACCTCGCGAGAGGATATGAAGCCGGCGAGATCCGCGGTGCCTTCAGCTTGGTCAAGCCGTTGTGACCGCTTCAACCGCAGTCCCCGACCGATCCGCTAGCAGGCTGGACGCCTCGGTCGCCTCGCATGTCAGGCCGGGGAGGATGCGGCCGTGACGTTTCGCTACCCGCCGGTCGCATGGCTCGCGCTACTCGGGCTCACGGTGCTTTGGGGGTCGGCCTTCCTCCTGACCAATATAGCCGTCCAGGACGTCTCTCCTGCCTTGGTCGTAGCGGCTCGACTGCTCATCGCCGCGCCGTTGTTGACCGTGGTGATGCTTCTGAGCGGCCGGCGTCTCAACAGGAGTCCACTTGGATGGTTTTACCTGGCGCTCATCGCGTTGTTCGGGAACGCCCTGCCGAACACCTTGATTGCCTGGAGCCAGCAGAGCATCGACAGCGGCCTTGCCGGGATACTGATCGCCACCATGCCGCTTGCGGCGTTGACGCTGGCCCACTTGTATGTGCCCGGAGAACGGCTCACGCCTTACCGCGTCACCGGGTCTGCGTTCGGCTTCGTCGGCGTCGTGGTGATCATGGGGCCTGACGCCGTTGTACGACTGTTGTCGGGTGCGGCGGAAATGCGAGGAATCGCGGCCGTACTGGCCGCCGCGCTGAGCTTCGCGATCTCTATGGTCCTTGCGCGCCGGCAACCCGAGAGCGATGCGCTTACCACAGCCGCGGGAACGACACTGCTGGCGGCGTGCATGGTGGCGCCCTTTGCGTTGGCCACCGAGGGTCTGCCGTTACAGCATTTGTCCGCCGCATCCGCTCTAGCCGTCGGGTCACTCGGCGTGTTTTGTACTGCGCTCGCGGTCGTCCTCTACTTCTGGCTCTTGAAATCCACCGGGCCCAGTTTCGTGTCGTTGATGAACTACATGATCCCGGTCTGGGCGGTCCTGCTCGGCATCGGTCTTCTCGGTGAGGAACCTGAGTCGCGGCACCTGCTGGCACTTTTCTTCATTCTCGCGGGCGTACTGGTCACGCAGTTCGAATACCGCAGACCGCGAGCGCCGATCGACATGAACACACCGACGCGCTCGTCTGTTTAGCACGACCACAAACGCCCAATCGAATCTGACACATGGCTTGGCAGTCTCTCCACCAAACCGAGGTTTCAAATGAACAACCGTCTCATTGCCTTCGCGCTTACCATACTCGCTTTGACGTTCGTCTTGGTCGGACTCAGCGTTGGCGTCGACCCCATAAGTCGCTCAGGAACAACGAGCTACAGCGAGTTCCTTGATGGCGTCAGGAACAACGCGATCCAGGAAGTAACGATCGACGGCGCTGAGATCCGAGGGACACGGGCCGACGGCAGCAGCTTTCGGACCTTCAGCCCTGGAGATCCGGGTTTGATCGATGATCTGGTCAACAACAGCGTGACGATTCGGGCGACAGCGCCGCGGCAGCCGAGCCTGATAGGTCGGTTATTGGTCGGTCTTATTCCGATCATTCTCCTGCTGCTGGTGTTCTTCTTCGTCATGCGTCGTATGCAGGGGGGCTTGGGCGGCTCCGGGATCATGTCGATCGGCAAGAGCCGTGCTCGGGCGTTCGACGCCGACAGCGTCAAGGTCACGCTCGCCGACGTCGCAGGCGTCGAAGAGGCTCGCGACGAGGTCGGCGAGGTCGTCGATTTCCTGAAGGACCCGCGCAAGTTTCAGAACGTCGGCGGTCTGATCCCGCGCGGGGTGCTGATGGTCGGACCGCCGGGCACCGGAAAGACGCTGCTGGCACGCGCCATCGCCGGTGAGGCGTCGGTCCCGTTCTTCACCGCTTCAGGATCCGACTTCGTTGAGATGTTCGTCGGTGTCGGCGCCTCGCGGGTGCGTGACCTGTTCAAGCAAGCCAAGGAGCAGGCGCCCTGCATCATCTTCGTCGACGAGATCGACGCGGTCGGCCGTCGGCGAGGCGCCGGTTTCGGCGGCGGCAACGACGAGCGAGAGCAGACCCTAAACCAGCTACTGGTGGAGATGGACGGCTTCGAGGGCAACGAGGGCATCATCGTGATCGCCGCGACCAACCGTCCGGACGTGCTTGATCCGGCACTGCTGCGGCCGGGCCGTTTCGATCGACAGGTCATGGTGCCCCTGCCGGACGTCCGGGGTCGCGAGCAAATCTTGGCGCTGCACATGCGCAAGGTTCCAGTCGGTGACGACGTCGAGGCGCGCACCATCGCACGCGGTACGCCTGGTTTCTCGGGTGCCGATCTTGCGAACCTGGTCAACGAGGCGGCGCTGTTTGCCGCGCGTGCCGATCGACGCCTGGTCGGCATGGCGGAGTTCGAACGCGCGAAAGATAAAATCACCATGGGTACGGAACGCCGGTCGATGGTAATGAGCGAGGCCGACAAACGCCTGACCGCCTTCCACGAGGCAGGCCATACCATCGTCGGCCGCCTGGTCCCGGAGCACGACCCGGTGCACAAGGTCAGCATCATTCCGCGCGGCCGGGCACTGGGCGTCACACTGTTCCTGCCGGAACGCGACCGCGTCAGCGCCAGCAAGCGCCGGTTGGAGAGCCAGATCGCGACCCTCTTCGGCGGTCGTCTGGCCGAGGAGATCGTGTTCGGACCCGATGCCGTCACCACGGGGGCGCAGAACGACATCGAGCGGGCGACCGCAATCGCCCGCGACATGGTGACCAAATGGGGGCTGTCGCAGAACCTCGGGCCGCTCGCCTATCAGGATCCGGAGGGCGAGGCGTTTCTTGGGCAGGGGGCGGCGCAGCGCAAGCAGGTGTCAGAAGAGACAACGCGGAGAATCGACGCCGAGGTTCGCGACATCGTTGCGAAGAACTACGCGCAGGCTCGACAGCTGTTGATCGAGCACCGGGCGACGCTGGATGCGATGGCGGAGGCGTTGGTGGAGTACGAAACGCTCGACGCGGATCAGATTACAGAGATTATGGCCGGACGCAAGCCGACCCCGCCTCGCGATCCGAGCGATCACGTTTCCGGGGGCCGAGGCGCATCAGCGGGCGGTCGGACGCATCCGCGCGCCACCGGCATCCCGGCACCGCAGGCGCGCTGAGCGGGCTGCTTCATGTGCGCCCAGCGATCTTCAGCTCAACCGCATACTCTAGCCCGACTTCCGCAACGGAACGGCCTTGGCGGGCGTAACCGACTGATAATATCGAAACGGATGGCGAAAGGTCGGCACTACAGAGCGGCTTGCCGCCCAGGACGACTTCGGCGCTCTGTGACTGGATCCGCGGAGGGGCTGTTCGGGGAGCGTGAGCTTCAACTGGGAGAACAGCAGCTGCTCGTCGGCATCGGGCCGGGTATAGCGCGGCAGGATCAGAACCCGCGCCTGGGGCCGGGGTTACGGTCGCGGCTACGAGCGTGTCTCCGGCTACGGCGCCCCCTACAATGGCTACGGCGCGCCTTACGGCTATGCCCCGCATGCCGCAACCCCCTTACGCGGCACCGGTCGCCCCGCAGGCCCCGGTCGCTCCCCAGGTGCCGCCGGCCCAGTAAGCCTGTCGCTTTACAACGTCCCCGGCAGATCGTCCCGCCGCCCGTCGGGGCCGCGGGACGCAAATCTGAAGAGGCCACTCGTCTTGGACGAGCGGCCTTTTTCGTGTCGGGGCCGATGAGGCTATGCGTGGGGTTCTCGGCAATGCGATGAACGTCCGATCCACCCCGTTCACCAACGATAGTCGGGTCTCGACGAGCTGAACGTCGAGACGCCGGCATTGGGATGCGGCGCCGAGCCGGGCCTGTGGCGGTGCGGCATGGTCGAACAGGGAGAGGTTCAGGGCACGAGCCAGGATCCCTCCCACTCCGCGCCGTTCCACTCGAACAATGCGCGGCGATGACCGCGGGCGGCGAGGTAGAGCCATTCGATGCGAGACACCGCGATGTCGATCACAGCGAAGTTGACGCGCCCCGCATCCTGCGCCACCGGCGCCTCCGCGACCGGGTCCGCCGCCGTCGGCTCCCGCAGCCGGGAGCCGGGGGTCAGCGGCGTCTGATAGCAGGCGCGGGAACTGCGCGACGTCCGATCCCAGGCAACGTCAGCCGGCGCCTCGGTGTGAACGGCGGCGCGTCCGCGCAGCCGCAGCTGAACCTTCGCTCGGGCGTCGTAGCCGCAGACCTCCACCTCCGGACGCTCCGACAACTCCGCGAACTTCGCCGAGCGCCGATCGGTATGCAGCCGCAGCCGGCGCATCGGTGCGTCTACACCGCGCAGCACCAGGGTCCGCACCCGCGGCGTGCCGTCCGGCGCGATGCTCGCGAGCTGCACCGTATGCAGGCCCGAGCGCCGATCTGCCACACCCCGAGCGAGGCGGCGCCACGCCTGCTCTCGCGTCTGGGTCAAGTCGTTGTAGAAGTGATCGTCGTTCATCGAGACTGCCGAGGAAGCCGACTCCGAAATGCCGCGAGACAAGGTTGGCGGATCGAAATCGGTATAGGAGACAATTGAAGATCGGGGGGTCGTGCCTCGCATTGTCCGTACCCCTCAAAAACTGCAATCCCCCAAGCTCAGAAGCGGGGCGTGAGAGACCGGACCAAAAGTCAAATTTGGCAGTTGGACCCGCTGTCGGTGCGACTAAAGACGCTCCTACGGCGGGCCAAACGGCGGAGTTTGGGTTGAAACGCCCCCGCCGTGGCCGATTTGCGAGACCTCAAGGCGGCGCCCGCTACTGGCACAAGCGAGATTTTTGAACGCGCCCGATGCTTGAACATGTGTCGAGCTTTGGGTGCAGGGCAGCAAACAGAGGACTTCTCAGTCCGCGGCGCCGCCTGTGGCACTTCTTGCTCGGAATACGCACGGACAGGCTGTCGCGGAGCGATCTGGGGGCAATCGCCCAGACCGCCAGCGAGTTAAGAGTCGCCGTCGTTGGCCGCCGTCATCGCGTCAGCGTAAGCCTGCGTGCCCTCGACCGGCTGGACGGGCGCATTGGCCATCCCCGCCTGCATCTCGAGACGCTTAATGCTCTCGGCCCCCGCCTGGGCGCGCGCGAGGGTCTCCTCATCAGCGAAGCGCGAACCGAGCGACAGCGCGGTAAGCGGCCCGAGCGCCATGGCGAGACCAAGGATGACGAGCGGGGTGTGGTTGATCTGGTTCGTGGACTGGGACATGGGTCGAATACCTTGCAAGTGTTGGACAGAAACTCGAAGACGATGAAAAGAGAGATATAGACATAGACAAAATCTTTTCAAATCGCCGCCTGGCATGGACAATTGCTGCTCAGGCAACACTTCGCAAGGGAAACCCCATAAACCCCAAGCCTTCGCATTAGGCAAGCCAGTATTCGTCCCGCCTCAAGCCCTGACGCGAACCCGCGCCAGCCCGCGGCTTCGCGTCGAAGGGCCCCGAGGTTCTCCCTCAAACCGTGGGGGCGCGCAAGGCGCAGGTGCGCAGGTCAGGTCACTACCCTTGAGGCTTCGACGCCATCGGCGTCGTCGTCCGGTCCGAGCGGGACCACGGCATCGGTCATCCAACAACCGTTGCAGGCGTCATCGGTCTGGCGGGAGAGCACCCAGAGGAAGGCGCGGGTCTCGTCGTTGCGGGTGACGATCGTCACGCGCTGCCGCGCCTGCGTTGCGGTCACGGCGATGGGGCCGAAGCGCGCCTCCCGGTGACCCAACAACGCGGCATACGGCGCAGCACGCACCATCGCTGTGAATCGTTCCAGCGGTCCTGTCTGCGCGCGATTGGCCGGCGAGGCATACGCGAACATCCGCGCGATCCCCTGGTTGTCCGCGTCGTTCGTGCGCAGCAACTCCACCTGCATCCGGACCACCTCCTCGGGGGCGAGCGCAGGCGACGGTTCCGTCACCGCTACGGTGGCCTTGCCGCCAATACGGTCGTGGTCAGCACCAGCAACAAAGCCGTCGTCGTCGTTTTGAGCTTATTTGTCATGTCAAGGCCCTACGTGAGTTGAAGAAGGGTGTGCAAGCCACTGTTGACCAACATGTTGGAGCCGTGCGACTTGGTCCAATTTTGTTTCCTCGATCCGCAACGGACCGCGGAGTGACCCAAGGCCAATGGGCGCTTGCTGCCGGCGGCACCTCCGACCGTGAACTTCCGCTTCCGACCCGAAGGAAACATCGGCTCTTAGAACAACGACGACGGCAATGTAACCCAGAGCGGACATTGCGAGCATCGTCATTTTCAATGGTGACGCCGCCGATTGCGACCGCCTGCGGACCGCCCGGCTGGGACGATGATCCCGAGCCGACGCCGCACTGGGAGCTCATCGCCCAACCGGACCCAGGCTTCGAGTTTGACCATCGCATTTCCTGGTAACCGCCATCTTCTGCCACAGAGGGTGCCGCCGCCCCTGATCTCACGCCCGCCCGCTGCGCCTGCAATCTCCTCCCAAACCTTGCCGAAGCGCGTTCCCATACCTCCGCGATGTCCGCGCCGCTCTCGGTTGACCCTTGACCAGCTCTCGGGCCCTCGCAAGCCTTTCGTCCTGATGCCTCCTTGGGCTCGCAGAGGCGGGTGAATTTCCTGTCCGTCACCGGCGAACTCTACGCAGCGGCGGCGCTGGATGGCTCGATCACCTTCCTGTTGCTCTCGCAGGTGTTTGGATTTCACACCGCCTCTTCCGCCCTATGGGGCTTTCTAATTGCGCTCGCGCTAAAATCGCTCTCGATCCTATTCGGGCTCCGGCTCGGCTCCCTCGGCAATGGCTGGATCAGGTTCTCTTAAATCCGTTACCGGTTTACCGTTAGCCCGATCTGAACAAGGGACTGTCCGCAATCTCCGCTTGCACCACGCCGGCTGATCGCGACCTTATCTTCGCCAACATCCGCCTCCGCGGTACCGCCCAAGAAGACGGTGAGCGGGCGGACCGGTGTGGCGCTGTATTTCAGGCCTTGGTGACGCGTCTCGAGCCTCGCCAGGTTTGACTCGACGCTCCAGGCTGACGATCGCTCGCCGCCGCGGTGCCCGCTGCATTCCACAGATAGCCACCTGGCTGATTGATTGCTGTGCCTGAAGCTGGCATCGTTCGGAGGAGCACGCATCTCGATGTCAGGCGCCCTAGCGGTCATCTGACCAGACCCTGCGATCGATCCCCGACCCACATCACGCGATCACAGCTGCCTCAGGAAACACCAACGATGAAGAATCCAGGAAAGACCAAGAGGTCGATGTGCAAAGATCATTTCATCGTCTGCGGACTTGGCAGCCTAGGCCAGCACTGTGTGGCCTCACTCCGGAAACTTGGGGCTACGGTCGTCGCAATCGCGGAGTCGTCACCGCGTAGCTGGGACATCCCCGGCCTACGCGAACAGCTGCACGGCCTCGTCGAGGGCGATTGCAGTCATCCCGATGTGCTGGCAAGAGCCGGCGTTTCTGATTGCCGTGGCTTACTGCTGGTGACCGGCGAGGATCACACCAACATCAGGGCAGCGCTGACGGCGCGCGGCGAAAACGCGGCAGCTCGGCTAGTGGTGCGTTCCGGTCAGGCAAACCTGAACCGTCTGTTGGCGGAAAAACTGGGCAATTTCGCGGCCTTCTCGCCGAGCCGGATCTCGGCAAGGGCCTTTGCCCTGGCGGCGCTCGGCAGCGACACCGTGGGGCTTTTTCAGTATGACGAGCACTGGCTGGCGGTGATCGACAAAACCATCGCCGACGACGACAAGTGGGCTCTGGACCTGCCCTTGTCCGGGTTCAACAACAAGCACCGGCTGGTGTTACAGCACGAAAAGGCTGACGTTGCGACAGCGGCGCAGACCTTCCACAACTGGGATCCCAACGCCCGTATTGAGGCCGGCGACCAGTTGGTCTATCTGCAACTCGTCGCAGCGGATTTCGACAGCGCGACCGCACCGGCAATGCACCAGCGCCTGTCATGGTTATTCACCAGGCTGCTCAATCCGCTGCACTGGTACGATCGCTGGCGCCACTTCTGGAGGCAAAGTGCGCAGCGTCAATCATTGCGCGTGGCGCTGATCCTGGGTCTGACGGTCCTGTTCCTGCTCCTTTCCGGCACCCTGCTTTTCGATTTTTTCTACCCGGGCGCGGCATTGCACGCTGACTTGTTCGCTGTGACCGTGCTGCTGCTCGGTGGTTACGGCGACATGTTCGGTACCTTCGAAGAGACGCCCGCCCCGGACTGGCTGCAAGCCTACGGCCTGTTCCTGAGCTTGGTCGGTATTGCGCTTGTCGGCGTACTCTACGCTCTGGTTACCGAGTTTCTGCTGCACTCCAAGTTCCAATTCATGCTCCGGCGCCCAGCGGTTCCGCCGCACGACCACGTGGTCGTCATAGGCTTGAATGAACTGGGCAGGAGCGTGGCCGATATTCTGCAGGGACTGCGACGATCAGTGGCCTGTATCGCCACCGATCCTGATGCGGATCAGACCATGCTGCCGGAATTACCGTTGCTCATCGGTAAACCAGAAAATCTGCTGGAACGCGTGAACATGAAGACCGCCCGCAGCGTGGTGGTTACCGTCGAAGACGAGATTCGCAGTCTGGAAATCGGCCTGATGGCGCGCGCGGTCAATCCCAACTGCCAGGTGGTTGTCAGCGCCCACAAGACAGTACTCAGCGATAACCTGTCTGCGCTGCTTCCGCGTGCAGAGGTGATCTCTGGCTATTCCGTGGCGGCCGATGTCCTTGCCGGGGCGGCTTTCGGCGAGAGCATTCAGGGCTCGTTTCAGCTCCGGGGAAAGACCACACTGATCATCGAGTTCGCGCTGCCGTCAGGAGACCGCTTCTGCGGCCGATCGTTGGGCGAGCTGGCGCAGGAACTGCACTTGGTGGGCGTAGCCTTGTACCGGCGGGATACGACGGCCCTTCTCTTTCCATCAGAAAAGACTGTGCTCGAAGCCGGTGACAAGCTGGTCGTGCTCGCCACCACGACGAGCCTGCAACACATCGAGAACGGCTACGCCAGCCAGATTCCGCGGCAGGCTTGACGACCGCGCTCCTGCCGACGGGACGGCGATCCGACCGCGACGACGCGCCCAGCAACGCTCGAGTGGTGAGTGGTGCAACAGCTCCACTAAAAGGCGGGCTGAGCTCCACAGCCTTTGCTTCGGCCAAAGCGGCCCAGCTCAATCTAGCCGAATCCCTGGCAAAGCAGTTGGGTCCCGAGAAAATCCACGTCAGCTACGTTGTGCTGGACGGCGTTGTGGATCTGGAAAAAACCATGGCGAACATGCCGGACCAACCGCAAGACTTCTTTTTGAGCTCAGAACAGATTGCCGAAGCATTTTCACTACCTTGCGACTCAGCCGGAGCGCGCCTGGACATTTCTAATGGACCTGCGTCTCTCCGCAGAGAATTGGTAGCCTGACGCGAAGTCGCGAAACTGGCGGGTGGGATTTGGGGGAAAGAATCCCGGCACCACCCGGCATCAACATCTTCTCACAAGGGTTCACCACCCGGGAGAAAACGGGGACGTAACACCATTCGCTTACTTCAGATCGACCAGCTCAGACCTTCACCGAGGCCCCGCGCAAAACACCCGGCGTTATAACGGGCCAACAATTTTAGGGTGCGGTTATGATTTCTTTGCGGTCGGCTCGCCGCGGAGCGCCAATGACCGCTGGTGGCCGACAGGAGACATCGGCCCTGCCAGACGTACCACCGTTGTCAGCCGGAACGCGGGCATGCCGAGCACCAAAACGAGCGTTCAAGCCCCCCACAGAATCACCGCTGCACGCCCCGTGGTGTCGGACACGACCGCTCCGCTACCGCGTACAACGCCTCACAGTTCGTCGCGACGGTCTGGCGCAGCGTTCGGTTCAGGGTGGCGCCACAGCGTCCGTACCCAGCGGCTGCGCTCGTCGCTCAGCGACTCGGCGGC